>CAYYYW010000001.1:0-110790 GCA_964476245.1 uncultured Gammaproteobacteria bacterium
CTAAAAATGGATTTTCAAGGAACTGCTAGTGGCTCGGGGACCGTCAAATTAGTAACAGACAAATCCCAAATTGTTGGCAACGTCAGTGGCGGTATTTATGAGTTTGGTAAAGTTGATGAAACCAATTTCAATTTTAGCGGCCAGATAACCACTTCCCCAATACCAACGGTTAATCCCAACTGTCTTTGTTTAAAGGACGATACTTGTGATACTTCTTGTAATTTCATGGGGCTTAACGGCGCATCATATAAATGTTCCCTCCCCTCCTCTCTTTTCCTAACTCCACCAACTCAAGACAATAAAAACAGTTGGTGCAAACGAACGCATCGACCCCAAGGTGACGCTGATGGTAATGGAATAATTGAAAAAGTAGATTACTATTACTACGTGGCCGCCGTTAATGGCGGAAAAATCCCATCAACCGTCAATGCCGATTTTAATGGTGATAGTGAGGTGGGAGTAGCTGATCGGGGGATTGTTACAAATACACTAAACAATCCACCGCAATGTAAAGTTAACTCTGATTGTCCACAAGTTGCTTGTACACCATGTCAAGAAGGACAACCATGTCCAACCTGCCCGGCAATCCAGTGTGTGAATAGCCGTTGTCTACAACTCCCACCAGCCGAAGAAAATTGTATTAAGACTGATACAGGAGAGAAGATGAGTTTCCAAGAAGCAAAGGAAATTGCTCTTAAAAGTGATTGTGTCAAAGAAGGTAGTTTGAAAGACGAACATTTCTGCAATCCTGGTGGCACCTGGTGGATAGACTTAAATATTCAGAAACAAGGCTGTCTTCCCGCTTGCGTGATTAATGTTGTTACTAAAAAAGCAGAAATAAACTGGCGTTGTACTGGATTGAATTGATTAGTAAAACATATGAATAAAAAATCTCCTTTAAAAATTTTTTTTATCGGTTTTGTTTTTCTTTTAGTCATATTTTTAATGACTAGCTACCTTCTCTACCAAACCCAAAAAAAATCAAAAGCCAGCGGTGAGGCGGTAACTGTCTCACTTAGCCCATCACTTTTTTCTTTTACGGCTAATCAGGATTTATCAACTACTATAAAAATCCAACCTTCAATTGATATGACAATCAGAGGTTATTATCTTACCATTACCTTTGATAAAACAAAACTTCAATTAAAAAACATTGAATATAAATTGGGAACAGTCAGTCAAGATTTGAGCGATGACAATTCTAAATTGTCATCGATTAATCAAACTGGAACAATTAAAATCGTTGGTGAAATTCAGTCAGCCACCGGTTATATTCTGCCGTCTTCTAAACAAACTGAGGTAGCCAGTTTAACTTTTAGTTCAATCTCAGACGGCAGCGCGTCAATCGCTATTGATTCGAATAACTCCAAAATTATCAAAATAAACGCTGATTCCTCTCTTTCGGAAGTACCAGTCGTTATGGGAGGAATTACTCCTTCTCCAACCGGCGGGCCAACACCCACGCTAACTCCTACCCCTGTTGTCACCGGCGTTATTGTCACTACTACGCCCGTCCCCTATCCTACCAGCGAATGTAAAATTGGTGTTGCCACTTTTGCCGTTGATCAGCAATGTACTGTTGATAGTGTATCCGGTTTCCGCTACGCTTACTATATTTGTTACGATGGATACGCAGGAATATTAGGAGAAGAAACTACTTGTAAATCAAGCGATGCGTGGTTTAAATACGCCGAGAAAGAATGTGAAGGTCGCTCTGACTGTAATCCTCTTCCGTCTACTTCCCCACCATCTCCACCTCCAGAAGGTCCGATAACTATTTCTTTAAAACTTAGATTTCAAGGCATTATGAAAAAGCCACCTGATCAGTTCAATAATCAAGTGGTTAAGGTAACAGTTTTCGGAGGACCAATCATACTGGCCGACGAATCTGCAACAACTAAAAATCCTAGCATTTTTTCCCAACAAGTTAACTTTGTCGCCGACGATAGCGGCGTCTGGACAGGAACAGTTTCCTTCCCTTATCTTCTTCCCGGATCAGACTACAGAATCTTAACTAAAGGACCCAAACACATCCAAAAGAAAATCTGTAACCAAGTCCCAACCGAGACCTATCCCGGCAGTTATCATTGCGGACAAGGAAAAATTACTTTAACTTCAGGAGTTAATGATCTTGATTTCTCAGGCATCTATCAATTGGTAGGCGACCTGCCAGAACAAGACGGGATTGTTAACTCTTATGATGTCTCACTGGTAAGAAACAGTCTTAATAAAGGCGATACCGACTCGTTACGTTTGGCCGACTTGAATCTTGACGGTGTGGTTAACGCTCAAGATTACTCATTGGTGATCGCCGCGTTATCAATTAGAAGCGACGAAGAATAATTGTTAAAATTTTAAAGACAGTTTTTATTAAAGACTGTCTTTAAATAAAATTTATTTTATAATAATTATATGAACCATAACAAACAATTTCTAACTATTATTTTTGCTTTACTATCGGTAGCTTTTTTGGTGTTGATATTTTCAGTTATAGCAAGACTAAGAAAGGTAACTCCGCCAATTCAACCACCAATTACCACTCAAGTTTCCCCAACTGTGGCTCCACCCACCGTAAAAGAAAAAGGAAGTCTCACTCTTAAGGCTAAAAATAACGAAACCGTTGTCTCACAAAAAAACCCGATTACCCTCTATGTTTACGCCGACTCAGACAATCAACCGATTACCGGCTATGATGTAATATTGAATTATGATTCAACAAAGGTTGAATTTGTTAATCACAAAAATCTTCAGCTTGATTTTCAAGTATTTACTAAAAAAGATAAAGATAAATTGAGTATTACAGGCATAAAAAATTTAAACTCGACAACTCCAACCGTTTTCACTGATTCGTCTTTAGTAGAACTTACTTTTCAACCGCAAAAAACCGGTCAAGTTGATTTTTCTATTGAATATACTCCTGACAGCAAAAAAGACTCAAATTTAATTACCGATAAAACCACCGAAATCTTGGGGAAGGTGGAAGGAATAAAACTTTACCTCGGCCAGGAGATAACATTGACCAAAAACCAACCCATCGCTCTGCCCAACAGCCAGATCTCTCTTAAATTATTAGAAACCATCAAACCCGACGATAAATGCCGCGATTGCATCACCTCAGCTAAAATAGCGGTTGAAAAAAACGGTCAAACAAAGGAAATTGAATTTAAGTCCGGAGGTATCGCGGGCTATATGATTGATCAGCAGGAAGCCTTCGGCTATCAATTTAAGTTGGAAAATCTTGAGCAGAATAATGTCGGACTTATTTATTTCGCAAAATGAAAAATGTATCTTTCAAAATTCTTTTTTTTCTTTTTTTAACGTTAGTGATTTTTTTACTAACAGCCTCCTATCTTTTTTATAATTTTTCTTTTCGTAGTCGCGCCTCTTCTAATAATATTATTAACACTCAAACAGTCACTGAGGATTCCTATGTTCAAGAAAATAATTCAACCGCCAACTTTTCTTTACATAAAGATGAGGGTTATTTATATAAAAGCAAGGCTGAAGGTGGTGCCGCTGTTTTGGAGTTTTTAAACAATGATCCGCAATATCAACCCGAAGAAAAATCAACTCCCCAAGGAGTTAAAGGCACTTCAACCGGCAGATTAATCCCTAAAAATTTCATCCAAAATTCTTTTTTAGCCAGATTCTTTAAAGACCGCGAAGACAAATTTTTAACTGCTCGTAATTTTAACCTCAATGGCGAACACTTTTTTTACAATCAAAAAATCAATAATATCCCCGTTTTTGGCGGAATTTTAGCCATTCATCTTAGAAATGAAAACGAAATATATTCGGTTGATGGTAGTCTAATTTTTGACGAAACATTAAAAGCGGAAAAAATCACTAACGAACAGGCCAAGGAGATCGCCCTACAAAAAGCTAAAGAAGAAGAATCTGCCGGCGTACCACTGAAGATTGAAAAAACAGAGCGTTTTATTTTAAATTTAAAAATTCTTGGTCTTTCTGATGATGAAACTAATTATTCAACTTTGGCGGTGACAATCAACTCCGATACCCATCCGGTATTCTTTTCTAAACAGTATTTTGTAGACTTAGCCACTGGTAATATTTTATATTCAGAACAGTTAATAAAAGAAGTATTAAATAGAACTATTTATAATTGTAATAATACTACTACTTGTCCACCTGCCAGAATCGAAGGTGGGACTCCTGTTGGCAATTCTGATGTAGACAACGCTTATACTTTCCTTGGCGATACCTATAATTACTATAAAAATAATTTTAATAGAGACGGCTATAACAACAATGGCGGACCAATTAATACCTATGTTCACATACCAACATTTAATGATTTTATCTGTCCCAACGCTGCTTGGACTGGTAGTGATGGCGATATTATTTTTTGTGATGGATTAGTTGCCAACGATGTTTTAGCCCATGAATATACTCATATCGTCACCGGCTCAACCGCCAATTTAATGTACAAAACCCAATCAGGGGCTTTAAATGAAAGCGTTTCTGATATTTTTGGTTATGCTTTAGACCCTGATGATTGGACCATGGGAGAAGATACCACCTTGGGGGTAATTCGGCGGATGGATGATCCCACCCAAAGTAAACAACCACAACCTGATAGATTATTTTCTTCACTTTATTATTGCGGAAGTCTAGATAACGGCGGTGTTCATAAAAATAACGGCGTGCTGATTAAAGCTTTTTATTTAATGACCGCCGGTGGTACTTTCAACGGCTGCACCATTTCTGGTATCAGCAAAGAAAAAAGCCATCCGATTGTTTATCGAGCCCTAACCACTTATTTAACCCAACAATCAAATTTCAAGGCAGCATATACCGCTTTACTTCAGGCCTGCAGTGATTTATATCAGGCGGATTCCAATGAATGTAATCAAGTAAAAGCCGCTCTTCAAGCAACAGAAATGGATCAACAACCGGAAAATAGTCAAGTTGGCGCTGGCTGCCCCGGCTCTGGAATAACCCGTAAAACACCAGAATGCGCCGCAAGCCAAGTGACGCCCACAATTACTCCCACTCCGGGCGGATCAACGTCCACACCCACTCCAATCCCAACTGGACCAACCGGAACCCCAACTCCCTCGGTAACTCCCGGCGGAACAACTCCGACCACAACTCCCATCTCCCCCAGTTACCCAATCACCCCAACCACCATTGCTTCCCCAACGCCAACTTCAGGCGTCCGACTCGACCTTAAACTTAAATTTCAAGGAATCACTAATATTCCAAAAAACCAACTGAATAAAATGGTGGTTAAAGTAATCATTAGAAACGAAGATTTCTCAGTTAACCAAACTTCAACCGGAGATTTTGTGACAACAGATGGCATCACCTGGCACAATGGCATTATTCCTTTTAATGTTCCTCTTGCTTCAGACTATAGTATTCTTATCAAGGGCCCAAAACACATCCAAAAGAAAATCTGTGACCAAGTCCCAACCGAGACCTATCCCGGCAGTTATCATTGCGGACAAGGAAAAATTACTTTAACTTCAGGAGTTAATGATCTTGATTTCTCAGGCATCTATCAATTGGTAGGCGACCTGCCAGAACAAGACGGGATTGTTAACTCTTATGATGTCTCACTGGTAAGAAACAGTCTTAATAAAGGCGATACCGACTCGTTACGTTTGGCCGACTTGAATCTTGACGGCGTAGTCAACGCTCAAGATTATTCTTTGATAATTGCGGCATTGTCAATTAGAACGGATGAGGAATAAAAATAAATTTCTAATTAACCTAATTTCTAATTATTCTAATAATTAATTAGTCATTTAAAAACTGAACTATTGGAATTTGATTAGGTCAATTAGAGTAATTAGAAATTTGACATTTGACTTAATATTATCTATTATAAAATCAATGAGAATTTTTAGATTGATTTTTTTTATTTTAGGATTTTTGTTGATCGTCCCTTTATTCAATCTTTCATTAGCCGCCACTTTTCAATTTGATCCAACCACTATTAACACCCAAGCCGAACAAACTTTTGAAGTTAAAGTTAATGTTGATACCGGTTCTGATGAAATTACTTCGGTTGACGTCTATATAATTTACGATAATAATGTGGTTGAGGCGCAATCCGTGAATGACGGTACTTTTTTCAACACCGTTTCAAAAGAAATCTCACAACCTGGAAAAGCCTATATTGCCGGTATGGTTGATGATCCCGCCAGTTCAAAAACCGGCAGCGGAACCATCGCCACCTTGGTTTTTAAGGCCAAAACCAACGGCTCAACCACTTTAACTTTTGATTGTACCGCCGGTTTAACCACCGACAGTAACATTACTAAAAACGATCTTAATGCCACCGACGTTATTCAATGTGACGGCAACGGTCAGTCGGTCATCACAGTGGGCAGCGGAAGTTCAACTAGCCAGCCTACTCCAACCTCTACTTCGAGTTCATCGCAGTTACCCAAAACTGGAATTTTTGACAATGTGTTAAAATATTCAGTACCAGGAGTAATTCTATTATTAATTGGGGCAGCCACTAAGTTGATATTGTAATAAATCTTATAAGATTTGAGTTTTAATCATGGACAACAAAAAAATCACTAAAATTGCTTCAATAGTCATCGGCGTTGTTATCGCTATTTTAATGATAGTGATGGGTTTTAGATTTATTCAAAATACTTTTATCCGGGCCGAAGACATTACCCCAATAGATATGGTCGTGGGCGATATGACTCAAAATTCCGTTAAAATCACCTGGGCTACCGGAAGGGAAACCCAGGGGGTGGTTGAATACGGAACAACACCAACCGCCCTTAATTTTTTCGCTCCCGAAACCCAAAAAACCACTTCACATTCTGTTGATTTAACTCTTCTCTCTCCCACCACCACATATTATTTTCAAATAAGAATTGGTGATAAACAATTTGATAACGGCGGCGTTCCTTGGAGTTTTACCACTAAAGGAACGGAAACAGCTCAACCGCCAAGCCCTACGCCAACCGTCCAACCTCAATCTTTGCCCACATCAACTCCGCCAGCTACTGGTTCAACCTGCACTGAAACCGACTGCCAAAAGATTAAAGACAAAATCGGGCAAGGATGCACCGCCCGTGATTATAGTCTTTGTATTGCCCAACCAACTCCCACTCTAATTATAGCGCCAAAAATAACCACGATACCAACAGATAGCCCAACCACCACTCCGTCAACCACCCCGACGCCATAACATTCTGGTTTTGACATTTGATCCTTCGATTTCGCTCAGGATCAACTCTGAGTTTATCGAATGGGTTGACATTTGACATTTGACATTTTATAATACACACCATGTCAATCCTAAACAAATCGTCAAACAAGGTATCACTTAATGACTTACCAGACCTTTTAACAATTCGGGAAGTCGCCAATCTCCTTCGTGTTTCTCCCCTAACCATCAAGCGTTGGGGTAAAAAAGGAAAACTGCCGGCGATAAGAATTAATTCTCGCGGTGATCGGAGATATCGAAAAGAAGTTGTTTTAAGACTGTTAGGGGTTGAAGAACAAGAATAAAATCTACGCAACCATTTAAGACACGATCGTGGTTTAAACAGTAAAGACTACAATTCAAAAAAGTTCTTAATTACCTCTTCGTCTTCGATTTTATCAGCAATAATATATTTCATATATTTTCCTCCCTCTGTAATTTTTTTTATGAGATTAATTTCTTCTTCACACTCGTATGGGAAAAGGTAGACGCTTTTTTGATAAGGATAAAAACCAAGCTCTTTTAAAAACCTCCTTAAATAATCTCGTTTGTTTCTTTGGATTTCTGGAACATCAAAAAAAACTAAAAACCATTTCCCATTCCATTTTTTCTTCTTCTTTTTAAAATCAAAAAGGGCTTTAATTGAATATTTTAAGATACGGGTGTTTTTATAGTCTTTAATATAAACATAGACTCTGTCGCCTTCTTCGATTAAATCAATAATCTGATTCTTTTCAAGTTTCTGCAAACTTCTTTTTACTTTTTCTTCCTCGACTTGCAATTTTTTTACCTCTTTTAGTATCTTCATAATCCTTCCTATCATAATCGGTAATATCGGCCTAAAAGGCGTGCCGCCCGCCGCTATTAAGCTTGATCCGATCGCTTCAAGAATTAACCAATAAAGTTGACCTGGTTTTAGTTTCCTCCCTGCCTGGTTTTTCTTGTCCATATTTATTAATATTATAATATCTTATTAAAATTATCTATACTACGATCGTTGATAAGATAATACTTAAATCATAAAATTAGTGGTAATAATAATTACGAAAGGATTTTGAAAATTGACAGATCTATGTTATTATTTTCTTATGACCGAAGAACAGCAAGCAACCCAAGAACTACTCCTCTCCCCCGAAAGATTTAAAACCGCCGATGAGATGGTCGCCCTTCATCTCAGAATGGCAATGAACGGTGAAGCTTTAAGACCCACAAACTTAGAATTACCTGAAGTTGAAGCCGAACAACTGACCCACCTTAACCAAACAATTGCCATCGCCGCCAATGGGTCAACTAAAGGAAGAGTCGGTTATTGGGAGAATGAATGGCAAAAGATGGTAACACAAGATGAATCGTTAGCAACCTTAGACGAGAAAGGTAAATTGGAAAAGGAAAAAGCAGTCTGGGTAAAGAAAATGATTCAAGACTTCAAAAGCGCTGTCAACAAAGACCATGTTAACCGATTAAAATCAAAAGGGATTGGCGGCATTAACCTTGATGAGTTTAGCGCAGAAACTGCCAATCAAATCTACCAACGATATTTTGAAGATCAAGATCAAGGTGATACCGTTGAAGTAGTCGTCATCACCCAAAATGGACAAGAAAAGACGTATGTTCCTTCCGCTTTAAATAAATTTCTCAACGATGTCATTGAAACCTACCACGGCAATTACGATGAAATCGTTCAAGATCTTGACACTCTTGAATGGTATGCCGGTATCTTTGGCTCGGCTACGAAGGAAGAACAATTGTCAGCCGCGTTATTAGCAGCAGAAGGAAAAGAAGTTCCCAAGCAAGTCCATGCCAATGAAGTGATTAAAGAATTGATTCATACCAAAATAAAATTAGCTGATGCGGCCAAAAAACAAGAACTAATTAATCAGGCAAACGAAACCAAAGACATAAACGGCACTCCCACGACCCGCCCCAACTGGCTCAACGAAAAAGAAGATCCCATCCTCGATTGGCTTCACCAAGCAAGTTTGCTGGAAACAAGAAGGATCACAAGAAAACCAGTAGTTGTCCAGCTTGAAGAAACAAAACCAACCACTCAACCTCCTCATCCCGAACCAACTATCGCATCGGAACCAGAACCATTAACATTGGCGGAAGCAAAACCACCATCGGTAAAGAAAGTCGAACCATCAGTAATTGTAGATGAACTAAGAGGAAATAACATTCAAGCTGCTGATACTTTTATTGAAACTCTAAGAGATCGTAAAAATTGGAAACCATACGGAACTGATTACTGGAAAACAGTTGGTGGTTTACATATCAGTAAAGATAGAGAGTGGTTTACGGCAGCACAAGGTGGCGACCTTGATGGATCAATTAATGGAGAAGCTGCAAAAAGATATCAATTACCCCTAGCAATTTATATGCCAGGCAACCACGGTATGTTAATAACAAAAGGACCATATCAACAACTGGATGGACATTGGTATATTAATGTATGGAATCCATTTTATAAAGGCACTCAACCAATAAAACTTGAAAAAAGATACGACGATTCTCAAAAGAATTTTGCTAATTTAATTGATGATCATATCTACCCCAACAGCTTATTTATTCAGCAAATGGCACAGCCATCAGAGAATGATTTAGAAGCACTATTTGATGATCCAGGTCTACAAATCTTTTTAGAGGCTCTAGGGGATGAAAAGTTAAATGAGAGACAAAAAGATGCTTTAAATTGTCTCCCTTATTGTCTTCTAATTGGAGGCTATTTGAACGCCCTAAAAGCTGGTCATACTCCATTTAAAGACAGAGGTATTCAGGGATAATAGTCAAAAAGTGGGGGGTAAATTGATGATTTAGATTGTAAATACGCTAAATTTCTGTATAATTCAAACATGATTACTTTGAATTTTAAAAAAACTACCGTTTTCATTGCCCAATCTGTCATAGAAAATTAGCTAACCACGGAAAGTCAAAATCAGGAACTCTTCGTTTTAAATGCGTTATCTGTAGGAAAACTTTTACTCCTAGAAGAAAAATAAAAGCGAACAGATACCTCTGTTTGTTTAAAAGATGGATCTTAACAAGCACGACCCTAGAATCTTTAATGAGATTTAAGGGAACTAAAGTTTCCCCAAGCACTTTAAGACGACATTTTGATAGATTTTTAGAGAGACCCCCATTCCCAAAACCCCTACGCAAAAATTTGGAAATATATATAAAAGTTGACGGTAAATATTTTGGTAGGTGGGGTTGCATCCTTGTTTTTAAAGAAAGAGGAAATATCATCTTTTGGGATTTTGTTTTAAGAGAAAACTACTTTAGTTACTATTCGGATTTTGCCAGGATTAACGAGTTGGGATATAAAATCTTGGGAACCACTAGCGATTGGCATGGAGGCCTAATTTCAGCCTTAAAAAGCCTTTTCCCTGATATTCCTCATCAAAGATGCCTAGTACACACTCAAAGGTTTTGCCAATCTCTTTTAACCCAACATCCGGAAACGGAAACAGGGATAAGGCTTTTAGAGATTGTTAAGTTTTTAAATCAAATAAAAAACATAAATGAAAAAGAAATTTGGATAAAATGGTTTGAGAGATTTGAGAAGAGATATCTAATGGTTATTAACGAAAGAACCTACGCTGAAGATAAAAAACACTGGTGGTATACCCACAAAAATTTAAGAAGAGCTTTTAGAACCCTAAAATCATCGGTTGAAAGTTTCTTTTTGTATCTAAACTTTCCCAATTTAGCTAAAGACACTAACGGACTAGAAGCAGAGTTCAAACATCTTAAACAAAAACTGTCTGTTCATAAAGGATTAACGCGGAGAAGGAAGATAAATTTTGTTAAATGGTACTTTTTTCTAAAGTCGCCGCATCACTGAAAACACCACACATTTTGAGTATTATGCCAACATTTGGCGATTTTTTATAGAAATCAACCAGAAGTTTTTAGTCAGCTTGAGCCTCGCTTTCACCAGGTGGTGTTTAAAGTTGTTAAAACAATATTTGAAGACGTGGAGGCGGGAAATATTTTTTTAAAAGAAAAAGAAAGAGCGGTTTTAAGAAAAATGCAATTTGACGATGACGTCATCCTCATGACCGACAAAAAAAGAGGGAAAAAATACCGATCCCGGCAGAAAATTTTTAGCCGCGTCATCAACCGTTTAGCTTCCCGAGATTTTCTTCCGCCCTTGGACCTTCCTTTGATGGAAATAACAAAAACTGAAGTGAAGAATCTGATAAAAACAGGAGTGATGAGTTACCAAACCTACCAAAAAGCGGCCGCCACCGATCAAGAGAGAATATCAAAAAGAAGGTTTTTATCAAGAGCTGTTCCTGCTACCGCGTTTTCACTGATCGCCGCTAAAAATCTTCTTCGTCGCACGAAGCCTAGCCTGGCTCAAGGCGGATCTCCTGAAGAAATCGCCCAAGCCGAAGGCATCCGCCTTTCTCATGAATTAGGCGTTCATCTCTGTAAAATGTTTAATCCCATACCCGTTGACCAACCAGAAAAAATTGAAATAATCCAACCGTCTGATGTATCTGCTTATGATACTCCACCTCAAGAAGTAGGCCATTATTTTAAGGAAGATAATCAAAAAAGATTAGCTAATGGTTTAACCTATTTATATTATCACGGTCTAATTGAATTTACAGATGGATCAGCCAAAGAATTTTTACCTCACCCCGCGTTAATAGAAATAACAAATAAATTAACCAATGATATAATTACTCAACTAAAAACTCCGTCACTTGATCCTCTTCTCAAAGTTGCCTTTTTAAATCAAACTAGGAAAGTTGATGGCGCTTTAGTCACCGACTCCCAGATCGCCGAAGAATTTTTGATTTTTCTTCAAGGAACTAAAGCAATTAATATCCGCTTTCTTCCCTGCCATTCAAAGGAAAAAGGTTATGATGACGATCCACAACTTGAAGCAGCTCGCCGAAGACAAGCTTATCTTCAAACTCAATTGGCTTTTTCCCAAGCTAAAAATAATCAAACTCCATTAGAAGAAGGAGAAAAACTAACCAATATTGAAATGCTGCTTGCCAAAACCGGCATTAATGAAGAAAAAATTCCTCTTTTAACTAACCGCGTTGAAAAAATGACGGCTGAATTTCAAAAACTTGACATTAATCCCTGGGACTTTATTTCTTATTTGGTCAAATTAAGCCAAGAGGCCAATAGTCAGATTGATCTGGAAACAACCTTGCTTTTTTTAGATCCAGAAGAATTTGCCCGGCAAATGGAAAATGTTCAAACAGATTTTGAATTGCCACCATCAATCTTATTGACTCCTTTGTTTTTTGGCTCCGTGATAGCACTGCCAGAAAGACAAGGTTTAGGATTAATATTAAAAAGATTAAGACAGAGAGTTCCTCAATCCGAAGAAAAACCAGAAGGACTTTTACTGACTTCTAGAAAAATGTCAAGAAGAGAACTTTTTAAATTGGCTGGGACAACGCTAGCCGCAGCCGCCCTAGCAGAAGTAGCCACCGATCCTGCCGACGAAGGCTTAACCATTTTAAATACCATTCAACCGGAAATTTTAGAAGAAGTAGGAAAGGGGTTGTCAAGATTAATGATCCGTCCTCTTTTAGCCAAAGAGCCGGGAGCTCTAAAAATTCTTGCCAATGATGGCCAAACTGTAATTGGCGAACAAGCTAAGTGGGGTTTTCGGAAATGGCTTCCGGTTTCGCAAATTCCTAAAGAATACATTGAAGCTCAAACAAAAACTGAAGACGCTTCTTTTTTGGAGCATTGCGGCGTTGATCCCCGAGGGTTAACCCGGGCGGCAATCAAAACAATGCTTCAAGGCAGCTGGCAGGGCGGCTCAACCATCACTATGCAAGTCGTTAAACACTTTATCTTTGACGAACTAGGCCGCCGAGGGTATTTGTTGGAAACAGGTAAAAGAAAAGCGGTAGAAGTCCTAACCGCCTTAGCTTGGGAAGAGGCTTTAGAAAAAGAATTAGGTTCAAAAAAAGCGGCCAAAGAATTTATTTTTGAAATCTATGCCAATATTGCCCCTTTTGGTCCCAACATCTACGGCTTAAAAGCCTCCGCGGAAAAATATTTTAGTAAACAACCTCCAGATTTAACTTTAGCCGAAATTACTTTTTTGGTTGGCTTGCCTCAAGACCCGATTGGTCATGATCCTTTTAACCATTTTGATGAGGCTAGAACAACACAAAAAGCTGTTTCGAAATTATTGGTAAATAACGGAGCTCAATTTAATGGTCAAGCCCTAACACAGACTCAAGCCGATGAGATTTTTAATCAGGGAATTCAATTAACACCAAAAGAACCTACGCAAATTAATCCCGAGTCACCGTATTATTTTTTATGCGATTGGATTTTAGCCTTGAGGCAAAAAAATCTCTCGGAAGAAGCAATTAAACAAGGAGGAGAAATAATTACTTCTGTTGATCCCAAACTCCAATTAGAATTGAAAGGAATAATTGATGAATATTTAGCCGGTGAAATTGCCCAAAAATATCAAGTTGGCCAAGCGGCCGCTGTCGTAATGGATACCTCAACCGGTGAAGTTTTAGCCGCTTTTGGCAATCCTCGCCAAGACATCTCTCCCGGCTCAACCGTCAAACTTTTTACCTACGCCGAAGCTTTGGAGAAAGGAAAGTATCCCGATGGTCAAGCAACAGAAACAGATGTGCCGGTTAAATATCAAGGACAAACATTTACCAATCATGACGGAACTGCCTCGGGCAAAAAAGTTTCTCTTGGAGTCGCGCTTCGTCAATCTTTAAATACCGTGGCTCTTAATATAGCCATTAAAACTGGCTCAATCTCTCTGGCAAAAATGTATCAAAGGTTTGGTCTAATACCCGATAAAAATACTTTAAGCCTAATCAGCCCGGCTATGACTTTGGGAACAATCCGTGTTAATCTTCTTCACTTGGCTGAAGCCTACGCCAGTTTAGCCCGCCAAATGCGAGTCCAATCCTCCCCTATTTCTCAAGTTAAAAGCAATGCTTCCGGTCAAACTGTTTATTCTGCTAATCCCGCCCCCTCGCAACAACCAATCATTGATCCGGAAGTAGCAAAGGAAGTTTTGAGAATGATCAGCGACCCTAACAATCTGCCGCATGACGCCTCAGGCAAGATAATTGATCCTTGGCGACACCTTAACGGACCTTTTGCTGCTAAAACCGGCACCAGCTACAATCCGTCTGGCGGACCAAAAGATGTTTTAATTACCGGGGTAACTTTATCTGAAAGACCTGAAGCATCTCAATACTCTGTTGTTGTCTGGCTAGGCCCTGAAGAAGGTAAAGACTTAAAAGAAGACGCCACCGCCCTGCCGG
This sequence comes from uncultured Gammaproteobacteria bacterium, assembly GCA_964476245.1. Lineage (GTDB taxonomy): Bacteria > Patescibacteriota > Microgenomatia > UBA1406 > HO2-37-13b > CAYYYW01. Next base: position 14,485 of record CAYYYW010000001.1, read on the forward strand.
TCGTTGGCCCGTTATATAAACAAATTATGGACTACCTACTCACTCAATATCCCGCCACCTAAATTTTTCCTTTTTCCTTCTTTTTATTATCTATATCACGATCGTGGATAAGATAATTTTTTTATCCTCCTCTTTGTTTATCCTTTGAAGCCAACCAGGCCATAAGAAGTCCAAAAAGACCAACCATTCCTGCACCTTTGATCACTTTTTTTCCTCCTTTTTCAATTGTTTTGTTTCGAGCTGCCTTATTCAAATAATCTTCAAGCGCCTGTACCTCATCCTCGCCAAGTATTATTTCACCAACCTCATTTGTTGTCTGAGTTAGTTTTCTCATATTTTCAATAAAAGCCTTTCTTGTCTGTCCATTTTCAATGGCCTGACTAATTAAATCTTGCAGACCATAAAGAGGTGAACTCTCGGCTATTTCTTCTTTAACGCCTAAGGCACGTGCTAATCCCCTTACCTGATTTTTTTCTTTAGAAAGATCTATTTTTGCTGTTTCTTCTTGTCCTTGTTCATCAATTAATTTTACTTCTCCTTTATTTCTTTGCTCTTGAAGGCCGGTAATTTCCTCGCTAATTAATTCTACCTCTTCTTTAAGTTTTGCCAACTCTGGAGGAATTTTTCCTGATTGTCTAGCTTTTTGGACAACTCTATTTAAACTATCTTCTATAGAAGATCGACGCCACCGTAAACCAGCAATCTCTAAATCTAAGGCTAAAGCCATTTTTTCTGGATTGCTTCTTCCTTCTTTTTTTAACTGACTAACTCTCTCTTTTAATGCGGCCGCCATATTATTTCCCTTTGCTAAAAGTTCAATACCCGATCGGGCTGCATCAGGATTTAATTCAGCCAACAGAGCCGCCGCCGTTGCCGTATCTTCTATAGCCGGTTCAACATCGGGAACCTCTTCCTTATCAACTACGTCTTTTACTAACTGCTCGGGCTGTTCTTTCCCGCCACCTTTTTCATCTGGTTGTGGAGGCAACGTTTCCCCTCCTGCTGCTTTTAGCACACCACCAACCGCTGAAGCTGAGCCAGCCTCAGCTGGCGGTTGACCTGGCTGGGTTGCCCCCATCCCCGCTCCCACATTTTGATCAGGTGAAACTTGATCCTGCATATTATTTAAAATTAATTTCCCATTTTAAATTCTAACACCTTCTTCACCAACTCCTGCGCTTCGTCGTATTTGCCTGAACGCACAAAGGCGGAAACTTGCTCAATCGCCCTTTTCTCATATTTCTGTTCATATTGTTTCATCACGGCAAAAACCACCGGAGCTAGCTCAGCATGAAAATCATCTAATTTTACCGCATTTTGATAAAGTTCCTCCAACGTCATCCCCGGCTTTATTAACTCTAAAGTCCTTTTGGCGATTCCTTGAACTCTTTCTTTTGGCGTCTTGCCTTTTTCAGCCAAATCTTTAATAATTTTTAAAACCTCAACCTCAATAAACTTGCGAAATTGTTCAGCCGAAGATAAAGATGCCGATGACAACGGCTGATTAATTGGAAAGGATGGTTTTTCAATTAACGGTGATTTTGATACTATTGGTGATGAGATATTAACAATCGGAATATTTTTGCTATCAGCCGGCGCCCCAACTGTTTTATTTCCTTGAGGATCAATAAAAGTCATCTTCATGTTTAGCAATTTAATAATACTCTAAAACAAATAAATTAAAAAGGCAACCGATCTTCATATTTCTATTAATTTAAAATGTTGTTTATTTTTTTATTACCAGTTAAAATATGAACATGTCACTACCTATCCCGCTTAAACTTCTTCTTTCTTTGGTTCTCGGAGCCGTTATTGGTTTGGAAAGAGAATCATACGAAAGAAAGATTGACAAAACTCCTGAAAGCGGAATTGGCAGTCTGGGTGTAAGGACCTTCTCGTTAATTACTCTTTTGGGAGGCGTTGCCGGATTGCTAAAAGATGGGTATTTTAGTTTGTTTTTGATTGTCAACGTCACTTTCATGACTCTTTTGGTTGCCTATTACATTATCGGCAGCATATTTACAAAAGATAACGGCATTACCACTGAAATCGCTATCTTGTTTGGTTTTTTGGTTGGAATTTTCATCTCTTTGGAAATATTTCCAATTCAGATAATAATTGCCCTTGTGGTTATCCTCATATTTATTTTGTCAATAAAAGAGCGGGTTCAGATTATTGTTTCTAATATAAAAGAAAATGAGCTTTCAGCTTTTTTAAGTTACGCCATTATTGCTCTTGTTATTCTGCCGTTTTTGCCTAATATTTCTTACACAATCAACGACATTCCTTATTTGCTGCCTGTCCTAAAAGCTTTTAATATTAATATTGGAGAACTATTAAATGTGGCCGTTTTTAACCCGTTTAATTTATGGAAGGTGGTGGTTATTATTACCGGAGTTGACCTGGCCGGTTATTTTTTTGAAAAAACCATTGGTCAAAAAAAGGGCTGGTTGTTAACTAGTTTGGCTGGCGGCTTTATTTCCTCAACCTCAACCACTCAATCTTTATCTCAAAAAAGCCGCCACGCCCAAAATATTAATCTGTTAGTGGCGGCGGCAATATTTGCCAACCTGTCAAGCTTTATTCAACATCTAATTTTAATTGCTTCTATCAATGTTCTTTTTTTAAGCCAGGTTATTTTTTATGTTCTGATGATTATTTCTGTTACTCTTTTGTTGGGGCTTTTCTTTTTAAACCAAAAAGATAAAACAGGTGAGGAAAACCTATCAGAAACTAAAGAAAAACTGCAACAAATTAAAATATTTTCCTTGGGCCCGGCTTTAAAATTTGCCTTTGTTTTCCTTGGAGTAACTATCGTTACTAAAATTTCACTTATTCTTTTTGGACAAAGCGGGTTTTTGATTTCTTCGGCTTTAGCCGCTTTAACCGGCTTGGATGCGGTGACGATCAACGCTTCTCAAATGGCCGGATCCGTTCTTTCGTATAAAACGGCTTTGCTTTCTTTGATTTTTGCCAACGCCGTTAACTTAACCGCCAAATCGGTTTACGGTTTTCTTCAAGGAAAAAAATCTTTTGCCATCAAGTTTTCTATTTCTATGATAATTATAGTTATTGCCAGTTTCTTGGGCCTAATTCCTTTTTTATGATTCCCATTTCCACCGCGGCGGTGGAAATTTATGTATCTCCTCACGGCCGCTGTTAAAACACAAGGAACCTTTACTTCATCAATTAGTTCCAATCACGCCTGAAGCAGTTAAGACTTTGTTAACTAATGAATGCTGGACATAGCTTTTGACATAACTTACAATATTACTATGTCCACTTCAATTATTTAAATAATTGAAGTATTTAGGCTCAAAAATTATTGATATTGCTTAAGGTTGAGCTACTATAAGATTCTCTTTTTCCGAGATCTTATTATAAAAAAATAGTTTAAAATCAACAGGCGATCGCACGGAAGTTTTAAATAGTCAGCCACAACCTGCTTAACCGAAGCGGTTGCAAAAAGATTGTCAATATGTGCTATTTAGAAGTACGATAGTTTTCTGGGCGTATGTTAAACATTGCATTAGTAAGTTCATTGCCTGAACCACTTTTTAAATTTCCAAGAAACTGACCAAAAAAACCTGCCTCATCAAAACCAAATCCCTTTGCCAAAGAAAGCAGATTGGGAAATGTGTCATCATGATCTTTTGCTAAATCATAGCCGCTTTTTAAAAGATTGCCGCCGTATTGAGTCTCTAAATCAACTAAGCGTTGAGTAACTGCTAAAGCTAAAAAGAGTTGAGCTTCATTTCCTTGAGGACTTTCTTTAAATTGATTTTTCATAAATTCATCAACGCTTTCGCCTAAGGGCTTAAGATGCAAGCTTCTCCTTGTTCTAAAACCCTCAACTTCTTGTGCCTGTTGGTCTCGAAATTGAGAGTGCAATGCTAATGCTTTTTCTACACTCTCTTCTGGTAAACTCGCTCTATCCAGCGTATTTCCTAAGACTATTTGAATCGCGTCTTTGATGCTTTGGGGCATTTCTCGCCAATTTGCCCATTTACTTCCCTGAAGAAAATGTAAAGAAACATCTCTTAATGAACCTGAAAATGTTTCGGGAATGATTGATGCTTCTCGCCGTTGAGCTCCACTAGCGATGTTTTTTAAAACATTGGCTATGTCTTGTCCTGTGGGAATATCGCTAGGTCTAATAGCGCCACCCATCGACCGGTCAGGTACTGAAGACGGTGTTACAAACGAAGGTTCCCGCCGCGGTGGCCTGGAAACCCTTGCCGAGGAAGACCAATCAGGCATTATTCCCATATTTGTTATTTGAAAATATAATACTTAACTCCATATTTGTCAATCTCGTTTTTTCTCCTCTTTCAACCAGCTCGGTAGTATACCATCTCAGATACGATCGTTGTTCTAATGGTAAATGCAAGTTTGAATTAAGCAATCTGACAACCTTTTTAAAACTGGCATTGAAATAAGAACATTCACTTCCCCGGAAAATCTGGGATTTTGGGAAGACCAGTTGCAGTTGATGGCGAAGAAGCTGGGGGTATTTCTGTTGGCGCCGACGGTTGACTTGCCGCCGGAGCTTCTGTTTTTTGCTGTAAATTTTCAATAACTGATTTTAACGATTCATCGGGTGTAGGTAATGGTTCTGGTGTTGGTGGTGAAACAGGTGCTGGCGGTGGGGTTGTCTGTTCGGTTACGGCTGGCGGCGGTAATGGACCATCGGCCGGCGGCGCCACGTCAGACGTGGCTGGCGCAACCGGTGGCGGTGGAGGAGGAGTCGGCGCTGTCGGAGCTGCAGGCGGCGCTGGCGGTGGGACTTTTATACCGGCATTGGCCATCGACATAGCAGGTTCTTGTTTCGCTTGAACCAGCCCCAACTCTTTATCAAATTCCTCTTTGGTAAATCCTTTTAAATTAACCTTGCTTCCGTCGTCTTTCTCAACCACAGTAAAAGGAACCCCGGCAAATTCATCCGATGTCTTAAGCATCTCGGCTAAAAATTCTCGATGTTCCTCAATGTTTTTTTCCTCAAAAGTTAACTTATTAGAAGCTAAGTAGTCCTTTTCTTGTTGAGAAAAGGGACAAGTGGAAATGGTGTAAACAGTAATTTTCATATCTTAAAATGATTATGAAGAAACCTTTATAAAAAGTCAAGGGGTAAACTATTTTACCTCGCAGACCCCGTAGACACGCCCTTGTGACGCAAGGCTGTAAACCTTGAGAACAAGGAAGTGTTCTTCGAGGTCAAGAGGCAAAATCATTTTTGTTTAGTGTTGGGTTATAATGAAGGTAAATAATTGATACTTAATTATGAATAAAATATTGATATTAATTAATTTTTTCCTTTTCATTGTTGTTATCGTTTTTATTAATAACTATCTAAAAAACTACGCTTATCCGAATACTTATTTATCAAGAATCAATTTGTCTGGAAAATCCAGAAGCGAAATAAAGAAAATAATTAATCCTGTTTTGTTCTCCAATGAAACAATAAGCTTAAAAGTTAAAAATCGTATTTACAAAATAAGAAATGGCGATGTTGGTATTTTTTTAGATGAATTTTCTACCATTAATTTAGTTTTTGAAAATAATAATAAATCTTTCCCTGGCAATATAAAAGCTTTTATTCAGGCCCGTTCTTTTCAAAGATATCTTTTTCCAACCATACTTGTCAGCCAAGAATTTTATGATTTTACTGAAAATACCACGTTTGATTTTTCTCAAAAAGAGAATGATGTCATCGTTGATAATCAAAATAAATCAATTGATTTTAAGAACTACGAAGAAAAATATAAGATCGACCCGGAAGACTTAAAAAAACAAATTATTTTTAATTTTGGAAAAAATAGCTTAACCATTGAGCCTCTTATAAATAAAATAGACGAAGACGCTATCAAAAAAAAAGCGATTGTTGAGTATAACGAACGACTGGACCGCACCTTTAATCAACCTATTGATATCATTGTAAACAACGACCTAAGTCAGAAAATAAGTATTCCGCTAACCGATCTTAAAAAGATTATTAACGTAGATTATGATAAGAAATTAGACAAAGTTAACTTTTCAATTGAAAATAATTCCTTTAGTTCGTTAGTTCTATCAAAATTTACTCCTTATACCAGCGATGATAAAAAAGTAGACATAAATATTTTAAAAAACAATCTATTATCTTTAGTCACTTCTCGGTTCAATGGAATAAAGTCAAATATTGTCGTGGCCAAAGTAGACCTTGGACCAAATACTTCAGGCGAGGCGGCCACAAAATATATTGAAATAGATCTCTCACAACAGAATATGTATCTTTTTGAAAATAAAAAGTTAGTAGACAATCACAAAATATCATCGGGGCTTTATTATCCCACTCCCACCGGACAATTCAAAATATTAAACAAAGCTCTTAACGCCTATTCAAATATTTATCACGTTTGGATGCCCTTTTGGATGGCTTTTTATTACGATTCAAAACTTAAGGCATCTTTTGGAATTCATGAGCTTCCTTACTGGATTAGTGATCAAGGACAAAGAATTCAACGTCCGCGCGATTTTATCGGATCGCCTAATACCGGTGGCTGCGTTTCTTTAGATATTGGAGCAGCCAATGAAGTTTATAACTTTGCCGAAGTCAATATGCCGGTTTATATTTTTAATTGACAATCATAAAAAGTTTTCAATTTCTCTCCAAACCTGGTCTGTGTTTCTATAAATTATACCTTTCATTCCCAACTTTTTCCCCGCATCAACATTTTCTTTCAAATCATCAATAAAAACAGACTCCTGGGGCTGTACCTCGACTACGGAAAGGGCATGATGATAAATCCGGATATCTGGTTTCCGAAAACCTACCTTGTGCGATAAAATTAAATGGTCAAAAATCTGATAATGACCTAAACGAAAATGACGTTGAGTAAACGGTTCGCTAACATTGGATAAAATCGCTGTTTTCACCTCTTTTTCTTTAAGATAAAAAACCAATCTTTTCATTTTTGATCTGATTTTGGCTTTTTTCAACGGATCATCAAAAATTCTTGGCCAAGAAGATGGTAATTTCTTGTTAATTTTTCTCGCAAACTCCTCCCATAATTTTTTTTCAGAAATTTTTCCTGTTTCAAAGTAATAAAAAAGGTCGGAAAAAAACGCATGCCTTGGGTCAAGAAGAGAAAATTCCTTTATCTCAAAAATTTCTTCAATTATTTTACTAATTTTATTGACCGACGAAGGCACCATCACCCCGCCCATATCAAAAAAAACAGCCTTGATCTTGGGCGAAGGATTAGTTTTACTCATGTTTAATTTTACCAAATTTCCCCGCGAAGTATTATATTAAGGTTAAACGCGATTTGCCAGATATATAGAAGCATATATTATAATTAATAGATGAAAAAGTTTTTGTTTTTTATCTTTCTTTTTCTACTTGCCTGCGGATTTTTTTATTTTAAAAAAAACTCTCAACCAACAATTAAAAAGGCAACCGAAAAACCAACTCCCCCAAACCGTTTCGATTATTCGAATAATCGAAGCAAGGATAAAAACGAGCTAAAAAAATCCGTCTTTGTCCCCTACTGGACCAGTTGGGAGACTCCGCCAAAAGAAGAATTTCAGCGATTAATATATTTTGGGGTCGCGGTTAATAACCAGGGCGTCAGTAAAGATGACTCTGGCTATGAAAAACTACCCGACTTCAACGTTTTGGCTGGCAAAACAACAGATAAATGGTTAACTATTAGAATGACCAACACCGAAATTAATTTATCAATTCTCAACAACCAATCTTCCTGGCAGAAAATTACTCTGGAGAGCTGTGACATAGCACAAAACTATAACTTTTCCGGTTTGGTCTTGGATTTGGAAATAGCCAGTCTTCCTTTGGACAAATTAGTAAACCAAGTTAACAAATTTGTTGAATATTTTTATAAACAAACCCGAAGCCGCCGTTTAAAATTGGCAGTAATAATTTACGGCGATGTATTTTTTCGCCAAAGACCTTTTGACGTTAAATTTATTTCACAAAACTCCGATGAAATAATGATTATGGCTTATGATTTTCATAAAAGCTTTGGCGAGCCTGGCCCCAACTTTCCTTTAAGCGGACGTGAAAAATATGGTTATGATCTGACCAAAGCCACCGACGATTTTCTTTCCGTTGTCTCTGCGAAAAAATTAACCTTTGTCTTCGGATTTTATGGCTACGATTGGACCGTTGATGAAGAACAAAGACCGATAAAACAAGCAAAAGCTTTAACTCTTAACCAAATTAAAACAAAATTTGGAGAGAAATCTGAAAATATAAAAAGAGATCCTCTGTCAACAGAGTCTTTTATAAAATACACGGACGAAAATAACATGTCTCACGTTGTTTGGTTTGAAGATGAAAAATCAGTTGCTAAAAAACAGGAGTTTTTAAAATCCAAAGGAATCAATAGTTTCGCTCATTGGGCTTGGGGATATTATTGAGTCTCTTATATCAAATCCGCTAGATCAAAATGCGAAAAATGCGGATTTTTTGTTCTGCCACTTGTGACGAAGCACTCGTGCTATGCTTCCCAACTTTCTCGCATTGGCAGGTAACAAAAAAGACGCGTTTGAGCATAAAAACTATTCAACAGGATTTGATATTATTTTAGCCAAAAACTCTGGTAAGGATAAATAATAAACCGATTTTTACTTTCCAGATTCATTTCTTGCCCTGAAATTAAGTCTTTCGCTTTCTTTTTTTCTAAAATCTTCACGATCGTGTCTGTTTCAATCTCTACGTTTTGGCTTGAAACATTAATTAAAGCCAGCAACTTCTCTTTTTCATTAAATCGCAGTAGAGCAAAGATTTTAGAGTTAAGGTTGACGATTTTTTGACCTGTCAGCGGACTAAAAAGAGGCTCATTAATTCTTGCTCGAAGAAGTTTTTGAAAACCAAAATAAACTTGATTCTTTATCGATCCTTTACTTTCTAATTCTTTCGCTAATTTGTCATAATTAAACTTTTCTCTGTTGATCACCCGATTATTACCCAACTTCTCCGCTCCCTCATACCAATTCTCTGCCCCGATAAGACTATTAAAATAAATCCCCGGCACGCCGGCAAGAGACAGTTGAATTGCCTGACTGGCAAGAAATTGCTTTGCGCCACCTAAAGCGTCTAAATAAACAATGTTCAGCTCATAAGGCTCAAGCTTCTCCCCCACCGAATGATAGTTAACCAGACCTTTTTTTTCTAAAACATAGTTGACAAGCTTGGTTATTTCCTCATTAGACATAAATCCCTTAAGAGGAGTCAGTCCAATCCCATCATGTGTTGCCGCAACATTAAAAAAAGCAGTCTGCGATGATGCTGTTTTTAAACTCCTCGCCCATTTGGTTAACTCCGTTGCCTCTCCTTTAAAAAACGCCTGTAAAAGTAAAGCGGGCAGTTGGAAATTGTAAACTAAATGTGTCTCGTCGTAGCCGTCGCCAAAATAGGAAAGCGCTTTATCCAAAGACCCTTTTACCTCGCTGATAAGCCTGACCTCGGAAGCCACCTCTTGCAAAATCTGGCGTAAGAGCTTGACAATCATATGACTTTGCGACAGGTCAACACAACTTGTCCCCAATTCCTTCCAAAGATAACGGACGGCATCAAGTCTGATGATCGATGCTCCCTGGGAAACATAAAACAAAAGTATTTTAATCATTTCCAAAAGTACTTCTGGGTTTTTATAATTTAAATCTATTTGATCTTCGGAAAAAGTCGTCCAGACATTAAACCTACGCGGTTTTTTCGTGGTGACATTTTCATCAACCGCGTAGGTTTTATCACTCACGGCGGTTTTTGCCGCAACAGGATCCATCATCTTGAACGGTGTTAATAGAGAGTTCGTCCTCGGTCGGTAAACCGATGAAGTGTCCACTTTTTTATCAAAAGCAATAAAATAATCTTTATACTTTGGGTCTCCCGCCAAAAACTTCTTAAACCATTCGCTTTTTGACGACACATGGTTAACGACAAAATCAAACATCAACCCAAAATCATTACCGATTTCTCTTATGTCCTCCCAATTTCCGAATTCTTTTTTAACTTGACAATAGTCAATGACGGAAAACCCATCATCAGAAGAATAAGGATAAAATGGCAAAAGATGGACTTTATTAATCAAGCCTTTAGCATATTTTTTAAGGAATTTATGCAACCCTCCTAATGTACCATTACAACCACGATCGTTGTTGAAATGGTAATTCGCTTCAGAAACGTGGTCTGGATAGCAGATTAAAACAACGTCTTTTTCGGAAAACCCCTGGACAAAAGATTTCGTCCTTTTAGATATTTTTTTAAAGTCGTCTAAAATCTGACGCAATTTTTGATAAACCTCACCTGTTTGTTTTGGATAAAGAAAGGCAATTTTTTCTCGCATTGTATCCATATTCTTTTGATTTGTATCGTTATATCGATACAACGTAACACCTATAGCAAGCGAACTGATTCTAAATGATTAAGATGATTTTTGATTTTTGATAATTTTATTAAATGCTCCAAGTTCTTTCAATTTCCACATAAACAAAGCTGCCTTTCTTCGGGCGCCGGCATCAATGACAAATCGCAAAGCTTCTTCAAGAACCACCCGGGGAATCGTTTTTGCCAATTTGATATACAGGCTTTTTCTTCTTTCATCTTCTAGTTTCTCAGAAAGATACACTCCAAATGCCTGATACTCGCAGGAGATATATTTATCTTTTAAGGGATTAAATTTTTTTAAGATGTCTTTGATAGATTGCACATTATTTAGTCATCATCATTAATTTTTCGTAAAGATTAATATATTCTTTAGCTCTTTTGTCCCAAGAAAAGTCTTTGGTCATCGCGTTTATAACCATATTTTTATAACGATTTTTATGACTTTTCCAGATATTAACAGCTTTTTTTAAGGTTTTTTCTAACTCAAAAGAAGTATGTTTTTTAAAGAGAAATCCGTCTTTATCGTCAATAATGGAGTCTTTCAGGCCGCCAGTGGCATGAGCAATTGGAAGAGTACCATAACGCATAGCTATCATTTGCACAAGACCACATGGTTCATATTTTGAAGGCACTAAAATAAACTCAGAGCCAGCATAGATCTGTGATGCTAATCTAATATCAAATGTGGAGACATAGGAGACGTTTTTTCCATAAAAGCTAGCCAGCCAATTAAATCTTTCTACCCATCCGACTTCTCCTCCTCCTAATATAACAAACTGAAATTTTTTTAGATTAATGCGCCGAATCATTTTGTGAATTAACTCAACTCCTTTCTGTCTTGAATCAAATCGGCCTATAAATCCGATAAGAGGAATTTCTTCCGACACGCTAAATCCTAATTTCTCCTGAAAGAATTTTTTATTCATTTTTTTTCCATCAAGAGGAGAATATATTTTATAAGGATAATTTCCCTTTACTTTAGTTGTGTTATAATGGTACATAATATTTTTATCTTTTAAAGGGTTGCGAGAGTCATAGTCTATCCCGTTTAAAATACCGTATATTTTATGTTTTTGGGTTTTAAGAATTTCATTAAGACCAGCACCATATTCTTCCGTCAGGATTTCTTTAGCGTAGGTGGAGGAAACGGTATTGACCAAATCAGCGTGGATAATCCCTTCTAATAAGCGATTAATTCGCCTTTTTTTTATTTCCCATTTTATGAGACGACATTTTTTTGAGTTAATATCCATTTTTATTATATAATTAGGCGACATTTTACCTTGACAAACGAAATTATGGATGGTCAAAAGAGTTTTATAAGGAAGGTTTTTATGTTTTATTAAAAAAGGAATAAGTCCGGTGTGATGATCATTGCAATGGATTATGTCGGGTTGCCAAGAAAGGTAGTTTTTTTCCAAAATCTCTACAATTGCCAGGTTTAAAAAAGGAGACGTGTCTTCAGTATATATGTCTAAATATTTTTCGTTTTTTATGATATAAACGGGATTATTGGCGTTCAAAAAGTGGATTCTATAAATAGTGACTTCTTCTTTTTTTTTATCGTAAACTATAGAGAAAGTTTTGACTTTTTTCCTTTTTAACCTATGAAACTTTAAGGCTTTGTAATAAGGTAAAATTACCCTAATGTCAATACCTTTAGTATAAAGAGCTTTAGGGAGAGAACGGGCAATGTCCCCAAGTCCTCCGACTTGAAAAAAAGGCCTTAATTCCCACACAACAAAAAGAATTCGCATGATTATGATTATACCATATAAGCGCGATTTTTTTCTATTAAAGAGATAAATCTTTCTTTAAGAATTTTTTTATTGATTGCATCTGTCTTTATTAAGAATCTCTTGATAAACCTTTTCGTATTGGTCAACCATTCTCTCCACGGTAAAATTCTTCTCCACATGTTCCCGGCAGGCGCGGCGCATTTCCCGGTATCTATCTTCCGGCATGGAATAAATTTGCTCAACCGCCTCACAAAGACCCTCAAGGCCAGTTTTTTTGACAATCCAATCACCGCGAATATCAGTGTCAGATATATTAACGATGAAACCAGTTTTACCGTCTTTAATTACTTCAGGGACTGAACCTTGAGCAAAAGCAACCATCGGCGTCCCGCAAGCCATTGCCTCAATCATTACCAGTCCAAACGGTTCTTCCCAGCGGATAGGGAATAATAGAATTTTGCTTTTTCGCAAAAAAGTATTCTTTTCTGGAGGAGACAAAAAATTTGTTTCGGTTACAGTCTTAAAATCAATATAGGGTTTTATTTCCTTTAAATAATAATCTGATGATTTATAATTTTCACTGGAGGCTAACCTTAGAGGAGTCTTTAATCTTAAAGCAAGAGCTATCCCATCGCTGAATCCTTTTTCTGGGATATAACGACCAATCATCGATAGATAATTTTCGGAAGTTTCGGAAAAAGGAAAATCTTCGGCTTTAATCCCGTGATGGATAGTAGCAACACAATTGATATTCATTAATTTTTTATAATTTCTTTTCTGAGATTCAGAAATGGAAATATAATTATGATTAGACAACGTGTTCAAAACGAGATATTCAAGAGTGTTGTTTGGGAAAACAGGATCATGGAGAGTAAAAATGACAGGAAACTTGACAAATTTTACTAAATAATGCGTAAACATATGAGATTGACAATGAAGTATTTGTAAGTTATTTTGTTTTGCATGAAAAAAGGCCTTACTTATTAATTCAATTTCGTATTCAAAGTGATTTCTTATTACAGTTAAAGATGAGGAAACCTCTTCCACTTTTCTAACATCTCTTGCTGAAGGAAATTCACTATTTTCGAGAGTTTTATTACCTCCAATTACTTGTGCAAGTGTATTTAGTTCCGAGGATGCATAAGCATAAACTTCATGTCCGCGTTTAACCAACCCATCTGCCAAGCAAATAAACAGTTCTTTTGGGGCAAAAATTCTATTCCCAAATCTTTTAGACATAAGGATCGATGGTTCTAGTAGTCCAATTTTCATATTAGTGGTAAAAGCTTTTCTTTAATAATAGTTTCTAAGTTATATTTTTGTTTGGCTGATTTTTTTAATTGAATTATTTTATCAGTTTCTAAAAAATTTTTTATAAAAGAAGCGGTTTGTTCCGCTGTTTGTTTATTAATATCAACGCTAAGTAAATTGTTTCCACCAATTTCTTTAAAAACTTTTAGATTAGATACAAAAGCCGGCGTATTGGTTAAAGCTGCTTCTAATAAAGGAAGTCCAAAATTTTCACTTTTGGAAAAAAAGAAAACAAGATCGGAAAGATCATAAAGATCATGAATCTCGGAATTTTCCAAAAATCGGTTAAGGTAATCTTTTAAAAAAATCACATTATCTTTTAATTTCAGTTGGGTAATTTTTTTTAATAAAGTTTCATAGTATCCTAGATTTTTTCTATGAGCTGACGTTTGTCCACTAATTATGTATTTTATATCTGGGTAGTGTTTTTTTAGGAAAAAAACTATATCAAGGCAATAATCAAGGCTTTTTCTATATAAAATGTTTACTGGAGAGAAGATTAAAGGAAAATTATAAAGAAGCTGTTTTTCATTTACTATTCTCCAGATACTTTCATCTATCTCTAAGAATTTCTTTAAATCAATCCCGTTGGAAATAACTTGAACTTTATTTTTTGGTATCGGCATAACTTGACACAAAAGTTCCTTAAAAGTTTCAGAGATAGCTATGTATGAAGCTTTTTCTACTGGCTCCATCAAAAGCTTTTTTTCTTCTGGATTAAGATTAACACCTTCTTTTTCTTTTAATATTGTTTCTCCGTTTATATAAGTTTGATCGTGAGTCCAAAAAAAGAACTTCTTAGTGGAATTTTTTTTGATGTAATCTTTTAAAAAATAGATAAAAGGAAGATTGTGAATTAATGTCATCATATTATGGACAATGACAACATCAAGATTGTCAAGATACGGTTCTATCTTATTTTTTATATTTTGCGCAAGAGAATAAAAATCGTTATCTATAATGCCTTTTTCAACAATTTTTTCATACAATTGAGGATTAAATCTTATAATAGATTGAATTTCTTCAATTCTCACAAAATTTATCTTGGGATTTTTTTCCTCTCCGTTACCTGAGATAACACTGATTTCATAGTCCATCTCTGAAAGAATTTTTGCATGTTCTCTAATTAACATTTCTACTCCACCAATATTCGGAGGATAGGCATAATGCAATAAACCAATTTTTTTCATCGCTTTGTTTTTTTAATAATTTCTAAATAAACCTCTTCATACCCATTAACCATTTTCTCCATCGAAAAAGTTTTCACCACATGCTCTCGGCAATTTTTAGGGTTAATTTTGTCAATTTTCAACAGTGCTTCTTTAAGTCCATCTAAACCTTTGTCGTAGGGTACCACAAAACCCGTTTTCCCGTCAACCACTAATTCAGAAACTGCACCCCGATCAAAAGCAATCACCGGCGTACCGCAAGACATCGCCTCGGCCATTACCAAACCAAACGGTTCATACCAATTAATGGTCATTAAAAAAGCTTTAGCTTTTTGCATTAATTTGACAATTTCTTGATGAGGAATTATTTGTTCTTTGGCAACCGGACCATACCATTGGATCTTGTCAGAAAGATAAGGCTTAACATCTTTTTCATAAAATTCAAAGTCTTCAACATTGCCGGCAAGAATTAATCTCCTTCCGGTTTCTCTTGCTAATTGTATTGCGAAGCGGACTCCTTTAGGATCCATAAAAGAGCCGTCTTTGTTTTTCGCTTTGGACAAACGACCAATCCATAAAAGATAATCATCTTTTTGATCATTTAACGAGAAAAGGTCGGTATCAATCCCGTTGTAAACAATGCGATAAAAATTGGCTTTTTTGAATAAGGCTCGATGGGCTTTAGAAATAGAGATAAAGTGGGTTTTTTTAAAAAGGCTTAAGGTTTCATCAATAAAATCAGTCCATTGGACGTGAACCGTTGTTACCATCGGAACTTTTAATCTGTTTTCGATTATTGACGTGAAAAATTCTGGATAAAGGTGGTTGTGAATGATATCAAAATTGTTTTGAATTTTAACTATTTTTTCTGCCAATTGGACAAGGGTTGAAACTTCAAGAAAAAATGGATTTTCCGCCGGAGGTAAATCAACCCAGCCTTTTTCAATTACCGGAATTGTTTGACAACCGTCAATTACGGTGTCAGCGGTGCCAAGAACAGAAACTTGATGCCCTTTTTCAGCTAAGCCTTTGGCTAAACGATAAATAATTTGCGAACGAGAAGCAGTCACTTCCTTTGTGATTTTACGTTTAAGAGTTGAAACAATAAGGATTTTCATAATAGTAATGCTTTATTTTATCTAATTTTGCTTTAAAAATCAGAGTATATATTTAATCTTAGCAGATTTTTGGATTAAGATTTAAGTTTTTTGGGGGTAGGTTGTTTCTTTATATTATTAGCAAGGCTCTTGTGATAAAGATTATAAAATTTAGTGGCGATTTTGTCCCAGTTAAACCGTTCAACTACGCTTTTGTAGGCTCGCTCGCCCATTTTTTCTCGAAGTTTGTCGTCCTGCAAAAGAAGATTTACTTTCTGAGCAATAATTTTGGCGCTTTTCGGTCGGACAAGAAATCCATTATAACCATCTTTAACAATGGTAGTAACGCCACCTTTTCGGCTGACAACCACCGGGGTATGATAAACCATCGCCTCAAGTATAACCAACCCCAAAGGCTCGTTCCAAACCGAAGGCGCCACATAAATATCAGCCCTTAAATAAAAATCGTTAATTTCTCCTAATCTTTGAGAGAAGTAACCAAGCATGTGGACGTTGTTTAACTTGTATTTAACAATCAAATTTTCCAGATATTTCCGCTCTGGACCGTCCCCTAAAATAACGATTTCAGCATTGATCTGCCGGGCGGCTTTGATTAGATACTCAACTCCTTTGTGCTGGGTTAATCTACCGGTAAAAAGAACCATTTTTTCATATTTGAATTTATACTTTCTATCAATCCAAGAAACGTCTTTGGAAAAATCAACGTTAGTACTAACTCCGGCTGGAATTGTCTTTGTTTTTTTGGCCAGATCCCGACCAAACATTTGAAGATACCACTCACGGGTAAAGTTGCTGTTGGCGGTAATAAATTTGGCCTTAGAAGAAGCATCGCGAACTAACGATCGCCAACGACTGTCTTCTTTTAGATAATAAAGATCACTACCGTGAGTTGAGATAATAAAAGGCCTTTTATAAAAATTGGCCAAATGCCTAGCCACTGGTGGTAAAAAAGCCGTATGGAAAACGTGAATTAGATCGGGCTTAAATTTGGCAACCGCTTTGGCACAGCGGAGAAGATAATAATTGTAGATTTGAATATGTTCTTGGTTGGAAAGCTTGGAGTATTTTTTAGCTTGGGGAAGTTCAGGGTTGCCGACAAAAACACCCACAAACGGTGGTTTCAAACGGAAAATCCTTGCTTGTTTAAAAACCCTTGTTTCAGGAGCAACAATCGCCGCTTGAAATTCATCAGGATATTTTTCTTTCAAATGAAAAATTAATCGCCTAAGCCAAGCCCCCGACCCATTGCCCCAAAGAGGAAACATGTAAAGATAAAGTACCTTCATATTGGAAGATATTATAGCATCTTTTTTATATTAAAGTTTAAAAGCCATAAATTTTTTCCAGCGCCTCAATTCCTTTAAAGAACAATTCTTCATCAAAATTTTCATTAGGTGCATGAATATTGCTATTGGGCAAAGTAAAGCCGGTTAAAACAATTGGCTTTTTAAAAATCCTCTGGAGAATTTCCGCTACAGGAATAGTTGCCCCCGAACGATTGAATAAAGGTTTGTTTCCGAAGAATTCTTGCAAAATCTTGGCGGTGTTTTTTATATGCTTATTGTTAAAATCAGAATAAAACGGAGCGGCTTTACTAAATGTTTTTAGCTGATGCTTAACTCCATCGGGCATATTCTCAATGATGAATTTTTTGACTAATTTTTCAATCTTGTCTGGGTCTTGATATTCTACTAAACGAAAAGAAAATTTAACGGTGGCGGAAGCCGGAATGATTGTTTTTGACCCGGGGCCCTGGTAACCCGAAAAAAAACCATTAATATCAAATGAAGGATAAATTTTACTGGCTAATGACGGATGAACGTTATCAAAATCAACTATCCGATAAACAGCCGCATTTTTTGCCAGATTGTTAACGTTTCTTACCGCAGCTTTTAACAAGTCTCTTTCTTCCTCTAAAATTTTTCGGCAATCATCATAAAAATGGGGAATTTTAATCTTGTTTGAATCAGCCGATTTTATTTTTATCATCAAATCAGCTAATATTTGGGCTGGGTTTAAGATACGATTGCCATAAGAACCTGAATGAACATCATGCTCCCCTATCTTAATGGTCAACTCAAAGTATAAAATTCCTCGCAGTCCATAAAAAATCTGAGGAGTGGTTTTATTAGCCATGCCCGTATCAGTAAGATAAAAAACATCAACTCCATTTAAAATATCTTTTGCTTTTTCCGCATATTCTTCAAAATGAGCGCTTCCTATTTCCTCTTCTCCTTCTAAAATAAAAACAATATTATTTTTTAATCGTTTGTTTTCGATTAACCCACCTACGTCGAGACTTCGGCGGGCAAGTCGACTAATCGAAGTAATGTTCTGGATAATGTGCCCTTTATTGTCCGCCACTCCCCGCCCGGAAATTTTACCGTTCTTTATAACTAATTTAAAAGGGGGTGTTTGCCACTGATCAACCGGGTCCTCCGGCTGGACATCATAGTGTCCATAAATGCCAATAGTTTTAACCTTACCATTTAAGATACGATCGTTGTTGAAATGGTTATTATCCAAAGTTGAAGATTTACCATTTCGATCACGATCATGATCTAAGTGGTTATTTTTTGGAGTGAAATGGGCAATAACTAACGGTGGATTATTTCCTTTTGAAAATACTTTGACTTTAAACCCAAGTCCTGTTAACTGTTTTTTTAAAAATTCAACGGTCTTTTGAATTTCAGAAAAACGGCCGGGATCGGCGGAGACGGATTGAATGGAAATAAACTCTGCCAATTGCTTTAAAACGCTTTGTCTGTTAGTCATGTTTTTTTATTATATCACGCCTTGTTAAAAGTCTCCCCGCCACCCGAAATCAATCCCGAACCAGAACAACCTTGGTACGGAATAAGTAACCTGTCAGGTTGGATAACGGCTTGGCATAACAATCTGTTCAAAGATTAAAAATCAGTGATTTTAGGTTTAAGAAGATTTTTTCAAAAACTCTTTTTATTATTTCAAGTTCTTCTTTTTTAAAATCCTGCAAAACATAAGTTTCCCCATCAATTCGTTTTTCCGGTTGACGATTGTCTACTCCAATCCTCACCCGCCAAAAATCCTTGGTTGCCAATGCTTTTTCAATCGACTCTATTCCGTTATGCAGTTTTGGCCCAACGCCTTTTTGGATTTTGAATTTGCCCAAAGGAATATCAAGGTCGTCGTGGACAATAATTAAGTTTGAAAGTTTTAAAGTTTTAAAGTTTGAAATTAGTTTTTTAACGACGGCGCCGGAATTATTCATAAATGTTTGGGGTTTGATAAATGCCATTGTTCGATTGTTCGATTGTTTCATTGCTATATAATATTTGTTTTTTTCAACAATTGAGCAATGAAGCAATGGAGCAATATAGTCCATAAACATAAATCCCACATTATGCCTGTTGTTCTTGTATTTCTCTCCCGGATTTCCCAAGCCGACGATAATTTTCATTGTTAAAATTATAATTGATTTTATTATTTTTTTTCTCTATACTAACTCTGAGAACTTTATAACTTTACAAACTTTTTAACTTTAATATGTCTAAATACGTCCCGGACGTCTCGTCTCGACGTTGGGTAATCATTTCTTCCCAGCGAATTGCCCGGCCAGAAGATGATTTTGTCCATCCGAAAAAAAATCTTTGTGTTTTTTGCCCCGGCAACGAGAAATTTACCCCAAGCGAAACCTTTCGTTTAGGTAAGGGCGGAAAAAACGAACCTGGTTGGCTGGTAAGAGTTATTCCTAATAAATATCCTATCACTGATTTCCACGAAGTGATAATTCATTCTCCTGACCATAAAAAAGACATTGATGAATTGCCGCTTTTTCATATACAAGCTTTAATCAAAACTTACAAGGAGCGCTATTTTTTTTTCAAAAGTAAAGGTCAGGTGTTGATTTTTTGCAATCATGGCGAGCATTCGGGAGCTTCATTAACTCATCCTCATTCCCAGCTCGTCGTCATTCCCTCCCAGATTAATCTTGATACCTTGACCCGAGAGCCTTTAAATAACTTGGTTTTTGATAATAAATTTTTTTATGTTTATTCTCCTGATTTTTCCCAGTGGCCGTATGAAGTTTGGGTTGTCCCCAAAAAAGAAGGAAAAATTTTTGGCGAAATTAACGATGAGGAGATAAGCGATTTAGCTTCAATTTTACGAAACATTATACGCAAATTAAGAAAAGTTTCTTTGAAAAACAAACTAACCAATGACGGCTTTGCTTACAATTATTATATCTATCCTAAAGAAAACTGGTACCTTCGAATTATTCCCCGTTTAGTCCACCGGGCCGGCTTTGAACTGGGAACCGGTCTTTCCGTCAACATCATTGATCCAAAGGACGCGGCGGAGGAGTTGAAGGAGTAATATTATTCAAAAGCTGAATGAATAAACGAGCTAAATTTATCGTTTCTTTCCATCCGCTTTTTATAATCAATATCAACCGGACTATAAGAAATTTGGGGATGGACTCGAGGACTAAACCAATCTCTCAAATCAGTCAAGACTTCACTAGCTTTACTACCTTCTCTATTAAGAACGTCTTGAAAATTATCCCACTGATTAATTTTATCACAAGCCGAGGCCGTGGATTCAGTCTTACCAAATGACTCTCTTAAATTATCAGCTAAATAAATCAAGAATTCATTGGCTTCTTCGCATGAATCAAATACCCCTTGAGGAGTATGATTTAATATTGCTTCAATTAAGGTTTGGTTAATGTGGGCTTGACTATTAATCAACGCTTCTACGATTAATGAGCGAATTCCATCATCAGAACCTAGCCCAACATTATTAAGGATATTGATAATAGTTGGTAAACAATAAGGCAGAAATAAATGAGAACCAACAATTAACTTTAAATGTGCGTTCATGTGCTTCTCTCCTGACATGACTCGTTTCGCTAAAGCAGTTATTTCTTCCCGAATGTTTTTGTTTCTCCACTCTTCAATTTCCCACGAACCTATAATTTGATGATCGCCAACATTACCCAACATAACGGTAAATTCGATGACTTTGGCAAGAGTCTCTTCAGAGTCGAACCGTTCTACCTCTCTAACACGAAAATCATAGTCGGTAAAATAAGGCAGAGCGTCAACAAAATTAAAAGCGATTGCTTTTTCTTCTTTAGACTTATCAACTAGGTGACATCTTAGCCTGTTCCCCCATTTTATATTATGAGTTGAGGCAAAAACACTAATATGATCGGCCATAAAAATAGCTATTTTTTTCATTAAATCATCTTTAATTTCTAGCGGATCTCCCGTCAATGAATAGAATACCAAGTCTACATCACCTAACGCGGCGGCTCCATCTGATAAAAATACCGCCGCCTCTTCGGTTATTTGTCGACCGGGAACAATTGAAAAATTGCCAACAAAAGAAGCCGGTAATTTAGACTGACATAATCTCGCCAGTAATTCTCTCAGCTCGCTTGAAATAGCTTGATCAACATTAGTTAAGTTGGTTTCTTTAAGGAGCGAAAGTGCTTCTAACTTCCCTATCTCACAATCTAAATCATTAATGACAGACTGCCAGTCAGACTCATTCCCTATCCATTTCTTTACTTCTGGCAACAGTAATTCTCGATAAAAGACACGATTATTTGAATATCCATCAGGAAAATTGCCTAAGAATATATCAGTAGCATGCTGACCAAATAAATCTTGCAACCGGACATGATAATCAAGCAACATCTGAAGTTTGTCTATTTCATTAACCGCCAAAACTAAAACTGATTCCTTGGCTAATTGATCACCTAAGTAAGGGATTTTCCTCAGCATAGCTGCTTTTCTCTCTAAAAAAGATAAAGAATCGTTCTCACTTGGTAAAATGGTTAAACTAACAGATTTTTGATCAACATCTTGATTAACTAATTGTTTTCCATGTCTGGGGTCGCTTAATTCATAAATTAAACCAGCCGCCACAATTGAATCTCGTTCGGGATAATCTGGCGGTAAAAGATTATTTAAGGCTAAAGCCACTCTTTGAGCATGGTTTAAGAAGGTGTCATAAGGATTGACGTTGCTTAGTTTATTAGCCAAACGCTCTCTTACCAAATTATAAGCTGTAAAAACTAAAGGATGATTTTCCTCTGTCTCTGTAAAATATTTTTCTGCTTCGATAATATTTTGTGTCATAAGCCCCTATATTGTACAAAATTCATTGACTTTATCCTTATTATACCATTCTATAGGATATTCGGGGATAATTTTGATGCCATCGTCTCAAAATTTGTGGACTTTTAGAGTTTAAAATTAACAGGCGATCCGCACGGTAAATTTAAACCAGTTTAAATTGTCAGTACTTTTAATTTTTTTATACCCCTTCGCCCCGCTAAGCGGGGCTTCTGTAGGTATATACTCCCGATTAAATCGGGACAAAATCAAAACAGAGTGGTATAGTATAATTAAGAAACGTAACAAAGCCTTTATCTGTTTCTTAGCCAGAGTGGTGAAATGGCAGACACGCACGCTTCAGGGGCGTGTGCTCGTAAGAGCGTGGGAGTTCAACTCTCCCCTCTGGCACTACGGCGGGCAGGCAGGTACGCTTCAGGAGCGTATGCCGCAAGGCGTAGAGGTTCAAATCCTCCTCGAGGCACTTTGGCAGGCAGGTACGCACGGTTCAGGGCCGTGTTCTCGAATATGACCATTTTTACCATCTCGATCACGGCCGTTATCAAGATAGTAATCCAAAATATCTTTTTACCTGTTCTTCATTCTCAATCTCATCAGCAGTTATATAACTTATATACTTTGCCCCTTCCACTATTTTCTTCACCAACCCAATCTCTTTTTTACATTGATAAGGAAATATATAAACGCTTTGTTGATACTGGTAAAACCCAATCTCGCGCAAAAAGTTCCTCAAGTAATCTCTCTTATTCCTTTGATCTTCCGGCACGTCAAAAATAATAATAAACCATTTACCATTCCATCTTTTTTTTCTTCTTTTAAGAGTCAATAATGGTTTAAGAGAGTATTTTAAAATCACCGGAGTCCAGCCAGATTTTAAATATACATGGGCTTCGCCATTTTTTTCAATTATTTGAATCAGCTCTTTTTTCTCAAGATTTTTCAGTACTCTTTTTATTTTCTTTTCGGAGATTTTCCTGTTATTTAATTCTTTTATTAAGCTTAAAATCGTACCAAATACTATCGGAAAGTTGGGGGTTACAAGAAATGTACCTCCAAGAAGTATCCCCAACCCTATGCTCGACAAGACTATCTGACGTAATTCACCATGCTTGAATTTATTTTCTTCTTCCATATTACTATTATACCAACTATATCACGGCCGTTGTTAAGATGGTAATTTAATTATTAATTAAGGATTGTAATTCATGATGAATTCTGTAAATAATTTATGGTAAAATATTTTGAAACATTGGAGAGGTGGCTGAGTGGTCCAAAGCGAAGGTTTGCTAAACCTTTGAGCAGCAATGCTCGCGCGGGTTCGAATCCCGCCCTCTCCGCCTTCGCTTCGTCGAAGCTCGAAAGAGCGAGAACGAGCTTCTTGAAGCTACGGCGAGACACAGTCCGCTTTCACCCGCCGAAGCTCTATCGAAGTCGGGATTCATTAGTTTCCTATTTTGCTTTCCAAAATAAATATATTGCTTTTAATTTCGAAATATATCTCAAATCCTGCTTAAGAAGAGCGCTTATGAAAAAGTATAATTTCATGTGTTAAAATAATTTATATGAAAATAACAATTTTATGTGAAAACGCAGCCGGTCATGAATTGGCCAGATACTGCTTAGCAGAATGGGGTTTTTCAGCTTTTGTTCAAGTAAACGACGTGAATATTCTTTTTGATACCGGTCATACAGAAGTTTATAAACATAATGCTGAACAACTCAAAATTGATTTAAATAATACTCATTTTGTTGTTTTATCTCATTATCACTGGGATCATACTGGTGGTTTACGATTCCATAATTTAAAAACAAAAAAGAAAATTATTCTTCACCCTCAAATCCTTGAAAAATTACCTCAAGATGAATCACAAAGAATCAGGCACGATTTTCAAATAGTGACATCAAATAAACCTCTCGAGTTTTCCAAAAATATTTATTATTTGGGAGAAATTCCAAGAAAAACGAATTTTGAAAAGGGTAGATACAAAGACGATCCTATGCTGGATGATTCCGCCTTGGCGATTAAAACAGCAAAAGGCGCTATAGTAATTACGGGTTGTTCTCACTCTGGTGTTTGTAATATCTGCCAATACGCTAAAGAAGTAACAGGACAAAAATTATATGCCGTACTTGGAGGACTTCACTTATTTGAAAATGATAAAAAAGCGATTGAAGGAACAATAAAATATTTTAGGACAGAGAAACCTAAATTCCTTTTTCCAATGCATTGTGTTGATCTTCCGGCGATGGTTGAATTTTACCATAATTTCGGATGCAAGAAGTATTCGTCAGGCGACACAATTCAACTTGATTGTTAGACGATTAGTTTTAATCTGATTTACGCATTTTAAAATAAAATAATGAAAATATATTTTGCCGGTTCTATCCGCGGTGGTGGAAGTGATTCTAAATTATATAAACAGATAATTCTACACTTAAAAAAGTATGGGACTGTAATCGGCGGCGAACATGCAGATAAAAAAATCCTTTCCACGACTGATGATAAATCAGTTAATGACCAATTTATTTATAATAGAGATAGGAAAAGATTGGACGAAGCTGATGTACTTGTTGCCGAAGTAACAACTCCTTCCTTAGGTGTAGGATATGAAATTGGTGTTTCGGT
The DNA here is from genome assembly GCA_964476245.1 of uncultured Gammaproteobacteria bacterium. Classification (GTDB taxonomy): domain Bacteria; phylum Patescibacteriota; class Microgenomatia; order UBA1406; family HO2-37-13b; genus CAYYYW01. The sequence goes on from CAYYYW010000001.1 coordinate 38,963, forward strand.
TAAAAGCAAAAAGAGAGTCTTATGTTTATTTCGTCAGATAAATGGAAAAAAACTTTCTGCCATGATTGCGGGATCGCCTGATATAACAATTGACGAATACAAAAATCTAGATGAAGCAAAAAAGAAAATCGATGAATTCTTCAAATAAAACGGCGGGTAGCAACCGCTTCGGTTGACAAAGCATTAGCACAACAATCAAATCTCCCACCTTTGGCGTACGGGCTTTTCCTCATTTCATTGCTTAAATTAATTTTATTTGATAGCATAGAAGCGTCCAACAATGGAAAAAAACAGAATATTTAATTCAAAAAAATATTAACAATAAATTTCAAATCTACCTTTTGCCAAAATCAAATGGGCATTATTATTAAGACAAAATTGTTCCGCAAATTAGCCCGCGTCAGCGTAATAATTGTTGGTCTTTATTTTATTTTCAACGCCTTCCTTCTTCATAACACCACCCCAAACCCGCCTCCCACCCCAAACGAAAAACTCTCCCCTACCCCCACCCCAACAATTCAACTGTTTAAAGTAACCAGAGTAATTGACGGAGATACGATTGTTTTGGAAAATAAAAAGATTGTTCGTTATATTGGCGTTGATACACCGGAAATTAAAAGTAAAACCGACAGCGCCTGTTATGCCCAAGAAGCAAAATTGGCTAATGAAAAACTCGTTCTTGAAAAAATGGTGAGATTAGAAAAAGACGTCTCCGAAACTGATATATATAAAAGACTTCTTCGTTATGTTTATGTTGATAACCCTTCGACAAGCTCAGGACAAGTAGTTTTTGTCAATGAATATTTGGTAAAAGAAGGTTACGCTCTTTTAGCTACCTATCCACCTGACGTTAAGTATCAACCAATCTTTCAAAAAGCTTTAACATACGCCCGGGAGAATAACAAGGGGTTGTGGAACGAAAACGTGTGTAAGGACACGAAGTGAAACGTCTTTTTGTATAATAAAAATAATGGAAAGTTTGCATATTTTCAGAAAAATCCATCGCTCTGGAGTGGAAATAAAAATTAAAAGAAAAAAATACCGCGTTTCCTACGATCGTCGCATTTGGGAAAAATTTCCCAAGTCTTTACACAAAGTCTTTGCCGACAGCCTAACTTATATAACTACCTGGCATTTGCCTTTAGTTGAAAAAGCCAAACTTGTCTATCACTTTAATCACCCTTTAATTGAACCGGTTTTTTTTAAAATTCTTCTTTATTCTATTCCCATGAACATTTTTGAATCTAAAAATGTTACGACATCAGAATTACTAAAAAAATTTTATAACGTTAATTTTCAAACCCAGTTTAAAGGATTAAATTTTCCTTACTCTGGGAAAAAAGTAAAAAAACAACTTAAAGAAAGAGCTATTGTTTTCTTCTCTTTTGGTAAAGACAGTCTTCTGACTTATGGTCTTTTACAAGAACTTGGGGTCAGTCCGATTTTAGTTTTTATGAAGGAGCCCCAAAGCGCTATTGAAAACGCTCATAAAAGAAAATTGGCTGATAGGTTTTATAAGAAATTTGAGGAGGAAATAGAATTTTTTCCTCTTTCTATCGGACGGCTTCGCCAAGAGACAGATATGGCTTGGGGTTGGGACATTATCCTTTCCCAGTACGCTTTTATTCTTGTACCTTATTATTTTTATTATCAAGCCCGTTATCTCTTTTTCGGTAATGAACGGAGTTGTAATTTTTTTACGACCGATAAGGAAAACTATTTAATTAATCCTGTTTTTGAGCAAAGCGTTTCGTCCATGCAGCTTTTACAAAGTATTCCCAAGCTTTTCTTTATTCAAACTCATATTGGCAGTTTAATTGAACCAATTAATGAAATTTTTATTACTTATATTCTGCACCGTCGTTATCCTGACATTGCTCGGTTTCAAATGTCTTGTTTTTCTGAAGAAGAGGAAGCAAAGAAAAAGCGTTGGTGCGGAGTCTGCGAAAAATGCGCCCGAATTTATATCTTTTTTAAGGCTTTAGGGATTAGTCCGGAAAGGGTGGGTTTTTATAATAATGATATGCTCTCGGCAAAAAAAGAGGGCCTTTACGTTATTTTTAATAACGGTCAGGAAAAAAGCGCTTATGGGGAAAGCGGTCTGGGAAAAGACGAACAGCTTTTAGCCTTTTACCTTGCTTATAAAAACGGGGTGCGGGGCGAGTTAATTGATAAATTTAAATCTTTATATTTGGCGGAGACAGAAAAGAGAAAATATAAGTTAATTGACGAATGTTTTGGCATTCACTCTTCTCTCTCTCTTCCGTCAACTTTAAGAAAAAGAGTTTTGCGGATTTTTGAAAAGGAGAAAGAAAAAGTTTTAAACTATGTTTACAAATTAGCCGGATGAACCTTGCCATAACCCGAAATCCAACCTGACAGGTTGATTAACAGATTCATCTGGCAATCTATTTTAACAACGATTCTTCAAAACGTTTTGTACAAACAATTTGCGTGGTGGGACAATCATAACAATAGGTTATTTCCTCAACTACAGCTTTAAGTCCACGACGTTTAATAAGCGAAGTTTCTCTTGTTAAATTAGTTCCACAATCAAAACAAGTTGTCTCTAAGGTTTCTGATCTGGGATATGTCCTTAATACAGATTCTCTGGGAATGCCCCTTTTATGATCTGGGCAGTGATTTAGAACATACCAACTTCCCTCTAAATCAACCTTAATATGACAACTACATGGTGACCTCGCCTCTACCCCATACCCTCTTTGGGCTCTCCTCAAATCTTCTGATGGAAGAGTAGAATGCTCAAGACAACGCTCAATCTCGGAAGTATCAATGTCAGTATAACCCATTTCCCAGTATTGATCTGCAGCCTCAAAAACAATCCCTTCTTTCTTTAATCGAGCTTGGGTTAATAATCCAGTTGTCCATTGATCTTCTTTTGGTTCTTCTTGAAGTTTTAATTCAAACCTTACAAAACCCGATTTTCCAAAAATAGGCTTTCTTTCTTCTTTTATTTGTTCAAATTGTTCTTCAGTTAGTTGAAGGTTATTTTCAAAGATAAAAACCTCACTACCTTTTTGATTTAATTTCTTCTTTAATTCCTCAAGCTCTTGCTGAAGTTCTTGAGAAGAAAAAAATCCGTTGACAATAACAATCGCTCGGGCGTAATTGGGATTAGGAAGACTTTCTGGTTTTCCATCAATCATCTGCCAGTTGTCTGAATTATAGATTGCTTGGAAAGCTTGTCCAGAAGTTAAATCAATAACAAGAGCTGGTCCTTCTGGTTTTTCTTGGAAAAGAGGATTTTTATCTAATTGCCGAATAACAGATTCTCCGTAACCTAGATCTTTTAAATGAGGAAAAATCTGAGCTTTCTCTCCTTCAATAGAAAATGCCAACTGTTGTGGAGGTGGTTTTTTTGCCATCTTATTCTGGTGGTTATTTTATCATGTTTGTAAAAAAAAGTCTTTCTATAAGTCCAATCATAAGAGTTCACGGTCTTTGACAAAACTGTATCAGAATGCCACATTTTGTCATTCCCGCGCAGGCGGAAATCTATATAATTTGAGCTTTTAAGTTAATATAAATCTGGATTTCCCCTGTAGGGGACAATAGCCTGCTGGAGTTTACCCCGCCTTTGGCGGGGCAGGAATGACACGTTTATGTCAAAAATTGTGAAATCTTACCTCCAATCAATTACTTCACTTCAATTTATTAATATAATGAAGTGAAAACTATCACTCTTGAAAAGCAACTGCTTTTTTGCTCTAATAATATCTAAATGACCTTGACAAAGAATATAATATTATTAATTGTCGTTTTAATAATTTCCCTAACTATTTCTTTCTTGATGATCAAAAAAAACGAAAAAAATGAGAAAACAATCAGTCAACCTAAAGTAATTCGTCAGCCAGCCGTGGCCGGCAGTTTTTATCCGGCTGACAAACAGGAATTAAGCGGGCAATTGGAGGCTTTTTTTAAAAAAACAAAAACAGTTGAAATGACTGGTAAGCCACGGATATTAATTGTTCCCCACGCCGGCATTGTTTATTCAGGTCAAGTGGCCGCCTGGGGATTCAAACAAATCCAAGGTAAAAATTATTCCCGGATTATCCTTTTGGGAGCCAGTCATCAGGCTTTGTTTGATAATGTGGCGGTTGACAACGAAGGTTTGTGGCAAACGCCTATCGGCAAAGTGATCATTGACGAAGATTTTGCCAACTTAATTATTGATAAAAAAGATAATATCATTGCCGACAAAAACCCATTCATCAACGAACATTCTCTTGAGGTTGAATTAATCTTTCTTCAAAAAGTGCTTGCCAATTTCAAAATTGTCCCCATCCTTGTCAGCAATCCCTCAGATCGGCTAATTGATTTATTAGCGGAAAAATTGGCGCAAAATTTTGATGAGCAAACCCTTTTGGTGGTTTCATCCGATCTTTCCCATTATCCGCCTTACGAAACAGCCAATTTGGCTGACGAGGAAACAATTAAGGGAATTCTTTCAGGTAATAAAGACGTTTTTGAAAAAACTATCAAAACCGTTGAAAACAAAAATTATCCCGGTCTGGAAACAGCCGCTTGTGGACACGAGGCAATTAAAGCTGCTTTAAAAACCGCCGAACTTTTGAAAATTGGCGATTTCCAAAAAATAAAATATGAAAACTCCGGAAGCGTGTCAGGAGATAAAAGTCGGGTGGTTGGTTATGTAGCTATTGTAGCTTCTAGTGAAAAATTATTAACAGCGCAGTTTCTTGATGAGGAAGGACAAAAAGAAGCTTTAAAAATCGCCAGAAATACTCTTGAGGATTTTTTAAAAAATAAAACTGTCCCCAGCATTAAACCAAAAAACCAAGACCTCCTTCAACCGTTAGGCGCTTTTGTCACCCTAAGAAACAGCGGACAACTGCGGGGCTGTGTCGGGGAATTTGAACCAAAAGAGCCGCTTTACAAAGTTATTCAAAAGATGACGGTCTCCGCCGCCAGCAAAGACATGCGTTTTATCCCGATTGAGGCTTCTGAATTAAAAGATATCACGATTGAAATTTCCGTCATGACCCCCAAAAGAAAAATCAATGACTGGCGGCAAATTCAGTTAGGAAAACACGGGGTGGTGGTACAAAAAGGTCTAAACGCCGGTACTTTCTTACCTCAAGTGGCTCATCAATCCGGCTGGAAATTAGAACAATTCTTAAGTCACCTTTGCACCGAAAAAGCCGGCCTGTCATCTGACTGCTACAAAGATCCTTCTGTCTCTCTTTTTGTTTTCGAGGCGCAAGTGTTTGAAGAGGAGTAAAACCCCGATGAAATAATTTATAATAGAATCATGCTCTGCCCAAATTGTCAGGAAAAATTAACAACAGTAAAATTCGGCCAAGTTGAGGTTTTTCATTGTCCAAACTGCGGCGGGAGTTTTTTTGAAGAAAATGAGATCAACCGCCTTTCTTTTTCCCAAGCAAAAAAATTAGCCGTTGATAAAAAAAACGGTTTTATTTCTGCCGCGCCAAAATTCTGCCCCAAAGATAATTTGCCGATGAAAGCTATTCAAGAAGAATCTGTTCCCCAATTTGTCACCCTATTAAAATGTGAAAAATGCCAAGGAGTTTTTGCTTTTCCTGATGATTTGGTTAATTTCAAAAAGGCCCAACAAACAAAACTTAATTTTTTTAAAACTTGGCGGCTTCCTCTCCCCTCTTTAAAAAGCATCCTGGTTTATAGCTTTCTTATCTTGACAACCGTTTCGCTATTCTCCTCTTTTCAGGCGATAACCACTAATCAATCTCTAAAAACTCAAGCCGACGACGTTATAAAATCAATAAAAATTTCCGCTGTCAATAATACAACGGTTGTTTATTTTATAACTAAAGTGCCCTTTCAATCAGAGGCAGTCTTTTTTAATCAACAAACTGGACAAGAAATTCGAAGAATTATCAGCAAAGAACCCGCCAAAACCCACTTCTTAACCGTCAGGGATATTGCTCCTTCAGAAACAACCGCCTTGAAAATTATCTTAATATCCGGCAAAACACGCATCACGACTCAACCAATTTTATTTGTCCCAAAATAAAAGTTGTAGTGTATATTATAATACATAACTGTTACATATGAAAAATTTACTTAAAGCCAATAAATTAATTAAAGAGATTGTTAAAGAAAACAAAATTATTTAAGATAAAATTGCCGAAAAAAATCAGCAAAGACGAAAACCCATCACCGAACAATATTTATCTATTATTAATTTAAGAATAATATAGATGTTTAAAAAAAAATTAATAAAAATCGAAACGATCAATTTCCCTGCCAAATATGCCAATTTTTACCTAACAACATATGCTACTAAATATCCTGATCAACCGGACATGAAATATGTCATCGTTCTCCAAACGAAAAACCTGCCCCAAATTCCCTTGATTAGAATCCACTCTGCCTGTCTTTTTAGTGAAATTTTTAAATATAAATCTTGTGACTGCGATAACCAACTGGGAAAAAGTTTAAGATTGATCTCTCAAAAAAAAGGAATCTTTTTCTATTTGGATCAGGAAGGACGTGGCTATGGTATTTATAACAAAACCATTGAACTAAAACTCCAAGAACAAGGTTTAAATACCGTTGAAGCAAGCCAAAAGCTTCATTTGCCAATTGATAATAGAAAATATCACGTTGTTGCCCACATCTTAAAACGAATGAACATTAACCGAGTGAAAATTATCACTAATAATCCTCAAAAAATAAAAGACCTAGAAAACGAAGGAATAAAAGTGGTCGAGCGAATAGTATTCAAACCATTAATAAATAGACATAATTTAAAATACTTGAAGGTAAAAAAAGAACAGATGGGGCATTTAATTGATATTTAGTATCTATTTGTCCGGAACCATCCTCCAAACAAAATCGAAGATTTCTTTTGAAATATCATAATAATCTTTGCTGGTAAAAATCACCCCGCTAGCATGTTTGCTGACATTAACCACAGCAATCTTATTATTGTAGATCATAACATCGGCAGCTGAAAACTTGATTGATGAATAGGCAATTTTGTAGTGATAACGCTTGTTTTTAGCAAATATGGCGGTGTTTTGTTCTGCTGTTTTTGAATTCTCCACTATTTCCCAAATGTTTAAATCACGATTTTTTTCCATTCCTTTAATAAAAAGCTCTACATTTTCGGGAAAAATACCTGCTACTACATCTAAATTAACATATGATCTGACTTCTTTAGCAGAGAGAACGTCTTTATAAATCAACTCGACTTCTTGCTTGCCAACATAATACTTGACCTCAATATTTTTACTTTCTTTTATTTTGGAGAAATAAGTAGAATTAATGGTATTAAGTATGTCGGGAAATTTATTTTTAATGATGTTAAAATTCTCTAATTTCTGATCAATTAGATATTTTAGTCTTTCCGGCGGCTCAACAAATATGTGTCTTCGAGCGCCAACCTTACTTTGACCAACCAATCCTTTTTTTATCAGATTTTCTATATTAAAATGGGCAGTAATTCTATTTGTACCAGCGTATTCTGACAGTTCTTTTATCGTCGAGGGGCCAGTTCTAAGAAGAGATTCATACAATCTGGTTTCCGTTTCCGAAAGACCAATGTCTCGTAAGTAATCAATTATTTTTTTCATTTTGCCAAATTTAACTCGATTTAATAATGTTGTCTCTTTTTAACGATTAATTAATTATAACAAAAAATTTTTCTAAAAGTTTGATTCGTAAGCACTTAAATTATAAATCGTCTATTGAATGTTTTTGTTAATTAACATTATTGTTGTCATTAGATAACAACAGTTCTTGACATTTATTTTTTAAAGCTTTATAATTTATTTTTCTATTAACAGACCCCATGAGAACAAAAGCCAACGACGATCACCAATTAATGTTAGATTCTCTTTGTCATCTAATCCATCAGAAAAAAATTAAGGAGGCAGAAAACTCGCTGCTTGCTCTTATTGAAAAAATATTCAGCGACTCGCAAAATGGCTCTAAAAAAATAAACGATTACATTAAGATGTACAAAACCATGCACCACGCCTTTAACAACTATTATTTAAATTGGTTGAAAAAAAATAGCAACAGCTTTAAAAAAGAAAAACAAGAAATTTCTTCATCAAAACACGACAATTATCTTGTTGCCTGCGCTTCTCAAGTAGCAGAGATGGAAGACTTGCTATACGAACTTGGTAATTATTTGACTATTTTACACGACGAAGATCAAAAAAAAGAAGTCGCCTATCATCTCCAATGTTACCGAAACAATCTTCCTTAACCATCCTTACTCAGACTTACTACTTGTTGACAGATATAAAACAGATATGTATATTAATATCGTATGAAAGTCTTCTTCACCGCCTCGCATGAGGGAAAAAAATATTTTGAAAATTATTATAAAAAAATAACGGCCACCATCAAAAAGTTGGGATATGAACCGATGGAAGATGATATCTTAACTGTTTCAACTGCCAAATTTTTCGAAAATTTAGAAAAAGGCGGAAAACAAACAAACATTGACTTATATAAAAGAAAGATGAAATCAATACAGGAGGCTGATATCTGTATATACGAGTGCAGTATTAACAGCCTATCCTTGGGCTTTCTTATTGAAAAAACATTAGATCTTAATAAACCTACCATCGTTCTTTATTTAAAAGACAATATTCCTTATTTCTTATTGGGAGCCAACGAAGAAAAACTTATTTTGAAAAGTTACAACGACGACGATTTAAAGCAAATTTTGAAAGAAACATTGTTAGAAGCCCAAGGCATAAAAGACAAAAGGTTTAATTTTTTCATAAGCCCTGAACTTCTGTCCTATTTGAATAAAATAAGTAAGGCCCGCAGCATAACCAAATCAACCTTCATCAGAAATCTTCTCCTTGATCATATGAAAAAGAATAAGTAGAAAAACTTTCTTTATCCTATTATAGCAATCTATTTCTATATTAAATATGTGTATTAAATATGTACTTGACAAGGTATGTAATATATGCGTATACTGAAATAAATGTTATAAGTTAACCGTTAAAATACCATGCAAAAACAAAAAAGGTTTTTTTTGGGTGTTTTAATTCTTGCCGTTGTCAGCACAGCTGCAATCGCCGGTACCATCGCTTTCTTTGTCGCAAGGCGAACCGTTACTACCAGTAGATTTACTACTGGCACATTGGATATGGATGTTTCCGCCAATGGTAACGCACTGGAACCCTTTGTCATTGACAACATCGGGGCTAATGGTGACATAAACGGTACAAAAACCTGGACAGTGAGAAACACAGGCACTTTACCAGGTAGACTGCTTGTCAGGCTGCAAAACGTTGTCAACCAAGATAATGGTTGCAACGACCAGGAAAAACTGACTGAGCCTAACTGCGAGGCTGATAATGATGGCGAAATGGGAGGCGTTATTACCGCCAAAGTCGCCCTTGACGGAGTTGATCAAGTTGAATCAACCCTGGCAACAGCCGACCAACCGACTATCGGTCTGGCCTGGAGCGCCTTGACGCCCGTCATTCTTGGAGCAGGAGAAGAAAAAACTATCACCATCCACTGGGCAACTGGTGAAGATGAATACGGCAATGAGATCCAAAGCGACAGCATTGAATTTGATGTCGACTTTAGATTGATTCAGCTGATTAGCGGACCAAGCCCAACCAATATATAAGGTAAAAAATTAATCCAATTCAAAGATTAATTACCGGTCCATCAAGAGGCGGCCCCAAGCCGCCTCTTGATTTTCAATCGAACCACAATTGTGGTGAGCGAAACCAAGTCTAACTTGGCGAAGTCGAACCATGAAAAAATCCAAAAGTATTTTTAAAATAATTTTTGATCTTACTTCTTGGTTATTCTTAATTGCTTTTGCTTCTGTAATTTTATTCACTCTTAGTTCAAACACCAATCTTTTAGCCGGATATAAATCCTACCTCGTTCAATCCGGTTCAATGGAACCTACTATCATGACCGGAGATATTGTTGTTGTTCATCAGCAGTCTGAATATCTAAAAAATGACGTGGTTACTTTTTTCAACAGCGAGGGAAGAATTGTCACCCACAGAATTATTTCTGACTCAAAAGAGGCGGAAAACACTGTCTATGCCACCAAGGGTGATGCCAACAGATCATCAGATAACGACATGGTTACGTCGGATAAAATTATCGGCAAAGTTATTTTGGTTATTCCCAAGCTTGGTTATTTTGTTGCTTTTAGCAAGTCTTTGCCGGGTCTTTTTATACTAATCTTTGTTCCGGCCTTTACCTTAATCTTGGATGAATTGTTAAAACTTAAAAATGCTAAGTAGCAGAACTAAAATAATTTTAATAATTATTCTTTTTATCTCATTATTTTTAATCTACACCGACAGAACCGATGCCGACTTAGTGGCTGAAAGAACGGTTAAAAATAATAAATTTACTGCCACCACCCTCTCATTTTCCCAAAGACACACCGCCAACAATAGTCACATCTTGATGCTTTTCAGAACTATGGGAATACAACCTGACGGATTTGATGTTGGAGCCGTGAGAATTAAAAAAGATGGCAAGTTGAACTTTAAATATCATATGAAAACGGTCAAAGTAAACGGCGATGATGGTTTTTGTCAAGCCTTAAATATTCAGGTAATGCAAAAGGGAGTTTTCAAATATCAGGGCAAATTGGTTGATTTATCGCTTGATTCAAACGTGGACAATAGCAATCCGCAGAATTGGATTTTTTTTATTAGCTTGGATGATGACAGCACGTCTTTACAAAATAAAAACTGCGAATTTAACTTTGATTTTAAAACTTGGCGCAACACCCCCGATGAAAATATTGGCGGGTTTTACGCGCAACGATTGTTGAACAATAATATATCTAGTGGGAATTGGTAAAATAATAAAATTAATGTCAAATTATAGATCTAAAATCTTAAAACTTGCTAACTCTGAATTCTATTATGCTTTTATTGTCCTTTATGTTATTTTTGCCTTTTCCGTCGCCTCGTTGTCTTTAAGTTTTTTTAACCAACTTAAGATTTTTACCAATAAATCCAATTCGATGAACCCGACCATCAATACCGGCAGTCTTCTTGTGGTAAAAAAATCTTACGAATATGATGTGGGTAATATTATTTCTTATTACGCGAAAATCAATGGAAAAGAAGAGATCGTCACTCATCGTATTTTTCGAATCGGTGGCAATATCTATCTGACCAAAGGCGACGCCAACCAAGCGATAGACGAACAAAAAGTGATTCCCCGGCTTATCATTGGAAAGGTAATTTTAATAATTCCTTACTTAGGCTATCCTATCGGCTTTGCCAAAACTCCAGTTGGCACTTGGCTGTTAATTATTTTTCCGGCTATTTTAATTATTTTCACCGAGATTTTGGTAATTGTTTTTCAAAATCCTCCGGGTGAAACCAAAGCTGGGTATCAGTAATAGGCTCAGTAGTTTGGTGTTTTCTAATAAAGTAGAGTTGTAGTTTTTTAAGTAAATTTTCTCCGCTATCAAAAATCCAAATGACAAATGACAAATGACAAATAAAATTCAAAATCCAAAATCTAAATTTTAAATATTTGAGCTTTGAGCTTGATTTGACATTTGAGTTTTGACATTTGAAATTTGAACGTGCGTTTGGGAAAATATTAAACACCCATCTATTTGCCTCTAAAAACCGCTCATAAATATTCTCTTTGTTTATTAACGGCTTCATCTGTAAAATTTCATGAGCTACATATTCGTTTTTCTTAAAATCCGGCACCTCAAGACTGTTTTCATCAAAAAAAAGATTAAGACAGACTTTATCTCTGCTACCTATCCGTGACGACCGTTGCCTATAGGTATGTCGCTTCCTGCGAATACCCATAGCTTGAGCGATTAATAAGGCAAGAAACCTTCCTGTAAACAATCTGTTTTTCGCCGTAATCACAAATAAATCAATATCGTCTTCCTCTTTCGCATTCATCATCGCCAACGCCCCTGATAAACCAATTAGTTTAATTTGGGAAAAAAAGGAAAGTAATTGAATGTAAAATCCTATTTTTTTAATCTTTGCTTGAGATATTCTTGTTCTAACAATCTTATTTTTGAAAAATATACAATACGGGGGGAGGGTATATAAGTTAACCATTTTGATACGGCCGTAACAAAGTGACAAATGAAGGCTGCGGCTTTTTATTAGCTTTTTTGTTTTAACAAGGTTCTCCATCCAGCTTAGTAAATTTTTTTTAGTGGTTCTTATGGGTAAAAAAGTATAAACCTCATCAATCGTTGGTGAATAGTCAAAAAAATTGAAGTATTTAATTGTTCTTAAAATTTCTTTCTTCATGTTTCCCTATTGCTTAATTTTTCTTTAAACACCAACCACAAAAACTTAACTAACCTTAGTTGCCTCCTCCACCGCCATGGTTGAGTTATCAGACGATACAACCATTCAAGACCAATTTTTCTTAACAACAATGGCGCTCTTTTTACTTGACCGCTTAAAACATCAAATCCCTGCCCAACCCCCATACAAACAATGCCTTTAAATTTTCCTCTATGTTTATACAACCATAATTCTTGAGCCGGCGAACCAAAAGCAACAAAAATCAAATGGGGCTTAAAACGGGAAACTATAGAGAAGATTTTTATCTCTTCTTCTCTTTTGGGGTCGGCAATGTTTTTTATTCCTTCAAGAGGATAAAATCTTGCTTCAGGAAATTTCTCCTTTTGGCAATCAACCACTTTATCTGCTATTTTTGGCCCACCTCCAATAAGCATCACTCTTAAGCGTCTGTTGTTCGCCAGCTTTAGTAGGTCTGACATTAAGTCTACCCCACTGATACGGTTATGAAGAGGTATGTTTAAGATTCGGGCGGCCACAACAATACCTTTACCATCAATTATTTGTATTTGGGCTGTCTGTAAAATCTTTTTAAACTCTTTATCTTTTTGGGCAATTACTAGGTTTTCCGGGTTAAGGGAAACAATGTGGATAAAATTGGTTGGGTAAAGAAGGAACTTTATAATTTCCTCTAGGATATCATTTTGGGATAAGTTTTTTACACGTATTCCTAATAAATTTTTTATTGCCATTCTAGTTGTTTATTATAAGATTAAAAAGAAATCTAGAAAAACTAAACAAAACCGCTTTTTGTTCAATTTTATTGAACGCATATTTAACTTACGTAACAATATTATATCTTAATCGTAATTAAAGTGACCTCTTTTATCATAAATTTAACTATATCCAATTTTTTAAAACACTATTACTTCAATTATTTAAATAATTGAAGTATTGTCTATGTATTTTATATTTTTATAGGATAGCTTTATTATCTAATTGCTTCTTTGTAGCTCTCTAAATTTTCCATGGCCATTCCTAATCCACGAATAACAGAAAGCAACGGTTCTTCGGCAACAAAAGCGGCTACATTAATATTGTAAGTTATGTATTTGTCCATGTTTTTTAAAAGGGCTGTTCCCCCTGAAAGAATAACTCCGCGATCAACAATGTCCGAAGCTAATTCAGGCGGTGTTTGGGCTAAGACCTCTTTCACTCCCTCTAAAATCAATTTTAGCGGTTTTTGAATTGCTTCAGAAATTGAGAGCTCGTTGACTTGAACAATTTTGGGCAAGCCCGACTGAAAATCTCTTCCTCTCACCTCAAAAGTTTTTTCTTTACTTGCTTCCTCGACAAAAGCATTGGCAAACTTGATTTTTACATCCTCTGCTGTCCTATCTCCCACCATTAAATTATATTTCTTTCTTATATGTTGAATAATTGCCTCATCAATTTTGGTCCCGGCGACGCGAATACTCTTATAAGCCACTAACTGACCTAAAGATATAACCGCCACCTCAGTTGAACCACCACCAAGATTAATAATCATGTGGCCGGACGCTTGAGAAATGGGGATTTTTGCTCCAATGGCTGCCGCCAACGGCTCTGACATTAAATAAATATCAGAAACCCCATTATTTTTACAAGCAGAAACAACCGCTCTTTTTTCAACTTGCGTCGCCCCACCAGGAATCGCCACCATCATGTCAACCCTTAAATAAAAACTCTTCAGCGCCTTCTTTAAAAAATAACCAACCATGACTTCAGTTACGGTATAGTCGGCAATCACACCTTCTTTCAACGGCCGAGAAGCAATAATTGTTCCAGGAGTGCGACCCAACATTTCGTAAGCATCATCTCCCACCGCCAAAATTCTTTTACCTGCCTTGCCAGCAGACAAGTTTTCCAAAGAATAAGCTACCACGGTGGGCTCATTTAAAACAATTCCTTCTCCAGCTAAATAAACCAAAGTATTAACTGTGCCTAAATCAAGAGCTATCTTTTTGCGAAAAATCATGAATAAATTTTCTAATAACAACGTTATAATATATAATTAATAGTATACAATATGTCAGGTTAATTTTTAATTTTTAATTTATTATAATATCCTTATGAAATCTCTTTTGAGCCGAATAATAATATTCAGTTCTTTCGTTTTGATTCTTGTTGCTCTTATAAGCTATGCTCGAGGCTATCGAATTAATTTTTCCAAAAAAACAATTACCCCCACCGGTATTTTAGTCGCTTCATCATATCCTGATGGGGCTAAAATTTATATAAACAACGAGCTTTCCGGAGCCACCAACTCAAATCTCACCCTCCCGCCGGGAAAATATCAGGTGGAAATTAAAAAAGACGGTTATTCATCGTGGAAGAGCAACCTGATAATTAAAGGTGAATTGGTGGTAAAAGTCGACGCCTTGCTTTTTCCGCAAAGTCCGTCGCTCTCTCCTATTACCTCTTTAGGAGTTATTAAAGCTCAATTTTCTGAAATTAACAATAAGACTATTATTCTTTCTGAAAATGACGATGCGGAAAAAGACGGTATTTATCTTTTGGAAAACACCAAAAGAACCCTTTCTATTTTTAATCCTTTAAAGCTTTTAGTCTTAAAGTCATCTTTTTTGGAAGATTTTGATTTAAAAGAAAGCGGCCTAAAATTTTCTCCCGATGGAAAACAAATTTCCTTTACTACACCAACCACGGCATATTTAATCTCAACCGAAGAACAAACATTGCAACCTTTTGACATCACCAATTCAAAAGAAACCATCGATCAAGCCTGGGTAAGAGATGAAGAAAAAAATACCCAAAAGATTTTGGAAACCTTTAAAGATCCACTGCCCAAAATCGCTTCCGACTCGTTCAAGATTGTCAGTTTTTCTCCTGATGAATCAAAAATTTTATATCAGGCAACCAAACACACTCCCCTGCCCTTAATAATTAATCCACCTCTTATCGGCGCCAACCAAACCCAAGAAGAACGAACTTTAAAAAAAGACAGTTTTTACGTTTACGATAAAAAAGAAGATAAGAATTATAAAATTGACCTAATTAATCTAATTGATCTAATTCCTAAACAAATCCCAAATCCCAAATCCCAATTAGGTCAATTAGAAATTGGTAATTTTATAATTTGGTATCCTGACTCCCGTCATTTAGTCATTAACGAAAGCTCCTCCTTCGCCAAGGCTTCGGAGGGCAAGAAGCGGGTTTCAATTGTTGATTATGATGGAGAAAATAAACAGGCAGTCTATTCCGGGCCGTTCGAACAAGAATTTGTTGCCGTCACCTCTGACGGTAAGTTATTGATTTTGGCCAATCTTAATCCCCAAACGAACAAATTGCCGGATGTGTATGCGGTGGGAATAAAATAATTAGAAGTTTTTTACTCCACTGCTCTTCTCGCAAACACCAACAATCTTTTTAATGTTGTTCCCGGCGGCCAGCAGGTCTGAAGAGTTAAAAACTCACGATTGGTTTTTTTAGTTAAAAATTCAACTTGGGATGGATCAACTATTCTCTTATCAATCACCTGATAAACCACTCTTTGTCCTTGATAAAAAAGATTAACTTCGTCTCCTTTTTCCAGTTTGTAAAGGAGATAAAAAACAGCATTATAGGAACCTACATTCCAAAAATAATCGGTTGAATGAGCAAAAAGAAAAATATGTCCTCCTTCACCCGGAAAAGCTGTTCCCGCCGCGTGGGCTACGCCCTTTTTTAAAACCTCAAGATATTCTTTCTCGTCTCCCGCGTTAACATTCCCAGAAACTTTAGCATTAGCCCCAATTTTAGGAATGACGATACTAAAATTCGGGTCTTGGGGAACTAAAATCTCAATTGACTTAATATTGAGAGCTTTAGCCAATAAGCCTTTCGGTTGAGTTTTATAAAGACTGTCTTTGGACAAAGACAGTCTTTGTTTATCTTCAACAATATATTTTTTTTCAAATTTCTTTTCTATAAAATAACGTATTTCTTCTTTAGCTGGCAGGTAAAATGTCTTACCAATCATAAACAACGAGAGCAAAACCAAAAAATTCCCAATAGTGCGAAGGGTAAGGATTTTGAGAAACTCTGGTGTTGAGAAAGTTTTTTTGAGATGGTGAAGTGATTTTCGCATGTACCTCCAGCAGGAATTGAACCTACATCAACCGCTTAGGACGCGGCTACTCTATCCGTTGAGCTATGGAGGCTTTAGTAGTATTTTAACAAATTTTTTGCGTTGTGTGTTTCGTCTTACATGTTATAATAAGAAAATGTTCATTGTTATTGAAGGTATTGATGGCGCCGGTTGCGAAACCCAGGCGCGGTTGGTTTATGAAAAGGTACGGACAGGACAATGTCCTGTCCCTACACATCTGATAAAATATCCCGATTATCAAAAAAACATTGGCCCGTTGATTAAAGAATTTTTATATCAAAATAAAAATCTATCAGCCGAGGGACAATTTTTGCTCTATAGTCTGCAATTTGTTTTAGACAGAGAAGAGATTGCCAAACGCCGCAAAAACCAAATCGTTATTGCTGATCGTTATTTTACCAGTGCTCTCTGTTATCAAACCCTAGAAGGCATCAAGTTAAAAACCGCTCTTCGCTTTGCTGATGATTTCAAAATTGAAAAACCCGATCTGGTTTTTTATTTAAATGTCAGGCCGGAGATTGCTATCAAAAGAAAATCCGGAGAAGATAAAGAAAAAAACCGGCGGGAAAAAGATTTTCAGTTCATTAAAAAAACCTACCAACAATACCAAAAACTAATCAAAAATCAAGTCTGGACAGGATGGATTGATATAGATGGAGAAAGAGGGATTGACGAGATAGCGAAAGAGATTTATAATAAAATATTAAATCTTTAACAGTTTTTTTAACATTTAACTGTTTAGTCTTTAATGTTTCTATGGAAAGAACACTAATTATCCTCAAGCCCGACGCGGTTAAACGCGGATTAGTGGGAACAATTTTCGAATATTTTGAAAACGTTGGCTTAAAGCTTTTGACAGCTAAAATGGTCAAACCGGATCAGGAAGTAATAAAAAATCACTATCCGGGTACAAAAGAATGGATAACGGAAATGGGACAAAAAACTTTAGCCAGCTTTAAACAATCTGGCGCCGATGTTAAAAAAACTTTGAAAACGGATGATCCTACCGTGCTTGGTCGATTTGTTTACGACCGTTTAATCAAGTATTGGATGGAGGGGCCTATTATTGTATCTGTTTGGGAAGGACCACACGCTATTGAAATTGCCAGAAAAATAAGAGGTCATACTATTCCCTATTTATCTTCCCCTGGAACAATTCATGCTACATATTTGTATGATTCCTCTCTCCTTTCCACCAGCTTAAATCGGGTAGTCAAAACTTTTATTCACGCATCAGGAGACGCTGCGGAAGCACAAAGGGAAATTAAATATTGGTTCGGGACGAACGAGTTTAGAAGTTATGAAAGAGAAGTTGATAAATTATATCTTATTAAATAGTTCTTTCGTTAACGAGTTAACGTGTTAACGAGTTGATTATTTTTTTTAACTCGTTAAACCGCGAAACCCGTTAACCGAATAACACAGTTTTATGAACAAACAAAGAGTATTAATTATAATAAAGCCCGACGCTGTTCAGCGAGGATTGATTGGTGAAATCTTAAAAAGGCTTGAACAAGTTGGCCTAAAAATTGTTGGCTTAAAATTTGTTTGGGCAACTCAAGATCAAGTAAAAAATCTTTATCCCGAAGCCGAGACTTGGTTTAAAAAGGTAGGAGAACGGACGTTAACTAATTATCAAAAGAAAGATCTTGATGCCAAAAAGATTTTAGGAACGGACAACCCTGTTGAAATCGGCAAATTAGTAAAACGCTGGTTAATTAATTATCTTCAGGAATCCCCTATTCTTTGCGCCGCGCTTGAAGGACATGAAACCGTCGAAATTATCAGAAAAATTTGCGGCAACACCATTCCTCTTTTGGCCCCTCCTGGCACGATTCGTGGAGATTTTTCCCACGATAATATTGAATTGGCAAATGAAAATAAACGTCCGTTACGAAATGTCATTCATGCCTCGGATACAATCCAAGACGCAGAAAAAGAAATCAAGGTTTGGTTTACCGAAGATGAGTTATTTGAATATGAGCGGGCGGATGAAGAAATAATGTTTGGACCTTGATGTCATTCCGAGCGAAGCCTCGATTGAATCGGAGCGAAGTCGAGGAATCCCTTCTCTAATCTTCGCTCAGATCTTTCCATCCTGGATTTATTCTTCTAATAAGCCACTCTTTTTTTCTCTTCGCCAATTTTTCAGTTGTTTTTCTCGTACGATTGCGTCATTAATGCTCGAATATTGTTCAGAATAAACTAATTTTATGCAACTATATTTTTTGGAAAATCCATCGATTAAACCCTGTTTATGCTCATAAACTCGTCTTTGTAAATTATTTGTCACACCAAGATACAATGTTCCGCTTTTACTTGCCATAAGATAGACATAATAGTTTTTTTTCATGAAAGGATTCCTCCACGCGTCCCGACATTCGTCGGGACTTGGTCGGAATGACGTTAGAGTATTTTCTTTATCAGCTTCTCAATCTTCCCATAAAACCTCCCCACATTAGAATTATTCATCAATGTATAATCCGCCAGTTCAATGCACTTCCCCACCTGCTGCCCAGATTTCTCTTGCCCAATACCAAAGTCACGTCTGTCTGTTTTATAAAAATCTCGCCAGGTTTTTGGATCCCAAGGCTTACCCCGCTGCAAAACTCTCTTAAAACGGATTTTTCTTTGGGCTTTCACTGCCACTAAAATAAAATTTTTTATCGTTCGTAAATATTTTACTTCGGCGGGGTTTCGAATTCCTGTAATCACCACCGGTCGTTTGTCGTTGTTTAAAATCTCAATCGCCCGCTTGGCTAAAACAGCATCGCCGTATTTTTTCCTAAGCTCATCGCCAATATCTTGAAGCGTTTTTCTGGTAAATAAATCCACTCCTCTTTTTGTCAACTCCTGATGAAGAACCGTAGATAAAGAAAAGGTGCAAAAGCCGTATTTCTTAATTAAATACTCGGCAAAGACTTCTTTTCCGGCGGCAATCTGACCAACAACACCGATATAAATTTTTTTCATATTACTATCAACCTGTCAGGTTGATTTTCGGAAGGCCATAACAATTTAGAATCCGTAAATTTTATTGACAAATTCAAAAATCTCCTTTTGCCAGAAAAGCATAATTATTATACCAAGAACAAGAAACGGCCCGAAGGCAATTTTACTTTTTAATTTTTTCTTTTTGGCTAACAATAAGATTAACCCCACTATTCCTCCTAAAACAAACCCAAAATACAAAGCCAAAAACCCTGCTTTTGCCCCCAAAAGAAAGCCCATATTAAAAGCTAATTTGACATCGCCAAAACCCATTCCCCGACCACCCGTAACAAGAAACAAAAATAGAATTGGAGTCAAAACCAACAATCCAGCAATGTAACAATGTAACAATGTAACAATGTAACAATGTAACAATTGATTACCAATGCACCCTTGCTGAAAAATTTCCCCCAACTTTAATAATAAAATAAAGACGAAGAAGGCAACCTGGATCGTATCCGGAATAATTTGATATTTTAAATCGGAGAAAAAGATGACAATGAGGCACGAAACTAAACCAAGCCTAATTGTCATCCCGAACAAGCGAAGCGCGTCGAGGGATCCCATTAAGGTTGAACCAAAATTAAAGATAAAGAGATTCCTCGACTCGGTCGCTAACGCTCCCTCGCTCGGAATGACGGAGGTGGTAAAAACAAAAATAGCTCCCGTCATCAACTCTACCACCGGATACTGCCAGGAAATTTTTTTGCCACAATAACGACATTTTCCCTTAAGAAGAAAAAAAGAAACAATCGGAATTAAATCATACCAGGCCAACTGGTGACGACAGTGATTGCAGTAAGAGCGGCCGCCAATCCCTTCATTATTAGGCAGACGGTCAATTAAAACATTTAAAAAGGAACCAATCCCAGCGCCGAAGATAAAAATTAAAAAATTAAGAAATATCATTATTATTGATTATAGCATTAGCCATCAGTTATTCGTTTGGTTAGAGAAAATGTTAGAAGTCTCTATATATGCATCCACATCAATCTCATCCCATAAATTTTCAGGAAGCCAAAGATTGCGAAAGTGACGAAATTCATTAAATCCCACAGCTAAAATTTTTACCTGATAGCGTGACTTTAAAAGTTCTAAAGCAATAGTTTTGGGTTTACTGGAGTAATTAGTCTCCCCATAAATGATAATTGTTTTGTTACGATATTTAACTAATTCTTTAGTTAGGTTTTTTTTATCAAAATTTAACGCTCGTTTAATATAAGCCTTATTATAGCTTAACTTTTCTCTCAAATCAACTAAAACAAAATCATTGTTGTTATTTTTAATTAAATTAATCAAATCAACTGGATCAAGATAAACTTCTTTTTCTATTAGTAATACTTCTTTTATTTTATCAGAAGAAATAGTTTGTTTAAGACTGAGGTCTGGTTTTTTTTGTTGATTTTTACTAATAATTGAACTTTTAATCCTTAAAAAGAAAAAAATTAAGATAAAAACAACTAAAAAACTTAGCAAAAAAGGAAAAATAATATTTTTGAAAAGAAAATTATACTTGTGTTGTTTAGATTTAAAAATTTTAATTTTTTTTAAGTTTTTCTTTTTTTTTGCCATTTTTTAAAATTAATATAAATTATAAATTTTCTTTACTCATACCTTAACGCGTTCAGGGCCGATGTTTTTTTGGCTTTCTGGGCCGGATAAAAACCAGTAACTACACCGACGATAAAGGAAGCCACGAGGATAAAAATAACAAACTGGGGCGGAAGATAAACCAAATCTAAATATCCCTGACCTTTAGAAATAGCGATTAGAGAAACCGCAAGAGAAATGACTTGGCCGGCTAAAAATCCTAAAAGAACCCCGCCAATTCCGCCGGATAATCCCATAATCATGGCTTCGGCCAAAAATAATTCCTGTACTTCCTCAGAAACCATGCCCATCACCTTCATACCACCGATCTCCCTGATGCGCTCTAATAACGAGACTGTCAGGGTGTTAAACATCCCTAAAGAAGCCACTGCCAAAGCGACCAGTCCCAAAATTCCCAGAACAATCCGTAAGTTTCCGAATAAACCTTCAATCTGCTTTACCGTATCAACCACGCTGGTTGTTTTCAGACCCAACACCTCAACATCAGTAAACGGTATATAAAAATAAGAAGAGTCTGGGTCATCAACTATCCCAATAATTTTATATTCAACCTCCGAAGTAAATGCTTTTCCTTCTATTTCAGGCATTAAATTTTTGGTAATAATAAATTTTACTTTAAAGACAGTGCCTATGGCTTTCTGAGTAGAAATATTTAATAGATTAAGAAAACCTCTGGAAACCAGCGCTTCGCCGGCGAAATCTTCTTCTAATTTAATCTCAGCCTCTTTTTTGGTTTTGGCTGAGGTAGTCGCCTGAAGGGAAACAAATTCCAATCCTCCAGAACCGGTGGAAATACTGACCGTATCATAGGTTAAAGCAGCCGAATCAGTAGCGGTGGCGCTTTCCAACGATGCACTGTCGGTGGCGGAAGCCATGCTAGCACTGTCAGTGGCTTCTCCCAACACCTGACCGAAATTAAATTCTTCCAAAATTTGAATATTTTTTTGTTGAAGACAAAGCATCTCCCATTTGTGCCTACCTTGTTCATCCAATACAGGAATCAAACTTTCATTGACAGTTTTCTCAAAAAGAGGCACTTTAGCTTTTGCCCATCTGCCTAAGTAGACATCTTGCTTCTTATCATAGGCCTCTCTGCCTTTTTGGGCAAAGGGATAATAATCGCCGCCCCAATACTCAACGCCGCTGTAACCGCCCTCTATTCTTGCGGTATAACCCAACATCTTTGAAGAAATAGAACAATCCTCCCAGGCGATGGCTTCAGTTTCCGGTTTGATATTAAATAGAACGGTGTTTCCAGTAATTTTGGCTCCCAGAGTGGCTTCTGTTAACTTAGTAGTTAAACCAGCTATCTCACCAGTTGACCAAGCCGATTCAAGCGCTGTTTTTCTCTCTTCATATTCATTATTTTTAGAAAACATTTTTCCTTTCATTAGTTTGATTCTGGAAAGCTCTAAATAAGAATTGGGCGCCGCATAAACCAAAACATCGGTTGAAGCCTTATTATAACTCACCCTTCCCACCAAAGAAACTAAAGGAATTGATTTTTCAATGTTTTGGATTTTTTGTATCTTTTTTAAAACCTCGCGGCTAAGACGCAGAGCCGTGTTTTCGCCGGCTGAGACATCAATTATCTTCAGCTCATCTAAGCTGGCAACGCGACTAATGATCAATCTTTCAATACCATAACCCAAGGACAGCAAAAGAACAATTATCCCCACTCCCACTGACATGCCTAAAATACTTACTAAGGAACGAGTTTTCTTAGCCATTAAATTTTTATACGCCAAAGAAATTAAGAAAGAACGTTTCACCTTAGCAGAACCCGCAAGCTCCAATTTATTAATTAAAAAGTTGAAACGTGATTTAATTGCTTTATCCCAAAATTTTTTTAAGATAATAAAAATATGACCTAATATGGGGATTTTTGTCAGAACCTCATACATTTTTCCAATAAGAAAGAATAAAAGAAGGATAAAAAAAACATTAAATAGACAAATTGCTTTAATTAAGCCAGGAATAGATTTGATAAGAGTAATAATTTTAATTCCTAATTGTATTGGGTTAAATTTTGATTTATTCTTCATATCAACCTTTATTTATAACTTTAATTTACCTAAAAAATTTGGATCGCGGACATTTGATTCCAAAATGTCGCCGTCTATTTCTTTTTTTCCTCTCACGCGATTATGCTTTCTGTTTTTGGGACTATATTCTTCAACTATCTTACCATCAACTATATGAAAAATTTTGCTGGCGAACTTCAAGTATTCCAAATCATGGGTAACCATAACTATGGTTTTTCCCTTTTTAACTAAATCCATAAAAACGGTTAAAAGTTCCTGGCCGGAAACTGTATCCAAATTACCAGTCGGCTCATCGGCCACTAATAAGATTGGGTCAGTCATCAAAGCTCGTACCAAAGCTATTTTTTGCTGCTGGCCCGATGAAAGCTCGGTTGGTTTGTAGTAAGCCCATTTCTCCATGCCAATATTGGAAAGTAATTTAATTGCCCTATCCACCATTATTTTTTCATCATAATTTAAAAGATGTAAGGAAAAAATTGTATTTTCCAAGACGTTTAAGGCCCCGATCCATAATGGTTGTTGATAAATCATCCCCACTTTGTCACGACGATAGAGTGCTCGTTCGTCTTCGGATAAGGTATAAAAGTCGCGGCCTGCAAAAAACACCTTTCCCTCAGTTGGCGGCTCAAGACCCAATAAGGTGTGTAAAAAGGTTGATTTACCACAGCCCGAAGGACCAAAGATAATAACAAATTCTCCTTGTTTCACTTGCATATTAATCCCTTTCAAAACCTCAATTAAAGATCCACCGACCGGAAAAGATTTTTTAAGACCGGTTGTCTGTAAAAGTATTTTGTCCATGTTATTTATTTAAAAATTTTCGTTCCTTTCAAAAAACCAAAGGTTTTTGACAGATTTTCAATGACCAAATTCAAAGCATCCTTGGTTGATTTAGGCGTAACAATAACCGTATCAAAAGAATAGGCGATGTTTCCAACTTTATCTTTAGAAACAGCTCTTAAATGATAAATGGTGGCTGGCTTTAAGCCCGTGATTGTTACCGTATGATTTGAAGTCAGACTGGTATCCTCTTGGGTTGTTTGCCCGTATAATGTGCCTGTCCCTTGAGCGTACTCCACTTGAGTGGTAGCCGGCTCATCACTGTCCCAAGAAACAACAATTTGGGCTTTGGCAGTCTCCCCCACCCCAACAATCGTACTTTCAACATTAAGATCTATAATTTCCGGTGCCCGAATATCAGTGGCGGTTTTTACTTTTCTTGTTTCGGCTGTTGCCTCATTACCAGCGTTGTCTTTGCCTTTGATAATTAAAGTATACTCGGCATTATCTAATAGATTTTTCATAATTATCTCATGATTTTTTTTCAAAGCTAAGCTAATCTGATCGGCCGCTCGTTCGGGATTGGCCGTTGGATAATAAGTAACAATTGAGGAAATCAGAGTGTTTGATATCCATAAAAGCCGCAACGTGGCGGTTGGCATGCCCACCACCTGTTGAATTTTAAGATTGAGGATTTTGGGCGTTGGCAGAGTCTCAAAGGTATAATCATCACTACTGTATGAGTTCTCCTCATCATCTTCGGCAACGATGCTCAAGTGATAAGCGGTTCCTTCGATAAGATTGCTTAAAACGACGGTATGGGTTGATTCTGTAGTTGAAGTTGAGATGGTTTCGGCAACTCCGTAAGAGAGGGTTTTGCCGTAATTAATGGTCGCTTTGATAGCATTTTTTATCGTAAAAGTGACATAAGCGGAATTAATATTGACATTAGAAAATTTAACATCGGAAACAGACGGGGCTGGATTGGTAGCAAAACTCAACTCGTCTGATTGGCCAGTATTACCATCTTCATCGGTCCAAAGAACTTTATAGTAATAGGTTGTCCCTGGATCAAGACCGGTTAAGGTAATTGTGTGTGAAGTAATATGAGTTGAGGAGCCAACCTCCTCTCCATAACTCCCTGATGATTTACCATATTTAACAAAAGAGTTAGAAGTTCGGCTAGTTGACCAGGTGACCGTCGCCGATTTGGTCCTAACCGTAGCCGAGGGTGAAGCTACTAAAGTTGCCGCAATCCGCCATTTTCCATCAGGATAATAATTAACCGTGTCGGAAACAGCCGAACATTCATTGGTTGAATCGCAAGCCTTGGTGCAATAGTATTTTCTCGTCTGGGTTAATCCGGTATCAACATAGGAGGTCTGCGTGGTAGTCGCAATGAAACTAAAGGCGGAAAAATCAGTATTGCAGTTAGCGTCGGTCTCGGCTGACCGGTAGATTTCGTAATCTGCTACCCCCGATCCGGTGGCGGTTGGCTCATCCCATGACAAGGCTAATCGCCAACTTGAAGTTTCTTTAATTGAAACATCGGAAGCATCAATGTTTCTGGGAATTCCCGGAGCCGTCGTGTCGGCGGTATAATTAACTGAGGAATAGAGATTGAAATCAATATTTCCCGCCTCATCTTGGGTTATGACATAAAGCGTATTAACGCCCTTGTGTGCTGGACAAGAACCTTTGGATAAATAAGTGACGCTTAATCCGATACTGTTAACAGTGTCGATGGTAGGTAGTTCGTTAAATGAGTAATAATATCTCAGTCCTGCCTGCTGACCATAGTAGGTTGACGGCGGATCCCAGGCAAAAGCAAACTCGTTAACGGTGTTGCTGGTTGAGTCAGCCGGATAGGTCACACGCAGATTCTGGGGCGCTGAAGGTGCCGTTGAACTGTAATAAAAAGAGGCGTTGGCATAAGAGGAAGCATAGTTTCCGGCCGTATCTTTTGCTCGAACATAAAAATTGTTTGTCCCTGTCTGATAAGCCAAGGCCCCACTAGCCGAGGCCTCGGAAATACAGGTATCAACACTGTCTGAAACACCGGTTTTGTAACAATACTGGGAAACTAAAGAAGCGCTATCACTGGCGCCGCTCCAGGTAAAAGTAAAACTGTTAGTAGCTGAATATCCTGGCGGATCAACAACAATTGTTGTTGGATTATTGGGAACTTCATTATCAAATTTATAAATAAACGGCTGCCAGTTTTCCGAAGAAAAATTACCAGCATCATCAACGGTTTGAATTCTCAAATAATAGGTATTGCCACTTGTCAAATTTGAAGCAGTATAATTCGATGAAGTCGTTAAAGTTCCAGAACTTGAGGCGTCAGCATTAGAATCTGTGCCAAAATAGACATAATATCCGGCTACCCCCGATCCTCCAACACCGTCGGCCGCTCCATTGCTTTCTTCAGCATCCGGCCAGTCAAAAAAGGGTGAATCATAATTGTACCAAGTATTGTTATTGATACTTGCCGCCTGCGTTGCGGTTGAATAGACTGATATTGGATCAATTGTCGGATTAGTGGGGACGTTCAAATCTTGATAATAATAAATTGTATAGTCGTTGATAACTCCTGAATATATACCGTCAGAAGAAGACATTTCAAATTTTGCCTGCATATATTGATATGGGGTTGATGCAACTTTATAAGAATAGTTTGTCCCTGTCTGCTTTTCTTCTGTTACCTGAGCCCAAGATCCCCAATTTGAACCATCAGTTGAAGTCCGGGTGTAAACAGAAAGAGAGGTATTTGTTGATGAGGTATAGTTCAAAGAAATATTTGCATACTTATATACTGAAGTCATGTCATGGGTGGGTGAAATATAATTACCACTCTCCTCAAACGAAGAGTTTGAGGTCTGGAAAATATAGGAATATACACCATTAGTAAAAGTGTTTGTTCCACCAGCTCCAGCAATTACATACATGTGGTCGGTCCTATTGCTTGCTCCGGCTCCTCCTTGATAAATATTTGCAGGAGCGTTAGCTATGGCTTCCCATGAATTTCCAGAGATTGAATAACGATAGCAGTTTGCCGTATTCTCTGCCTTACACGCATAAAGATAATTGTCTCCGCCGTCAACTAAAATTCCATCATTATAAACATCTATCGGCAGGTTAGACATAGTATCCCAAGAATCAGAACCCGGTGTATAGCGATAAAAGGGATTGTTGGCTATGTTATTACCACGCATTGTATAGACATAGCCGTCCTTATAGACAAGATGGGCACCGTATGACAAAGTTGCCAGAGTATTTGCTCTTTGGCTCCAACGACTCCCAGCCGAACCCTGAGTATCATAGCGGTAAAATGTCGTTGTTCCACCAGCACGAATCCAATAGATATATTGCGACCCATCATATTCAAGCGAAGACCCAGTTCCACTGTCGTATGGTAATGGATCACTACTTATTTGACTCCAACTATCAGTGGCGATATCGTAAGTGTATAAAAAAGGGTCGTATTGACTACCAATGATATATATTTTATTTTCATCTTCATTGAAGGTAGTCGCACTCCCCCTATAAAAACCCGTCGGAGCGTCCGCCAAAAGAACTGACTCCCCCGTTGTTGAATCGTATCTTACAAAAAGATCGTCATAATTACCACGCGTCAGATAATAGTAATTGCCATCACCTTTCACAATCTGAGCACCATACCCGTAGGTTCGATAGTCTCCACCCCGATATTCGCCGCCAAACAAACCAACAGTGGGTACCAACCAGGAAGCTTTGGCAATATTATACCTGTATACAGTATTAGTATTTGAACCGCGGGTAATATATAAAATACCATTAATATTTCTCATTGCCGATCCATATGCTAGCGTTGCTGGAGCATCGGTTAATGCTAGCCACGTCTGGGATGTCAAATCATATTTATAAAAATTGGGGTCTCCCCAACCCTTGGTGTAATAAATAGCATTTGATGTAGAATCATAGGCAATTTGTGCTCCGTCGTAAGGCAGGGCTGGAACATTGGTTAATTGCGACCAGGCATCTGACTGAATGTCATAGGCCGCAAGTCCAGAACGGGTATTACCCTGAAGAGCATAAAGAGTTGAATCACCATCATAGGCTAAATCGCCACCAATATAAACAAAGTTGTTAACTTGAGAACTAGGCGCTCCGAAATCGACATTTGTCAATGCTTCCCAATAATCGGTTTGAGTATCATAACGATAAAAACCATCATCACTATTGCCCCGGAGCAAATAGATATATTGGCTACCATCATACATGAGCGATGAACCGTAACTAACAGAAACCAGAACATCAGCAGCATTAGCATCAGACCAAGCGTTCTCAGCGATATCATATACCCAAAAAGTATTAGTATTATATCCCCTCAGCCCATAAAGATAACCAGCAGGTCCTTCAACCACCTCTCCTCCATAATACACA
Organism: uncultured Gammaproteobacteria bacterium; assembly: GCA_964476245.1. Lineage (GTDB taxonomy): Bacteria > Patescibacteriota > Microgenomatia > UBA1406 > HO2-37-13b > CAYYYW01. Next base: position 67,234 of record CAYYYW010000001.1, read on the forward strand.
GTCGCCGGTGCATTAGCCAAGGAACTCCAAGTATCAGTTGCAATATCGTATTCATAGAAAGAAGTGGTATTTTGACCCCGAAACGAATATAGCTTGTTTGATGATGAAACATAAGCAAATCCAGAACCATAACCAAAACCGGCCGGGGCTAAACTCATCCTTTCCTGTTGCCAAAAACCAACTTTGCTGGATAGTTTTATTTGATCGTTTGTTGAAGAAACGTTGGTTAAAGTTCCTTCATCAAAATCAGCCGTAGTGGTTTTTGTTAAACTAACGGGGGGCGAAACACCAACGTATTTATAAGTAAATACGGTCTCAGCATCGCTAATGTTTGATAAAGCATCCTCTGTTTTTATCCTTAAATAATATGTTCCTGTTGATAGTGAAGTTGTTGCGGTATAATTAGCCGTAGTTTGATAATTTCCCGCCGTTTCTGGATCAGCCGAAGCGTTTGACCCAAAATAAACATAATAACCAGCAATGCTTGTTTCACTATCTGTTGCTCCTTCCCAGACAAAATATGGATTTGCATAATTATAACCATTTGCATAATTATCGGTTAAGGTAATTCCTGCAACTGCTTGAGATTTGGCCGTGTATGATGTGGGGTTGCTCGGAGAATTCGTATCTCCAGAATATGTAATTGTCATATCTGACAATGTTGGAGTTTGCGTCCTGTCCGTTGTTGCTGTTAATGTTGCTCTTGCCTGAATATAACGAGCCGTTGGTGATGATATTGTGCCATCAGATACCGCTTGCCAATCGCTCCAAGTTATTTGATCACTGCTTGATCTCGTTTGATAGCTGATGCTTGAATCCCCAGATATTGTTGTTGAAGCTGTTAAAGATGTCCAACTTGAAACATAATCTAAATCTATCGTTGAACTCGTCCAAGTACCGCTGACTGGATAATTATAACTACTTTCAGTATAAGATAAGATTCGCGACAGTCCCGCCCCATTTATCTGATAAAAAGTACCACTTCCGTCTGAAGCAATTGATCCACCATTGTATGAGCCAACATCATAGGCATAATATCCCGAATAATCAGAAAGTCTGTGCCAAGTATTAGTTGAGATTGTATATTCCCAAAATCCAGTTTTATAGTAACCGGAGATCGCATATATTTTCCCATTATAGTAAACAGTGTCTGTTCCATAATAAGGTGAAAAGGGCAAATTGCCAAGCACTGTCCAATTGTTACCGCTTATGGAATATTTCAAAATCCGAGCGATGCCGCTTCCGGTTATGGCATAAATATCAGTTCCGTCCGAGACCAATCTAGCTCCATAACCATTTTCTGAATCCGTCGGCATGTCTGTAACGGCCCCATCATCCCAAGAATCACCAGCAATGCTGTAACGCCAAAAGGCCGTTGTCAACGCACCACGCGTTCCATAAATATAGTCTCCACTCCCAGGATAGGCTAAACTAGCACCATAGGAAACGTTGCCGGGAGTCACCCCTAAAGTATCCCATGAATCGCCTAAAACATTATAGCGATAAAACACAGTTGTGTTGCTTCCTCCAAAATAATATAAATTCCCTGAAGCCGCAATTCCCTTGTTATCATCATTGAAAGTTGTTGGGGCTGCGGTTTTTGTCGTCCAGGAGTTACCACTAGGATCAAATTCGTAAAAAGCTGTTTGATTGTTACCTCGACGGTAATAAACTTTACTATTTAAATAAACTAAATCAGCTCCTGTCCCTGGGGTTGCAGGCAGGTCTGCAGAACCAAGATATGAATCTGTATCAGCGTTATATTTCCACCAGTCGTAGGTACTGTTTCCTCGGAATACATATATTAAATCCTGTAATGTGTTGTATGTTAAGCCGACGTAACGAGCTGCAGTCGGAGTATTGGTTAAGGTTGACCAGGTATTGGCACTTATTTGGTAGCGATAAAAAGTTTGGGTGTTGCTACCACGCAAAACATAAATATAATCACCCCGCTTAGTCATGTTGCCGTTGTCATTTAAACTTGCTGGGACTGTTGCTTTGGTCGTCCAGCTTCCTGCACTAATGTCGTATTGATAAAATGTTGTAGTGTTGGCGCCACGAGGAGTATAAAGATATGACGTTCCCAGTGAGTTGTCATAAATTAAATCGGCGCCGGTGCTGATGGTTGCTGAAGGCCCGGTTAAAATTGACCAATTATTAGTTGATGGATTATACCGCCAAAAATCAGTTGTTGATGAACCACGGAGAGCATAAAGATAAGTACCATCTGTGGCCAATGAACTTCCTGAATAAGTTAATTCTGGTGCGTCTGCCAATTCTGACCAACTATTGGTTGCTATTGAATATCGACTAAATTCCTTTTGATACCCGCCAAATAAGACATAAATATAATTATTTAAATAAACCATATCAGCCCCGGAATATCCGGTATGAGGTGATCGTGCTAACGTTTCCCATCTGTCCTCTTCGGGCCGGTAGCGCGACAGTCTGTTATCCCGACCAACAAGCATATAGGTATAAGTGCCGTCAGTAGTAAATGTGGTGCCATCAGTTAGTGTTAAATTTGGCGTTCTCCATACTCTGGCATTCCAAGTTCCATCAGCATTCAATTTCAAATTGCCAGCGCTGCTTTTTGACTCGGTGTTGCTGTGAAATCCTGTATCAAAATCAACTCTTGAAGTAATTGTACTTGACGCCGCCTCAATCAGCTTGGGCGATAGCGGCGACTTCACCAAGGTCAAAAACCCAAACTGCTGCAAAAGCACCGTCAAAATCGTTCCCCAAGCAATCAGCTTCTTGGTGGTTCTCCGGATTATTTTCTTTTTAATTTTTGGCATGTTTTTTTCTGTGTTATAAATTAATTAGCTTTCTAACAATTCTCTCGTAACTTCCAACAGCCTTTTTTGCGAAATTAACTTCGTATTCAACTTCCATCTCAATCCCCTGCCGCTTTCGGCTTTCCCCCAAGGAATAACCAACTTTTCATTATTAATTCTTTGCCTTGATAATGAAGAAAAAACTCCTCCTAAGGCCTTACCCTCTTTGCCTATTTTTTTACTGGAGGCAGTTGAAGAAATTATGCCTTTTGCCGATTTAGCCAAAATAAGAAGACCCCTAAGCTGATTGGGGCTTAATCGATGTATTTTCTCTTCTAGCGGATTCATCAATAATAACTATAAAACATCTACTCATTCTATGTCAAGTACTATTTGTAATATATCTATATATTCTATAATAAGCCCTAATTCTATAATTTCTTCTTATTCTATTAAATCTATAGAGTGTATTACTTGCACTTTAAGCTGGTGAGGATATAGACTGGGAATGAAGGGTATTCAAATAAAAAGTACCTTCTCAAACTCCTCTTTCTTCTCAAAAGGCCCAATAACGGCGAGATTTAATCTTTCTGGTTTAAATACATCAGAAGCTATACTAACTATATCATCAACAGTCACTTTTTCCAACTTTTTAATAACATCTTCCTGTGTTTCAATTTCGTTCTGAAGTAACTTTTTTGTCCCAAAGAATGAAGCAACGTTAAATGAGTCTTCCATTGATAAAAGTAGTCTCCCTTTAATCAACTCTTTGGCTTTTTTTAATTCTTCTCTTTTTACTTCGCCTTTGACGATTTTTTGGTGCTCTTTTAAAATTAACTCTATGGCTTTTTTTAGCTTGTCAAGATTATTGGCTACACCCGCTTGAGTCACCATATTTCCAACGTCATGATAAAGTTCACGACCGGTAGAAATATAATAACAAAGGCCGAGGCGTTCACGCACCTCAATAAAAAGACGGGAGGACATTCCTCCGCCCAAGATTGTCGACAACAGACTTAAGGCGTATTTTCGGCTATCAAAAAAAGAAAAAGCCCGAAATCCCAAACAAAAATGCGTCTGTTCGGTTTTTTTATGTTTTAATAATAGTTGCGGACGAGTTTGTCTTTCCTCAACTTTTTGAAAAGATGCTTTTTCTCCATTTCGCCAACCGGAAAATTTTTCTTCAATCACCTTCAAATAATAAGAAAGTGGAGACACCTGTTTTTGAGTCAATCGCTTGGGGGAACCCCCTTTAGGGGGTGAAGCAGACGAAAAAACACGGTGTCGAACGTTGTTTAACCCACCAGCAACCACTATAACCGCATTATTTGGTTGGTATAAATGATGTATATAATCATCAAAAGTATGTTTTTGGAACGTTTTAATAATCTCTTTTTTGCCAGATATATCATAGCCCAAAGGACTATCTTGATATAAAAGCCTTTCAAACAGATCTCCCACCTTCCGTTGCGGCATATCCTCATGCATATTAATCTCTTCAGCAATTACCCCTTTTTCCCTATTAATTTCTTCCGGTAAAAGCAATGAATTTTGTACCATGTCTGCGATCACGTCAATCACTGTTTCAAAATGCTCGGTGGTGGCTTTTATCCAATAACCGGTATGGTCTTTGCCCGTAAAAGCATTAAATATTCCGCCCAAGCCTTCAATGGTTGAGGAAATAACGAAGGAGTTGGGATACTTTTTGCTGCCCTTAAAAGCCATATGTTCAAAAAAGTGAGCAATGCCGTTATTTTTTTCGTTTTCAAAGCGGGATCCAGCGCCAACCAAAAGCAAAGTCGTTAAAGTGGGAAAGGCTTTTGTATCAATAAAAATAACCGGAAGGCCATTAGAAAGAGAATGAACTTGAGGTTTCATCTCTCAATTCTACCTTAAAAAATAACCCTTGACAAGAAGAAGTAAATTATTTATTGGCACTTTCCTCTCAAATAGAATTTAAATATATAACTGCCTGATCTTTGTTGTCTTTTGTCACCCCAATGCATTTTATTCTCAAAATTAGCGGTTTTCTCTCTTTGTCTGGTAGTAAAACCCCTTCAAATTTACCATAGTTAGCACCTCTTGTTTGTGTGTCTCTAATGCCTACTTCAAGTGATGGAGGTACAGAACTCATCAACTTTGTGTGAGTAAGATCATTGATCCCCCTTCTATTTCGCGCTTCGAGTGTCTGCATTATTAAACCAACATTCCTTTGAACTCCTTCCCAACTAACTGGAGGGAATTTTAACCGACTATTAATCTTTATTTTCCTCTCTTTTTCTTCATCATATAATGCTTGGGCTTCAGAAATTACTTTATCATAATTAACTGGCGAAGGTAAATTTAATTTACTTTGATAATTTGCTCCATCTGCCTCTATCTTCATGGGGATAATTACAACCTGCCATCCTCCAGTATGATATTGGTGCTCATATTCCTCGTCTGTTTTCATTATCTGTTGAGTCACTGCTTCCCACAATGTTGATCCTCCGTTTTTCTTCGTCTCACAAACGTCAATATTAGAGTTGCCCCCATGAATAATAAACGAACTTTCAAGAGGCTCTCCTTCTTTAAGAACATAAACCATTGCTGGGCCATCGATTGCTTGAGCATTTAACCAAAATTTAAGTTGGGCTTTTGCTGCGTATGGTGATTCACTTGCTGGTAAAGGAATAATCGCGTCAATAATCCGAGCTGTTTGTGCCCCAAGAGGAACTCCCAATTCTTTAGCCAATTGAGCGAGGGTTAACTTTTGTTGATTTTCTCCTTGAGAGTCCTGACGTAAATGAAGAGATAACTCTGGAGAGTAAATCGGAAATTCCTGATCACTGGTAACTTTTACCGGCGCAGCTACTTCTCTAGAGGTTTTTAACTCTCTATATAAATGATCGGGATAGGTTCCGGTTGTAGAAACAGAGATCTGTAAAGCATTATGAACTCCATCAGTAAGCACCGGGCAGATACTAAATCCTTCTACCTTCTGACACACTCCAGCCAGTAATTGAAAAAGGCCAGCCCGTTGTGATGCGCAAACGTTTTCGTACCCTGGTTTTGTTCCTCCAATATACTCACTCGGTAATCTCCAGTTTTGTAAGAAGTATTCTGCAATTGTTAATGCTTCCCGATGGGGTGGAGGTTGACGCCTAAAACGTAGATCCTTCTACTCAATATTGTAACAAGCGTGGTAAAGTTGTTTAAAAGAAAATAATCCGGGCTTATCTCCTGTTTGATCTTCTGTAAAAATAACCAGGGCAGCCACCAGACGCTGTAACAAAATATCATCTTGATAAGCTCCGCAAAGAAGTTGTTCTTCATAGTGCATTATTTTTTTCCGGACCAACTTTTCTTCTCCCTCCGGTAATTCTGTGCTATAAGACGGGTTTAAATCTTCTTTTATCACTGCTTCCCACATCCTTTCCCGCTCTCCCGGCCAAGCAAAACGGGCAGCTCTTTCATGATAGATTTTGACTAAATCGATAAGTAAGCCGTCGTATCCTTCTTTTGTAATTTCAGATTCATCAGAATTAACTATTAATTCTCTGGTTGCCCCTATCCATTCGGTATAGGTATCTATGGCATCCTGGTATTTATTGTTACTTTCATACATTTTAGCTAATAAACGATAATAACGTTGTAGTCGCTCTAACGCCTGGAGGTAAGCCTCACTTAAAATCCCTTTATCTATTTGTTCATCTGGCTTGATCTGATGAGCAATAAATTTTGTCAGCTCTGCTCCCATTAATACTAAAGCTTCATGCTCTCGTGGTAAAATAGACCCATCCTCTCTTCCTAAAGTTTGGGTAATTGCTTGATCCACTTGATTAGATAATTCGTTAACAAATGAAAATATTTTTGGAAACTCTCCGATTGCTTGAGGTTTTAAATAATCACTCTCAAATAACTCTTCAAGGTGATGAGTGATATTCTTGGCTTCTTTGACAGTATTGCCACTATGATAATTCATCGTATCAATCCAAACACAATGACAATAACACTCCTGCGCTCTCTGTCTGTATAATTGTCCATTTTCTCTCTCAAGATCATTATCTCTCGCCAGAATTGCATCAGTGTCGGCGGCGGTGTGTAATATGTCGCCTATTTCTTGAACATCTGGTTGGCTGAGATTAATATGGATGTCGTCCTTACAAGTAGCCGTTATATGATTAACGATTGGATTAATAATTCTTTCGATATAAATTGCTGTGTTCCTTTTAACTTCATCGTTTACTCCTTTAGAATAATTAGTAAATGGTCTTTGAACTTCTCTGATATTTCTAAGACACTGTTGAGCCATTTCTCCTCTTAAGCCATGTTGGTCCAGATCAACTCTAAGAGCTGAAAGATCAACCTGAACTAGCTTTTCAAGATTTTTAACTAATCTATCAATATCGTAGGCTTCATTTAAAAGAGCATTGGCATTTGATGGCATTGAGGCATGGATTTGTCCGTCTAAACAGTGGAAAACTGCTTCATCTTTTAAATGGTTTAGACTTTTGCTTATCTTAAGTCTGTCTGGTGAGGAATCAACAATATGATAATTATCAAGTCTGGAAAAAATCTCTTCTGCTTGAGATACTGCAGTTATAAAAGAAAATTTCTCTGCCGGAGTAAGTTCTTGTGCTTGACGAATATAATTTTTTAGTCCATCAATATCGTATATCCTGTAATCATCGCGTAATAGAATGCCGGGTAAAATTTCAATAACATCATTCGCCATCTTGTTTGTTGTTCTATCTTGAAGCACCGTCTCACCTTGCCCAACAACTTCATTAACATAGTCCCATGCTTCTTGTTTAATCCCATCTCTCATTTTTTTATATTCATCAGTAATATAATAAACATCGTTACTATATTGCGAAAAAGCCCGTAATCGAAGACGAAAAACTCGCCTGTCCTCAGGATATCTTTCTGTAATATCGTCTAATACTTGGGAGAAGTATGGATGCTGAAGCTCTTGGCAGGCTGCCAAATGAGTCCAATTTGGGATATATCTCTCAAGCGTATCTAGAATAAAGGCTCTTTGTTTTGGATCGCCGTTTTCCAACCGCTGATCAATACCTTCGTATGCTTTCATGGCTTGCCATTCTTCACCAAGATATAAATGCTCAATGTGTCTTTTTATATCTCGGCGGGCTTCTTTAGGAGGTAAACCAAGACGATAAAGCGTACGCTCAGGAATGATTGTTGCTCCACGAATATGTTCTGTCATAAGAATAATGTAATTATACTATATCCTATAATAAATGCAAGGAGGGAAACTTTTATGAATGAGGGAACGAGTTTTGCAAGCGACGAGTCGAAAGACTGAGCGGGCCGGTCTAGGACCTTTCAATCCCATAAGTGTTATGTATTCAATATAACCAGTTCATTAAACATGCTCTGTTCATCATCTTCCCATTTTCCGGTCCAAGATAATGAAAATTCGTGAGAAATTTTTTTGGCATTATTGCTATAAATAGATATTTTGATCATATATTTCCCTGGAGTTAAACAATCCCACTGAGAATAGTATCTTTCAGGAAGTTCAAAGATAAACTTGTTGGTTGCTTGATCTCTATTAGAAAATCCTTTATATACGGAATCGTAATTGTCATCCGGATGCTGAATTCTACCTAAGTCACAATACATTTCTTTTTCTGGCTGGATTGTTCTTTTGTAAGGATCTCTAATTCCTGACCATTTTAAATTTACAGGTGAAAATTTTTTATTCTCTACCATCTCACCAGCGTTATTTTCTTTAAAAATCTTTTCTAGAAACACTTCGCACTCCTCTGCTTTAGTTTTGCCAAAATTCTCAACTAAAAACCTAAAATAATAAACGGGAAAGTCCGAATTTTTACCAACCCTCCGTGTTTTATGACAATCTGGAGGTGCCAATTTAAATTTTATTCTTAATTTTGGCGAGAAGTATTTATGTTTCAACTTTTCAGCTAGATAAGGAGCATAAATAGCTATTATTCCCAAGAAAAGCGTCGAGCCAATCTGTACCCAGTTACTAATAGATATGCTCGAATTCATCAAAGCTGAACTTGAAGAAATTTTCATATTTAGCTGCGAGGCAGGGATTCGAACCCCGATTACTTGGTTCAGAGCCAAGTGTGCTACCATTACACCACCTCGCAAAAATCATTCAACTCCAATTTTACCAAATTAAAATTGATTTTAGATAGGAAGAAACTACTTCTTGGTCTTACCCGCCACTATTACCATCTACGCACGGTCGGGCAACAATGGTAACCTCACACGCTCACATAATTACCGTTTTTGTCCGATCGGACAGAAACAGAAATGGCTATATTCCAAAAAAAATCTTAGCAGCTTTTTCATCATCTATCCTTTCGGCAACAATGTATCTAATGTATCTTCCACCCTCAACTATTTGCTTGATCAAATCAACCTCTTCTTTACACTCATATGGAAAAAGATAGACGCTTTTCTGATAGGGATAAAATCCTAAACCGCATAAAAAGCGTCTTAAATAGTGTCGTTTATTATTCTGCTCTTCCGGCACGTCAAAAATAACTAAATACCACTTCCCCGTCCATTCTTTCTTCTTCTTTTTAAGATCCAGCAAAGCTTTTAAAGAATACTTGATAAAGATGTCTTTTCTTCTTTCTTTAAGATGAACTAAAATGTCACTCCCTCTTTTTTCTATATCAATTAATTCTTTCTTCTCTAGATTTTTTAGAACTCTTTTTACCTTTTTTTCAGAAACTTTAAATCCTTTTATTTCTTCAATTACTTTGATAATTGAACCAATAACAATAGGAAAATTTGGAAAAACGAAGGTCCCGCCAACAAATAATCCTAAGGCGATACTTTTCAAAACTATCTCTCTTAACTCTCCGTGTTGAAAACTTGGTTCGTTTGTTTTGTCTAATTTTCTCTGGGACATAATTGAGTCATAATGTTAATTTAAGATACCATTGCTGTCCGATCGTGTCAAGATGGTAACTAAGTTTTAAAGACCAATCTGTGAAGCGATTTCTTTCATTGAGTTTAAACAGATCTCAATAAATTTTTCTAAGGAAAGATTTAACCCTTCAGGCAAACTACATTTATTAATATCTTCTCTTCTTGTCCCGGCAGCAAACTTGGGTTCTTTAAAACGTTTTAACACCGATGATAATTTAACGTCAGCTAATTTTTTTGAAGGATAAACCAAGGTGGTGGCCACAATTAAACCAGTTAGACTATCAGCACAAAAAATCGACCACTCTGCTTTTGATCTTGGCTGGACTCCTGTTAACTCAGGAGCGTGCGACTTTATTATTCGATGAATCGATTCATTGATAATTAAACCATGTTTGGCTAAAACTTCGGTGGTTTTTTGGGGATGGGTAGCTTTAAATCCCCCTAAATAATCAATGTCATGAATTAATCCCGCCAGTAACCACTCCTCTTTTGATGGTTCGTCTGGGGAAAGCAAATTATTGGCTTGAAAATAATTATAAAGCCCAGCCATACAGACCTCAACCGCTAAAGAATGTTTGAAAATATTGGGTTCTAATTGTTGTTTTAATGCCTCAATATATTTTTGACGATCCATGAATTTAGAAAATGGTTGTTGGAAAATAGAAAATCGTAATAGAAATTGGAAAATCAAATTTTAATTCAATTTTCAATAATAAAATTTATAATCTTTCCTTCCACATAAACTACCCGATATTTTTTCCCTTCTAAGTATTTCTTTACTTTCTCCTCTTTTAATGACCTATTGATGATGGCCGTTTCGGATAGGTTGGTTATCAACATTTTGATAGTGGCACGGAGCCTACCGTTAACTTGAATAGGAATGACAATTTCCTCTTCTGTTATTTTTCCTTCCACCTCAGGCCAACGAGAAAGATGAATTGAAGTTTTTTCACCAAAAACTTCTCGCCAGATTTGTTCTGTAACAAAAGGAGCGAAGGGAGCGAGGATTTGCAAGAATTTCTTGGCGTTATTTTGAGATAAACGTCTCGTCATTTTAACCGCCGCGGTTCCAGATGGACTATTTTCTAAAACCGCCGCGGTTCTTCCTTGGCAGCTTTCTTCCCAAGCGTTAAGAAATTCCATCATAGCCGCAATTGCCGTGTTAAATTTTACGTTCGTAATATCGGAAGAAGCCTTTAAAATCGTCTTTTGAAGCTTGACAACAAGTTTTTTATCCTCTTCATTTTCGTTGTTAGTTAACTTAGCAGGATTATGGTAAATTTGCCAAATTCGGGTTAAAAATCTGTATCCGCCCTGAAGCGCTTTAATTGACCAAGCGATTTCAGAAGGAAATGGTGCCATAAACATCTCATAGATCCGTAATGTATCAGCCCCGTATTCATTCACCACATCATCAGGATTAATTACATTTCCCAATGACTTACTCATTTTTCGATGATCCTCGGCTAAAACCATACCAACGTTACGAAGACATAAAAACGGTTCGGAAAAATCTAATAATCCAAGGTCTTGCAGAGCCTTAACCCAAAAACGAGAATATAAAAGATGTAAAACCGCATGCTCTGCGCCACCAAGATACCAATCAACAGGAAGCCATTGTTTGCCGGAATTTTCAATTTTCATCCGCCAGTTGGCGGACCAATTTTCAAAAGAAGGGAGCGAAGATGCCTGTTTCGAGTCAATCGCCTGGGTCCCTTTAGGGTGAGGCGGACGAGAAACACGGCCTCGAGCCTCCTGATTCCAAAAAACAAATGCTAAAAAATACCAGCACGACCCTGCCCAATTAGGCATGGTATCGGTTTCACGACGCGCTGAACCACCACAATGAGGACATTTTGTTTTAACAAAAGATTCAATTTTAGCTAGTGGAGACTCTCCCGTTTCCGTCGGTTGATAACTTTTCACGTACGGAAGTTTTACAGGAAGTTCGTTTTCAGAAATGGGAAACCAACCATATAATTCCCTGTCATTCTGAGCCCTGCCGTGGCGGGGCGAAGAATCTATCGAAGCGTTATTACACTCACTTCGTTCGCTAGATCCTTCACTTCGTTCAGGATGACTTTTTGGGGAATTCCAATAATTGATGCGTTTTTTTGCGCACTTTTCGCAAAAAATCATCGGAATTGGTTCGCCCCAATACCTTTGTCTTGAAAAAATCCAATCGCGAAGATGATAGCTCACTGTCTTTTTTCCCCAACCTTTTTTCTCAATGTAATCCATGATCTTTTTTGTAGCTTCATGAATATCTAAACCATTCAAAAATCCTGAATTAATCATTTTCCCTTCTTCTTCCTGAACTTGCTCTTTTTTGATAATTGGTGAGGTATCTCCATCTCTTCCGACAACAACGCGAACAATTTCCAAACCATACTCTTTAGCAAACTCAAAATCGCGGATATCGTGCCCGGGAACACCAACCACCGCACCCGTTCCAACTTGAGGTAAAACAAAATCCGAAATCCAAATGGGCATCGGTCTTCCGTTTAAATTATTAATCGCATAAAATCCCGTAAACACACCGGTTTTTTTTCGACCTTCAGCGATGCGTTCCAATTCTGACTTTGAAATCGCTTTTTGAACATATTTTTTAATCTTTTTTAATAGATTCTTCGACTCCCCCGACTCAACGTCGGGGTCGCTCAGAATGACAGGAGGGGGGGTAATTTTTCCATCTAATATTTTTTTTACAAATTCATGCTCCGGAGCAATAACAATAAAAGTCGCGCCAAAGTTTGTGTCGGGGCGAGTGGTAAAACACTCTATTTGATATTTAATATTTAATATTTGATATTTTATGTTTATGCCTTCTTTTCTCCCAATCCAATTCCTTTGCATCTCTAAAATCCCCTTTGGCCAATCTAATTCTTTTAAATCGGAAAGTAACCGATCAGCATAGGCAGTGATGCGAAATATCCATTGTGGTAATTCTTTTTTGGTTATTTTATTACCACAACGTTCATGAGTTCCATCCGACAAAACTTCCTCCTCGGCCAAGCCGGTTTTACACTTAGGACAAAAATTAATCGCTGTATTTTTCTTATACAAAAGCCCCATTTTAAAAAACTGAATAAAAAGCCATTGAGTCCATTTATAATATTGCGGGTCGGTGGTGGAAAACTCTCTTCCCCAATCATAAGAAAAACCCAACATCTTCATTTGCCGTTTAAAATTGGCGATATTTTGAGGCACTATGTCCATCGGGTTTTTTTTGGCCACAATAGCAGCGTTTTCTGCTGGTAAACCGAAGGCATCCCAACCCATGGGATATAAAACCGCATTACCCTTCATCCTTAAATATCGAGCTAAAACATCCGTTCCAGTATAAATACGGACGTGACCCACGTGAAGACCAGTTCCTGACGGATAAGGAAACATAGAGAGACAGTAAGTTTTCAGTTTTCGGTTATCAGCTGTCAGTTTGGGAGTCTGATAAACTTTTTCTTTTTCCCATTCTTCTACCCATTTTGATTCAAATTGAGAAGGTAAATATTTGATCATAGGGAAAATTATAAAAGACCGAGAGAGTTTTTACAAGAATTCATTCTTTCACTTTTAATTTTTCAAACCACTTTCTTTTCAAAAGAACGGCAATCACAGCATAAACGGCAATATCAATCCACGATTCTTCAAGCGACTCGTTTTCCGGCTTTCTTTGTTGCACGAGAAGATGTTTAATACGATTGAATTTTTCCGAAATGCGAAAAGCAATCCCCAACTCGCCCATGTCTAAAACATTTCCCTTGCCATAATCTTTGTGTTTTTTAAGAAACATTTTAAGCGCCTCCTGACAAACTTTCTCAAACGCCTCGTCTAAATATTTTGGTTCTTTCATAAATTATTTTTATTTTATCATAATTTTTTCAATATCAACATCGCCTTAATACCAACCTCGGAGGTTAGATTGCGGCGCTTTGTAACAATTCAATCAGATAAATTTTTTTAATATTTCTAAAACTTCCTTTTTTTTCTCTTCCGTCACAGAAACCGCCACCACTCCCAAATCCATCTGACCATATAAAACGATTGAGCCCAATGGCGCAAGAAGAACAGCCGGTAAGGTAACTAAATCTTCTTCGCCGTTAACGATAATCAGCTGTTTTTGTTTTGTTTTAAAAAATTTCTTTATAACTCGCCTGAAGACACTGACGATATTTAAAGCAATTGTTCCCGGCTGGTTTTTTACCACGTCAGACGTGGTTTTACCTAAATTGACTTTTTGTGTACGATCGGACAAATAAAGCGAATTAATTTTTTTTCTTCTTACTCTAAAATCAATAATCTTTACGTCCGGATCAAAACCAATCTTAAGTAAAGACATGGTAATCGCATCGCCCACCGAAATCACCAATGGTATGTCTAATCGATTAATCGATTGAACAATTTTTTTAGCCGTCTTTTCCCCCTCCTCTTCTTGTCCATGGAAAACCTTTCCTAATGGTTTTCTTAATTCTTCCCGTAAATGCTCTGGTAAAATTAATTTCTTTTCCTGATGGGTACGGACAGGCCGTTGGCCTGTCCTTACTAACAACTGATAACTGTTTCCCTCTCTGTCAATCTCACCCCCTCTTATCCTTCCCGAAGCAATTTTTTTCCCATCATCAGCTAAAACATACGGCGCAACAATTATTTTAAGTGGTAATAAATTATTTTGCTTTCGAAATTGATTAATTTTTAAAGCGTTGGGGTAAGTTTCTTTAGAAACAATGATTACCTCAAGCGTCTTGTCAGTTTTGGCAGTGCCATAAATATCATCCAGAGGAAAAAACAAAGCTCGATCCAATAGCTTTTTAGATTTTAAATAATCTTCTACCGCTCTTTGCCTAATAATATAACTCTCAATATTCGCGCTTAAGAATTTATCTTTTGAACAAATTTTTCTGGCAATACCGAAAGAAACACGGTGAGCCATGATGAAAGCCAAATCAATCAGACTTTTATGACCGGAGTGCAACCGATCAAACGTCCCACCCAAACCAACATGATGAAATTTTTTCATATAGAATATAAATATAATGAAAAAAATTTTTCTTTTATTAAGCCTAACACTTTTTATTTTATCGTTTACTCATATTCTCTTTAATCTTCTCCAAATTTTACCAAAAAAGAACTTTATTGATTTTTTTGTTTACAACGGCGCGGTTGAGAAATTCCTCAATCAACAAAATCCTTATAACTTTCTCTACGGTCAGCCGCCCGATAAAATCCCCTTCAATTATCCTCCCAGCGCTCTTTTGGTTCTTTTACCATTAAAATTATTTCCCATGAAAATTACCCAAATAATACTGGTTATATTATCATTTTTAGCTTTTTGGTCAACTTTTTGGGTAATTCTAAAGATGTCAAGAATCAAAATTTCTCTTCCTCATTTTTTAATTTTATTAGCCTTTTTAAATCAAACCTTTCCCGTTAAATTCACTTTAGTTTTGGGACAAATAAATTTAATTGTCTTGGGTTTGGCGTATGGAGGACTGTATTTATATTTTAAATCATATAAAAAATTGATAGGTGGCGCGGGTGCCTGCCTGCCGGACAGGCAGGGAAGGGCTCCCGACGACGCGCAGTTTTTCACGAGCATCGGCGGGAGGGAAACCCGCGACAGAATCTATCAATTTTTTTCTATAGTGTTTTTCTCTCTCGCTTCTTCCCTTAAAATCTTTCCCCTTTTCACTCTCCCGCTCTTTATAATCCTTAAAGACTTTAAGTTTGTTTTTTCTGTGGTAGGAATCTTCCTCGCTCTAAATCTTTTGCCGTCGCTTAATTTATTTAAACAATATTATTTTCAAATTGTTCCCAATTTAAATAACGCTGTAGGAATACCAAATTTCTACGACCAATCGCTTTTAGCGTTTTTATTAAGGCTGGGAGTTGATGTGTCGGTAGCAAAAATTGTTTTGCTCCTCTTTCTATCCACGGTCTTTGTCCTTGTTTTCTTTAGGTTCTATAGAAGCAAAAACAAGGCAACCACGTCAAACGTGGCTGGAGCAATAAAACAATGTAACAATGTAACAATAAAGCTGTTTTCCCTCGTCTTTGCCCTCTTTTCCATCGGCGGACTTTTTTCCTGGCAGCATCATTTGGTTTTTGCTTATCCTCTCATTTTCATCGTCTATCTTAAAACTCTGGAACGCCAAAAAAATTTAAAGGCTAAACTGTTTTATAATTTTCTTTTCCTGTTTGTTTGGTTGGTTTTTGTTTTTCATTTTAAAACTGAAACCTCACCGTATCTTTTAAATCCCCTAGTCGCCTCATACCAAACAATCACCGTCTTATTTTTTATCGTTTATTCCCTCTTAAGAAGTTGATTTAATTGATTAAGGTAAATCTGCAATCTATCAATAGCACAGTTCGGGATTGAATCTTGACGTTCGTTTAAATATCCAACCCTATCACCAACAACACCAACTACGTACTCTACTGGCTTTCCGGCAAACAAACCGTTCGTTCTCCCCAATGGCAAATCGGCGACTGTTTCTTCTAAATTTGCCAAGATATCAGCGACCTTAACCAATCTTAAAATATTAGCCATCATTTCTTTATCAGATCCTTGCCAATCATTACATGTTTCGGTCATAATCCTTAAAAAATCTTCTTGTTTCTCTCTTCTTCGCTGCTCGGGAGATATCCCCTCTTCTTTAGATGAGGGAGTAAGCTTGTTAACTAAATAGGTAATTGCCGCCGCTTTTTCTTTTTCTATACCAGCTTCAATTAAATCTTTAGTTAATTGTTCCGTATTGTAATTGTCTTTATCTCGTCTTATTTCAATTACATCATGCAAAAAGGCAGCTGCTTCCATTATCTCCCAATAATATTGATTTAAATCTCCTTGTTTAAAATCTTCCGCTCTAACTAACTGCGCACATAAACAAGCTGTCTTTAATGGATGTTTAAAATAAGGGTCTCCGCCAACTTTTCTTCTATCTTCTTGATGCAATTGACAGGCTAATTCAGCGGCGGCCAAAACAGTTGGGTTTTCAAAGAAATCTTTTGGAACAGGTAATTCTTGATCAAGGTTCTGTCCAGCTGTAAATACAAATCGGTAAGTATTATCAATCTGTTCTTGAGTAACCCCATCGCCTGAAAAGCCTATTTTATCAAACCATTCGGCAATAGTTTTGTTAGAATCAGGACATATTGGAACTCTCTCCATTTAATCAGAAATTATACCATATACTATGAGATAAGAATGGCTTTTTGGGGCATCTCCTTATTGAATAAGCTCGAAGACTATGAAAAAAACATAAACCAAAAGCAGAGCTATTCCTTCCTGCCGAGAAATGTCTTTTTTTGACCGGGAGAAAACGTAAAACAAAACTATACCCAAAGCAAACAATATAAACGTCAGGAAAAAGTAACCGCTTTCGATGGTAAAAGGACCATTGATCAAAGCTAAAAAGCCGAATAAAAACGTATTAGCCGCTGCTGAACCTATGTAATCGCCGAAAGCCACCTCTTTGTGTTTTTTAAAGATAGAGTCTACGACAATTGAAAATTCAGGCAAATTGGTTCCCACCGACAAAAGCAAAAGACTGATTAAAAAGGGAGAAATCCCAAACACGTTAGCAAAATATATTGTCTTATCAACCAAGATCTTACTTGACAAGAAAACAATGATGCTGCCTAAAACAATTTTTCCCAAATCAACCGGACCCTCTTTAGTACCATCAAACAAACGATCGTGAACTTTTTCCAGGAGTCCCTTCCTCTTTTCAATAAAATAAAATAGCAAGCTATAAATTAAAATCATAAACAACCCTTCCTTGCGGGTAATTATTCCATCCGAGATAAAAATAATCGGCGTTAAAATAACAAACAAAGAGAAAATAAGATTTCTTTCTGTTAGTTGGTGAGCTAATTTAATGCCGTTGCCAAAAATTGCCAAAATAGGCACAATCAACATAAAGAGCATAAACGAGGCGCCGATTAAATTTCCCACAAAAATTTGCGGATCTTTATCAATGATCGAGCTAATCCCAACTGAAAGTTCAGGAATTGAGGTTAGAATCCCCAAGACAAAAAAAGAAACTGCAAAGGAAGACAAATTAAGTTTATGAGCCAAACGAACAACGGAATTAACAAGCAAGTCTGCCCCAATCCAAATAAAAAAGAAAGCCGCCAAGTAAATGATTAATTGAACTACCATTTTTTTATTATACTAAATTGAGTCTAACTCGACCAAATAGAGCTTGACTTAATTGTGGAACCCCTACGGCTTTACAGCCGTGGTATTTTTATTTTCGGGGTTCCGACGCCCCTTCAGAGGTCGGAACCCCGACCCAGAAAGCCATTCATCCACAAGTTTACATTCATGGCTTTCTGGCGTCGGGGTAAAATCAGAATGTGTTTTTTATCGATTGTCTTGATAATTTCCACCTCCGCCTTGATATCTGTCTTCTCTAGGTTTGGGTGGTCTGGCTTCAGCCACCACTAATTTTCGACCTTGATATTCTTGACCATTTAAGGTTTCAATTGCTTTTTGCGCATCTTCCTCTTTTTCCATTTCCACAAATCCAAATCCTTTTGATTTGCCATCGCGGAAACGAATAACGGTCGCCGAAATTACTGCTCCGAGTTTGGAAAAATATTCCTTCAAATTATCCTCGGTTGTTTCAAAAAGTAGATTACCAACGTATAGTTTTTTACTCATTAAATATCACCTCCTTTAGAAAATGTTTGCGAACTTAAATAATAAAAGTGAGCATTGCATTTTCTTAAGCCCGCCACAGTCAAACGTGGCTGGGACGTCGAGTCAAACTCGACAGGCACGTTTGACAGTGCCGTTTGACGTCCCGCCATAAATTGCCCTTTGAGCCGCAGTACAAATGTACTAAGGCAAAAAGGAAAATTTGGCGGGCAAAAGAATATGCTTTCGTAGAAAAACAGAAGAAGCGAAAAAAACCAAAATAAATCTCTCACAAAAAATATAAAATTCTCGTTGCTTTCAAGACTCCAAAAAAGAACCTTTAAAAAACAAAACGATAAATAACAACTAACAAATGATAAGTATATCAAAAAAAATAATGATGTCAAATGAAAAATTTACCTCTAACATTTAAGTTTCAAAACCGCCTCTTCCATTGTCTCAATAATTTGATTAATAATCTTTTCTGCCTCGGTAAATGTTAACGATTTTAAATTATGAGGAAAATAATGAAAAACTTGATTACGGCCAGTCTTCCAAGTATTCCAGATTTTTTCGGCTAACTCGCTTCCGGTAAAATCAACAATCTTTTTGTAGACGGAACGGTCACCCAATTTCTCCACTAAATTTGGGGATAAGACTTTTCCCAGCCGAAAATGATCGGAAATGTAATCCAAACGACTAATAAAATCAATGTCTAAAAAAATCTTTTTTAAAAAACCCTCATAAGCCTTGGCAAAAGGAAAAACCAAAAATGAATAGTCTTTAAAATTGTACTTACCTTCTTTGATTATTTTATCCATTAAAAACTGCCCCTCCAAAATCAAATCTTTTTGAGATTGGGAGAGGTACTGCCAAAGACCGGAGTTAAGATTGATATCCATAAAACAATTAATTATAAACAAAAAGATTAAAATATTTCTATACTTGAAAAAAAAATTCTGATATAATTTCCTCTATGAAAACTATTTTTGATCTTATTAATAAAAATGTTTCTCTCTCCAATTTGTCAAGTCTTTTTCTAAGAAAAAAAGAAAAAGCCAAAAAAGACAAACCTTTGATCACCATTTCGCGAGAAACGGGATCGGGTGGGCGGCCCATTGCCGAATTGGTAGTCAAAAAATTAGGCAAGCGATGGAAACTTTATCATAAAGACTTAATTGATAAAATAGCTAAAGAATCCCAGTTGGAAAAAAAATTAATTGAGGAGATTGATGAAAAAAAGCGCTCAACTATTGAAGAAATAATCCTTGATCTTTTTGGTAAAAAATATGTTTCTCTTACCACCTATTACAAAAGCCTTGTCCGGGTATTGACGGAAATTGGGCAACGAGGACACGGAGTAATTGTTGGTCGCGGTGCCAACTTCCTTTTTCCTCACGCTCTTAATGTAAGAATTATTTGTAAAATGGAACAAAGAATTAAATGGGAAATGGAATATGAAAAGATTTCAAAAAAAGAAGCAATAAGAAGAATTGATCTGTCTGATCAAGAACGAAGAGAGTTTGCCCAGACTCTTTTTTATCACGATCAAAAAAAGGCTCATCATTACGATATGGTTATTCGTACCGGGCCGGAACTTGACATTGAGATAGCGGCTGATCTGATTGTCGCGGCGGCGAAGAAGAGGTTTAGGGTGTGATTTTTATTTTTCATCTAGATAAACATGAAGACCGACCGCTAGTCTTTGCTGACATTGTGAACATCTATTAATTTCGTCTAAATTATATAATGTTACCTTATCTCTAGTGTGTTTTGAATGATATAGTGCCCTGTCTGCGTTGTTAATCAAGATATCTAAAGTTGTTAATGCGGGACTGATTTCAGCCACGCCGAGACTTAAAGTAAGATGTGTTTGTTGACCGTCAACCGTAATGCTTACCCCGAAATTCTCCTCAGTTTCCTTAATTAAATTTCTTATCCTCTCGGCTATTTGTTCTGCCGTCTTTCTATCAACCCGCGCTAAAATAATAAATTCATCCCCCCCCGTATCTAGCAAACAAATCATCTTCCTTCATTGTTGAACTAATTATTGCCGTGATTCTTTTTAAAATTTTATCTCCTACAGGATGACCCCATTTATCGTTCGCTGATTTGAAATGGTCAATGTCAAACATTATTAAAGACAGAGGTAAACCATTCGTTTGCGCTTCTTCAAAAATTTCTTGGCCTTTTGCTTGAAAATACCTTCGATTATACAAATTTGTGAGAGAATCACGATTCGCCTCATATTCCAACCTTTTTTTCTCTTTCTCCTGCAGAGTCACGTCTTCTAGAAAACCAAAGATAAGTTTTATCCCGCTCTTTGGGTTTCCCCTTTTATTGTATACAACATATGCGGCTGTATCGCTTGCCCAAAAAGTAGTTCCGTCGGTTTTTTTCAATTGCACTACAAAAGGTAACAGATTGCCGCTTTCAGAAACCCGCTGTAACCACCCAACACGATCATTAGAATGTAGATATAATTCATCTCTCCTGTAAAAATCTTCAAGCTCCCTAAGTGACTTGCAACCAAACATTTCCGTAAAAACACTATTTGCGAAAATTACTTCATGGTTCTGAAGATCTGTACAATAAACTCCTATGGGAAAATTATCTAAAATCGGAGCAAACAATCCCATAAAAATATCAGGCCGCCTCCTGGCAATTGCCATCATGCCCTGCGAAATGAAAGACAATGTTCTGTCTTTAAGCCGATGTCTTTCAAGTGTATTTACTTCCTTCATAAAAAGCAGATTTTACAACACAATGTTAAATTCTTCAATAACAACACAATCTAACAGCTTAATTATAACTTCTTTAACTTTTTATGAAAGGTTCAAATTTACCAGGCGATCACGGGTCAAATTTAGACTTAAGTTACTTTCTTGCATCGCTTTCTAATTTCTCCTTGTAAAAAATTATTTTTTGTTTTATATTAACATGAGATTAAAATGAAAGATACAAAAATTTACAACCTAATCAAAAAGGAAGAAAAAAGGCAAAAGGAAGGAATTGAACTGATTCCTTCGGAGAATTATGCCTCGGCCAATGTGCGAAAAGTTTTATCTTCGGTTTTTGTCAATAAATATTCAGAAGGATATCCGGGAAAAAGATATTATGGTGGCAATGAAGTAGTTGATGAAATGGAACGATTGGCCCAAGAAAGGGTAAAAAAGTTATTCGGCGTTCCTTTTGCCAATGTCCAACCTTACTCTGGCTCACCGGCTAATTTAGCTGTCTATCTTGCCACTTGTCAACCCGGCGATGTCATTATGGGCCAAGCCTTAACCGCCGGCGGTCATTTAACTCACGGACACAAGGTCTCGGCAACGGGGATATTTTATAAGAGTGTACAATATAGTTTGAAAAACATCGCGGTAGGTGGCAGGTTTAGAAGGGCTCCCGACAGCGCGCAGTTAAAACGAGCACTGACGGGAAGGAAAAACATGACAGAATCTACCGCGATCGCCAATGATCTTTTTGATTACGACGAAATTCTTCGATTGGCTAAAGAATATCGACCACGCCTCATCTGGGTTGGGGCCACCGCTTATCCTTTAAAATTCAACTATGAAAAATTTGCGAAAATCGCCGACGAAGTTGGCGCATACTTAGCCGCAGACATTGCTCACGTGGCCGGATTGATTGCCGGCGGCGCTCATCCCTCCCCCGTTCCCCACGTCCACATTGTCACCACCACCACTCACAAAACCCTGCGGGGGCCTCGAGGAGCCTTGATTATGGTAACAAAAAAAGGGTTAATAAAAGACCCGGAGCTCGCTGAAAAAATCAACAAAGCAGTCTTCCCGGGTCTTCAAGGAGGACCACATGATAATCAGACGGCCGCCATAGCCATGGCTTTATATGAGGCGGCGCAACCCTCATTTAAACATTACGCTCAACAAATTGTTAAAAATGCTAAAGCGTTAGCTAAGGTTTTAACCGAAGGCGAGTTATATCTCGTGGGCGGCGGCAGCGAAAACCATTTAATTTTAGTTGATCTCTCCTCTACTCACGGACCAGGAGCCGGTGTTTTTGCCCAAAAGGCTTTAGACTTTGTAGGATTAACCCTCAATAAAAACACGGTTCCCGGCGAACCATTTTCACCTTTTTATCCGTCTGGAATTAGACTCGGGACGCCGGCGGCCACCACCAGAGGCATGAAGGAAAAAGAAATGAAATTTATCGGAGAAACAATTCTTAAAGTTTTAAATCTGATCAAATGCTACCACCTACCCCCAAATAAGGATACTAGGAGGGAGTATATTAAGACGTTTGAAAAAAAGATGAAGATGAATGAACAAATCAAGAAATTGAGAAATGAAGTAAAGAAATTGGCGGTCAAATTCCCAATTCCCTGATGATAAGTAAACCTTAATGGCAAGCTTTCTTCTCTAAACTTCGATGAATCGATTCATTGGAGTTGATCTTTCAAGAGTTTTTAGCTATTTTAACAACCCAAATCTATCAAAATGTTGTCTATAGTCCGTTGAAATTAAAACTAAGCTGCTTTATCCTTTCTCAACAATGCCACAAGTTTCAAAAAGATATATTCCAGAAGAAAAATTAAGAAGAATTTTTGATTTATTTTTTAATTTAATTGTCAGTCTAAAAGATAAAAGTGAGGCCAAAAATGTTTTAGCTGAATTCTTAACACCAACCGAAAAAGTCATGATTGCTAAACGCATCGCTTGTTTTTATCTTATATTTAAAAAAGTCCCCGCGTGTCAAATTGCTAATTCAATTAAATTATCAGTGTCAACCATAACTCATCTTACTTATGTTTTTGAAAATTCAAAAGAGATAAAAGATTTCTTAACAAAAAGATTAACCCGGGAGAAAATTAAAAATTTTCTTGAAGATGTCTTTGTGGAATTTTTCTATGGAATGCCAAGAAAAGGTTCTGATTGGAGATCTAATAAAAAAACCTACTTCCGGCATAAACTCCGCCGCCAACAACCTATCTAATATCTCCCTCGATTAAACTCCAATCAATCGATTCATTGGAGTTTGTCCCTGTCATGTAACGTGTGCTCCTCCCTCATGACGCTAAATGTTTACGATGAATCGATTCATTGGAGATGAGGTAGAAGAAATTGTCTTGACTAACTGAAAAAACAGACTGAAGTTAATAAATTATGCATAAATAAATAATCCTTTTAGTATAATAAAAGTATGTTTGATCTTAGTGAGTTTCAGGAGTTGTCGCCCTTACCACATCGTCTTCATATAGACAGATTATCCTCTGCTACCGAAATAGCAAGTAATTTTTATCCTCATGCAGATCGTGATCTTAATCTTTATAAAGAGATGGTTCCTTGCCTTCATGATCTTCTTACAGGGTTAACACAAACAAAAAAAGAGGTTAAAGCGTTAGATGTGGGTTGTGGAACTGGCAGAGCAGCGGCCGAACTTATGGACGCTTATCCTGGTGTTGATATGAGAGGAATAACTTTAATATTTCATCCTCCAGTTGCCTCTCATAAATACTTACCTAGAAGTAGAATAAAAATATGTCATGCTGGAAAAACAGGTTTTCCTGAACGCAGTTTTGATTTTATAATCGCGGTTGGTTCGTTAGATACTAGCGACACTATATTTGAAGAAGGACGAGCGGTTCTTAGATTAGTTAATCAAGGTGGTATTTTTATCTTGGCTCCTACCACTCATTGGTTCTTAAAACAAGAAATCGAAAAACTTAAAAATCACGCTCTTGAAAATTGGTTTTTTTACTCCCAATACACGAATGATTATGGATTGCCTAATTTTATTTTTAAGAGAAAAGATTAGTTCTTAAAAAAACAACATCAGGGGTTTAAGGCTAAATTTTCTCAACATCTAACCTTATCGCAGGACTCATTGAAGATTTCAGAAAAACTGATTCGACTTTGGATTTGCCAATCGCATTAAGAAAGGCCGTGATATTTTCCACTAAGGCTTCATCTTTAAATGAAAGTTTTCCTACTATTTGATGAATAATAGGAAATTTTGTTTCTGTTTTAAAACGGATTGAACCGGACTTAAATTTTTTGGCCGCTTCTTCTGGTTTTTCCGAAATCGTTCCGGTTTTAGGATTAGGCATCAAGCCCTTTGGACCTAAAATCTTGGCAAATCGGACCAATTTTGGCATAAAAGAAGGATGGGTGATTAAAACATCAAACTTAAAATTGCCTTTTTCCACCTCAGCTAAAATTTTCTCGTCAACAATCGCCACCCGGATTTCTTTACCAGTGCCATGAGGTAATTTTACTTCCCCTTTTACCCCATTCTCTCTTACGTTAATGTGCAACTCAACTGTTTCGTCAAATTTAGTAAATTTAATTTTTTTAAGAAGAGCAACGGCATTTTTTAGCTCATATTGTTTGTTTTTGTCAATCTTTTTTTTGGCTTCTTGATAGTTTCTACCGCGAGAGCGTTTTTTAATTTTTTTAGACGTGGTCTTCTTCTCACCCTCCGTAGCCTCGGCAGAGGAGGGTTTTTCCAATATCTCTTTGGCCTTGTCCATTTTCTTTAGCTCTTTCTCGGAAGCTTCAACTTGCTTCATCCTCTCGCCGCCTTTTCCTCCCACAGGCCTAATCCGCTCCCCGGTTCCAGCAACCGCTTTGACACCGGCTTTCACCTTGATTCCTTCTCGTTTCTTTTTCTCTTCTCGCCTGACTTTTGCGTCTTTTTTTTGTTTTTTCTCAACTTCTTCCAAACCGATTAATTTTGTTCTGATTTTACCCATATTTCTAAAATTTCTAATTTCTAATTGCTCTAATTACCCTAATCAATCCCTAAATCCCAATAAACCAATGATTAAAATTTAGGCATTGGACATTTTGGCATTGAAAATTCTTTAGGTCAATTAGGTCAATTTTCAATCTGTATCCCCATCGACCTGGCTGTTCCCTCAATAATTTTTTTAGCCGCTTCAAGATTGTCAGTATTCAAATCCTTCACTTTGTCTTTGGCAATTTCTTCTACTTGTTTCTTTGTTAACTTGCCGGCTGATTCCAAACCCGTCTTGCCCGAGCCTTTTTTGATGTTAAGTATTTTCTTGATCATTTCTGATACCGGAGGCAATTTGGTGATAAAACTAAAAGTGCGATCTTCAAAAATGGTAATCACCGCCGGAATCACCTGACCTTTTTGTTTAGCCGTTGCCTCATTGTACTCTTTGATAAATTCCATTATCGGCACCCCGTGTTGACCCAAAGCCGGGCCGACAGGCGGAGCAGGCGTAGCTACTCCGGCAGGTAAATTCAATTTAATGATGGTTTTTATTTTCTTAGGCATCTTTCAAATTCCTAATTTCTAATTGCTCTAATTACCCTAATCAATCCCCAAATCCCAACAAACCAATGACTAAAATTTAGGCATTGGACATTTTGGCATTGAAAATTCTTTAGGTCAATTAGAAATTAGGTTAATTAGGTCAATTTATAATTTCGCTACTTGTAAAAAGTCGAGTTCTACTGGTGTTTCTCTACCAAATATAGAAATCAATACCTTAACTTTCCCTTTTGCTTCATCCATTGATTCAATGCTTCCGATAAAATCAGCAAACGGACCATCGGTAACTTTTACGGCCTCACCAATAGAAAACTTCGTTTTGAATTTCGGTTGTTCTTGCTCAACAAATTTTTTGATTGCCTCAACTTCTTTTTCAGAAATTGGAGTTGGCTTATTGCCGGCGCCAACAAAACCGGTGATTCCCTGAGTTGTCCGAACCACCAACCAAGAATCGTCATTAAGAATCATCCTAACAAGAATATAGCCTGGAAAAACTTTTTCCCGAACTGTTTTTTTCTTACCTTTTCTTACTACTATAATGTCCCGCATGGGGATCACTACGTCAAAAATTTTCTCTTTAAAACCCAATGTTTTAATCCTCTGCTCTAGCGCTTCCCTTGCTTTAGCTTCAAGCCCTGATTGGGCATGAACGACATACCATTTGGCTTCTCCACCCGGTGGAGTTGCTGAACTTGTTGGTTGAGCAACTTCTTGTTGATTTTGTTTGCTGTCAGACATAAATCTATTTGGTTTTTGTCAATAACTCTAATATTTTTGCCAAAGAAACATCTATTATACCTACGTATATCGCCACAATCAAGGAGATAACAAAAACTGTTGTTGTCAATCTAATTGTTTCTTTCTTGGTTGGCCAGGTGACCTTTTTCAACTCTTCCAAAACATCGGCAAAAAAATTAGGGTTTTTATTCATAGAAATATTGTAACATATATAATAATTCTATGTCAGTAGAAATTTTCCATTCTATCGTCTTAATCTTGACCATCGCCTTTTCTTTTTTGTTGGTCAAAACTCAATTTTACCAATACGATTTGCAAATAACCGCTTTGATTTTTATTATCTATTTTTCGATTAAAAGAATTCTTCCAAAATTACGAATTACGAATCGCCAATTACCTTCATATCAAATCCTCGACTCTGTTATCTTTACTTTGCTTATCTTAAACATCGTTAACTCAACTGGCGCCACTAAATCACCGCTTTTTTTTCTTAATTATTTTCTCATTTTTGCTCTGTCTTTAATTCTTGAGCCAATTATTTCCATTACCGCCACCTTGACTTTGGTGATTTTTTACCTTTTTTCTCTTCCGGAAAATCAAACAATAAATGAATTACTTCCTATTTTTTCCTTACCGTTTTTAACTCCTTTTGCTTTGTTTTTGGGTCAAGAACGTGTTAAAAATGAAAAATTAGAAGAAGACTCATTTTTATTTCTTTCGCTGGTAATCAAAAACCATCTAAAAAACATCAAAGAGGCCGTGGATAATTTTATGGGCGATCACGAACTACATAAGATTAAAAAATCTGCCCATAGGATGGAAAGATTAATTGAAGAGTATGAAAAATCAAATTAAAATAACATTTTTCTTTGTAATTTTTATTTTTTCATTTTTATTTTTTAATTTGAGCGACGTGGTCGCAATTAACATGGATTCTTCCCGCTACCGTATTCAATTTGGCAACATCAATATCGCCGGCGGTAACAAAACTTCAGAAAATTACAAACTCGCCGATACCCTTGGTCAAACCGCCGCCGGAAAATTTCAGTCGGACGGTTATATTGTTAAGGCGGGTTTTCAATACATCCATTCGATCATCCCCTTTCGCTTTTCAATTTCTAATATTGATATTAATTTCGGCAGTTTAATTGCCTCAACACCAGTGACGCAAACGACTACTCTTACTGTATATTTTGGCGGCGCCGGTGAATACCAGGTGACCGCAATCGAAGAGGGTCCGTTAAGAACTTTAGATGATGCTAACAACATTCCTGACACCAACTGTGATGGCGGCGAGGAAGACACTTGTAATGAAGATTGGGCAAAGCCTTGGACTTTAAATAGCGCCTATGGTTTTGGTTATCGGACTGACGGAGACGATGTTCCTCAAGCTTTTGCTACCGAATCATCTCATTTTCGCCCATTTCCCGATCGAACGTCAGCTGAGCCACCAGCAGTCGTTATGAACAGCGCCGATGTGGGTAAAAATCGTCAATCAACTTTTACTTTTAAAATTAATGTTTCACCTATCCAAACTGCCGGCACTTATCAAACGGTTATTAATTTTGTGGCCACACCGTCGTTTTAAATTAAAAATGGAAATATAAAAATGAAAAACGACAATTTAAAATTAAAAAAGACCTTTTTAATATTTTTCTTTGTGATTTATATTTTTTCACTTTTAATTTTTAATTTGAGCGAGGCGAACGCCCAACAAGTGAGCCTCACAATTTCTCCTCCTCTTCTTGAACTCTTTATCAAGCCTGGTAAATCAGTATTAATCGCTTATAACCTAGAAAACTTGGGCGATCCTGCGATTTTATCAACTAAGGTTCTCCCTTTTGTGCCGCAAGGCAACCAGGGCGGTATCAAAATTAAAGAAGAATTTGCCGGTCCTATTCGTTTTTATTTGGACAATGCTAATTTAAAATTAGATGATCCGTTTTTTTTGAAAACGAAAGACAGCCAACAACTACTTTTGCGTATCCGCGTGCCTGAAGGAACCCCAAACGGAGATTATTATTATACCCTCTTGACCGAAACAAAACATTCAAAAGGGACAGAAGGAACCACTTCATCTTTGGCGAAAGCCACCATTGGCGCAAACATTCTTATTACGGTCACTGAAAGCGGCCAAGTTGATATCAAAGGCAAAGTGGCTTTTTTTGACGTTACTTCCCGTTATAAACTTAAACTGTTTGGGCAAATATTTAACTTTATTGAATCTACTGATAAAGTACCGGTCGTTTTAATTTTAGAAAATCAAGGTAAAAATCTCATTAAGCCGCAAGGAGAAATTGATCTTTTAGGTAATTTTGGCGAACGGGCAAAATTTGAAATTCTTCCTCAAAATATTTTGGCTGAATCACAACGATTAACACAAGCGACTCCCTCCGCAGAAATTGATTGCAACAATAATCGTAAGGAACAGGCATGCCTGTTCCCTACATCATTGGTTCTTTCCGGCTTTTTCTTAGGTAAATATCGTCTTTCCACTTCAATCAATTTTGGCGAGGGAACACCTAATATTTTTGCTTATGTTACTTTTTATGCCATGCCATTAAAATTTATTCTTGCGATCCTATCTTCTATAACTATCGTTGTTTTTATAGTAAAAAGAGTTAGAGAATAATTAATAAATTTCTAATTTCTAATTGTTCTAATTACCCTAATCAATTCCCAAATCCCAACAAACCAATAACCAAAATTAGACATTTGACAATTAAATATTGGGAGTTCTTTAGGTCAATTAGAAATTAGGGCAATTAGGTTAATTTTATTTCACTCTCCATCCCTTCTCCTCTACCTCTATAACAACGTCACCTTTTTCGTCCGTCCGTAAATATTTCTTTCTTAGGGCCTTGAACATGTCCAATATCTCCTTTGCCGGATGACCATAGGTATTGTTTTTACCAACGCTTATCACTGATAGATCTGGGTCTGCCAACATTAGAAATTCTTTTGTTAGTCCGTTCTTTGAGCCGTGATGGGGGATTTTAAGGATATCAATATTCTGTAGGGACAATTCATGAATTGTCCCTACCAATGAATTTAGCGCCTTCGGCGAGGCGTCACCGGTAAACAGAACGTTAAAATCGCCTTGGGAAAAAATAAACACCGCTGAAAAATCATTCAAGTCAGAATTGGTAGAAAAAGCGCCCAAAACGCTTCTTTTGCTAGAAAAGTTCTTCTCATTGACATTCTCTGCCAAATACTGTCGGCTTGGCCAAAGAAAAGTTATCAGCAAACGCTGTTTATCACCATCCCCCAAAACGATCCTTTCACCTGCATATAAATTTTTTACCTTAATTTTTTTCTCTTTTAATTTCCTTTTCAGCAGGTTAAATGATTGATTGTCGTTATCAAGCGGATCCACGATGAAATTATCAATTTGATAACGATCAACGATCTCTAAATAACCACCGTAGTGATCTTTCTGGGGATGAGATAAAAAAGCCAGCTCAATCTTTCGGTCATAAAATGGCATATATCTACCCAAACAGCTTAAGACTTTTCTATCCGAGCCAGCATCAATTAAAATATCTTGTTTTTCTTTCGTCCGGATATAAGCCGCATCGCCTTGCCCTACATCACAAAATACAATCTTAGTCTTGTTATAAAAAATGTCTTGAAATCCGATCAAAAACAACACGACAGAAGAGAAAGCAATTGTAAAGACGATCGATTGAAAAGAAACTGGCGATTTATCCATAATTCTAAAATTTAAAATAGACAAACGGCAATTTTGACAAGACTTCGATAATAAAAACCATATAACTTAAAAGACCGTGGCAAATATAGGCAGGAATTAACCCTAACCAAAAATTTATTTTGCCTAAAATAGCGGTTAAAAAGCCAATAATCATTAAAGGAGGAATTAAAATCGAGACTAAAAGATTAGATAATGGCGCGATCAGCGAAACTTGTTTAAAATAGAAAAAAATAATTGGTGTAGTAAAAAGTTGGGCAGCCAAAGACAATTTGATGTCTTTCCAAATATCTATTCTTAGTTTTTCCAACCAATCTTTGCTTTTCTTCTCCTCTACCCGACCGAAAAGAACAATGCCCAAAGTAGCCCCATACGAAAGTTGAAAAGAAACGGACGTTAACCAACGAGGCCAAAAAATAGCAATAAAGAGAGCTGACAAGCCTAAAGAATATAGAACCATTTTTTTTCTTCCATATAAAATTGCCACGAGCGTTAAAATTCCCATAAAACCGGCTCTGACTATTGGGGCTTGTGGACCAACGAAAACAATGAATAAAATTATAATTATCCCTGTTATCAGGATTGATGTAAATTTGCCAAGAAAAGCAGTGGTTGACGTTACCATCGCCGCCAACATGGTAATATTTATTCCGGACAAAACCACCAAATGAAGAAGACCAACTATTTTTAGCTGCTCATAAAATGCCTTAGTTGTTTTTAAGTTTACGCCGAATATAATCCCATTTAAGAGTGAAGCATGGGGCTCGGGAAGATAGGAATTGATGATTGAAGTGAAAATTGAGGGAGTAGGCATTATAATTTTCTAATTTCTAATTGCTCTAATTAACCTAAAAAATCCCAATTTCCCAATATCTAATTTTTTGATCATTGAATCATTGGTGCTTGGCACTTGATTAGAAATTAGATCAATTAGGCTAATTAGGTTAATTTATCACTACCAAATCCTTAATCTTCTCATACACACCTTTGTTTACTACTTTTTTTGTTGATAATTCCTCCACTGAATTATACGGACGGTTAGAAATGATTTTTTGGGCGGTTATTTGACCCACACCGGGAAGAGTGTCTAATTGTTCCACGGAGGCTATGTTAATGTCTATTTTGTCCGTAGAGACGACCCGACGGGTCGTCTCTACATTATTTATCCGCGGCTGAATTTGATCAACAACTGTTGGATTTTCTCCAAACAAACCCTGAACTATTTCCTGAACCGAAGGAATATATATTTTTTCCTGATCGGTTAAAATTCTGGCTAAGTTAAAGTTTCTGGCAAAAAATTGACGGTCGGCTTCTGCTGATAAACCACTGCCTAAAATTAAAACATCTTTTAATCTAGCCCCGGATGTTACTTCGTAAACGTCCGGTTTTTCAACTGCACCTGAGAGGTCGATATAAATTTTGTTTGTAGAGACGTCCCGACGGGACGTCTCTACATTAGGTTCTTCTTCAAATACAAATTGGCTTTTGTTCTCTTCATTGTTCGCTTTAATGAAAATTGCTAAAGAAACAAGAACAATCACTAAGGAAACAGAAATAAGAATAATCTCTGCCCGAAAGCTTTCCCAAAAAGATGAAATTTTTTCTTTGAGAGTGTCTTCAAAAAACTGCATATTTTAGTAATTAAATATTTTGTAATTAATTACTAATTATTTTTTATTTTTTGTCAACGGACTATATGCCGCAAAACTGAAGATTTAGAGCGTTAAATTGAGGATTATTTTAACAATATGCTTTTTACTTCTTTAAAAATAGAAAATGCTTCAAAACCTATCCATTTCTTACCAATAAGAGTTTTAGGAAGACCAGGATCAAGACGAAGAAGTTCAATATAAAAACTAATAATCTCTTTCATTTTTTGTTCTTTGGTTTTTTCAGCTGATAAAACGTCATGCCATTTTTTAAAAAGCTCCCGATATTTTTTCTCTAACTCTGTTTTCTGCCAAACTTTCTCCACTAAAAGATTTAAATCACCAAAAACATGAGTTGATTCAAAGGCTTGGATATATTTTTCCTCCTCACGTCCGTATACTAAGTCTCGCAAGTTTTCAATAATTGGATGAGGAGTCAACCAAAACGAACGATGCCAGGGCCCCAGTCCCCAACCGCGCATTTCTCGACGGAAACGGTCGCGAATTTCTCTTTTGGTTTCAGGGATTTCATAGGAAATAACCCGCCAACGACCATCCCATTCTTCCTTTAAAAACCTAAAGAAAGGAAATTGCAAACATAGAACGCCATAGCCTTTTTCGGTCAATTTGTATTGGTTTTGGTTATTGGAATTTTGGTCATTGGGATTTGTTTGGGATTTTTCTATCAATCCCTCTCTCATCATCGCTGAAAGCGTCCCTTTTGTTTTTTGATTAAACGACAAATCAAAAATATTTTGAAGTGTTGGATTAATTCCGACAAACTCAAAGTTAACGTTCGTCTCACTAATCTGATCTTCTGTCGATAAATTCGACATTAAAAATAACAGAAGTAAAATTTTCGTCCGTCTTTCTTTTATTGGCATGTCAATTGTCAATGTAACAGACGGAATTTTTAATGTCAAGGGGTAAAGTAGAACCCCGTAGACGCGCCACCACGACGCGTCCCGCTGAGCGGGACGGGAGTGGAAAGCGTTCTGCGGGGTCAAGAGTTTTTATTCTACAAATTTCTACCAATTTCTATTAATTTCGATCTGTTTTTGGGTTTTCTTCTTTTTTTTCTTCTTCTGCGTTTACCTCTTGACAAACAAATTAAAATAACTTATTGTAATTTATAAGGTGAGAAAAAATAAATTAGTTTATAAATTGGTCCTCTTTTTTTTTGTCTTTTTTCAATTTTCCTTTTGGTTTTTCGCCAAACCAAAAAAGGTTGACACGGCTAACTTAACCTCGGCTTCAGCTACTCTTTCTAATTCCCGCCTGTCTTTTTACGGTAGAGTTAATGGCACTCATACAGCAGGCGATACCACCATTGCTCTTGACGCTTCTGACAATCCAGATAATAATACTAATCACCTTTTTCCAAACGATACGGTTTCTGTTGGGCCTAATGGTAATTTTACAGTTGGTTCAATTATTGATACCTCAAACTTTGCTCTATCAGCCGGATTGACAGTCGGAGCCAGTGATCAAGATGCTGTCTACGCCACTCAATCAGGAGCATTAACCGTTACCTTTACCATCACTAATGATATTCCGGCTAACGGCTATGTCTTAGTGACGATTCCTGATCCGGCATCAGGCGGCAATGACGGCGCTCCGGATACCGCCGCAACAGCCGCTCTAAATGGTTTTGATTTAAATGGAATGGCCGTTACCGATATTGCAACAACCGGTGGAACCGGCTGCACCTGGAATACAGAAACTTTGACAGCTGGAACTGGGGATGGTCATAAATATAAAGTGCTAACAACAACCGCCTGTACTGCGGGCGCAATTACTGTCACTTTTGACGGAACATTAAAAGATTTAGTCAATCCTGCCCCGCCTACAGCCCACAGTCAAGGAACAGCTGATACTTATACAATTGATGTTGATACTTACGATGGCGATCCGGACAGCGGCGGCCAATTAATTGACTATGTTAATACAAAGGTGGCGCCGATTGAAGGGGTGCTGGTTTCTGCTACAATAGATGAATCATTATCATTTACTGTGGCTGGAATTACCGACGATGACCAAACTTACTGTAATATCGCTCGTACGGCCTCATCCCCCGACTCAACCGCTTATTCTATTCCCTGGGGAACGATTGCTTCAACCTATCTGGCCGCCACTCATAATGCAGCTCAACTGCTAACTGTTTCTACCAACGCTCTCTCAGGCTATAAGGTATATATAGAGGAAAATGATCAGATGGGCCGTAACGGTAATGTTTGTACTGGCGCCACGCCTGCTGCAGATCAATATACTTTTACTGCTGGTATTTGCATCCGCGATACTGCTTGTGGAGCCGTAGCTTGCGATCATCAAACATTAAAAGATTGGACTGACATGGCCACTTACCCTGGTTTTGGTTATTCTCTGGACCATGTATCTGGTACTGATTCAGAATTTAATTGGGATGATTCAGCGGCTACTTGGAATGCAAAACAAATTGCTGATCAAGAAGCTTCAGAAAGCAAATCAGATTCCACAGCTGAAATCATGGACAACACCGTTCCAGTGTCTAGTTCATCTATCCATGTTTGTTTCAGAATCGCTATACCAGGGACCCAGCCAGCCGGATATTATTATAATAAGATTAAATATACGGCCGTGTCGACCTTTTAAAATAAACAAATAAACAAATGACAAATAAACAAATCAATTTCAAATTTCAAATTTCAAATTTCAAATTTTTGTTGATTTTATTTACTTATTTGCTTATTTGTTTATTTGTTTATTCTCAAGAAGCAATTGCCCAGTCTGTCCTTCCTCTGATCGTTGCTCCGTCTCGGCAGCAGCTTGATATTGTTCCTGGTGAAAAAACTGCTATTAATGTCAAGTTCTACAACTCTGGAGAACTGCCGGTTTCTGGAATTTTGAAAGCAGCAGATTTTCTAGTAACCGATAAAGAAGGAACACCGGTTATAGTTGACAATCCTCTTCAGTCCAATCCAAAATATAGCGCTTCATCATGGTTTAATCTTCCCTATGACCGAATCACTATTGCTCCCAATGATAAGGTCACTGTTCAAGCAAGAATTAACATTCCAAATGACGCTCATCCAGGAGGCCGGTATGTAGCGATTTATTTTGAACCATCTGGCAATATCCCAGAACCGGTGGGAGCCAATGAAGAAGCAGGAACAGCTGTTGGAACGAGGATTGCCGGCTTAGTCTATCTTAAAGTGGCTGGAGAGATCTCTGAAAAAGCCTTAGTCTCTCGTCTTTTTGCCCCAAGTTTTTTTGAATATGGACCAATTAATGTTGAAAGCGAAATCAGCAATCGCGGCGATTATCATGTCCGACCGCGAGGTCTTTTAACCTTATCTAATATTTTTGGCGGACCGGTTGATCAGCAAGTTTTAAAAGAACAAAATATTTTTCCTGACTCAAGCCGAGCTTATGGCAGCGTCTTAGGAAAAAAATGGATGCTGGGTAAATATAAAATTGATTTAACTGCTTCATACGGGGAGAAAGGTCAGGTATTAAATCGGTTTATTTATATCTGGGTTTTTCCTTGGAAAGTGGCTACAGTCATTGTTTTAGCCTTAATTATCCTCGTTCTTCTTGGAAGAAATATGTATCAGAAAGTGGTTGTCAAAGAAGCCAAACTTGAGGAAGAGGTAGAGGAAGAGAAGGAAGAAATTGAAAAATTGAAGGAAGAATTGAAGAAGAGAAAAGAGTAATATTAAAGTATGAAGAAGGGTTTTTTATTAAGTTTCGCCTTTCTATGTTTGTGTTTTTTCTATTTGACTAATATAACAAAAATTAGTCAACGATCAATTGCCGGCATCAAAACCTTAACCAATGAAACTACTGTTTCCTTATCCATCGGCGAATTTCATTTTACTCTTTTTGGCTACACCAGCCCTCAAGCTAAAGTTACTTTCTCTGGATTGGGAATTTTTGATGAAACGTATGCTGATGAAACCGGATATTTTATTTTCAATAACCGCTTCTCCCCTTTCTCGCCCAGAGAGGCTTGCCTGACAGCCCAAGACGTCTTAGGTCGATTGTCTTCTCCGCTTTGCCTGCCGCCTTTTCCTACTATTTATAACGTTGAGATCGGGCCGGTAGTCATGCCTCCGACCGTATCGGTTGACAACGGTGAATATTTTATAGGCGATGAAGCCATGTTGTCTGGACAGACGATGCCGAATGCGGAGGTAGATTTAGCGTTTTTTACTGGAAGTGGGAGAACTAATGTCATTCTGAGCGATAGCGAAGAATCTAGCGAAAGCGTGATATTACGTCCCGACGTTACGTCGGGACTAGATCCTTCCCCCGCTGAGCGGGGTCAGGATGACAAGAGGCGAAAATTCAGTCTTATTCCCTCGGTTAATGCTTTTAGTTTTCCGGAACTTAAAGCTAAATCCGACGAGAAGGGCAATTTTGCCATCAGTATTCCAACCAGCAACCCAACCACCCTACGTACCTTTGCCCGAGCAAGCTTCGCAAACTCTCTTTCACCCAAAAGTCTAATGTTAAACATTAAAGTCCTGCCTTGGTGGATGATTATTCTAAAAATTTTTGGGTTGGTTTTTCAGGCAATAAAAAATCATTGGTTGGAAGTCGGTCTTTTGGCAGAATTCGTCATTTTAGCGTCGATTTTAATTAATCATTTTTTCCACCCGCATAGGTTGGCCAAGGCAAGGGCGATTGTTTTGAGAGAAAAGTATGCAATCAGCCAATTAAAAGACTGTCTTTATTAAAGACAGTCTTTATTTAATAAAAAGATAGTCTTACCCTTTGTGGTAAAAGATTCTCCTGTACCTTCACTTCTAAATAATACTCCCCCGCCCTATCTGAAGTAATATCAAAAACCGCCTTACCCAATTGATCGGTTAATCCTTGAATTGTCTCTATATCAAAAGGCGCGGGCGATTCATGAATCGCCCCTACATCACCGATGGTTACCTGTTTCCCCATCACACCAAGACCTTGATTGTTTAATACAAAAACAGTCACCCGAATTTTTTCTTGACCGTTGGCCTTGGCTTTAAGAGGCGTAGTAAAGACATAGGAATTATCGGGAGAGAAAGTCGTCTGTGAAACATTAGCTCGGCCAACAAAGATTTTGGCTTCATAGATCCAAAAAAAAGAAACAGAAAGAAGAAAGACAAGAAGAATAATTAAAAAAAATGGAATCGATCTTTTCATAAAATCAATTTTAGTATAACAGATTTTTTATTTATTTAAAGACTGTCCTCATTTGAGGACAGTCTTTTAGTGAAACACCACATGAAGTGTTTTAACGAACGTCGACATCCTACCTGTAGTGATTTGGGCGGAATGACAAACTAAAAAAAGTTGATGATTTTTTAGCAGATAACTCTCAAAATTGATAGATCAGATCTACGCCGATTATTTACAGATTCACGTCGAAAAACGAAAATAAAAATTTCCTCTTAAAAAATAAAAGATAAGTTTTAAAATGGTTGCTTATCCTTATTTTTCTTTTTTTTAATTATTGAAAAAAATCACATCCGTGGATATCCGCTGAAAATCCCTGCCTGCCGGCAGGCAGTGGTGAAAATCAACAGACCAACCTTGTAAATAAAATATACTATTGTCTATTTATTCTATAGGTTTAAAGATATTTTTAGATATAGAAAGGTAAGTTAATTTTCTATGCGGGAATTGAAATAAATTTATTTAAATCTTACTATGAGATTAAGTAGTTGGTGTTCTTTCGTGTTGATTTTTTTCCTTTTTCGCGTTAATTAGTGTATCATAATATATACAAAATACCTCTTGACAAATTTATTATAGTTGTTTTAATATAAAAGTATATGGACAATAGGTATAATCTGTATAATTTGGAAGCCTCATTCAAGAATTACCTTCTTGCGGGAAATAAAAATAAGTACGGACAGGGCAGTGCCCTGTCCCTACAAAATAATACAATCAAAAACTACCTATCTGACTTTAGACATTTTTTGGGGTGGCTAACGTTTTATTTTAAATCAAAAAACGAGTATGTCATCCTTAATTCATCCCGCTTAGCGGGACAAGTTCAGCATGACACGATAGAAGAATACAAATCCTACCTCGTTGAAAACAGGATTCCAACCAAAACCATCAATCGACGTCTTTCAACACTCCGTAAATTCTGCTCATTTTGCATCTCTCAAGGCTGGATGAAGGAAAATCCGGCAAAAAAAATAGGTAATGTCATTCCCGTCAATTCCTCTGTCATTCCCGCGAAAGCGGGAATCCAGAAAAAATGGATCCCGCATCAAGTGCGGGATGACATACTTAATCAATTCAAACAGGACATTCTTAAAGAAAATCTTGATCAAAAAACCATTACAAATTATCTGGATGACATCCAGGAGTTTTTATCAATATGATCCTTCAACAAGTTCAGGATCATGGTGAGCGAAGTCGAACCATGAAAAAAATTCTATCTTCTATCTTTAAGGCTTACCAAAGCCTAAGACTTATATTTGATCCGGCGGTGGAGGGAGATCCGTATGAGAAAGATTTTCACGGATCAGAAAAGCGGATTCACACAAATAATACCAGTTGGATACTAAGACGGCGTTGGGCTTTAAGATAAAAATTGGTCTAATAGGTTTTATGCTAAAAATTTACCAAAAACACATAAGATCGCGGAATAATGCAGAACATAACGCGAAACAACGTAAATCAATTAGATTGAAAAATTACGATTATTCCCAATCAGGATTATTACCTGCCTGCCGGCAGGCAGGTTTTGTCACAATTTGCAGTCGACCCAACGAATGACGGGCGGACACACGGGTCCGCCCCTACAATCGGGACAATAATCCAATGGTTTAAAACCATGTCAACCAATGAATATATCAAAAACGTACATGATAAAAAATGGAAACCATTTAACAAACGATTATGGCAACGCAATTATGGAGTTTATCCTGAGCGAAGTCGAAGGAAACACATTATCCGTTATCCCCGTGAAGACGGGAATTCATGGATTCCCGCCTACGCGGGAATGACGTGGGGTTTTAAATGAATAATATCACTAGAGAAACCATTCAAAAATACGTTCAAAAACTCCACGATCGTGGAGAAAGTAATGATGTGATTGAAAGAAAGCTCCAAGCGGTGAAAAAGTTTGTGAATTGGGGCAAAACACGAAGGTTGATTAAACCTCAAATGGCTGACGGATTGACAAAGGTCATTAGCGCAGAACAACGCGGAACACTACGCGGAATAACGCAGAAAGAATCAGCGGGTCTGTTTGGCAAGGTTTACTTTAGATTTCATTTACAGACGTATAAGATAAGGTCGTTTATTGGATTGATAAGGAGAATACCGCTTCTTAATATCATTCTGGGGAGCGAAGCGACTCCAGAATCAGATTCTGGACAAGCCAGAATGACTGGGAGTCAACGAGTGGAGCCACGCCAGGCGCCACTGGCAACCGAAGCGGTTGACAAAAGGGCGTGGCAACAATTAATAAGCGAACTTGGTCTTCAACACTACATCGGCTTTATCGTCCTTTTGATTTTTGTGGCCGCTTTGGGGGCTGGAATTTATAACCAATTCTTCAAAAAAACAGAAACACCACTCGCCTATCCAACCGCTTTAACTCGATCCGGACGGATAATATCATTTCAAGGTCGGTTGACCGACAGCCTTGGCAATCCGATTGTAACAGCAACGAACGTTCAATATAAACTTTATAATGTTTCATCCGGCGGTTCTGCCCTCTATTCGTCTGGTACTTGCGCCACCACACCCGATCAGGACGGAATTTTTTCATCGTTAATTGGTCAAGACTGCGGAGCGGAAATCGGCAACGCTATTTTCACCGAAAACGCCAATGTCTATTTGGGAGTTACGGTTGGGACAGATTCCGAGATGACCCCCAGACAGCAGATTGCCAATGTTGGTTATGCCATCAATGCCGAAACACTTCAAGGCTTACCGCCTGGTGCGGAAACGTCCAACGTCCCTTATATCAATTCGGCCGGCGATCTGCTAATGGCAGCTGCCTCACCTGGGGTACGGTCAATCAACACCAGCGCCAACTTCCAGCTCTCAAGCGCCAACGCTGTAACTTTAACGTCCGCCTCAACAGGTGATATTGTCCTTCAGGCGACGGAAAGTGGGACCTTGAAATTTAGAACTGGAGGTACGACTGATACTTATACTAGAATCTTAGTTGACAATGGCGGCAACGTCGGCATCGGCACCACTTCGCCCGCCAGTGCTCTTCAAGTTAGTGGCACGGCGTGGCTGCGAGGTGGAACGACGACTACGGGACTGTTTGTTAATTCCTCGGGCAATGTTGGCATTGGCACCACCTCACCTGCCGCAGGGAATACACTTCATGTTGAGGGACAATGTGTTACTGGAGATACCCTCTTACCTATGGTAAGAGAAATCCCAAATTCCAAATTCCAAATAACAAACAAATCACAAATTCCAAATAACAAACAATCATCAAATTATAATAATCAAAATTCAAAACAGTTTGAAAATTGGAGTTTGGATATTGAAAATTGTTTGGAGCTTGGTGCTTGTGATTTGGAATTTTCTCGCATAGACAAGATCAAAGGTGGCGAGTATGTTCTTTCTTTAAATGAAGATAACGGAACTTTTGAATGGCAAAAAGTAGAGAAAACTTTGGATATGGGTGTTCAGGAGGTTTATCAGTTGGTAACGGAGGGGGGCAAAAGAATTGAAACCACCGGTAATCATCCGTACCTGTCCCGCCGCAGCGAAGCAGAGGCGGATTTAGTGAGAAAAAAAAGTTCACTTAGATTGTTTGGAGGGCCTTCTGTAGAAAGCGATATACATCAACAAAACAGCGATGGCAAAAAGAGACGTGCCGAACCAAAAGCTGGTGACGATTTGTTCAAAAAGTTTAGCGCTCATAATTCTAATTTCTCCTCTAATTTAATTGCTAACCATGAAGAGATTATAAAACCTAACACATCGTATGTCAATACTTTTAAATTAAAGGAAACAAAATTGGGGGTAACAAAAAGAACCGCCAACCAGGTGGCTGATAGATTAGTAAATAGTCCTGAAAAAAATCTTAATTTAGGAATCGTTAATGAATCTCTCATCAAAAAAAGTCTAACAAACAGCACTCTCCTTGTCAACGACCAATGGGTCAAGGTAATTTATCTTAAAGAGGGTGATAAGATTGCTACTCTTGACGGTTTTGAAAAGATTGTCTCCATTAAGATTACCGGCAGAAAACATGTTTATGATTTACAGATTGAAAATACGCACAACTTCGTCGCCAACGGCATCGTCGCCCACAACACGTATATTAGTGGAAATTTGGGGATTGGGACGACTTCTCCTTCTCAAAAACTTGAAGTCTCTGGCAATATTTATGCTAATGCAGGACAAATTCGTCTGGGCAACTTTGATTCTGCTCCAACAACCATCGGCGCCGGTTCAATGTATTACGACTCAACTGCCACTAAAGTCTACTATTATAATGGTAGTACCTGGACAGAGATGGGATCAGGAGCGGGCGGAGATTCTTATTGGGGACAGACAACTGGAGCTCTTTATCCTTTAAATTCCACTATTGATCTTTTAATCGGCGGACAAGCTACCTCATCAGCCAAATTCGCTTTTATTAATGTCAATTCGGGAACGCCAACCGCCTCAATGTCCGGCAACCTTGCTTTAGCTTCTCCAACGGGTTCTAATCCTGCCACTGCCTTAAACGTCTTAAACGGCGGCACCTTTAATCTACAAACCTCTGTTGGCGGAGACGCAGGACTTTCTTCCCGATTGTTTGTCACCAACGCTGGAAATATCGGCATCGGGACAACCAACCCCGCCTCATTT
Organism: uncultured Gammaproteobacteria bacterium; assembly: GCA_964476245.1. GTDB lineage: Bacteria > Patescibacteriota > Microgenomatia > UBA1406 > HO2-37-13b > CAYYYW01. The sequence continues at coordinate 108,748 of CAYYYW010000001.1, forward strand.
AAGCTTCAGGTAACTGGTCATGCCGGACCTGATGCCACCAATACCTATGATCTTGGTTCATCCGCCTTGCAATGGCAAAATGTTTATGGTCAGACTCTCTATCAAAATGGCACGGCCATTAATGACTCTTTTGTCCAACTGCAAGCCTCCTCACCCGGCACACAACAAACAGGCAATCTTAATATCTCCGGTATTAGTTTAGCTGGCTATTTTGCCGATACCTCAAATTCCGCTTACGGCCTTGATCCGGCCGGCACTTCAAACTTCGGCGGCTATTCTTTAAAAACCACCGGCGGCAGCCTTTTGGCGGCTGATTCTGGCAATGTGGGGATTGGGACGACCAGTCCGGTTTCCAAATTTGAGGTCTCGGGAACGAATACTGGAAAAGCTTTAGCAATCTTTAATGAGACTGGCGGAAACGATATCTTCACCTCTTCCGCCTCCGGCATCCCCCGCGTCACCGTTTCCAACTCCGGCAACATCAGTTTGAGCGGCAACATCGTTTCTGCCGGCGGATCAAAGTATTTACCCATTTTCTACGAGGGCCAAACCCAGATCAACGACACCTTTTTTGACGGCTTTACCTTCGGCAAGACCGTCACCATTACCAGAGTGACACTCTCAGCCAAAACTGCTCCCACCGGCAGTGACTTCACTGTAGACCTTACCAAAAACGGCTCGGCGCAATCCCATACCGCCACCTTGGCCGCAGGCTCCAACTCACAGTCCACCGATATAACTGATATCGCCTACACCTCCACCGACACGTTTGGTCTCAAAGTGACCGGCGTGGGCTCCACCGAAGCCGGGCGCGATCTCACCGTCATCGTCCACTACCGCGAACAAGCCGGTGACGACGCCACTGCCTTCATCGCCATTCCATACGAAGGCACGGCGGTAACCAACGACACCGCCTTTGACGGCCTGTACCCCGACGCGCCAATCACTATTACTAAAGTTAGCATTGCCGCCCGCAACGCCCCCACTGGCAGCGCACTTACCGTAGACCTCACTAAAGGAGGCTCGGTGCAGTCGCGCACCGCCACTTTGGCCGCTGGCGCTACCTACCAACAAACAGATATCACTGATACTTCGTTTAGCTCGGGCGAACTGCTGGGTATAAAAATAACCGGCATTGGGTCTAGCGTCGCCGGCGAAGGCTTAACTATTATCTTGCACTACACCCATGACCGCGGCGACACCGGCACCCAGTATTTGCCATTTCTTTACGCGGGCGTGGCCCAAAACGCCGACGATGTGCTGGCTGGCTGGCCGCTGGACGAATCTGCTTCTATCACCTCGACCAACCTGTTTGTCCGCACCACACCATCCGGTGCCAATCTGACCGTTGATCTTACCAAAAACGGCTCGGTAGAATCCCGCACCATGACCTTGACCGCCGGCGCCACTTATCAGCAAACAAATATTAAGGACGATGCCTACACCACCAATAATACGCTCGGTTTACGGATCACCGGCATTGGCTCCTCCGGTACCGAAGGCGAATCTATCGTTACCGTTCTGCACACCGGTCAAGGTGGAAGCGGCGGAGGCGGCTTTGTTCAAAATCGCACGCTTGACGGACAACTGGTGATTGGAAGCGGCAACTATAGCACTTTGAGCGGGTTTTCCTTCAATGACGGCAGTACCTATATAAGCGGCAACTTAGGCGTGTCCGGCACTGCCTACCTGGAAGGCGGCACCATTTGGACCAGCGCAGACTTGGCGGAAAACTACCCGGCTGGTGAGGCGGGTTTAGCCGCGAGCGAACTAGTCACGCTGACGGCACCGGAGGCGGCAACCAAATCTGCGACCGCGAGTGGGGCAATCTATCGCGCCCGTAGTGCCTACGACCCCAAACTGCTCGGCATCGTTTCCACCAAACCCGCCGGAATATTGAACGGTACTACAGGAAATGGTATGATTCCCGTTGCTTTAGTAGGCCGCGTTCCCGTCAAAATCGCGCCGGATTCACCACCTATTGAAGTCGGCGACTTTTTGACTTCTTCCTCAACTTATCCAGGCATGGCCCAAAAAGCCACC
>CAYYYW010000002.1:0-2287 GCA_964476245.1 uncultured Gammaproteobacteria bacterium
GGCAAAACTTCATACCAAAGAGATGGAACTATTACGGCTTTTGCTTTTAAAATATAAGAGAATATTTTTCCATGATCAATAAATTCTTTGATAATAATATTTTTATATTTCTGATATTTTTTTGTCTCCCCTTTGAGTGGTCCATCTCCAATTACCAAAAGTTTAATTTTTGGTAGAGATTTAAATATTTCTAACAACTCCTTCACCCCTTTCTCTTCGGATAATCTGCCTAAAAAAAGAAAGTAATCTTTTTCTTCTGTATGTTTTTTAAACTGATCTTTTTTAATATCAAGGAAATATGGAACAACTATTGTTTTTTCCTTAGGAAGACCTAAGGCCTCAACGTAATAATCTCTAGTAAACTGAGAAGGGAAAATAAATATATCAATTAAATTGTATGTTTTTATTAAATTATGTACTAAAAAAGTTAAACCGTATACCAAGGAGGTAGAGCGAGAATTGTGATAACAACCGTAGATCACCGAAGGATAAAAAAACCTCTTCTTTACACATAGTTCACAAATTTTTCCATCTCTAAACAACGAATTTTTTGGGCACATAAATTTATAATTATGAATTGTTTGAACAACGGGAATTTTAAATTTTTTGCAGACTCTGTAGGCAACTGGGCCAATTAATGGATAAATATTGTGAAAATGGGCTACTTCTGGCTTAAAATCCCTTATTAACTTAGAAAGTTCTTTTTCTGCTTTCAAATTCCAAAACATTCCCAAGCCTATTTTTAATTTCTCAAAAAAATTCTTCTCATTAATCTCCCGGCTATCTTTTATATAGATTCCCACTTGATGACCTTTGTCTTTAAGAAGCTTCAATAGTGAATCAACATGGGTATCTTCCCCTCCTCTATATTGATAGCGGTTATAAACTAAAAGAATGCGCATATTATAGGTAGAAAAGTGGGTCTACAAATCAAACTCACCCATTCAGCAACAATCTCCCCAAATTCTTTTTAACTTCGCTTAGATTCTTATTTTTAAAATACCAGTCAACTGTTGCCCTGAGTCCCTCTTCAAATGAATATTTCGGTTGCCAACCCAAAAGCTTTTTAGCCAGAGAATTATCTGCCACTCGATTAAGTGGCCCAGTTGGCATTTTTAAAAACTTGATTTTTTTTGGATGAAAATTGCCATATTTAAAAACCGTTCTTGCCATATCAATAACTTTAATTCTCTCGGTTGTCCCCAAATTAACCGCTGAAGCATCAACTATTTTTTCAGCCACCGAGATAAGCCCCTCAACAATATCATCAACGTGGGTCCAGTTGCGGATTTGCTGACCATTTCCCCAAATTTCAAAAGGATCTTGTTTAATAAAAGCCCTAGCTATTATGGCCATAACCGCATGGCTTTCTGAAGCTCGCTCTCCGTAAACGGTGAAGAGGCGGCCGATAGCCGATTTCAAACCAAAATCTTTATAATATGCCTTAAGCGTCATCTCTCCCATCAACTTTGCCCAACCATAGATATTGTCAGCCTCAAAGGGTGGGCCTACCATTTCTTCTTTTAGAGAAAATTCTTTTTTCGGATCTTTTTGTAAGTAGTTTGGGTAAACGCATCCCGACGAGGTATAAACAACCTTTTCAACGCCTTGTTTCAAACAAGCGTAGAACACTGAACTATCTAAAAGAAAATTGGAAGCTGTTCGCCCCTGTTGAGTCTCAACGTATCCCCTCCCTCCATGATCGGCGGCTAAATGAAAAACCATATCTATCCCTTTAACACTTTTTTTCGCATTTTCCAAATCTCTCAAATCTCTTTGATAAAACTCAATTTCCTTTAAATATTTTTTAAAATAAGGAAGGTGCTTGTCAGTCAAATTAACAATTCTTACAGATCTTACCCTCCTTTTAATCAATCTTTCTAATAAATAAGAGCCGATAAATGAAGCGCCGGTAATAAGAATTTTTTTGGTTTTCAGATTCATGATTGATTTTTAATTTATCAATTATATATTAAATGCTTGAATTTTTCTTTGATTCTTGTTATCTTTATTATCAAAATGAAGATAAAATTATTACTATTTTTTATTTTATTTTTCGGGTTTTTTTTGGTAAAAAAAGCATCCGCTCAATATACCTGCGCTTATCTGTGTTGCGATGTTGACCCGTGGGGAAATGGTGATTGTACCACCTGTATAGATACACCCCCGTGTCCTGCCTATGAATGCTGGTGGGATTCTCAATGTCCAGACGCCACACCAACACCAACCAGAACACCAACACCAACCAGAACACCAACACCAACCAGAACACCAACACCAACCAGAA
>CAYYYW010000002.1:2387-43722 GCA_964476245.1 uncultured Gammaproteobacteria bacterium
ACACCAACACCAACCAGAACACCAACACCAACCAGAACACCAACACCAACCAGAACACCAACACCAACACCGGCGCAGTGGTATAAATTAAAAACCAGTTCATTTCATAAATCAGGCACCTGGACAGATGTTCTTCCTCTAACAATGAACCCGTATGACTCTCAGGATGACGGCAGTGGTCCCAGCTATAATTTCTTTAATGTTGTTGACCCTGGTATAGTTTCTTCCTCTGATGTAGTTAATCTTGACCCGGCTCGAATCTCAACTTCAGGCTGGAAAATCAGTAGTTACTCACGATCAAACAATCTGTCTCCCAGCGTTTTTATCGACTATATTAAATCAAGAAAAGAATACGCCACTATTACTTCTTTAAACACTCTTGACCAAACAAAAGTTAATCTATATTCCGGTAGTCTTACTATCACTAATCCCTCGGACTTTAACAATAAAAAAGTGGTTTTAATCATTGACGGCTCTCTAACTATAGACGTGCCGAATTTTCAACCAGCCAACAGCAGCTTAGCTATATTAGCCAAGGGGTCAATAAATATCACTGCGAAAGTCAAAGAAATGAACGGCGTCTTTATCGGCAACGCCGTTGACTTTGCCTCAGATATTGCCCCAGGAAACACAACACCTAATCCATTAAAAATCAAAGGTAATATTATTGCTTCAGCCAGCAACAACAGTGAAGCCAAACGAAATAGGACCGACGACGTTTTAAAACCTTCCATTTTTATCGTTGTTGACGCAAACTCATACCTGGACTTACTACCATATTTATCAATTAGCACCTACGAATGGACGGAAATGGCACCGTAGATTAAATTAAAACATGGAAAATCAACGCGGTCAGGTTTTACTCATCATCATTCTGCTTTCTACCGTTTTACTAACGATCGGACTTTCTGTTTCCCAAATCACCACCCAAGAAACCCAGATCGCCAAATTAGAGGAAGAATCAAAGAAAGCCTTTGCCGCGGTCGAGGCCGGACTTGATGCGAGATTAAAATCAGGGTCTGATATAACCAATATCGCCTCAATTTTACCACCTAACTCAGGAATTATCTCCGGTCAAGCCACCACCGACCCCACCCCAAAATCAACTTTTATCACTCCTCTTTTAAAAAAAGATGAGCAGTATACTTTTTATTTAGCCGACTACGATATTGCCGCCAACAGTTTTAGCGCTTATTTTTCCGGCGATCTAATTTTCTATCTTGGCAATAGCTCATCTTGTCCTACCCTTGAATTAACCATCGTTTCAAGCTCCAATAGCATCAGACGAAAATTAATCAATCCTTCTTGTTCTACAATGACAGCCTCAGATATCTCCAATACAAATTCAGGGGCGCCGTTTAACTTTCAAGGAGTGAATTTTGACTATAAAACAACCTCGTCTTTGTCAATTGCTGGTGATACTAAATTAATTATTGTGAGAGTTTTATTCGCCGAAACCAAAATTGGTATTGAAAGAATTAGTGGAACATCAACAGTTTTACCTCTTCAAGGCAAAACCATTACTTCCGACGCCACCACCTCAACTGGAGTCTCCAAAAAAATCCAACTTTTCCAGTCTTTGCCGCAGATTCCGGCGGACTTTTTTATCACCAGTTTTTGATCTGCGCCCGCCAAAAATCGCAGCATGAGCCGTGTTCGAATAGAACTGAAAAGGCGAATGCTAAGATTAGGAGGGCCGCAAATACCCTCTGATTTTTTTGTCACTAGCTTTTAAATCACGCCTGATGTTTTTTCAAGATCCAAACAAGAAACAAAAGCCCCATACTTACCCCAAACCAAAGAGTAATAAATCTGAAGATTATGGTAATAAAAAGCGCCTGCGGTAAAGCCATTTTAAAAAACAACATCAAGAAAGAAGTGATGGATCCTTCAGCCACCCCAACTCCGCCGGGAATTAATGCCAGAAAACCGGCAATTGAAGAAAAGGAAAAGATAAATAATGAATAAAATAATCCCTGTAGGGGCGATTCATGAATCGCCCCTACCACAAATTGATTAACCAGCAAAAACAAAGAAATTCCCTCAAACGCCCAGGCGATTATCCCCAACCCCACAGCCGTGGCCAAATTTTTTCCCGTCAATAATTTTTGCGAGTTTTCAAAAAAAGTAATAACAAAATCTAAAATCTTAATATGAAAAAAACGTTTTTCAAATCGTTTTATCAATTTAACAACCATCTCTTTGGCATAAATAAAGATAATAAAACCCACCACCATGAGAGTTGAAAAAACAAAAAAAATAATTGATTGCCGGAAAAAATAAACCCCGCCCAAAGCTAAAATAATCATGGCTATCCCGTCAGTCATCCGTTCAAAAACCAAAAGGGGAACCATTTCGGAAAAGCGATTGCCTGTTTCTTTTTTAACTAAATAAGCTTTTAAGACCTCGCCCATTTTCCCCGGCGTAACAGTCATACAAATACCAGAGAAAAAAATTTGAAAAGATTTTTTAAGCGGAAGAATAATATTGATTTTTCTCAGTAAATAATGCCAGCGAAAAAAACGAAAAACGTAATTCAAAAAACTGAATAATAAGAGTAAAGGAATAATTCTCCAATTGAATTTAGCTGACGCCGATAATATTTTTTTAATATCGGCTAAAAGGACAAAAACAGTGTAAAGAAGAATTGACGAAATAAAGATTAAAAGAATTCGTTTTTCTTGTTTCTTAATATCCATATAACGATTATAATAATTATAACTGAAAAAAACCGCGGCGGTTTTAAAAAATAGTCCATCTGGAACCGCGGCGGTTAAAAACCATGAGAATTTTAATCACCGGTGGCGCTGGATTTCTTGGATTGCATTTGGCTAAATATTATGCAAAAAATGTAGGGACAGGTCGCGACCTGTCCCTACTGGACATCGCCCCCTTTAACAAATCCGAATACCCCAAAAACTGCGTTTTTATCCAAGGCGACATTCGCGATAAAAACTTAATTAATCAATTAATTAAGTCTGTTGATCTCGTTATTCACGCTGCAGCTGCTTTACCTTTGTGGAGGCCGGAAGAAATTTTTGACATTAACGTCAATGGAACCAAAAATCTTCTTGAGGCCGCCTCTAAAAATAAAATCAAACGTTTTGTTTTTATCTCCTCAACCGCTGTTTATGGAATCCCGGAAAAACATCCCATTTTTGAAGACGATCCCCTAATCGGCGTTGGTCCTTACGGAGAAAGCAAAATTCAAGCAGAAAGACTTTGTGAAAAATATAGAAAAATGGGGCTAATTGTCACCATTATTCGACCAAAAACCTTTGTTGGCACCCACCGCCTGGGAGTATTTGAAATTCTTTTTGACTGGATAAAAGACGGCAAAAGAATTCCGACGATTGGCTCGGGCAATAATCGCTATCAGCTTTTGGATGTTGATGATTTAGTTGAAGCAATTTATTTATGTTTAACAAACAAAAACGCTCAAAAAATCAACAAGACTTTTAACATTGGCGCGGAAAAATTTGGCACAGTCAGGGAGGATTTGGAAGAATTGTTTGAATATGCCCAGGCGACGGGTGGCGCGGGTGCCTGCCTGCCGGACAGGCAGGGAAGGGCTCCCGACAGCGCACATCCGCCAGCTGGCGGAGAGCACTGGCGGGAAGGAAACCCACGACAGGCCCCGTCGCCGAGAAAAAAATCCACCATCCTCCCCACTCCTGCTTTTCTCGTCAAAAAAGCCCTCTGGCTTTTTGAAAAAATGAAAATTTCTCCCCTTTACCAATGGGTCTACGACACCGCCGACCACGACTCTTACGTATCAATTAATCGATTAATCGATACACTCAATTGGCATCCGAAATATTCCAATTCCGAAGCTTTAATTAAATCTTACCAGTGGTATTTGAACAATTACAAACAAATTAAATCTAAGATTCCTGGGGTCACTCACACCGTCGGCTGGGATCAAGGAATCTTGAAATTTTTTAAGAAGTTTTTATAAAAAACCACGGGCATAGCCCATGGTTTTTTGCCTGCCTGACGGCAGGCAGGTTTCGCCTTGTACACCGCCTTCTGCTGTGAATATTATATCGCTTCATCCACGGATAGAACCCGTGGCTTTCGCTTTCTTGAAATAAACGGTCTTGACTTTAGTCTTTACTCTATATATACTTTATGTATATGAATACAACAGTAATTAATATCAAAATAAATCCTACTCTCAAAAAACAAGCCCAAAACATAGCCGAGGAACTGGGAATTAATCTTAGTTCTCTTATAAAAGCTTATCTTAAACAGCTTGTTAGAGTAAAAACTGTTTCTTTTAGCCTGGAAGAAGAACCGACTGATTATTTGCTCCAAGCTTTAAAAGAGTCTCAGGAAGATATTAAGGCGAGCAGAGTATCACCTGCTTTTGATAACCCTAATAGGGCAACTAAATGGCTTCGTAAAAAAAACAAAAAATATGCAGGTTAGATTTAGTAGGCACTTTAGCAAACATTATGATAAAGTTGCTTTTAACATTAAATCCGCCTTCGATAAGCGATTAAAACTTTTTCTTAAAAACCCTTATTACCCACAATTAAACAATCATTCTCTTAAAGGAAAATATTCTGGCTATCGTAGCATAAACATAACCGGCGATTGGCGTGCCTTATATTCTGAACATTTCCAACAAGATAATAAAATAGTTATTTTTGAGATCTTGGGAACTCATAGTCAGCTGTATAAATGAATCTATGTTTAAATCTATCAAACCTTCTTCAAAAAATTTAATTTTTTATTCAATCTTTTTTATCATTATTACCGCCGCGTTTTTAGTCCGTGTTTGGGATCTTGGCAAAAACCCTGCCGGTTTTTTTTGCGATGAGGCCAGTATTGGCTATAATGCTTATTCTATTTTAAAAACAGGCAAAGACGAATGGGGAATAAAATTACCCATTTTTTTTAAAGCTTTCGGAGAGTATAAAAACCCGCTTGATATCTATTTTACAATTCCCTTTGTGGCTATTTTTGGCCTAAATGAATTCGCGGTAAGATTCACTTCGGTGTTTTTTTCTTTATTAAGCCTTGTTCTGGTTTTTTTTATAGGCAAAAAAATGAAAGACAAAGTCTCCGGACTAATCCTAATGTTTATTTTAGCTATCAATCCTTGGCATATTCATTTAAGCAGAATCAATCTTGAGGGTTTTCAAATCTTGCTATTTTTATTATTAATTTCAATATTTTTTCTTTTAAGATTTTACAAACATAATAAAGCTGTTGATTTAGTTTTGTTCTCCCTCTTTTCTTCTCTTGCCAGCTATTCTTATTTCCCCGCCCGCATAATTATGCCGCTTTTTTTTATCGTCATTATTTTTTCTGTCCTTTTCAAAAAAATATATTTTTCGCCCGAGGTAGCCACGGCCGTCTTAATTTATATTGTTGTTTCTCTGCCGCTGATTTTTCATTTAACTTTACCCCAAGGCTTAAACCGCTGGCAGCAGGTTTCTGTTTTTAATCAAAAAAAAATTAATCCGATTAAAAAAATTGCCACCTCTTATCTCCTTCATTTTTCGCCTGACTTTCTATTTCTAAAAGGAGATATCGACATGCCCGGCCAAGACGTCACTAGACACTCTATCCGCGGAATTGGTGAATTTTATTTATGGCAATTACCATTTATTATTTTGGGGGCTTATTATTTAATAATTAAAAAGTCTAAATTTTCCTTACCCATCTTTTTGCTTTTAATCTTGTATCCTCTTCCTTCATCGTTAACCATTAATGTTTCACCCCAAGCAACCAGATCAATTACCGGCATTGTTCCTTTCACGTTCTTGACTGCTTTTGGCGTTGATTGTTTTTTATATCAGCTAAATAAAATTAATCACTCAATAAGATTAATTGTTTTGTTTTTGCTTTCTTTTGTGGTTGTGTTTTCGTTTGTCAACTTCGTTCATCTATTAAAAAAGTACCCGCTTTATTCGTCTGATTCTTGGGGTTGGCAATACGGACCAAAAGAAACCATGAATTATTTCCTGTCCAAAAAAGATAATTATGACGAATTTTACATGGCGGTTTCTTTTAACGGCCCAAAAATCTTTCTAAAGTTTTACGATCCTGATAATTTATGCCAGAATAAATGCAAGATGGGTGACTTATTACTAACGCCCGAGATATATACCTCTTCCAAACGTCAATTATTTTCCTTAAGCCCTACAAGGCTAAAAAAATTGAAATTTAAAGATAAATTTAAGATAAAAAAAACCATCTATTACCCCAACGGCAAAGAGGCGTTTTTGATTGGCGAGCTTTATTAATTTAATAAATATGATAAAAAAATTTTGCTATTATACTATTCTTGTCGTGATAGATCTCCCAAACTGCCGATAAGGAAAGCAATTTTCCCATCGGGATAAAAGATTTTCTTTTTTATTAAAAAAAGGTTCTTAAAACTTGATTTGTCTAAGTATTCTGGGCTCAAGGAAAATAGCTGTTGCCTTGATAACTCAACAATTTCGGGCGCCCGCCAAAAGTCAGCTATTTTACATTTGTTCTTGCAAGTATTCTTAGGATCGTAGAATTTCAAAAAAATCTGGCCCTCATTAAATTCACCGCTCATATAAAGATCGTCATAAGAATCCTTAACCTGCAAAAAATATCTCATAATCTCTCTTGGACCATATTGCCATCCCCAGAAATCAGCGGTCTTTAGAGCGTGAACACGAAGATAAAAATGATAGAAGGAAAAAAAATTAATAATTAGCACCGAAAAAATTGCCGTCAAAGACAAAATCTTTATAACAGTAATTTTAAAGCGGGCGATTTTTGCCAAGATTAAATCAAGGCCAAGGGCAGTCAAAAGAGAAAACAACCCAACACCGATCATTGCCCGATTAGTGCTAATTATGGAAGTAAAAGCTCCGCTTAACGGATACACCAGCATCCACAAAAAAATTATCTTTTTTTTTAATAAAGGGATCCTTTTGCTGATAAAAAACCAGATTGTGCCGATAAGCAAAAAGGGTAAGGTGGTAATCAACAAAGGGCTAAGGCCTAAAGAAAAATGGCGATTATTAGGAGCGTTGGGGTCTCCGTTAAAAAAAAGAAAGACTGGCGAATAATGATAAAAGTAGTTTTGCAACATTTTTAAAATTATTTCCTTTATCGATGAGTCGTTAGTAAAAATAGAAACCTGGTTATACCTAATTAATCCCTGACCGGAAAAGATATGTAAGATAGATGGAAAAGAGATGATAAGAAAAGAAGACAAGCTAATAAAAAAAATCTTTTTGTCGGCCAAAAGACGTTTCCTGCTTATGATAATTAGAGCGACTAAAAACACCAAAACAATCAATTTTGCCGGATTGTAGGTATAAAAAGTCAATCCCCAGAAAATACATGAAACAAGAAAATATCTTGCCCGCTTTATACCTTTTAACCAAAAAAATAATGATAAGAGGAAAAAAACAAAATAGCAATTGTACTCGAAACCTGTTCGGCTATAATGCAACGACCAAGGAGCCAGCGCCAACATCAACGCTGAAATCAGCCCAATTCTTTTTGAAAGAAGCCGACTGGCTAATAGATAAATTAAAAATACACTAACCACTCCGTATAAGACCGAAGTTAAACGAACGCTGGTTTCACTTAAACCTAAAAGTAAAATTGGTAAGATCTCTGAATAAGTCTGAAACGGCGGAGTGTATTCACTAAAAACCTTAAAAAAGATTGGGAAACGCTCGCCATGACTATCGCGGCCGGTAGTGGTCAACGAGTAAGCGTCCACCCCTCTGATTGCCTCATCACAAAAAAAACCGGGCGGCACATTCTGGATTTGATACAAACGAATTGCAAAGGCAAAAGCAACAATTAAAACAATTAAGAATAAGGAATTAAAAGATTCTTTATTACTCATAATTTTAAAAATTGCCCCTCTTGGTAAAGATAAAAATGCCTGTTCGGAAAAAAAGTTTTAAGTAAATCGTTTGGTAAAGGCGGCAAATTGTTAGTTACGTTGTTAATCCCTTGATCGCGAGTAAAGATAACTGGTTCATCCAAGAAGGGATTTTGTTTGATAAAAAAACGACCGTAGGCATTCCAACTCCCTATGCTCGGAACAAAAACAACAGCCGGAGTCTTAAGAGGCGGAATTTTTACTGACTCTATTCCGTTAAATCCCTTAAAACTTGGAATAATCATAAAAGTACTCACTGCTCCGTATATAAATAAAATAAAGAGAATTAAAAAAGGAGAAAATCTAGCCATCCGGAATTTTTTTTGAGGGAAAAAATCAACGATACTTTCTGCTCCCATAACGGTTAATAAAGGAATTATCCAAGATACTTCAAACCAGAAACGCGGCCCCATAAATGTTCCTTCGTTGAAGTAAACAAAATATAAAACTACTTGAGCAATAAAAAGACTTATCAACAGAAATGCCTTTTTTCGAAATTTACCAACAAAGATAAAAGGTATAAACGAAAAAGTGAAAAAAGCTGGCCAGCGATAAAGCATATCTAAAAGAGAACATGCATTAAAGGTTAAGTTTTTAAAGGCGTCTGTTAAGGTAAAGGCAGCGCCCCACTCCACGCCTCGCATGCCAAAACCTAACTGGTTAAAAGGAGAATAAACATTGTGGGGTAAAACTAAAGGATTGCCGGTTAATTTAAAATTGTAATAGGCATTAATTAAGACAAAAAGGCCCACTAGCGCTCCACCACCGATGGCCGGGTAAATATTTTTTAATCCCTGCTTAAAAAGAAGTATAAAAAAGAGCAATCCTAAAAGAAAAGCATTCTGTGGTCTAATTAATAAGAGAAAACCTAAAGCAAACCCAAGCAAGAGCCAAAAAAACGTCTTGGCCGGTTTCTGGTCGATTTTAGTGTAAGTATAGGTCGCTAGCAGAGTGAAGAATAGGGCCGAGGGGTGGCTTAAAAAACTGGCTGAGATTAATAAAAAGAAAGGAGAAACGACAAAGAGTAACGACGCAAAAATAGCTAAAGTTTTTGAAGTGATCTGCTTAGCCAACAAAAGAAAAAGATACACATTAAAAAGAGAAATTATCGGATTGACAAGATGAGGTCGATTAAAAATAACCCCCAAGCTCAAAATAAAAGAGGTCCCCGGAGGAAAAGCACTATACCATTTCCCGTTGTTCACAATAAATTCCTGGTCAAAAAATCGACGCAAATTACCAGGTAAGGATTCAAGGAATAGCTTTCCCCGGGAGAAAATTTGGGCTTGAAAAAAATAGGCTGCCTCATCCTGACTGTGTGGTATTTTCTCAAGAACGGCGATTGAAAGTAAGGCGGTGGCCACAAAAACAAAAACGTAAATTAAAACAGCAATTGTCTGAAAGTTGTCCGAAAAGAAAGACAACGCGACGGTTTTTTTGGGTAGAATTTTTATAAGAAGAAGGGTAAATCCTAAAATTAAAAAAACCCCAATAAAAGTTTTTGCCAGTATGCTAATCAAGGTGCTTAAATAGTAAACAGAGGAATTATTAACAGGATTTTGAAAAGCAATTACTCTACCATCAAAATTAAGGTTACCATCGTGATGAAATTTAGGTCGCATCCACAAGACTAATGTTTTTTGCGAGGAAGTTTTCAAGGTTAATTCAGCCTCATTTAAATTCCAAGCATAAAAGATAATTTTTTTAACCGGGAAGTTTTTCAACTTAAACTGTTGGTTAAATTTCGGACCATGGTCGTTAAAAAAAATTTTTGCAGCCCAGGGCTGACGACTAAAACTAAATTGAGATTTAAAGTAATTAGCAAGAGTAAAATCTTTAGGGTTTGTTAAAAAAAATAATTGACTATTGTTGTTTTGGTAGATAACCTCTATTTTTTGCTTTTTAAAAGGCAGCACCCAAAATGAGTCTTGATCATTATCAAGGTTAAGAGCAAGTGAAGAAAAACGATTGATATTTTCCTCTAGCTCCGCGAGTGGTTTTTGACCTTCCCAGACGGTCAATTTTCCTGAATCTATTCCAAGCTTAACTTTTATTGGCCTTCCTACAGTCAACCAAAGAAAAGAAAATAAAAAGAGGAAAAAGAAAAAGAACTTATATTTTAAATATTTCATTATAAATTATGTCTTTTTTATAACTCTTAGCTTGCTTAAACCTAGGAACATTAATGTGACAATCTCTTTTTTACTCATCATGTTTTCACCCATCAACTCCATAAATAAAAAATTCTTCATATTTTCTTAAACACCATTGCCTTCGGGTGATCGTAAACAGTAAAAGATTCATCAGCTGACTGATCGTTCACGTGGAACGTGTAACGTAGAACGTCTAACGTTGGATATACGACGAATTCGGCGACTTTTTTATAAGAGATTCCTCCCCCGACTTTCGTCGTGGTCGGAATGACGGGGAGAGAGTTAAATAACTTTCTATAATATTCGGCCGTTTTGGGATAGCAGGATTTGTATTTTTGACAGTCAGCTAATTTTTGTAAAGGCACATAAAGGCGGTTTGAAGCGATGATAATATAATCAGCCTGCTCAATTCGTGGATTGACTAAGGCACTCCACTTAACCCAATCATCCGGCCTCTCATAAAGAGGCAACTCAACGTATTTATATCGTCCATTATCAAATAATGGCACCCGATCATCCCAATGTTCCACTGCCAAGGTTGAGCCGGCCGGAATATTTTCTAAAATCCACTCCGTGGCCGCAATCCGCGTGTGTTTTTGAGAGTAAATGTTAACAAATAGCAGAGTCCAAATCATTGCTAGTGTCATTCCCACGAAAGTGGGAATCCAGTGGTAATATTTTATAGATTCCTGCTGGAGTTTACCCCGCCTTTGGCGGGGCAGGAATGACATTTTTTGAACTTGGTGTAATCCAAATCCTGCCATTATTGCCAAAAACGGATAAATCGGCAGCATATAGCGCATAAACTTAACGGCCGAACGACCAATGATAATGAAATATAAAAAATAAAATATAAAGAATAAAAAATATCTGACGTCATTCTGACCCCGCCTTTGGCGGGGGAAGAATCTAGTGAAATGTTTTATTACGCCCCGACGTAACGTCGGGACTAGATCCTTCGCTTCGCTCAGGATGACTCCATGGGTCCTGATCTGATATAAAACTGACAAAAAACCGACCAGGCTTAAAATCGAAATAATCGGTCCCAATCCCCACCAAAAAATATTCTTTAAATAATATAAGTAAGGAATCGTTCCGACGTATTGAAGCGTGTACGGAAAAATATATGGATCCGAGTTCATTCTAATTTGAGCTAAGACATCAGAAAGAAATCTCTTGTGTTCTATAAAGGCATAAGGCATGAAAAGGAAGTTAAAAGTTAAAAATGAAACCCCGAAGCAGAATAAATTCGCTACAGGGCGAGAGTTAAAAATTAAAAGAGCCAAAATTATTATTGGAAAAAAAATTATTGCGGTAACTTTCGTGGCCATCATAGCGGCAAAGATTACTCCAATCAAAACAATTAGTCTCCACCGGTAATTATTATCTATACCACGATCGTGACTAAGATAATGTAAAAGAAGATAGAATAGAAAAGTAACAAAGGTGGTGAGGAAAACATCAACGACAAAAAAATGAGAATTTTGGATGGGGAAAAAAGCAATGGCATAGAAAAATGAAGAAAAAAGGGCCAAGCGGGAATCTCTATTAAACAATAATAAACAAATCTTATAAACCAAGCATATCGTCATCAAGTCAAAAACTATTGACAACATCCTTCCTGCGTAAAGCATGCCATTATAGTTTGAAAAGTGGGAACCAAACAGCAAATCAACCAATTGAGTAACCCCTTTTAAAAGATAAACAGGCAAGGAGCCGTAATTAAAAAAGTCAGGATTAAGCTGATTGAAAAAATGAAGACGATCGGCCACCATGATCAGCATCCGCTCGTCCGGGTGAAGATGAAAACCATTATCCCAATTAATGCCATATATACGCAAAATAAAACCTAGAGCTAAAATGAGAAGGAAAAACGCCTTGTTTTTCATTATTATAATGAAGACTGTTTTTATTAAAGACAGTCTTCTAAAACTAGAATTTCTCAAAAAAAATATTTTCTTTTTTTGTTCCTTTTTCTTGTAAAAATGTTACCATCGAAGAAACCATATCACGACCACCACAAAGATAATAGTCGCAGTCGGTTAAATCTGTTAGAATCGGTTGGGCTAGTTTTTGCTGTTTCAACTGACTATGACTAACCATAACTGATTCAAACCCGTTCGTAACATGTCCCAGCATAAAATAACGACTATCTAAGCCTGCTAAGTCTTTTTCTCGCGAAAGACAGATTTTGAATTGGAAATTGACATTTTCTTGAGCTAGTTTTTTAAGTTCATCAAAAAAATAAACATCTTTTCTTGTCTTTAACCCCCAAAACAAATAAGACTTTTGACTTTTGACTTTTGACTTTTGACTTGTAATCATGCTTTTTGTCGGTGCGATCCCTGTCCCAGTTGCCAAAAATATCTTTGGTTTATTATTTTCTTTCAAAGTGAACATCCCAGCTGGGCCTTGAAAATTAACAGAGTCTCCCACTTTTAAATTATTAAGGTAGGTTGAGCCCAAACCACCGGTGACAATCTCCACCACCAGCTCAAAATATTCTTTGATCGAATTTGAAGAACAAATAGAATAAAGACGGGGTTGGTCTTCAATTTTTAAAATCAGATATTGACCGGATTTGAAGTTTATTTCTTTTGGTTCAAGCAATTGGAAACGAAAAAGAAAGACGTTGGCAGTCAGCGATGTTTTTTCGGTAAGAATTGTTTTATAAGCGTTAAGCATTTAAATAATTTCTAATTATTCTAATTAACCTAAATAATTTCCGATGTCCAATTTCCCAAATCTTTATTTGGATATTGGAGTTTAGGACTTAATTAGAAATTAGGTTAATTAGGAATTAGGTTAATTTTATAATCTAGCTCTCTGAGTAATTTCTGCCTCCACCAATTCTCTAGGCTTGCCGTATTTCAAACGTGAGAGTTGTATTATTGCCTTAGCCACTTTTTCATTGGCAAAAGCCTCCGCTTTCTTCATGTCTTTGGATAAATCAACAGAAAAGGGCGGCATGGGTTCATTGTCAACTAGGGTTTTCATATAGGCATGATAACGGTCAACGTTAATTAAATCCGATTCTCCAAAAACCGGCTGATACTCATGGGCTAAATAAGAAGCATCGGTCACGCCGACTCGAAAAGCAATCAGGGATCCCACGTTGCCAAAAACAGCATTTTTTACCTCCTCTTCCATTTGACCAATAAACTGATTGGCGACCGTTAAATTTAAATGATATTTTCGCGCTTCGGATAAAATAGTGGCAAAATCGGGGGTGGCAAAATTCTGAAATTCGTCAACATATAAATAAAAATCTCGCCGTTGCGGTTCAGGAATCTCTTGCCGGCTCATAGCCGCTACTAGAATTTTTGGGATTAAAACCAACCCCAAGAAATTAGAATTTTCCTCACCTAATTTTCCTTTGCTTAAATTAATCAATAAAATTTTTCCCTCGTCCATTACTTTTCTGAAATCAAAGCAAGATTTTGACTGACCAATAATATTTCTCATGGTTTTGTTGGTAACAAAACGGCCGAATTTGGAAACAATGTAGTCAAGCACCTCTGATTTGTGAAAATCTGACGTTTGGGCAATTTGATCAGTCCAGTAGCGGCGAATTATTGGGTCGGTTACTTTAGGAAGAATCTCCTGAACATATTTTGGATCCTGCAAGACTCTAACTACTTCAACGAAGGTAGCTCCAGGCTCGTACATTACGGTCAACATTCCATTCCTAACGGCATGCTCAAATCGCGGACCAATAATCCCAGTTCGTTGAGGATCGTACAGCTTATACATTAAGTTAATAATTGACGTAGTTAAAAAATGCTTTTGATCTTCGGTGTCGGCCTCAAGAAGGTTTAATCCCATGGGTCTATTTGTTTCTGAGGGATCAAAATAAATCACTTCTTCAGCTCTTTGGGGAGGAATAAACTTAATAATATTATCAATCAAATCGCCGTGAGGGTCGATGACGCAGACACCATGACCAGCTTTAATATCTTGAATCGCCATGTCTTGAAGAAGAACTGACTTTCCCACACCGGTTTTTCCAATAATGTAAACGTGCCTTCGTCTATCTTCAAAACCGACGCGGACTGGACGCTTGATCCCCCGATGATAACCATAACCAATAAAGGTCCCTATGGACGTGGGTACCTCGGAAGCAACCGGAGCCGACTTGGCTTTTAGCCAATTAACATGAGGAGTTTCTATGGTTTTGTTGGGAAAATGAAAAATTGTCGCCAATTCCTCTGATGATAAAATAGAAACCGATCGGCTAAAAGGAAGTTCAAAAATCGGAAAAAATTTATAAATAAAATTCATCATAAAACCGCCCTTAAATAAAACCCGCGCCGACTTAAAAGAATTAAGATCGGAAGAAAATTGCGAAAAGGCAGACTTGATGTTGCGCAAATGGGCCTCGGCTGATTCCTTAGTCGTCGAAGAAACAACCATTCTTATGGCCGTTTCAAAACCGGGTTTAGAACATTTCTCGTCAATTTTTTCCAACACTTTAGCATCAACTTTAAAACTGGCTTTTTCCGGACTGGCTTCTGTTTTTTTAATTGAAGAAATGTATGACTTGCCTTCTTTCTTCCATTTTGAACCCGCTGGTCTAATCACAATTTGAACAATTCCTCCTTCGCCTTCACCCATCTTAGAAAGAGCCGAAGTAATGGCGGCTAAAGAATCTGTTGGCAATTCTTTAAAAACTTTTATCGGTTGATAAGAATATTCTTTTTGTTTTAATGAAGCAAAAACAACTTTTCCTGATTCGGTAAAAATGTTAGGTTCATCAACCAATTTAATATCCGCCTGTGGATAATAACCATAAATTTGCTTCTCTACCATGTCTTTAATCCGAACTGGGGTAGAGACGTAAAAACGGATGTCAGCTTTTCTACCAACAATTTCAAAAGCAACTACGTCCTCAATTTCTAAAAACGAAAACCAACCGGATTTTTTCAAAGAATAAAATGAAGAAAACATCTGTTCGGCAGCATCAATCTTTATTTCATTGTCTTTAGAAAGTTTTACCTCCAGGGTTACCATTTCTAAAGACATTATCTCCCGTTTTCTCAACCGCAAAAAAATCAGCACTAAATAAAAAAACAAAACGGTTAAACCAAAAGCCAGCAAGCTGGCGGCCAAAACAATAAAGAAGGTAATTGTTCGTTCAATAATTTGTTGGAAATAAATTTCAAACATATTAATGATTATATATAATTAAGACATGATAAGAAAGATTTTTTATCCACTTGTTTTATTAACCTTTGGTTTTTTTACACTCATTAATATCTATTTCTCTCAAACCCTTCATCCTTTATTTTTTAATCTAACAAACAATCAAAAAAAAACTGATGCGGTTTTGTTTTTGAAAAAAATAAAAGGAACTAAAGAATTCCCGCAACAACTTCAGTATTTTAAAAATATCTACGGCCAGGACATTGAAAAGGAAGTTTTTACTGACGAGACAAGGAGAAAGGAAGAAGTAAAAAATTTAGAAACGATTTTGCTAAAAAACGAAAAAGCCCGGGACATTTTGGTAAAGCTGGCGATTTTGTATTTTGAAGACGGCAACCTTATAAAAGCCAAAGACTATTATCAAAGAGCAAAAGCAATTGATCCAATGATCAAAAACGAAAAGCTAGAGGAAATGTAATTTTTTAATCAATCTTTCACGACTGGCTAAATAAAATTGTAAAAAAAGATCCGGATTTGAAAAAATTAATGAGAAAATTGAGGGAGTTGAGGACAGAACCCACCCTATAATTTCCAATGGACGATTTTGAAGAAGAAGAATCAGTTCAGAAACAGTTAGCCCATTTTCTTGAAGCAATCTCCATAAAGTTGTCTGATCAAATGTTTCTTTTATTGCTTTCATCAAAAGACTATTGGCAGAAACTCTTGTTTGTCCCGGTTTCATTCGTTTTTCCCGAACAACGCTGTGTAAAAGATAATAAAATGGTGGACGCTTTAAAAATTCTTCATAAAACCGTCTTCCCACCAGACCCCATTCTCCTTTATTTTTAGCCTCTTTAATGATTTTTGCCAAAACTTGAGCGTATTGGGGCAGAACATCTATTAATTGACCGACTAATGGAGAATTTAGTCCGGCCGCTTCTCCAAAAGGAACAACCAACCCCTGAAAGAATCTTCTTTTCGCCGGTTCCTCTCGAAAAGCCATTGGACTTCCTGGGTTATTATCCACTATATTAAAACCTTTTTCTTTATACCAGCCAATCATATTAATCCACTCCCTCTCCGCTTTAATTTGCCACCAAGACTTTGCTTCTGAACAATAAGTTTCTTGGGCTGCCATCACTTCTGCCATTCTGTCGGTTACTGGCATGATCCAATTTCTATTATTATCTAACAAACCATCAATAAAATATAATAAATGTGGATCAAAACCTGTCGTTGAATAATTCCCTCCAAATAAAGCACGGACAACATAGTCTTCTTGTCCGTAATGTTGATGAATAATGTTTCCGCCCCATCCGGTAGCGTCTATTACTAAATTACACCTTATTGTGCCTTTTTGTGTTTCTACTTCAACTTGACCTCCTGGTTGAGCACAAATTCCTTGGCAAAAAACGCCATGAGAAATTAATCTACCTTGCTGATTAATTTTAGTCTTCAAACTTGTCTCTAACACTGTTTGTGGCAAAACAGCAAAACCATAACCATTGTCATTTCTAGGCTCTATTAAATCAATCACTCGGCCACTTGGGTTAAAGGTTATAGTCCCGTTTATGAGAGGTTGCTTGCTTCTTCTGGTTTCTAAAATATACTGCAGGCTCCATCTTTCGGCAATTTCTTTGCTAACTAAATATGTTGCGTCCTTTAGGGCGGGTTTATCGCTTTTTTCAATAACTAGTACACTAACGTCTTGTGAGATTGCGCTTGCTAAAAACAAACCAGAGAGACCACCGCCAACAATAACCACGTCAAATGAGGAAGGCGATAAAGTCTCATTCTGATCTGTCCGACGCCATAATTGTTCCATTTTAAGAACGTATTATATTATGCTTTGGCTTTATTTACCAATCCAAGTGCGTCCATAAAGCCAAAGCCATTGATCCGCTGGTTAAGATTGAGAAGCTGGATCAGTTGTAGACAATCCAGCCCGCTCTTTTGCTCCATTGAGAAAACTCGTATATGTAGCTGGGTGTAGAAGTGCCTGAAGTTCTTCATCTTTTTCCAATTGTTTAACTAATTCTTGCCATACTTCTTGCCCCGGAGGGGTTTGACCATGCCCATCCCACCACTGATCAAGATGTTTCGGCCACCACTCTTCAACAAGGCCGGCCATCGTAATAATGGAGCCAACCAGCTCGGGAAATTCCTGACTCAATTCATTTAGAATTAAATTGTGATAAATTACCTCTGAAACATAGCGGGCCAGGTAGTCTGAAGAGTCTTCTAGGTGTTTTCCGTGAAATAAAAAAGCAGCTTGATGAGCCCGACCATAAGCTTCAGGATCCCTTAGCTTAAGAGAGTGATCTAAAAGTTGACGAACCACTTGAGGCATCCTCCAAACACCCTCGTGAGCATAATAATAAAAAACGTCTGTTAATTGTTGTTCTATTATATTAAGATAGTATTCCTCTTTAAGATTTTCCTCTGCCAAACCAAGACGCTCTGCAAGATAACGTAAAGGATCCGCATGGGTCCAGCGAAGAGCGCTGGCGTGGCGGGCAATCTCTTTCAATTCCGCTGGGACATCTATAAGGATTTCATTTGTTAAATTATTTAATACCGTTGGTAATATCTGTTCTAAAACTTGGTTTACTTCCTCCTCATTGGCAGTGGCTAAGTTTAACCCTTGAGCTTTTAAAACTTCAACTAGATAATGAGCTGCTTCTGGATGACCAAAGGTATGACGATAAATGGCGTCGTTTACCGCCAAATTTCCTCCTGTTTGAAGACTGGTTGTTTCTTCATCAAAAGGGTTGAGGAACCGGGTTGCTCCTTTTACCTCCGCTCGCCTTCTTACCTCATGTTGCCTCCATCCCTTTGGCTCTTGTCTTCCGGCTAAAACAAAAAGCGTCCGATCTGCTTTCTCATACTCGGGCTTAATAATGGGTTCCATTATGTTTTCCTCTATCCACCAGAGCGACTCTTTATCTTTTCCAACAAGAGCATCAAAAGTATCAAGAAGAATTACCGGTGTAGCCTTATTACTCCACTCCGCCACGCTTTCTGTAAAAACCACGGCCAACTGATCATCAGAAAGTCTTTCTAAATTGGGTACTATTTCGTTCATTTGTTCTCCTAATTGCTGCCAAATTTTTCTTACCAGTTCTTTTTTGTTTAATTCTCCTTCACTGATTAGTTGGCCCAAATCAACATAGGCAGTTATGGAAGGATGGGATTCAATGGACTTCGAGCCTGGTTCTTTTCGGTGACGCGCAGCTAATTCTTCCAATAGGGCGGTTTTTCCTGTGCCCCAAGGACCAACGAAGGAAATAATTGAATTTGGCATAGATCCTCCTTGACGGCCGGATTCTAACGTATCTTCAATTAATTCTAGTTCTGATTGACGACCAACGAAAGAAAAGGATCCTCTTTCTACGTCTCCCAATTCAGGGATTATTATTTTAGTAGCAGGGTTTCTTTCTATCATATTTTCAAACCATATTGTACCACCTATAATATTTTTTATCAACCACGCTGTCCGCACCATCAAAGAACTAAAGAAGTTGATCCACTGGGGAAATTAAGAAACTGA
Organism: uncultured Gammaproteobacteria bacterium; assembly: GCA_964476245.1. Lineage (GTDB taxonomy): Bacteria > Patescibacteriota > Microgenomatia > UBA1406 > HO2-37-13b > CAYYYW01. The sequence goes on from CAYYYW010000002.1 coordinate 21,127, forward strand.
AATATTAAAATATTTTTGAACTTCAAAATATCAAATATCCTAATGTTTGATTGTCTATTTTTATCCACCGTTTACCAATCTATCGGCCACTCGATTTTTTTCTCTTGGTATTAAATGGTAACTTATTGGTAATTTGATTTCCTGCTCTAAAGTTCTTATCTTAAAAATAAATTCGCGAATTTTAGCATTTTTTACTTTAAAAAGCCCGTTGACTTGATTTACCAAAAGCCTTGAGTCAGAATAAAATTCAATTTTTACGATATTCTCTAGTTCTGACATTTGATCCGTCAGCTGACGGATGAGTTTTGACATCGCCGTAATAACAGCGCTGTATTCTGCCACATTATTGGTGGCTATTCCAATATCTTCGCGGTAACGAAAAATGTCTTTGTCGTCAACATAAAAGACCATTCCAATTGACGCCGGTCCCGGATTTCCTTTTGCCCCACCATCGGTATAAATTTTGAGAGTCATATTACCAACTGCCTCCTCCACCTCCACCTCCCCCGCCGCCTGACGAACCACCGGAAAAACCCGATGAAAAACCAGAACTGGAAGTCGTTGGAGTAGCAGCGCTTCTTAAAGAAGAAAACGAGGAATTTAAACTGTTAACAAGTAAATAACTATTAAAGGTCCTGACGTCATACGCCTGATACCAATCCGGCGATCTAAGATTAATGTTTTCAAACCTTTTCGCCCAGACTTTCTCCACCCCAAAAGCAATGGCGTAAGGCAACAATTTCTCAAAAAACATCTGACCTTGCCTGCCGGCAGGCAGGTTTTTTGCCTGAAATTCCAACTGACGTTCTTGGCTGGCTAAGAAATTTTTTAGCGATTTAGCCACCATGGCTTGTTCCGTACCTAAGACGGTTTTCCTGGGCATATTTCGACCAAAAATAAAGCTTAATAAGGCCAGAGGAAAATTTAAAGTAAAAAGCGCCAGTCCTGAAATAACGTTATAAAAATTTCTAATTGATTGAGGGTTTTTGGGAAAAAATTGTTCCTCAACTAATTTTTCATAAATCATTGTTTTTGCCTCCTCAACTGTCGTGTAAAGACTTGCTCCTTTTAGCCGAATTTCTGTTTTGTTTTCAAAAATTCCACTAAGAAGCTTTTTTTCATATTTCAACAAAGACACATTCTCGGAAAATTCTTTTGTTTTTATAAGACTAAAGTCTTTTTTCTTTTTCTCAACGATTTTTAAATATCCCCGCCTAGCCAAATCAATGATGGTAGCTAAAATATCTCTAAGGTCGGCAACTTCGTCAATTAAAGCGCCTGTCTCTGACGGAGTCAACGATCTTCCGTTTTTTGTTTTTGGCGGATCAAACCAGGCACGAACCGACCCCAAGCCCGTCGAAGGATCACGACCCTGCCGATACCATTTTATTGGCAACCAAAGAGGATAAATTAAATACCAAAAAACAGAAAGAAGAATAAAAAATACGATTACAATTTTTCCCACGATCGTATCAAAAAATGATACTACCTCTTGCGGCTCAAGCACGGCAACGAAGTTTTTTGGGAAACTAACAACAATTGTCAATCCTTGATAAGAATTAAGAACTACGTCTGTTATAAAGTTAATTTTATTATCTTCAGTTCTGCCTTGACATAAACTTTCTCTACTGCCCGAAGATCCGGTATAACAAATAATCTCAAGCTCGTCTTTTTTTATTTCCGAAGGCAGTTCCACCGAAGCGCTGGAAATTAAAATCGGCACCGGCCATTCATTTCCGGTCACATTCCAATAGAGCTCGTCATGGTCAGAAAAATATGTTAAAGCGCCGGAGACTTGATAATTAATAACGTAGGTGTGAGTGCCGGAGATTGTTTTATCCGGATCGCCGATTTTAACTGTTAATTTGTTGTTCTCACTACTGGTTGAATAATGGTATGACTGCTTATTCTCATCTTCAACCGAGATAATTTTAAAATCTAAACGGAATTTTTTACCATCTTTGTTCTCTTTAATATAAGGAATTATTCTGTAGATCCCATGTTTTTCCAAATTGTCAAAGTCATAAATAATATTTTCCGATACATCAATTGTCCCGTCTTTGTTAATTTTTATTTGGCTGGCAAAATTTTGGATTTTCTCACCGGAAACAGTTTGGGCTGATAAGGGAGAAATTAAAAAAAACAGAAAAAAAACAGCAAGGAATAAAATTTTTCTCATTGATGATAAAGTATAACAAAAATTAGTGGAGAATTTCTTCGGGTAAGTCATAAATCAAAACCCCGTAACCGTAAGCCGGATCGTCCGACCAAGTTCTTTTGGCGGAAAAAATAATTTCATTGATGTTTGAATCAGGATATATAGATTTCCACAGCGCTCGCATAAAATAGCCACCATTGGCAAAAAACAAAACCATTGGTTTTAAAAGATCAATTTGCCTGGAAACGACAGACTCCTCGACCTGCTCTCGATCTCCATGAGAATCAGTTCGTAACCTATTCAAAGAATACTGGTCGTCAAAACTATTCTCCATACTTCTAAACAAATCACCCATGTCTCCAACTACGTAACAATATCGTTTTAGCTTTTCTCCCATCTCTGGAGTCAATCGATCAACAATCTCTGGCGGATAAGTAATATAATTAGCATGCATTTTAACACCATCCTTCTTTTCTCCTTGAGATAAACCGTAAGCCAAATAGCCAACATTTAACTCAAGATTTAAATTATTATCTTTCGCAAATTTTTTTAAGACCAAAACTCCTTGAGTCGTCGCCACCGCCACATCAATTCTTATTTTTTTATCTCCGAAGTCAACTCTGCTTTTTTCTGATAATAATGATAAGACGCCAACAATTGTATCTCCTGACGCCAAACAATCTTCAATAATGCGAAAAACGTTAGGATTGTTTAAATCGTCTTGTTTGTGTTTTAAAATTGGCTCCATTATCTCTGCTACTTGCTTTTGATAGTCTCCTCTTGTTCTTTGATACTCGTTATTTTTTGAAACAAAATCTATACTTTGGCTCTGTCCTCGATCTTCTAAATCTTTTAGTTTCGCTGTTAGTTCTGTTCCTTTAAAGGCTAAGCGTGAAATTTCTAAAGCCCGCCCGTTGGTTGATCCATGAAAAACATTAAGTTGAAAACCTTCGTTGTGTTTTGAAAGGGCTAAGTTTCCCTCTTTGCCTTCAAAATTACCCAAAAGTCTGGAAGTCGTATCCTCGTCATGATTTCCCTGGATTTCTTTAAGAAAGGCTTTTGAACCTAATGAGCTGCCGGGCAAAACCTCAGCTATATTTTTCGGCAAGGTAACAAAAAAATCTCCCTCGCGAAGTTCCTCTCTCGCCGGTTGGGCTGGATCATGAACTTGAATTTTATCAACACCATCACCGTGAATTTTTAGGTTGGGGATGGCTAATAAATCAAGAGTGTCCAATATCCTTAATAACGTCTCACCACGTTTTGTTGTCGCTGCGACTTCTTTTAATGACATTTTCAATTTTAACACGTTTAAAAAGATTAAGTTAATTATTGAACAAACTTCGGCATGTCCCAACGTTCAAATCGACGATAATCATCTATTAACTTCTTTAGTTGTTTTTTTGTAATTCCTTTTTTCTTAATCATGCACTCAACTATTTCCTCCATCTTAATAAGTGAGTGTAATTTAACTCCATATTTTTCTTGAATTGGTAGACCATCTTTTTTCCTTTGCAGCTGTCGATCAACAATAACAATAATATCGGTAACCTCATATCCGTGTTCCTTGATAATTTCGATTGACTGTCTCTTGCTTTCTCCGGCAAAAAGCAAGTCATCGATAAGAATCAACCTTTTGTCTTCTGGTAATATTCCTTCAATTAATTTATTGCTCATATGCTCTTCAATTTTTTTTCGTACATAAAGCATTGGCACATTCGTATAAACACTGGTAATTGTTGCCCAAGGAAGGCCAGATGTAGCAATTCCAATTAGAGTCTTGCCAGAACATTTATTTTTAACTATTTGGGCCATCCTCTTACCAACGTGTTTTATAATCAATGGCGAATGTAAAAGCCTTCTCACATCAAACATACACGATCTCGAATCAGATTTGTTTTTTAAATTTTTACCGAAAAAAGGGACTTTAAACTCAACGATTGTTTTGCTTAAGATTGTATCCATAATTATTTTATTTAAGTTTTAATAACTTAACGCCATTGAAAATTTCCTCTTGTTGTTTGAACAAGATTGGGAAAAGTGATAACTCTTTCTAAATTATATTGATCAAATGGATTTGGTATTGCCCTATCTCGATAACCATAAGAATTCTGTGCGTGTTCAAGCATACGAGCGCTAATAAAAACCGGGTCCATTCTCATTGTTCCATTAGGCTCAATCGCCAATACTTCTACTCCGAGTTTATATGGCATGTCTTGACTAATGGCAAACGTTGGTAATCCGATAATAAAACCGCTAGAATTAGCTGCTACTCTCGATCGACTTAACTGTATCCTTTGTTGTGTGTCTGCCAAAAAATATTGGCCAATCTCTTGTAATTGGGCTCGATGTTTGTCTTTGAGGATTGTATTTAGGTCTAAATCTGTTAAGTCACCTTTAACCATATATGGTCGCCAAACCCAAGGACTTATGGTATGTAAAACTACTGTTGGACTATTAAGACTTCTTGCATATTCTTGTAGTTTTGCCGCAGCATCATAAATAAGCATTGTCTGATCAATATTTAAAGCGGAAATAGCTGAATTGATAATTACTCTTCTGGCTCCTCTCTCCACTAATAATTTCGCTAATATTAATCCAAATACAGATTTAACTTTCCGCGAACTATCCGTTTCACCAGAATAACCATATTTAGGATTAGGCAACTCATGTTGTTCTAAGGCTTGAGAATTTAGATAATCAACGGAAATATGAGTTGTCAAATCTAACATTCTTCCTTGTTGAACCAACTTCTCAAATAATTTATTTGGTTTACCAGTTCGCCAATGAATCAACGGCATTCCGTCAGTAAACCAACCAATATCAATTGGTTGATCTTTTGATAAGAGATACGACATAAGTTTTGGGGTCATTCGATGTCCATCAACCGTCCCCCCAATAAGCAAAAAGTACTTAACTCCGAGCTCGGCTAGACGATCAACAATCCCATACCATTTACTTTCTGTAATCTGAACTTCCTTTTGATCGCCTCGATGAAGTGATCGTCCATCGGGACAACCGCTACAATCCATAGGACAACGAAAAGTTGGTGAAAGTTCGGCTTGAATAGGATTGCCCAATAATCCTAATTCTTCAGCTTCGCGAAGAGCTTCATCGTCTTGATATGTTCTTTCTGCCTTAAGAGCAGCTATCGCTGCTCTTTCAGGAATCAAAAATGGGTTTGATCCTTCTTCAACCTTTCTTTCTCCACCTAATTCATGTACTTGAAGCATAAAATCCAATTAATTAATTGATTAATTTATTTTGACAGTTTCTTATTTTACGACATATTTCTTCTTCAGAAACTGTCGATATTCTGCCATCTTTAACAATAATTTTCCCATGAACTATCACCGTATGAGCCCGAATTGCTTGGTTGGCAATAAGCGAACTTACTAGATTCCAAATTGCTCCAGCATGTTCTATTTTGTTTTTTGGCTTAAAAATAGCCACATCGGCCACTTTGTCCTCCTCGATTGAACCAATTTCATTTTCCCAATTTAAAAGTTTTGCTCCATTGATTATCCCTATTTCTAACACCTGATTTGGTTTTAAATACGTGCTTTCTTTTCTTACTCCTTGAAGTATTCTTGCCCACCGCAATTCTTCTAAGATATTCGAAGAATCATTACCTGCGCTTCCATCAACGCCAATCGCTATGTTAACCTTCTTTTCTAACATTTCCCAAACAGGAGCAACTCCAAATTCTCCAATAGGAGATCTTGCGTTAGAAATCGGACAATGAACAACATTGATTTTAGCTTCTGCTAATTCTTTAATTTCCTCTTTTGTTAAATTAATACAATGAACAAAACTCACTCGCTTACCCTGCCAGCCCAGATCATTTAAATAACTTAATGGTCTTTTGCCAAATTTTTTTAGCGAATATTGATTCTCGTATTCTGATTCACTTAAATGCGTTTGGAGATTGACTTGATGCTTTTTCGATAACAAGACTGCGTTTTTGTAATCTTCTTTTGTTGAGGTAAAAATAGTACAAGGAGCCAGTCCAATTCTTAACATTGAGAAAGGCTTAGGGTTATGAAATTTTTTAATCATTTTTTCTGATTCGGAAACAATCAGATCAGATTCTTGAACAACATCATCAGGGAATAAAGCTCCGTCTTTTTGACTTAAACTCATGCTGCCGTAATAAGGATGAAATCTTATGCCGATATCTTTAGCCGCTTTGACAGTGGCTTCAAAAAAACCTTTTTTTCCTTTTGGAAAAATATACATCATGTCAGTACTCGTCGTACAACCATAAAGTAGAAGCTCGGCCATATTAGCTAAGGCCGAATAGTAAATTATTTCTTCATCCATTTTTTTTGTTGCTTGACAGACTATTTTTATCCATTTGTCAATTGTTTGATTTTGTAATTGTGGCATTCCTCGCAAAGCGCATTGAAACATGTGATGATGGCCGTTGATAAATCCCGGAAGAACAATCATCCCTGAAGCATTAATTACTTGATCGGCTTTAGTCTTTTTTGTCTCCACTTCGGCAATTTTATTCCCCTCAAGAAGGATTGAAGAATTCCGCAAAATTTCCCGCTTCTTGTTCATCGTCATAATATAATCAGCGTTTTTAATAAGAATAGTGTTATTCCTCATGATGAAAGTTTTTCTATTAATTTTTTAGCCACCTCGACATCTGTCACCAAAATTGCTTTATTTTTCAAGGCATACTCTCTAATTGTCTGGCCATCGGTTTTTTCTTTTTCGGCTATCTTTCTTCCTGTGGGAATATTAATAATTAAATCAAAACGGTTCGCTTGCAAAAGATCTAAAAGGTTGGGTTTTAAATGCAGTTGAGAAATTTTGTTAACCAGGATAGCTTCAATTCCATTGGTTTTTAAAAACTTATGAGTTTTGTAGGTAGCGTAAATTTTATATTTCATCTCGACTATCTGTTTCATTTCTCTCAAAAGATGGAGTTTGTTCTTCCTTTTCCCAATTGATAAAAGCACTGTTTTTTCGGAACGTTGAGCTAATCTCATTTGCAAAGTATAAAGTTCAATAAATCCGGCCGAAGCATTTTGATTAAAAGCAGTTGAAGCCATAAAAGTGGCTAATTTCTCCTCAAATATGGTATTGGGCGTTTCCAAAGCTACTGGTTCAACCGACCCCTTATAAAGTTTTAAAGTGACTTTCCCTGTAACCTTCTGATTAACTCTATCAATGTAAGCATTGAGATCATCCATTAAAGGTTCATGCCATAATGCCCCGTAACAAAGATAGGCCCATTTGGTATCAACAATTGATTTAAATTCATTTTCGTATCTTGTTGACACATATTTCTCAAGATTTTTGTGGGCAGTGATAATAATTTCTGCGGCTGGCGCTTCATAAACTCCTCTAACTTTTAAACCAACTACTCGATCTTCAAGATGATGAGTGATTCCCACCCCGTGTTTTGCCCCGATTTTGTTTAAGGTAAAAATTAAGTCAGCCAATTTCATCTGTTTTCCATTTAAAGACGTTGGCAAACCCTTGACAAATTCTAGGTCAATAAATTCTAGCTTATTAGGTCCTTTTTCCGGAAGCCGACACAAAAGAAGGATTTTTTCCAAAGGAGGCACAATAGCTGGGTTCTCAATTTCCCCCCCCTCGCCGGTTACACCCCACATATTATCATCATAAGAATATGGTTTATCAAGGGTTTGGCGGACAGAAATACCACGTTTTTTTGCATACTCTAACTCTTCGTCTCTTCCCATCGACCATTCACGAACAGGGGCAATCACCTTAATATCAGGATTTAAGGCTAAAGCAGTTCCTTCTATCCTTACTTGATCATTCCCTTTTCCTGTGCAACCATGAGCAATACAATCAGCTCCTTCTTGGGCGGCAATTTTTACTACCCATTTGGCTAAAAGCGGTCTTCCCAGCGGAGTCGATAGATAATAATTACCTTGATAAGAAGCGTTGGCCTTTATTCCTTTGGCAATATATTCCTCAGCAAACTCATCTTTGGCATCAATCACATAGGCTTTTATTGCTCCCAATTTTAACGCTTTTTTTCTGATTTCTTCCAAATCGTCGGTTAATTGACCAATGTCGACAGTTAAAGCAATGACTTGGGCTTTATATTTTTCTTGTATCCATTTGATTAAAACTGAAGTGTCAAGACCGCCTGAATATAGAAGAACCACCTTTTTAACCTCGCCCTTTCTACCTTCATAAGATGAGACTTTTAAATACTCCTGTTTTTTCATAGCTTCTAGAATTTTTATTCTAGAATACTATTATCCATTTGTCAAGGATTTTTTGCTTTTATTAGAAAAATGATGATTTTATTGTTCGTTTTGACGTCGTTTTTTAAAATTCTTAAGAAAAAATATAAAAAATATCAGCACAAGCAATTCCGAAATTACGGTAATGACCGCCGAGGCGTTGTAACCATACTGAGGAATAAAAACAAGATTTAAGATAACGTTTAATATTAGCGAACAGCCATAAACAAGCGGCAAAATCTTTTCTTTATTTTTAGTAATGATTACCCACAAAAGAAGATTTGAAAGAAAAAATATCGGATAGGAAATGACCAGAATTCTAAAAGGCAAGATTGATTTATAAAACTCCTGCTTGATTAAACCAATCAAAGGAGCGGCGGCAAATGAAAAAATAAAAACGAAAAAAGAGAAAACGAAAATATAAAGGGCTGATTTTTTAACTTGTTCGGAAAATTTGTTTTTATTTTTATGATAGGTTTCTAAAAATATTGGGTACAACGCACTCATGATAAAGGTGGAAAAATTTAAGGGAAATTCAAAAAATTTATAAGCCAAAGTGTAAATCCCCACTTCTGTGGTTGATCTTAAAAATGACAAAATCAAAACGCCAACTCGAACATATAAAATGTTCAAAAATAAAGTTATTCCTAAGGGCAGGCTTTTTTTAAATAATTTTTTTACAAATAAAATATTGGTAGAAACGACCCGGCGGGTCGTCTCTACATTTAAAAACCTCTTAATCAGAATAAACGCCGTAACAATATATCCCCCCAAACCAACTACCGTTGCCAAGAAAAAGAAAAAAAGATTTTTTGTATAAAAAGAATAGATGCCAATAATTAAACTCGTCACCCCCCAAACTAAATTTGGCCAGATAGTTAGATCAAAACGCTGCCGTTTTTGAAAAATTACATTTAATGAATGAGCAAAAGCGTAAAGAAATAAAACTAAGGCCACAATTTCGATATAGATTTTTTCTTGAAAGGAAAAACCTGAATGAAAAGTAGCATTGTAGGGCAAAATAAATATTATTGGTTGAATGAGGATAAAAATAATTGAGGCGATTATTAACCGAAGAATAATCAGTAGGGACAATTCATGAATTGTCCCTACTTTAAGAAATACAGCATTCAAACCAAAATCAACAAACAAAGAGAAGATTCCTACAAAAGCAAAAACCTTATTATATTGCCCCAAACCAAAACTCCCCAGACTTTTGGCGATAAGAAGAATAACAATAAAATTAGAAAAAGTGGTTAAAGAACGGGCAATAAGTTGGTAAAGAGTACTCTTGGCGACTTTAAGATATAAAGACATTCAATTATTATAACTGAGGCGAAAAATTTACAGCTCTCCCAACCCTTCCTTTTTTTGAGCTTCTTCTTTAACCAACTGAAGATATCTTTCGGTTGAAGAAAGACGTTTATGACCAACGATTTTGGCAATATAGGAAATAGAGACTCCACTCATTAATTGATAGGCAATAAAGGTGTGGCGTAAATCTTGCACTTTAGCATTCTGGATGCCTACTTCTTTAAAACAACGATCAATGATCGTCCTGATGTTTCTTATCAAAAGCGGTCGGCCTGTTTTGGTCACTAAAAGATGATCGTCTTGGGTTTGATATCTTGCCTTAAGATAATTGTTGACGGCTTTTTTTACGGCTTTGTTTAAAGGAATATTTCTTTGCCCAATAATTAAACCATCTTCCTTAATATCGTCTACTCTGATGTTGGCCAACTCACCGATACGAACCCCTGTTTGCAAAAGAAGCTCAATAATGGCGTACGTCCTTAAGTCTTCTTTAGCTAAATCACGCAGAGCTCGATATTCCAACTTGCTTAAAATTCGTGGGGGGGTTTGACTATATTTAGGATGAGTGACTTCTAAGGAGGGATTTTGTTGGATGACCTCTTGATTTTTTAAAAAACGGAAGAAGGTACGAATAGAATTAAGCTTTCTTGAGGCTGATTTCTTCGTATATTTTTCCGAAAGCAATTTATTAATAAAATTCTTAATGTCTTCTTTGTTCACGTCCCTCATGCTGATTTTTTCTTGCGCAGTTAGGTAACCAATAAATTGCTCTAAGTCTTTTTTATATGCTACAATAGTAAACGGTGATCTTTTTTGAGCATTAAGGTTCTCAACAAAGCTGTTAAGCAGACCGCGAAGATCCGTTGGTTCCATAATGACCCTATAATATCATAAAGTAAGTTTAAAAGCAAGAGGAAATATGATCAATTTTATTAAAAAAGCGGCCATTTTTCTTTTTATGGGTTTCCTTATTTATTCCCTTTCTCAAAATATTTTTGAATATCAAAAAAAGTTTAGTTTTTTTGAAGATTATAAAAAAGAGCAACAGAAAGAGCTGGAAAAGAATAAAAAATTAAAAAGCGACATTTTAAAGAATCAAGATTATTATACGCTGGAAAAAAATATTCGCCAGAAACTAAACCTGCAAAAACCAAACGAAATCGCCATTATTTTACCCAAAATAACCCCCTCTCCTTCTCCGACACCGCTCATTGAAAAACCACCATATCAACAGTGGGTTAAGTTGTTTTGGTAAAGAAGAACCGCCTAGCAACATCTCTCGCGTTTAAATTAGATAGAAGTCAATAAAGGTTCGGTTTGTCATTAAACTAATTCAGCCCTTTCACTATAATCAACCCAGTCATAAGTTCGAAATTTTTTAATCATTAAAAGTTGAGGATACAGTATTCGGTCAAGTGAGCATTAGAAAATATTTACGACGAAGGAGTAATTATATTTTCTTATGCCCTGAACCGTTCCGCTAAGCGGGACTGGTTCACGGGCTGAATTTTGTTAATCTAACCACTTTATGGACACTAACACTCCTTCTGAAAAATCAGATAAAGAAAAATGACCCACTTCGAAAACCAGATAGAGAAAATTGGGATACATTCCAGCTGATTTCAACAGAAGCACATAGTAAACTAGCTACTAAAATAATGATGACAGACATTGAGTTAAAAAGAAAAGTTACTAGATTAATCGAACAAAAAAAATTAGGTTAATAAAGTTTTTTTCAATATCGTTATTTATTTTAATCTTTCTCTCGCTTGTTCAATTAAACAGCTGGATATTAATTGTCTTTTTTAGTAAAATAGAGAGAGAACATTAAAAAATATGATAAATTTAGTTAAACCTCTAAAACTTCAAAAAGGCGATACAATAGGTATAGTAGCTACCTCTTTCCCTTTTCCAATCAATGAAACTAGTGATTATTTCCTTCAATATAAGAAGGGCGTAAAAGAATTAGAAAGCATGGGTTTTAAAGTTAGGGAAGGAAAAAATTTAAGAAAAGTAAAATGGTGGTTTGCTGGGACTCCTGAAGAACGGGCTGAAGATATTAATTCTATGTTTGCCGATTCCGAAGTAAAAGCAGTTATTGTACATGACGGCGGTCAATCAGCAATAACTGTATTAGAGCATATATATTATGAACTAGTAAAGGCAAACCCAAAACCTTTTATCGGTTTTAGTGATATTACAAATATCCACTGTGCGTTGTTTACAAAAATAGGTTTAGTTGGCTTCCATGGTGCATTGCTGAATTATAGTTTGGGTCGAGTTTGGGATGAATATCTGCCTGTTAAAAAAGAAGTTGGCAAAACACTTCTGTTTAATGCTCTTACATCAACTAACGCTTTAGGGAAGATACAACCATTAACCAAATGGGAATGTTGGAGAGAAGGAAATACTTCAGGACAACTTTTTGGTGGAAATTTAAGTATGCTTGTTTCTTTGGTTGGAACAGAATATTTTCCTAAATTAGACGATTTAAAAGACTGTATTCTTTTTTGGGAAATTGACAATAATCCGTCTTACAGGATTGAGAAAGGCTTATATCAATTAAAATATGCAGGGATATTAGATGTTATTTCCGGTATGTTGATTGGTAAACTGCCTGACATTAAAAGAACAGCCTGGGAAGGTTTTGAAGAACCAACACCTAAGCAGATTATAATGGAAGCACTAAAAAGTTATAACTTTCCAATTATTGGTGAAGTAGATTTTGGACATAAAACTGTTGACATTCCTATGCCAATTGGGATAGAAGTAAAATTGAACGCCCAAAATCTTGAATTAGAGTTCCTGGAATCTGCCGTTAAGTAACTTTAATAAAATTAGTAGAGTTAATATCAAATCCTGTTAATTACTTGACATTCCGCACTTGCCTCACCCCTTGTAGCCAATAGGCAGGATGGGGATGTGGAATCTGTTTAATAGATTCCCGCTGGAGTTTACCCCGCCAAAGGCGGAGCGGGAATGACAAGATAACATCTTGTGATATAGTTTTGTCAAAGATCGTGAACTCTTGTTGAACCGACTAACAATTGAATTTTTTCCACCAAGATACTATAATGGTATTACCTGCTTCATACTTCATGCTACATGTTACATGAAGCTTGATAATTCGCGGAGTAGTGTACGGTCGCACAGGAGGCTCATAATCTCCTAGACCATGGTTCGACTCCTGGCTCCGCAACACTGAAGTAGACCCGACTACTTCTCGTGGGCGGGTCACTTCAGTGCTATGTAGTGAGCTTCACTCTACTACATGGCATTAGATGACTCTTTAAAGAGTCAAAAATGATGAAACAACAAAACTTTCTCCTCTCAATCATTATCCCCGTATACAACGAACAACAAAACATTTCTCCACTTCTTAAAAGACTACTCCCAGTTGTTTCAAAATATTCATACGAAATTATCTTTGTCGATGACGGCTCTTCCGACAATACTCCCAACGAAATAAAAAAACACGCTTTTAAAAGCAAAAATATTAAATTAATTTCTTTCACTAGAAATTTTGGCCATCAAGTGGCTCTTACCGCCGGTTATCAAATCTCTTCCGGCGATTCGATTATTACCATGGACGCCGATCTTCAAGACCCACCAGAACTCATTGACAAATTAGTAGAAAAATGGAGACAAGGCTTTAAAATAGTCTACGCTAAAAGAGAGGAAAGAGATGATTCTTTATTTAAAAGAACAACCGCCTCTTTTTTTTACCGTTTAATCAATTTTCTTTCAGACACCCAAATTCCTAAAGATATTGGCGATTACCGGCTTTTGGATAAAGAAGTGGTTAATTTCTTAAATAAACTCCCAGAAAAATCACGTTTCCTCCGTGGCTTAGTTGCCTGGGGAGGATGTTCCTCTGCGTTTGTGCCGTTTAAAAGAAACAGACGGTTCCTGGGTAAGACCCACTATCCACTTTCTAAGATGATTAATTTTGCTCTTGACGGCATTATTTCTTTTTCTACAAAACCATTAAAAATTGCCACCTATTTTGGTTTCATAAGCTCTTTTTTGGGAATTGCTGGGGTAATTTATGCTTTGTGTCGCCGTTTTTTTCTTCCTCATCAATATTGGGTAACTGGATGGACAGCAATTTTTGTCGCGGTTATGTTTTTTGGCGGTATTCAATTAATTACCATCGGCATTATAGGCGAATATATTGGTAAAATATATAAAGAGATACAGGGCCGGCCGCAGTTTTTAATTAAAGAAAAGACAAATTTATGAAGCAAGTTGGTTATGCTCTTGTCGCCATAGGCTTAGCGCTTCTTGTTTTTGTTGTCTGTTCTTTCATTCAAGAAAACAATCGTTTTCGCTCCCCCATTCCTGAAGAAAAAGGAGTAAAGGTGATTTTTGTTACTCCCTCAAAGTAACAAAAATCATCCTGAGGAACGAAGTGACGAAGGATCCCCTTAAAATCTGCAACCAATATGATAGAGATTCCTCGACTCCGCTCGGAATGACAAAGAGAACAATTAAAACTCCGGTATTTCAAACTTAAAGAGCTTTCCTTGCCCGCCTAAAAATAAAATGTCAATTATATTTAACATTAGGTAGGAACCAACAAAAAGAAGGGTGCCGATCAGTGCCCACTTCAATGTCCCTTGGGCTTTTTTAATACTTTCTGGATTGCCTGCTGAAGTTAAATATTTTAAAGAGCCGACAACAAACATGATAAAAAGAACCAAAACAATCAGACCCGAAGCAATAAAAAGAATGTTGCCAAAAATAACCTCAAGACATTTTAGGGTAGGGACACCCTCAGGCGTAACACAATCTCCCCATTCGGAAATCTGGGCAAAAACCAGAGGCGGTTTTATTAAAAACAAAAACCAAAAGAAGAATTGGACAATTTGAATAGAGAACATTCTTTGAAGTTTGAGTAACACCTTAATTATGTCGATGGCTTAATTAATCTTGGAACACAGATTGGTTTAGATACGCCCAAACCGCAATCATCTCCTGGAAAGAGGACGTTTTCCAGCAAAACAACAACTGCCATGACAACAAAAACCAGAATTAGACCAATAATGGCATTCATAATCTTATTTCTTGCGTTGTCAACGCTTTCTTTATTGCCGCCGGAGGTTATCCATGATATGGCGCCAAGAAGAAGATAAAGAAGAGCGGCTAAACCAGCAATAATGAATAAAAACCTTACAAAAAACGTAATAACATCGGTTAGTTCTGGGGGCTTAAATCCGAACGCACCCTTTGAAATGATTATATCATCGCTAGCAGCACGAACTTGTCCTATTAATCTGCTTAACATATTTGACTTTATCCTAATAAAAAATAATCCCTTTGTCAAGGAGTATTTGACAGGAGTATTTGACAGGAGTATTTGACAGGAGTATTTGACAAAAGAAAAATTGGTTGTTATACTATAAGACAAATTATGGAGGGTTTAAATAAAATTATTTCTTTATTTTTAGGATTAATTGTGGTAGTAATTTTCTTTGCGATTATTACCGGTAGAATTGATTTAAAAAATAGATTTCCTAAATTGGGCAGTCTTCTAACTAAACCAACGGCAAAACCAACTCCGTCAACTGGAAAACCAAAACCTAAAATAACCATCAGAGTTACTTCAGAATCAACCGAGCCAACAAATCAATACTCCAAAAAGGCAATCTTAACCCCAGCGCAAAAATACAGTAAAATTACTACAATACCGGCAACGGGGGCGCCAACGATCCTTCTACCGATCGCCTTCTCTACTTTTTTGGGAGGAATGTTTCTACGGAGAAAAAAATGATTATTGGGTTGGTAGTAGATAGTAGAAAATAGATCTTAAAGTTAGAAGGTAGAAGATGGAAAAATCTATCTTCCAATCTCCACCTTCAAATTCTACCTTCTACCTTCTACCTTCTTTCGTCTACTATCAAATATTACGATCCAAATCCAGGAATCTTTAAAACATTTGTCGCAATGAAGTTGAAGATAAAGGTAGAAAATAGAACAAACAATAGACCAATAATAGCTCCATAAATAATTCTTTTTCCGTGATTTAATTTCTCAGGATCAGATTGGGACGTAGCTACAATTCCTGCGCCATAAAGCAGAAACAAAAAAGCGATCCCCCCAACTATCACGAAAAAAAACTCGCTTATTTGTTTGGTAAATTCTCCTGGCTTGGTTGACAAACAACCCAACATGGTATAGTGATGATCTGGATCAGGAGTGGGCAACCCTTCTAAAGTCTTATTTTCTGTAGCGGAATAACCTTTTAAGCCAGGATAAAGACAATCACGACACTTTTCCCAAGTAGAAGGCAACGATCCATCTTTACAATATCCACAAGCATCACAATTGGCCATGTTTAGCAAAGGAGTGGGGGTATCTATTTGAGCCAAAGAAATCTTGGACAAAATAGCCAAGCTAAAAATAATTAAGAAAATAATAAGCGCCGCTTTTTTCATATTTCTTAATTACATGTTACATACTACGCGTTTTATTTTCAACTCCACATTGACTATAATTTAATTTATCATGAAAAAAGTCATTGTATTTATTCTTGTCTTGTTCTTTTTTATTTGCTTAACCTCGCCAGCGCATGGCGACCAACTTGATGATATTAATACCCAACTGGAGAAGCTTAAACAAGATCTTTCTGAATCGCAAAAAGCCACTAAACCGCTTGAGGCAGGTGTGGAAAAACTTAAAAAACAATTAGATGATTTGCTATCAAAAATTGCCTTAATTGAGGCTGGTGTTGCCAAAAAAGAGAAAGAAGTAAAACAAGGCGAACAGGCATTACTTTACCAAAAAAAAATTTTAGATCAGCGAACCAATGCTTATTATAAAAACTCCAAAAAGGCCGAGGTTTCTTTTCTAAACCTTTTAGTGGCTGACAATCTTTCCGTTTCGCTACAAAACTTTTTCTATCAAAAAACGTTAGCCGATCAAGACAAGAGAACAATTGTTAAAATTGTCTTGTATATAAAAAATCTTGAGGAAAAGAAAAAACAATTAGAAGAAGAAAAATCGCGGTTAGCCGTGATTAAAACCGACGTTGACAAACAATCACAATTTTTATCTGGTGAAATTGACAAAGCCAAAAAATACCAGTCCGAGTTGTCAACTAAGATTGCCCAATTATCAGCTCGGCAACAAGAATTAGTTGCCCAAAAACTAGCCAGCTTAAATATTCCCCGTTCCGCCGCCACTTCATTAGGTGGTTGTATCGATGATCGAAATATCGATTCGGGCTTCAGTCCAAGAATAGCTTTTTTTACTTACGGCGTTCCTAATCGGGTAGGAATGAATCAGTTCGGGGCCTACGGAAGGGCAAAGAGCGGTCAAAACGAGGAAGAAATTTTGCGGGCTTATTATGATAATTTTGATCTAAAAAAAGACTATGACAGCGGAATCAATATTAACGTAGAAGGCCATGGAACTTTTAATATTGAAGATTATCTCAAAAGAATTTATGAGATGCCAGAGCGTTGGGGAGCTGATGGTTTTGCCGCTCTAAAAGTTCAGGTCATCGCGTCTCGTTCTTATGCTTTGGCCTATACCAATAACGGCCAGGGATCAATTTGCGCCAGCCAGCAGTGTCAAGTATTTAAACCGGAAGAAAAAGGTGGACTCTGGAATCAAGCGGTTGAGGAAACCCGAGGTTGGGTAATGGTTCAAGGGGATAACCCAATCAAGGCTTGGTATTCATCAACTCATGGTGGCTACATCTTGAAGTCGTCCGAAATTGGTTGGTCTGATACCTCTTGGACAAAACATGGCATTGACACCTCCGCCGGTGTAAGTAATTTCTCCGATTTACAAAACAACGCCTATGATAAAGAGTCGCCTTGGTTTTATTGTGATTGGGGCTCACGCTCTCAATATAATAAAACAGCTTGGTTGAAAACCGAGGAGGTGGCTGACATTGTTAATGTCATCTTGTTGGCTAAGCGGTTAACGGAAATTAAAGATAAAGAACATCTTTACCAAATAGACAAACCCAATCCCGCCGGCACTGATACTTGGGACCAAGAAAAAGTCAAATCAGAATTGCGCAGTCGCGGAGTAACTCCTTTTAACAATATCAATGATGTTTCCGTTAGCGCTGATTTTTCAGCCGGTAGAACAACCACTGTCAACTTTTCCGGCGACGGAGGCAATGTTAGTTTTGACGCTTCCGAATTTAAAGATTGGTTTAATCTACGCGCACCAGCCAATATCCAAATCGTCGGCCCGCTTTATAATGTGGAGAAAAAATAAACATATAATTCTTTTTTACATTTTTCAACGACAATTTATTTCACCCATGTACCACTATAGGGTACAGGGTTTCGCGCTCTGAAACCCTGTTTGGGTAGATGCCCCCCGAGCGCCACAGTGGGATGCCCCACGTGGTGTCCCATAAACTCGGGGAGCGCTTTACTTCATTATTTTAATATATTGAAGTGGATGATCATAAAAAGCCGAAAACCAACCTGTTAGGTTGATTAATAGGTTGATTGACAAATGTAAGATTCACGGCCGCGGGTGGTAGCCTGATTTTTTAAGAAGAGGAATTAAATATTCCAGTGGCAATCCATGAGTTAAACCCGTAAGGGAACCGGAGATTTTATCAATTAAGCCCAAAACATAAAGCTCGGAGGCGGCGTAGGCAGCCGCCCAGGTGGTAACGGGAAATCTTTTGACATAATTTTTTATTTCCTTATTTTCCATCTGGCGAAACCGTATTGTTGTTTTAGCTGTTTTTAAAATTTTAAGATTGCGAACGTTGTCAATATAGCAAAAACCAGTGTAACAAATAGCTAATTTTCCAGAAAGTGTTTTAAGCATCGTTGTTGCCTCCATTCGATCTTTGGGTTTTTCTAACAGTTTTCCTTCACAAACAGTGAAAGTATCACCGGCGATAATAATTCCTTTATGGTTTCGGCTGATTTTCTCAGCTTTGATTTGAGCCACTTTTCTTGCCCGTAAACTAGGATTTCTTTCTTCAATCGCTTTTTCGTCAATGTCAGCTGCGTTAACTTTAAAAGGAATGTTTAAACTGTCAAGAATTTTCTCTCTATTTTTTGACTGGGAAGCGAGAACAATCGGTGATAAATTTAACATTATTAACTTGTATTTTTATTTTTAAATATCTTTCTAATTACATCCTCTATCTTCTCCTCCTCAATGGTAATGTCAATAAAAGGAAGGCGTCGACTAATCAACTCAACTTTTTTTGCCAACCGCTCTCTTACGACTTTAAAAACAACCATTGGGAAAGAAATGTTATAAATATCGCCAATCTTAGCCAGTTCTTTCAAGTCGACTGTATTTTCCAAAATTACGGTGATAATTTTTTCTTTGGCATATTTTTTAACAATTTCTTCCAAAAGACCATCGTAAATAATTTTGCCCTCATCAATAATCATTACCCGCTTGGCTAATTGACGAACATCTTCCATGTGGTGACTGGTTAAAATAATAGTGGCTTGATAAATTCTTTGGTAGTCTTTAATAAAGTCGCGGATTGTTTTTTGAGCCACCAGATCAAGGCCGATGGTTGGTTCATCTAAAAAGAGAACTTTCGGTTGATGAAGAAGTGAAGCAATTAACTCCATCTTCATTCTCTCACCCAAAGACAACGTCTTCACCGGCTGATTAATTATGTCCTGACAATCTAAAAGCGAAGTTAATTTTCCCAACGTTTCTTTAAACTGTTGGTCCTCAATTTCATAAATTTCTTTATTTAATAAAAAACTGTCGTAGGCGGGCAAGTCCCACAATAACTGATTCCGTTGACCCATGAGAAAAACAATTTGTTTTAAAAATTCCGCTTTTTTTGCAAAAGGGGCAAAGCCCAAAACGGAAATCTCGCCTGAAGTGGGATATAAAATTCCGGAAAGAACTTTCATGGCGCTGGTTTTACCTGCCCCATTGGGACCAATTAAGCCAACCAATTCTCCTTTTCCTATTTTAAAAGAAACCTTATTGAGACCAATTATTTTTTTGTATTGTCTTTGAATAATATTTTTCCAAAGCCCAACCCAGCCTTTTTCTTTTTTAGGAACATAATAAATCTTGGTTAAATTTTTGACAGAAATCATGGGATAATTATAACCAATGTTGTAATAATAAAAATGTGGTTGAAATTTTTAATAAGTTTAATTACCATAAGAAACATGTCTATTCTGAACATAACCAAAGACAGTTTCCAAAAGGAAGTTTTAGAGGATAAGGGTGTTGTTTTTGTTGATTTTTATGCCGAATGGTGTGGGCCATGTAAAATGGTCGGGCCGATTATCAACGAGCTGGCCGAAAGCAACGAATATAAAAACAAAGTAAAATTTGCAAAAGTTAATGTTGATTCTAACCAAGAATTAGCCAGTCAATACAGTGTCTTCTCTATTCCTAGTTTTGTTATCTTCAAAAACGGAAAGCTTGCTCACCAATTTGTAGGAGCGATGGGAAAAGAAGGTTTTGTTGAAGAAATTAAAAAAGCTCTTGGTTGAAATTAAACTATCCACGAACAACTCTCACCACATGTCCATGAATTATCTTTAGGGTTAAGTGGGCTTTCTGAAGTATATACCATGCCAGGGTCGCTAACCAACGTAGCGAAGAATAAATCGGCGCATGAAGTCCTTGTAAAACCTTATCGTCAGAAATTGGCAAAACAACAGTTTGATAAGATGGGAATTTTGTAGATGTTACTACCTGTAAGCCCATTTTTTTAAGATTGGGAGGTAATTCAATCGTTTCCCTTCTTGGGTAGATAAAGGGCCTCGCCTCTTTTTCTGGCTTATGTTCAACTATTTCTTTTATTTCATATTCTTCCGGCGCTGACAGAATTGGCTCAGCTTCTTTTGGCTTAGAAACAACTCTTTGTCGCTTGTGTTGTTTTATTAAATCCTCAATCGGGGTATAGTTTTTTGTCGTCACAAGATGATTATAGCAAAAAAGCAGCAAAAACATCCCCTTTCTTAGAAAGAATCAACAGGTGGTTAAGCCTCTTTCTTCTGCTTCTTTTTTGGTAATACCACAATGAGGACAACAGTCGCCCACCGGCGGCTTGGATTTTTCTCCACAGTTTGGACAAATAAAATCTTCTTGGTCTTTATTTTTACCAGAAAAACTTCTCTGAACCATTTGTCGATAATTTGAAGAAAGATTGGAAATTTCTTCTAATTTCAAAACCGGTATAATTTCTAATAAATCAGCATAAGAAATGACGCTCCCACCGCATCCTCCTCCCAAGAAAAGTTGCTTTACATTCTCCTTTTCCATCACCCCGGCATAAACTTGAAAATAAGCTTGCTTAATGGCTTCCGAAGAAACGTAAGATCCTCCTTCTGTCACTACCCTTTCGGCAATCATTTTTGTGTTAATCGAGGCTCTTAGTTGACCCTTTTTTGATTTTTCCAGTTCGTCCAAAATCATGGCTAAAGTATAATCTTGAACCCCACCAAAATGATTTTTTTTAGAAAAAATCCTTATGTTTTTATTTTCCCACTCATGTCTTAAAAAGTCTTCAAAGGAAAAATTTGATAAAACCGGGGTAGTAATAAAAGCAATTATTTTCTTTTGAATATCGGTCATTGAGTTTATTTGATCATATAATTCACTAAACAGTTCATTCAACCACCTTTCTCCCTCTTTGTTTAAAGAAATAGCAAAATTAACCACTTTTTCCCCATCAAAAGACATCAGGTAAAGTTGACCAATATCGTAGGGTTTTTGGTACTTCTCTGGTGATGGACTTTCAAAACTGGCCAGACCAGGAGAAGAATATAAAAAAACTAATTGATCTGGGTGTTGGTAAGCTATTTCTAAAGCCAAGGTAATCCCCTGACGACAAAAACCGCCTCTCTCCTTTTCATCAATCTCAAGTTTTGTCCCTTTTTTCAGATTAGTAAAAATTTCCCCATCAGTCAGCCAATAGGGATAGGGTAAAGAAACCGGGTGATCGCGGGCAACATGAAGTTCGCTAGATCTTAAATTTGATTCAAGTTCTTCAACACGTTCTTCCGGAGGTAAAGAATTTAATCTCTGAGCTTCGACGGAATGATCAAAGCCTAAATGAGCTAATGAACGTTCAACTCCCATATTTTTCCCTGCTCGAGGTTGTAGACTTGAACGGTTCCGGACTTTCCCGATTAGATCGGAATCACCGTAGCGGCACTGTCTGGGATTTCCTACCTGACGGCAGGTAAGTCACCCAGTTCCCGTCACTCAAGCCTTTAAATTTCTAATTGTAGATGATAAGCAATTGAAAACTATTTCAAGCTGGCCAAAACAAGGCCTATTTTTTTGATTACAACGAATGAGTATCGGTAACCATAGAAAAAAGCCATGGTATAAAAAAGATCACCTAGAATGGTGTTTCGAAAAAACGGTATACCCATAAGATAACAATTTATTAACCCGCCAAAATTTTTAGCATACATGTCAAATAGCAGCCAGACGCCAAAATTAGTAATCAAAAAAAACAGAACAGACGAAACAAGACCGGCGGAAATCAATTTTGAAATGTTGGTTTTATTTCTTATCATCCTTCCAATAAAAAATATAATTAAAAAACTTGCATAAACAAACAACATAGTTGAGTGAAAACCTAAAATTAGGTCGGAGACTAACATGGCTAAAAGCGGAATAAACATGGCAGACTTTTTTTCAAAATGGATTCCTGAAAAAATAGCCAATCCGCCGATGGAGGTAAAATTGGGTGGGTGAGGAATGATTCGACTTGAAGCGGCAATAATAATTATGCCAATGGTAGTTATTAAATTTTTTATTAGTGATTTTTTCATAGGTTTCTATTTTACACTAAAATTTCTTTTTCTTGACTATATTTCCTCGCCATTATAAAAAAAAGGTCCGAAAGGCGATTTAAGTACTTAATAATTAACATCAAACGCCTAACGTTAAACGCTT
>CAYYYW010000002.1:43822-48197 GCA_964476245.1 uncultured Gammaproteobacteria bacterium
GAAAGGCGATTTAAGTACTTAATAATTAACATCAAACGCCTAACGTTAAACGCTTCAAAATACCTTACCACGTTTCTTTCCGCCCTTCGACAAATTGTTCGCAAAATATGAAACCACGACGACATTTCATTCCCTTGAGGTAAAATAAACCGAGTTAATTTAGGTAATTTTGACTGTGTTTTATCAATACATTGTTCAAATATTTTTATATGTTCTTTTGCCACTTTCAAATCAGTCTTTGCTTCTGACAAAACAGCCATTATCTGGTAAAGATCCTTTTGGACCATCAGCAAAAATTCTTTATCAGTTTTATCTTTTAGCTTTGAAGTCACCAAGCCGATGAAACTACTTAATTCATCAACGCTCCCGTAGGCCTCAATTTGTAAACTAGATTTTAAAGTTCTTTTTCCACTAAATAATGAAGTTGTACCCTTATCGCCGGTCTTTGTATAGATGGACATAGGTTAACATTCCGAGTATCCACAGCCGTAGCACTTCTTGCATCCTTCTTCATGAGCTAAGGTTGCCTGACCACAACCGGGACAAATGTCAAAAAAAGGGGCTTCTTTTTCATTTTGTATTAATAAGGGTTGAACCACTTGATTAATTAGTTGTGGTTTGGCTTTCTTTTCTTCTTTAATTTCTTTTTTTATTTCACCGTTTAAACCGTAATGCATCGCCAAAACCTTCGCCACCGCGTCAGGCAAACTTCTAATCTTGTTCTTGCCGAACCCAAGCGTCCGCGTCCCACCTATTCCTCGCAGTTGATCCATTATTTCATTTACTCTCTTTGTTGGCGAAAGATGAGAAGAGAATCGTAAAGCCAAGGAAATCATTCGTCCCATGCCCTCAGCCATAGCAAATACATCACTCCCCGCCTTGCCGACAGTAACAAACACTTCTAGGGGTTCGGGCGGAAAACCACCGTTTGTGTTAATGGTGATAAAAGCAACCCCCACCGGCGTGTTCATTCGATAGGTTGACCCATGAACAACCATTGGTCTTGGTTTAACTACATAATTTGGCTTTTCTTCTGAAGATAATTTTGGAGGTTCTTTTGCAACAATTCGTTCCAATACGCCCGCCCTTGATCCTTCTCTCATGTAGGCAATTCCTTTAAGGCCAAGCTCGTAAGCTAAAGAGTAAAGTTTTTTTACATCGTTGATCGTGTGATTGTTTGGAGCGTTAACCGTCTTTGAGATTGACGCATCAACATATTTTTGAATCACTGCCTGGACCTTAACATGATCCTCTGGGGTTAACTCCTTAGCAGAAACAAACCAATCTGGCTTCTTTACTTTGCCCGCTCTTATTTCTTTCTCGTGTTTCTGATACCATTCCTCATATAGATTGTGGCGGATAATATGCTCTCCAAGCCTATCGCGCCGAACAAACTCAAACTCAAATACCGGCTCAATGCCGGAAGTAGCGTTAACCATAAGCGAAGTCGATCCGGTTGGCGCCTGCGTCAAAAGCAGGGAGTTTCTTATGCCATAATTTTTAATGTCTGTTTGAGTTTTTCGCGGCAGCTGTCTAATAAATTTACCCTGGGGGTATTTGTTTTTATCAAATTTAGGAAAGGTTCCTTTTTCTTTAGCTATTTCCGTTGATACTTTATATGCCTCGTCTCTAATCGTTCGATATATTTTATCAATAAATTTTAGAGCCTTGTCCGAACCATAGCGTAAATGTGATTTTATCAAAACGTCACCCAAACCCATAGTTCCCAGACCAATTCGTCTTTCTCCCTCAAGTTGGATTTTCTTAATTCCGGCAAAAACGTACGGATCCATATCAACAACGTTATCTTGAAAGCGAACCGCCGTCCTAACTGTTTTTTTTAAGCTTTTAAAGTCAAACTTTCCTTTGTCGTCAATGTTTTTTGTTTTGATAAAAGCAGAAAGATTAACCGATCCTAAATTACAAACACCCCAGGGCGGAAGTGGTTCTTCGCCGCAGGGATTAACACAGTTAACTCTGCTCCAATACCAATTGTTGTACCATCTGTTACAACGCTCCATGAAAACAACGCCGGGTTCAGCGCTTCGCCAGGCCGCTTCGGCCACCAAATCCCAAATTTTTCTTGCTTTAACAACCTGGTGAACAATTACTTTTTTACCCATGGCTTTCCATGCTTCAAGATCACCGTCCCATTTTTCATCATATTGGGAATCGTTCAGGTCTGGAAAAACCAAGGACCAATCTTTGTCCTTTTCAACTGCTTCCATAAATTTATCCGAAATGCACAAAGAAAGATTGGCGCCGTTAATTTTATTTAAATCTTGTTTTATTGTTATAAATTTCTGGATGTCCGGATGCCAATCCCAAAGCATTAACATTAGAGCTCCACGACGGCTTCCACCTTGTTGAATAATATCTTTGGTGGCCACGGAAAAAAGTTCGGCCCAGTTAACCGGGCCGGAAGAAAAACCATTAACCTTTTTTACTCTGGAGCCTTTTTGACGAAGTGATGAAAGATTAATACCCACTCCGCCTCCATGAGCCATAATTTCCACCATTTGTTTTAAAGTCTCCAAAATTCCTCCTCGAGAATCTTTTGGTGAAGGAATGACAAAACAGTTATAATAGGTAACGTTGTAGCCTGTACCTGCTCCTGCCAGTATTCTTCCTCCGGGTACGTATTTAAAACCTTCCATCGCTTGATAAAACTCCTCTTCCATCTTTTTTTGCTTTTCTTTTTTTTCCATCAAAGCCACTGTTTTAGCCACTCTCCGCCACATTTCTTCGACTGTTTTCTCGACGGGGTTACCCTTTTTATCTTTTAATGAATACCTGTCTAAAAATACTTTCTGACTGATACCTGTTAATTTCATAGAACTTATTAGCTTGTTAGGCTTTCTTGGTCTTGTTAAGACTTATAATAGTTTTTTCAGCTCCGCCTCAAAATCTTCAATGTCAACAAATCTTCTGAAAACCGAAGCAAACCTGATATAAGCTACCTTATCTAATTTTTTTAGTTTTTTTGCCACTAAGCTACCAATTTTTTTACTTTCGATTTCCGTTGATTCCTCTTGTTTCAACTCGTATTCAACTTCCGAAACAATCTTTTCAATCTGATCTAAGGTAATAGTTGTCCTTTCGCATGATTTCAATATTCCTCGTTTTAACTTGTCACGGTCGAATCTTTCCCTTCTTCCATTCCGTTTGATAACCAAAATCGGCAACTGCTCAACCCGCTCATAAGTGGTAAATCTTTTAAGACATTTACCACATTCCCGGCGACGGCGAACCGTTCCGCCATCGTCTGAAACTCTTGTTTCAACAACGTCGGTATCAGAATTGGCGCAAAAAATACACTTCATAATATTTGATATTGTTATATCTAGTGTCCTTAGAAAATCTAATACACCATCCGTAAGAAGTCAAGCAGTCAGAATATAACCAAAATATATCAGGTTTGCCTAATTGAGCTTAAACGCGTTTTAAGAAATCTTATAAAAGGCGATTTTTTATAAATTCTTTTAAAAAATTGAACGTTTGTTCTGTTTCGCGGCGAGCCAAATTAAAAAGCATAAATCAACCCTACCACGATTATCCCCCAAAGAAGAATAGTAAAAATAAGCGGCTTGTCTTTAGTAATAATCTTTTCTGGACTTTCTCCCTCATCCTTTTCATAAAGCAATTGAGCGTAACGCGATACCCCATAAACCACTAAAGGAATAGTTATCATAAACCATTTGCGCGCCTCAAAATAAGGAAAGAAGTTGGGAAAATATTGAGATAAGGGCGACTCTATCAGGGGCGGCCTCTCCAAAAAGGTATAAAGCGAATAAGTAACAATGGTCAAAGTAGCAAAAGTGGTGGTTAAAAAATCTAAAAGGTGTCCTTTATAAAAAGACAGGGATAGCCTGGTTTCCTGCCCGTGAAGGACTAGTTCCGCATGTCTTTTTACTGAAGCGATAAAAAGCGAAATGAAAAAAATTGTTAACAGAAACCAAATTTGAATATGGTATCCTGTCAGCACTTGTCCGCCAAAAGCTCGCAACAGGAAAGAAAACGAAATAGTAAAAATATCTAAAACCGGCTTTTTTTTAAAAGACAACGAATAAAGAAAATGAAGGAGTAAAAACACGAACGACACAAAAAAGAAGGGGATAGAAAAACCCAGGGCCATGATTAAAGAAACAAGAGACAAAGTAAAAACAACAAAGGTAGCATCACTAATGCTCAATTTGCCTGAAGCCACCGGCCGCAGTTTTTTTACCGGGTGCTTTCTGTCGTAGGGATAATCAATAACGTCATTCAAAATGTATGAGGTTGACGAAAGGAGGCATAGGATAAAAAAACCAATGGTTGTCCTCAAAAATAAATTAGGATCAAAAAGCTTTCCCGAAAAGACAATGGCCGTAAAAAT
>CAYYYW010000002.1:48297-90412 GCA_964476245.1 uncultured Gammaproteobacteria bacterium
CCAAAAGAAAGGCTTTCTGTTCCTGGTAAAAAATGATAAAGAGGTTTTTTCTCTATCGGATCTAGGGCTAAACCACTTGTTGGACGACCATAAACCAAAAGATAAAGATCACCGGCGATATTTTGACGGACACCACAAACACCAGTTTTGCCTTGGGAAATCTTACAATACCAAGAACAAGCAAGACATTGGACTTGATTGTTGGTTAATTTTTTAAAAAGAATTGCTTTTTTCATAATTTTATTCTACAATTTTCTAAAATGATAAGTAAAGTTTTGGCGATTGATATAAACCCCACCACTTTTACTCCGGCGCGGTTTGGCAACCTTAGTGGCTTTATTAATATAATCATTCCTCTTCTAATGAGCGCTGCTGCCATAGTTTTTCTTTTTATGTTGATTTTGGGTGGTTACACTATCTTAACCGCCGGCGGCAATCCGGAAAACATAAAAAAAGCTCAAAAAATATTTCAATTTTCTATTGTTGGGCTTTTTATAATTGTTTGTAGTTATCTTTTTGTTAAAATATTAGGGACAATTTTTAAAATTAATTTTCCTTTTTGAGATTTATGGGAGACATTTTTGGCACCATTACACCGCCTGGTCCTTTTACCGGCGACCCGAAAGCTGAGATCGGCCGCTTAATTGCCTTCGGGGTAAGGATGGTAACAATTGGCGCTGGATTAGTTCTCCTTATTTATTTGTTATGGGGAGCTATGGACTGGATTATGTCAGGCGGAGACAAAGAAAAATTGTCTAACGCTCAAAAAAAATTGACCAATGCTATAATTGGTATTATTCTTGTCTTTGTGTTTATCGGACTTTGGGGACTTATCACCGGTGATATTTTAGGCATCATTAAACGGAATCCTGATGGAAGCTGGATCATTCCTTTCCCAACTCTCTAATCTCACAAAACTGAAGTCTGTCTCCCTTTTTTAGCTTACTAATTATTTTTTTCGCCCAGGGGGTGAGCTTTTTTTTACTTAGGAAATTATTGTTTACTCGCTGGTCTTTTTTAATCATTGAAAATCCATAAGCAAAATCCAGGTTGGGTTTGGGAATTTTATTCAACGTTACCGAAAAAATATAATCAATTTCGTGTTCAATAAATTTACTGACGGGGTCTTTAGCCCTGTAGTAAAGCTTTCCTAATGGCGCAGGCCGGCCAACTAAATCTTTTTTCTCAATATCCCATTCGCGCCTTAAAGATTCAAATACCGCCTCCAAATTGTTTTGAAGAAGATTGTCCTTAAATACGGGATGGGAAGAAAAGGTAAGGTCAAAATACCCATCAAACACCGGATGCTTGCGATGTTGAAGAATAATTTGGTCTTGGTAAAACAAAATTACGGTAAAACCGCGATGAAGAATACCTTTCTTATGAGCTTGCCATTTTTCTATTCTACCAATTACGTGATCTTTCTTATCAATTACGGCTAAAAATTGTTTTTGCTGATAATAATTCATAGTTTAGAAAAGATGATTCTCTATAATCCTCGCGCCCAGCGAAGGAAAATTAACAATAACATTTTTTATCTCCTCAACCTTTTTTAATCTAGAGCATAGCTTCCCTACGTCTTTTTTTTGGCAAATGAGATGAACGTCTTGTCCCGTGTTAATAGTAAAATAAACTAAAAGACCATTGCTTCGCCATTTTTTGACCAATTTCATAATTCTAATCGTGTTGGGCAACCAATAAATAAGAGAGGGCGTTGATGTTAGCATAATAGCATGTAGTTCTAAAGCTTCTGCTTCTATCAACTCACCAAACTTTGGAAAATTTTTTTCTTTTATCAAGTTTTTAATCCGCTCTATTTTGGCTTTAATTTTAGATAGTCTAACTTCAAAAAAAGGGCTTGAGGCAGCAATTTTTTGACCTTTGGTGCTTGATGTCCCTTTTTTTTCGCTCCCAACGACAACAACTACGTCGGCAATGTCCCAATAATCAGGAGAATAAATTGAAACAGCATATGAAGTATTGTTGGTTTTGCCATTCAACCATTCTACAAACCCGGAAGGCACAGAACGACAGGCCGACCCTGAACCTTGACGAGCTAAAATAGACATTTCTTTTTCTGAAAGAGTCAATCCTGCCGCCTTGACTCCAACCAAGGTTAAAGCCGCAAAACCAGACGCCGACGATGACAACCCTGTTCCACTGGGAAAATTGTTTTTAGAAACCACTTTTGCTTTAAGTTTTAGTTTGGCCAAATTTCTTATTCTGTCAAGATGTTGAATAACCCGTTTTCTCTCGCTTAGATCTTCTCTACCATCAATAAAGACCTTATCTTTTTCCAAATTTCTATTAAACTCAACCGTAGTAATTGTTAGGAGATTGCTCAAATTCATTGAAATACTGCCGTTTTCGGGCAACCTCAATTCTTCGTTTTTTTTTCCCCAGTACTTGATAAAGGCGATGTTGGCTGGGGCAATGGCGGTTGCTTTCATGTTATTTTTCTAATTTAACTCCCTCTGCGTTGCTTTTAACTTTTATGATTTCTCCGCCCGCTTTTCTAATGGCCATTTCTACGGATTTTCTTTTTTCTTCAGAAACTAAAGCAATCATACAATCACCTCCACCTGCTCCTGATAGCTTAGCCCCATACGCCCCAGCGGAAATAGCCATAGCACACGTTTGATCAAGTTTCTCAGTACTTACTCCCAATTGTTGAAGTAATTTTTGATTTTCATTCATCAATTCTCCCAGTTTCTCCCATCCTTTATCCTGTAAGGCCGTTTTTGCTTGAATAACAATTTTTTCAATTAAGTTAAATAGGCTTATAATTTTTAATTGTAATTTTTTATTTTTCATTTTTAATTTTAAATTATTAACTATGCTGGGTGTATCTGCTTTAATTCCCGAATAGCCAACAACAATTGGCAAATCATTAACAATGAACGGTTTAATTACCTTCCCTCCCGTGAGAAAATAGAGAACCCCACCATAAGCGGCAGCGGCAATATCAAAGCCTGAACCAACTTTTTGAATGTTCAAAGTCACTTGATAACCCAAATTAAAAATATCTTTTGCTGACAAATTAAGACGATAAAGTTTAACTAGGGCCAAAAGAGTAGCCACCGTAACAGCCGATGACGAACCAAAACCATACTGACACGAAAAATCACTGCTTGTTTTAATTGATAAACCATCAACCAAACCGTATTTTTCTTTAAATAAATGAACCGCTTCTTCAACAAAACGAACATCTTTTACTTGGGGAGCGTCAATTTTGAAACGCCCTGGAGTTTGTTCTAGCTCAACATGAAGCCTTGAAGAAACAGCGGTAACAATACATGGTCTGTCGTAAACCACCGCATGTTCACCAAAAAGCATCAATTTTCCCGGCGCAGAAACTTTAATTTTCATAGATAAAAACTTAATTAATCAATTAATTAAGTTTTGTTGCTCCTGTTGACGATTGACTGAATTTAAAATAAGAAATTTTGTTCGTTTGACAATATTTCTTTAAGCCGCCAACATCGTCCGCATAAAAAAGCAAAAAACCCGAACCGTTCTTTTTTCCACCAGCTCCAGTAATTTTTCCCACCCCAAAATTGCTTAAATTACTTAACAATTTTTTTGTCTCTGAAGAAACAACGCCAATTTTTTCCAGTAATTTTTCATTGGCGGAAATTGTCTGTTTAAAAGAAACATTGTCTTGTTTTACAATTGCCATCACCATTTTTTTGGTTATCCTCTCTATATCGTTCAATACTTGCAACACAAGTTTTGATTTTTTATACAATAAAAAACCAACGTAAGCAACCATTTCAGCGGTTGTTTCTTTTGGTTCTCCAGAATCAACCAAAAATAATTTTTCCTCAATTTTTTTGGGAATTTTATAATCTAAAACCGAAATGTTTTTTAAAAACTCGAGCTCTTTCCGATAATAGATTAAGCCGCCAAAACAAGAGGCAGTTGTATCAACTCCCGAAGAATTTCGATGAAATCTTTTCTCGACTTCATGGGCTAAGTTATTTATTGTTTTGGGCGGATATTCTTTACTGGAAAAAAACTCCAAAAAAGCCGCTGTCGCCGTCACTGATAAAGCAGCTGACGAGCCCAGACCTCGACCAATAGGTATGTCCGACTCTATTTTATATTGATAACTTTTGTTTTTAACAATTGTGCTTTTTCCTTTGTTCAAGAATTTCCTTATCAGATTATTGATAAATTCAATATTGCCATTTAGATCACGATCGTTGTTTAAATGGTTGTTGGAATCTTGTTTTTTCCAAAGATTAAACTTAAATCGCAAATTAATAGCCGAAACCAGAGCTGGTTTTCCATACACCACCGCATGTTCGCCCGATAGAATTACCTTAGCTGGAGCAGAATAAATTATTTTTTTCATTTTTATCTACTTTAGGGGTTTAAATTTTATTCCGTAAGGAATCACCCCTTCTTCGTCCGCTTCTCTGACTCTTCGCAAAACAACTAGTACTTTCCCTCCTGTTTTTAAATCTTTCTCTTCATAGTCAACTAATTGACCAAGTGCCCTTTTTCCATTCTCAAGCCTAATAAGAACAACTGGATAAGGAGCCTTATTTTTAAAATCTGACCCCGCGATAAAGATTTTCGTCCAGGCTAAAATCTTTCCTTTTAAACCAAGAGATTTTCTAATCTCTTTTTGCCGTCGCCAAATTTTTACTGGGCTAATCATATTTTTTGATTTTGTATAGGCGTCCCGTCGGGACGTCTCTATATTTATAAACCTAATATCGTCACCACCGCTGTCCCACCTGACCCGCCAACATTGTGCGCCAAACCATAACGAGCGTTTTTTACCTGTCGTTTTCCCGCCTGACCCGTTAACTGTAAAAATATTTCACCTATTTGTTTTACACCAGTGGCTCCCAATGGATGACCAGCTGCTTTTAGACCCCCCGAAGTATTAATAATCAAGTCGCCCGAAGAACCATACATGGTTAATAATTCTTTAATTATTTCTCCTCCTTTGCCTTTTTGCCAAAATCCCAAGTCCTCCATCGCTAAAATTTCGGCGATAGAAAAACAATCATGAACTTCGGCCACATCTATCATGTTTCTTTTTATTTTTGCCTGAATAAACGCCTTTTCTCCCGCTATTTTTGTGGCCATAATTTCATCTAGGCGTTTTCTATCTTTTAACGAAATAGTGTCCGTAGCCACCTCAGAGGCAATAACGTGAGTTTTATATTTCGCTTTTTTTATAAGTTGGAGGTCTTTGGTTATAATCAAGCCTGAAGCTCCGTCAGAAATCGGCGAACTGTCTAAGACCTTAAGTGGAAAAGCAACATAGGCGCTTTTTAAAACATCTTCTACTTTAATTTTTCTTCTAAAATGAGCTTTTTCGTTAAGACTCGCATGAAAATGATTTTTTACCGAGACATAGGCTAAATTTTCTTCACTATAATGATATTTTTGTAAATAATATTGCGCCAGCATCGCATAAAGACCAGGAAAGGTTAAACCGGCCTCTTGTTCTTCTCCCGACGCCGCCGCCGCCAGGGCGTTAACATTTTCCTCGGGCGAAAAATCAGTCATTTTTTCCGCTCCCAAAACTAAAACAGTTTTTGCCCTTCCCGCCTCAATATAACTTTTGGCCATATGGAAGGCTATTCCACCTGAGGCACAGGCTGATTCAACTCTAAAGACAGGAGCGTTAGTTTTTAAAATTTCCGCAATTCGTGCGCTAGAGTGAAGATTATTTTCTAAAATAGCGGCTAACATATTGCCAAAAAAAACCGCTTCAATTCTCTCTTTTTCCATGTTAATCTCGTCCAAAACTCCAAAAATTGCCTCCTCTACTAAATCAAAAAGTGACTTGTACCAAAGTTCACCAAATCGGGTTGTATAGTAACCAATAACTGAGATCATAGAATGTCCATAAACTTTAAATAGGTAGTGTAATTAATGTATTTTTTATCTTTAATTTTTTTTCTAAACTCCCTTCTTCTTTTATCTAAATTTTTTGTCACGCGAAAAATAAAGGCATCCGAACCAGCCCCAGAACCATAAGAAGTTAAAAATATCAAATTTCCCGCCTTTGCCTCCTCCAACACCGCCACTAGTCCCATCAAGGCCGAAGCAGTATAACTATTGCCTAAAGAACCAACTACTAGTGACTTCTCAATCTGGGCCTGACTAAATCCCAAAGATAGGGCAACCTGAACAGGAAACTTGCCATTAGGCATATGAAAAACAGCGTGGGAAAAATTAATCGGCTTAAGCTTTGTTTTTGAAAGTATATTTTTACTTACCTCTTGAATATGAAAAAAATATGAAGGTTTTCCAGTAAATCTTCCCCCGTGTGAAGGATAGCGAACACCATCCCGACGCCAAAAATCAGGAGTATCGGAAGAAAAAGACAAACAATCAATCAACTCAAGAACTAAATCCTCTTTCCCTAAGATAAAAGAAACAGAACCAGAGGAAGCAGTATATTCTAAGGGACCGTGGGGTTTAGCCGAAGCTTTATCGGCCGCCACCACTAAAGCATAATCGGTAAAACCTGACTTAATTAATCCAAAAGCGGAAATTATGGCTCCGGTGGCGGCTTTGCAGGCAAACTGCATATCTGAAGCTAAGTATTTTTTTTCAATTCCTAAAAATTCAGCTAAAATGGTTGAGGTGGGGTTAACCACGTAAGGATGGGTTTCTGAACCAACAAAAACAGCTCCTATTTTATTTCTTTGAATTTTTAAATCGGAAAGCGCCATTGAAGCTGATTCGTAGGCCATCGTCAATGAATCCTCGTCTATTCCGGAAACTGTTTTTTCTAAAACGCCAAGCGAGTTTTTGATATCTTGAGGATTTTTCCCCCAAACCTTAGCAACCTCTTCTATTTTTATTCGGTATTTTGGGATATAAAAACCATAAGAAACTATTCCTGCCATATTAAATCCGTTAAACAAATTTTAAATTTTTAACGTCCCAATCTTTCATGCGCCTTTACCAACGTCCCTTCGGCCAATGAGGCCAGCAACGATACTTCTCCTGCTAAAACCGCTCCAGCCAAAATTTCAGCCAATTCAATCGATTTTTTAACTCCAATAATAGACAAGGCTTCTTGCTGCGTCTTAAGTTTTGTCCCACCACCAACCGTTGCCAACATAACTGCCGGCATATAAATGGAAAAATATAGATTACCATCCGCTAAAATCTTAGTCGTTGTTACCCCCATACTTCCTTCAACCACATGAGCCAAATCCTGTCCGCTGGCGGCAAAAAAAGCGGCCACAACATTGGCAAAATGGGCGTTAAAACCCAAAGAGCCACTCATAGCCGAACCGACCATACATTTGGCCAACCAAACATTAAAAATTTTTTCTCCCGTTGTCTTCAAAAAATCTTTTAAAACTTTTTTTGTCAAAATCACTTCGGCCCAGATTTGCTTTCCTCTCCCAGAAATAAAATTCAACCAGGCCGGTTTTTTATCGATACAAAAATTGCCCGTAATTGATAAACATTTAACTTTAGTTTTCTTTTCGATTATTCGAATAATCGAAGCTGTGGCTGTTGTTGCCATGTTCATTCCCATAGCATCTATCGTATTAAAATAAAACCGAACAAAAACATTATCTCCAACCATTCTAATACTCAACTTCTTGAGCCTTAAATAAGAAGAGGTTTTTTTTGCCTCTTTAGCGAGCAAGATAAAATTATCATTAAGCCATTTTTTAAATTTTAGACTCTCATTAATTCCCGCTGTTTGAAATACTGGCCCTCGGGTTGCCCCAATATCCTCTGCCAAAGTAGTGACTCCTCCACAGAGAGAAATCGCCTTACAACCTCGATTAACCGAGGCGACTAAAGCTCCTTCCGTCGTCGCCAAAGGAATATAATAATTTTTAATTTTAAATTTTAAATTTTTAATTTCTAACGGACCAGCTACTCCCAGAGGCAATCTGGCGTCACCAATTCTGTTCTCACAATGGATTTTTTCTTCGTCTTCTTTCTCTAAAACTTGACCGATATTTTTTAAATCTATTCCTAATTTTTTTTCCAAGAAGTTTCGCCGTTCCTCAATTGATTGAAAATTGGTTAATTTCATATTGAACTATTTATATAAACGGAATTCTAAAAATTTTCAATTTATACATCATTGCC
Organism: uncultured Gammaproteobacteria bacterium; assembly: GCA_964476245.1. GTDB lineage: Bacteria > Patescibacteriota > Microgenomatia > UBA1406 > HO2-37-13b > CAYYYW01. The sequence goes on from CAYYYW010000002.1 coordinate 56,392, forward strand.
GAATACGGCCAGAACCAAAGCAAGAATAAAATCACCGCGTATAAAATTTTGTAAAAGTTCAGCTTGAGGGAAAATCGTAATGATAAATAAACTAAAATAATTTTCCAGAACAATAAAATCAAAGAAAAACTAACAAAAACAAGACTGAAGAATTTCCCTAAAATCGAAAAAGTTCTTGGCGGAGGAAGAAGAAAGTATAAAAAAGAAGTAGTAAGAAACCAAATTAGGGTAGGAAACAAACTATATGAGAAAGTAAAAAGTAAAGGCATAAAAGAGTATTGCGTCTTGATTTTACTAAACAACTTTCCCATAAGATAAAAAAAACCTAAAGTTAAAAAAAAGGTTAAAAGAAAAAAAACAAAGGCGACAAAAGAAGAGCTAGAGATAATAAAGGGATGAAGAGTTTTCTTTCTCACAATGTTGGTAAAGATAAAATATAAATAAGCAAAAAAAAATATTATCAGAGGTTGAAACCAGTCTTTCTCCTGACTGATTTTTCTCATGGTGGCATAAGGATAAAAAATTAAACGAAAAAAATTCCGCCCGACTAAAATTAATGAGACAAAAATTTCTTTAAACATAAATTTAGAACCCGTACTGAAGTAATGAAACTAAACGGATAACCAGTAAGCCAAAAACGATATACAATAACAAAGCAAAAACAAACGAAAACGGGATGACAATTTTAAAAGGAAATGACTTTAAAGGAGAAGTAAAAATTTTAAATAACTGATTTAGCCAGGAAAGATTTAAATTATTTATAGGGAGAGAATAGGTTTCGTTGAGTCTTTTTCTTAATGAACGATAGGCTTTGGTTGTCATAGTAACTATATAGTTTAATGAAGGCTTGGCGCGCTCGAAATATCAAGCTTTCGGCCGCTTTGAAAGAGAGTTGCAGTTTTTTGGCAATCTCAGCCACTTTATAGCCCTCTTTATACTTTAGTCGCAAAACCAGAGCATAATCATTCGGCAATTTCTTAAATGTTTTGTTGATTTTCTCGGTTAACAATTTTCTGTCTAATTCTTCATTCATTAAGACCGAGGCGATTGATTCAATTATGTTTTTGGGGAGGTGGGAAAAAAGGAAATTTTTAATCTTTTTCTTTCTTAATTTATTAATCGCTTTATTTTTGGCTATGGAAAAAAGAAAGGTTTTTAAAGATGATTGACCTCGAAAATCGCGCAACCCATCAATTAAGGCCAAAAATGAGTCTTGTAAAACTTCCTCACTGTCTTCTCTATTTTGAATCTGACGATTAATAAAATTAAAAAGCCTGCTTTTGTTTTTTTGATAAAATTCAAAAAACGCCTTTTCGTCTTTGTTGATAATCTTTTCAATTAGCTTTTTGTCTTTTTCGGTAATCATAGTTCTTGATTATTATACTAAAAACAAATTATTTAACATTCTACCGCCTGTGAATCCTCTTGACAAATTAGCACTCTATGTGTTAGACTGCTGATTGAGGTAAACGGCGAATGGTTTAAAAATTTGACAAATTAAGAACCAATCTTTATACTACTTAAAGAGATTAATTGAGCGGTTCATTTAAAATCAAAAGCGTGTGGTCCCGACGTTACGTCGGGAAGACGAGGAGAAGGCCCTGAACCCTACGTGGTTCATGGGATTCGGACCCCCGCCAAAAATTTGCTTCGCAAATATTTAGGCGGGGAGTATCTGCGGAAACCTTCAAGTTGTTAGTTGCAACTTAAAGTGGTTCCTCAAAAATCTCAGGCAACTGGGAAATTAAAGAGAACCACGTCAGCTAACTGCTCTATTTATTCCTCTTATTATTATAAATTTGCTCATTTGTCAAATCAAAATAAAATTCGTTTTTATCAGATCCACTTCAATATATTAAATAATTGAAGTGACAATCTAGATTTGAACTTTAAGATTTGGCATTTGAGTTTTTATCCTTATGTGCGGCATCTTTGGCATCGTTAACGACAAAACCAATCAGGCGGCTCAAACTGTTCTTGAGGGCTTAAAAAAATTAGAATATCGTGGCTACGACTCCTGGGGAATTGCTATCATTCCCAATCAGTCAAAAATTATTCAAATAGAAAAACGCGTTGGAAAAATCGGTCAGGCAAAAACCACCCTCCCCTTAGGAAGAATCGGTATCGGTCATACCCGTTGGGCTACTCATGGAAGAGTAACCGATGAAAATGCCCACCCCCATCTTGACTGTACTCAAAAAATTGCCGTCATTCATAATGGCATCGTTGAAAACCATCAACAACTACGAGAATCCCTAAAAAAGAAAGGCCACCTGTTTAACTCCGAAACAGATACGGAAGTAATCGCCCACCTTATTGAAGAATATAAAAAGACTAATCAAAAGATAGAAAAAATCGTCTTTTCTGTGTTTAATGAATTAGTTGGTTCCAATGCTATTGCCGTCTTAGATCTGGATACTCAAAAAATAATCGCCTGCCGAAATGGTTCACCTTTGGTAATTGGAGTTGGGAATAGTCAATATTTTTTAGGTTCAGATGTCCCAGCCTTTTTAAAAAAGACCAATGAGGTTTATTTTGTTCAAGACGGTGAAGGAATAGTTTTGTCAAAAAGAGGCATTAATTTATATAGTTTGAAAACTCAAAAGGAGAGGATACTCAAGACACAGGTGCTTGACTGGAAATTAGAAGATGCCGAAAAAGGCGGCTATCCTCACTTCTTATTAAAAGAAATTTTTGAACAAAAACAAACTATTCCAAAAACCGCCGACATTAATGAAAAAGAAATCTTTGAAATCGCCAAAAAAATTAATAAAGGGTATAAAGTAATCTTAACTGCTTGTGGAACTGCTTCTTATTGTGCCTTAGCGGCCAAATACTATTTGGCCGCTGTGGGGATTGAGAGTCAAGCCTACGGTGCTTACGAATTTTTACCCTTTGCTCGCTTTTGCGATAATAAAACAATTGTTTTCGCCATTTCTCAAAGCGGTGAAACAGCCGACACTTTAATTGGAGCAAAGACGGCTAAGGCGCACGGCTCCTATATTGTTGCCATCGTTAACGCCAGAGGATCAACCCTGGAAAGAATGGCTGATTGTGTTTTGCCTGTAGGAGCGGGACCGGAAATCGCTGTTGTTTCTACTAAGGCATTTACTTCCCAATTGGCAACTTTATATCTTTTGATTAATGCCGTAGCTGGAAAATATCAACAAGCCAAAAAAAGAATAAAATATTTGGGAAGAATTTTAAACCAATGGTTGGATAATAAACTTCAAAACAAAATTGTTGACCTGGCTAGATTATTGATTAATCAAAAACATATATATTTGGTTGGAAAGCATTTAAATTATCCCGCTGCCCTTGAATTTGCTTTAAAAATAAAAGAAACAAGCTATATCCATGCTGAACCATTTGCGGCTGGAGAATTAAAACATGGAGTAATTACTCTAATTCAGAAGGAAACCCCGTGTTTTGTGCTCTCTAGTAACGATGAGGTAAAACGCGAGGTATTCTCAAGCGCGGCTGAATTAAAAGCTCGCGGCGGACATATTATTGGTATCTCGCCAATCAACTCAAATGAGTTTGATACGATAATTAAAACCCCGGACGTTGGCGATCTGACTATTTTTCCAAATGTCATTGTTGGTCAGCTTTTGGGATATTGTCTTGGAGTAGGACGTGGAACGGATCCTGACAAGCCCCGCAATCTTGCCAAAAGCGTGACGGTGAAATAAACCCCGTTAGAAATTCCAGCGGGGCAAAAGTTGTAGGAACTTACATAAAATTTGACATACAGTTTTACATATGATATATTGAAAAAATATGAAAAAAACATCGGCTAAAAAATATCAATTCATCCCAGAACTTATCAGCGCTTCCCAACTACAGAGAGAATCAGGCAAGATTATTGACATGGTCTGTGAAAACTTACAGCCATATTTTATTGTCCGCAACAATAAACCCACTGCCGTTCTTATTAATATTGGAGAATACGAAAGATTAAAGGAAGCCCAAAGAGAATGGGAGTGGCAGGATACCACGGAAGCCATAAGAGTAGCTGAAAAAGAGAAAAAAGGGGAAAAATTAAAAAAACTATAAGGCTCTATTTGTGATTTGTGGAAAGAGTTACAAAAAGCAGACAAATGATTATAATACTAACAACGTCGTACTTCCGTAAAGCTCTTAAGAAAATCCCAGAAGACGTAGCTAAACAATTTAAAATTAAACAGGCCATTTTTAAGAAAAACCCATTTACTTCTTCATTAAAAACTCATAAACTTAGCGGGAAACTGTCTCATTACCACAGCTTTTCAATAAATTATCAATACCGCGTGTTGTTTGAATTTCTGAATGAAAAGACTGTCCTTTTCATAAATGTAGGAACCCATGGAATCTATAAATAATAAAAAAATTAAGGCTTTCATTGCCGTTGAAATACCAAAAAAAATAAAATCAGAGATTTTAAAAATTCAAAACTGTTTAAAAAAGGCTGGACTAGAGGCTAAATGGATTCGGTCGGAAAATGTTCACCTAACAGTGACTTTTTTGGGTTCAATTAATGATAGACAAACAACACAGATTAAGAAGATTCTTACTCCAATGAATCGATTCATCGAAAAACCAATCCAACTTCTATTTGGAAAAATTTCTGCTTTTTCCAATGTTTTAAATGCCAGAATTATTTTTGTTGATCTTTCTGGTGAAATTGAAAAACTCAGTGCCTTAGCAGTTAAAATTAGAAATGAACTAAAAAACAAAAAAATCTGGTTTGACGAAAAGCCGTTTGTTGCTCATATTACTTTAGGAAGATTTAAAAAACCACAAAACTTGAGTCAACTTGTGCAGAAATTTGCTGTTAAAAAAATTCCATTTGCGGTAAAAGAAATTTCTCTCTATCAAAGCCAACTATCTCCCGCTGGTTCAATTTATTCAAAGCTATGAATAGCACAATTATTCTAACGTTACTTTGTATATTTTATCTTTCACCAGCGTATAAATATTTTTTTCTGATTCCAAAACAACAAAATCTGAGGCTTTGGAGAAAATAGAAGAGTCTATTTGGCGCTCATACTCACCGTCTTTGGAAAGGATATAAATTCTGCCCTTGGATTTCTCCCACAGATATATTTTATTAGAGTTTTTATCGGTAAAAACTTTAGTGAACGAACGCCCGTCTTTTTCCGGAAGATCTATCTTAAATTCGTCGCGGCCGCCGGCCGTATACTTATATATATTATTGTTGGTGCAAATATACAAAGACGAGTCGATGGCAATTGAATTACTCTCGGCCAAATCAATTGACTGGCCACTTTTAAAATACGAGGTTTTGTTAGAATATCCACCCTCTGCCACCAAATATTTATATATCTCATCTTTGGCTTTGTCTAAAAGATATAAGTTGCCATTGTAAATCCAAAAATCAACTAATTCACCCCAATCGTCATCTTTTTTAATTACCAAATTTATCTTGTCGTCTTTGCCAATTTTAAAAATACCTTTTTCTTTCTGGTAAAAAAATATTTCGTTATTATACGTCGCAATCAATGTCGCCTTTTTAATTTCTTTCCCCCCAACCATTCTCGTTGATTTTTTTGTTAATGAAAGAACGTAGGCTTCGCCAGCGTCAGAATTCAATACAGCCAGAGCTTCTTTGTCCAAAAACATTTTTACCCCCTGTGCTTCTTTGATAATTAGAGTTAAGTCATAAAATTCTTCGTATTTTTTTTCCTCTTTTTTAACAATCTCTTTTTCTTTGGTAGAAATAAGCTTGGCTAATTCTTTGATTTCTTTGATTTCTTTTTTACCCACAATTTTCTTCAGCTCTACAAGATCATTTTTCGCGTCTGACAAGAGGACTAAAGATCGCTGCAGGTTTATGGTAGAAAGATCAGCCGCCTCATTTAGTTTTTGGTTAATTTTTTCTTCATAGGATTTAACCTTCTTTGTCAATTCCGACTGGACTCTCCTTTGGTAACCAAAACCAACGCTCCAGAGAAGAATCAAAAAAAGAGCCGCCGCCGCAACCAATGTTAATTTTTTCTTTTGTGGGGTAATTGTTTGATAATGGGATAGTCTTTTTTGAAAACTAAACAAAAATTCTTTTAATTTGTCCGTAAATGATGCTCTAGGTTCGTAAGTAGCTTCTTTTCCATCTTCAAGAAATTTCTCTTCTTCTTCCGGCTCTTTTTCTTGGCTGAATTGAACAAAAACAGCAATCGCCCCCGCATCTTCTTTTTCTTTCAAAAGTGGGGCAAGGTCTTCTACTATCTCCTTCGGTGACCGATTGTTTAATTGACGATTAAGCTCTTCTTTGTCAATCAAGAGGGAAAAATTTTTCGAGGCGAAAATAAAGAAATCTTTGTCTTTTGTATACCCTGAAGCACTATTATTTCCGGTAATGATTTTTTCGATTTTATCATCTCTTTTGAGATAAATTTCTCCCTCACCCAAAGTTAAAAGATAAAAAACATCTTCAATTAACAATCCGCTGGCACAAGAAAAAGATTCTTCTTTAATAATTTTTCCTATTTCTTGATCAATGATTGTTTTAAATTCTAAAAGATTTTTTGGTTTTTTTAACTGAATCGTTTCTCCTATATTTTTTATCCTTGTCCGAATTTCGTCTTTGGGAAGATTGTTTTTCATTCCAAAAACAAAATAAAGATTTCCTCCCGCTAAAAATTCAGTGGTAAAACCTTCTTCTTCCTTGCCTAAAAATATGGCATAGCCCGAGGTTAACATATTAAATCATAAAATAAATAGACTATAAAGGATTAAAATTATTGTTAATATTAATTGTATAAAAGCCGCCAAAGAAAGCAAGCCTCCATCTTTGATTTCAATTGTCTTCTTCATCACTTGAACTTGTTTTATTACAACGATCGCAAAAAACAGATAAATAAAAGATCCCACTATCCCAAATATTTTAATGGCCAAAGACAAAAAATTACCCAAATTTAATTCGTTCAAAATTTGATTAAGGTCCACGGCGGGTTTTCATTAAACTGTTAATTATCTGAGCGGCTTCAGTCGGCTTGGGGATATTAATAAACTCGATATTAGCTTCTGTTCCGGCTGTTTGAATAAACAAATCACCATAATTAAAAAGCGAAGGAATAAATCCGCCGGACTTCACTGTCACATCTTCTATCTTTGAAATTGAAGAGGTGGTAAATTCTTTATATAAAATTTGGTGAAAATCGACATCAATGATTCTTCTATTGCTGATAATACCAACGTTAAAAAGGTAGTTCAGAATATTTAAAAATATGTAGCTTAAAAGAAAGCTGTACCAAAAAAAATTAATAAATAAAAATTGCTGGGCTGATAAATTATTTATTAAGACGATGTTAAAAAAAAATGGCAGAATTAAAATGATTAAGGTGGTAATGATCCAGGAAACCTGGGTAATGGGATGAGCTCTTAAGACTAAAATTACTGTTTCGTCACCCGCCTGGGTTTCAAACCGCAACGAAGGATGAAGACAAAAAGAATGAAGCAATCGATGCGATGGTGATGTTTTTGCGTTAAATACGGTTGGCATTTAAAAATATTATACCAAACTCATAAAAACGCACCGGAATAAAAAATGCCTTGGCGATGACCTACTTTCCCTCTTACCGAAGCAAGAAGTATCATGGGCGCTGTCTTGTTTCAAGACTCTGTTCGGGATGGGAAGAGTTGTTTCCAAAACGCTCCAATCGCCAAGGCAGTAAATATTATAACAAAAAAATAGACGAATTGTTTACAACAAAAAATTTAAACAAAAGCTAATTCAACCATCTTTTTAAAATCTTTTTTGTTTAAGGAATCATGAAAATAAAAAGCAAATCAAACTTCGGGGCTTAGAGTGGTGACAAAACAGTTTAATCAAATAATAATCCTCTCAATATTTATTACCTTTTTATCTCTTAAAATAATTTTTAGAATTTCTCCTTTAGCAACGTAATGTTTGTCAAGCCATAGTTTTATTGGGAATTTGTCGCCCTTTAGGTAGTGCCATAATAATGTGATATGATCCCCATGGGTAACTAAAATACAATTTTTTCCTGTTGTAACTTTGTCCTTATATGCCTTAACCATTCTTCGCAAAACATTCTTTTGACTTTCCATTGTTGGGTGATTATAAACATCCTTTCCCCAAGGATTATTTTTAGGTATGGGTTTTCCCTGTAAACCATGCCTAACTTCTATTAAATTGCTGTCAATAAAAACAAAAGAGTTAATATACGAAGCAATAATTTCCGCTGTTTGTAATGTTCTGACTACTGGACTGGAGTAAATAGACAGTTTTTGGGATTTGTTTTTCTTAAACCATAAACCAATCCTCTTTGCGTTATTTCTTCCTAATCGAGACAAATAAAGCGGCAACCTTATAGGATAGATATTTTTTGGATTATCATATTCTGTGTGTCTAACAATAAAGATCTCCATGTCTTAGATTATATCAAAACCCACCCTGTTAATCCTGATTGACAAATGTTTCCTTACTTTTTATATAATTTCCTTACTATGTTACAAACCGTAAGGATTACCAACAAAAGACAGATTACCATCCCGGTGAGAATATTTAATCAGCCGGGGCTTAACCAAGGAAACAAATTAATTGTTGAGGTTAATTCCAATAAGATAATTATGCAAAAAGCCCAACTATTATTAGATAAATTGGCCGGTTCGTTGAAAACTCCTGTACGCTATAGAAATAAATCATTAGATTTTATTATAAGAGAGGCTAAATTTGACAAGAAGATTTTAAAAGTGATTGAATAGTCTTTTTACACTTTTGAAGTATGATGGGCTAATTTCTAAAATAATTAACAATTAACAACTGTGTGGTTAAACGGATTGTTTGGATTAAATAAATAAGCATGTCTTAAAATATGACCGCTGAAAAGACAGATATTATAAGGGGTTTGGCTGACGGATCGCTTGAAGATGCTGAAAAATTTGAGCTTAGACGGCGTCGGGCAATCGAATCAATCTTTGGAAATTGGGATTTTAAAAGAGGAAGTGCTTCTCTTGAGCAATTAGGAAAAAGTTCGCTGGCTGAGGCTCTTTTTGATCTAGAACGTCCGCTTGTATATGTTTCTGCCGAAGCCAGTCTCCTTGTTTCTGAAAAAGACTTTCCAGAAGATCTCGACCCGGCTGAAAGAATTCTGGGAATTAATGGCGCCGGAGGATTGGGTATACTCGCCGGCGATGAGACCATGCAATTTACCGACTTGGGCTTACCTGTTATATTGGTTACCTGTTGGTATAACTCCCGCTGGCATCAAAAAGTTAGCCAGGAAACAGGATTTTATCAAACTGAAGTAGATGAGTCCATTCCTCGCCCGGAAAAAGTTGGGGCGAAAAAATTAATTGAGGTTACTTTAAAAATTAATGGTCAGGATCGCCTATTTGAAATTTATACAAAAAAGGTTGATGGAGTTCCCGTTGTTTTTCCTTACGAACCCAACTATGGTGAGTTATATCAAGGCTCTACCAATGATTGGCATCGGCTTTTTCAAGACGCCGGACTTATGGCCGTTCACAAAGGGCTGGTTGAGCTTGGTATTGTCCCTTCAAAAATCATTATGAATGAAGCAGCCACGTTTGTTTTTGTCCTGTCACATTTGGATTATCTCGTTAAACAAGGGATGGCTGTCGATGGTGCCTTGGAAATGGTTCGAATGAATACAATTTTTACTAATCATACTATGGAAGGATCAGCAGCTGGACATTTTTCTCAAGATGGCATTATGAGACATGTTCACGGTCAATCAGATGAACAGATGGCCGGCAATCTTCATCCTGACGTTGCCACCTTATTGAGAACCCTCGCGGAAAAATCCGCCGGACGCATAACTGATATTGCCATGGGGCTTGCCCAAACGCATAGTGGTGTTAGCAAATTACACGCCGATCGAGCAACTGAAGTTTTTAATCGCCCACATTGGCCAATCACCAACGCTCTTTATCTCCCCAGATGGCTCAATCCCCGACTCCTTGGGCTTTTTACTGATAGATATAAAGGAATTTTAGATGAATTTGGTTTGGCGTCAGAAGACTACCAAAATAAAATCGAGGCTTTAGTTGACGATGAACTTATTGAAATAAAAGAAGCCGCCCGGCAGGAACTAAGAAAGTATTTAGAAACCCGTCGTGATCAATATGACCAACCTATTACTTTACCAGCCGAAGACAAAGTGCTTCCCGATGGTCAACGGATAAAAGAGAAAATTGTTTACTGGGCAAGGCGCTGGCAAGAATATAAAAGACCTTGGCTTGTTTTTATGGATCTTCCCCAATTGGCAGATTTGCTGGAAGAAAAAAACATTCATCTTTTAATCGCCGGCAAAGCTCATAAAACCGGTCACGATATGAAACACTCAATGCGATTCATTTTGCAGCAGATTGATAGCTATGAAAATGAGAAAATAAGAGAAGTTCTTAAAAGACGAATTCATTTCGTCCAAGATTATGATGAACCTTTAGCCAAAAAATTAGCCGCCGGTGGTGACATTTGCCTGAACACTCCGCTTCTTGGAACTGAAGCTTGTGGAACCTCGTGGGAAAAGGCAATTGCCAATTTAACACTATTGATTTCTAAGGCCGATGGGGGAGTTAGAGATTATTTAAAACAAGTCTTTAAAGGGAAAGCAAGACTGCCTTTTTTGGAAATTGAAGGAGAAGACAAGAATGAAGATGCTCAATCTTTATATAATCGCTTAGAAGAAGCAGTTGATATTATTGACGGGAAAAGTTCCGATATAAGTTGGGCTGATTTTGTTAAAAATGCCTTAGCTTCTTATCTTGAAGTTATAGCGGGACCGCGGATGATTGACCAATGTCTTAAGCTTATATTTGGATTAAAAACATACTAAAAAATTATTTCAACCTATTTTCTCTCTCTAAATTTGCCACTTTTGTGGAGCCCCACAAACAAAGGGACGTCTGACGTCCCAAAGCCCGTGGCACCACTATTTACAGAGTTCCTTCCTGCGAAACGTCTGACGTCCCACTCTTGCGCGTGAGGCGGAACCCTGAACCCTATAGTGGTTTATGGGATAAGAAGATTTTAAAAACGCTATAATGTTTTTTATCTGCTAAAATCTATTTCATGAAGATAATTAACAAAAAATTTAATCGGCAATATAGTCTTGTTGAAAAATATGAGGCAGGGATTGCTTTGACTGGGGCTGAAGTTAAATCTATAAGAACGGGAAGACTGCGACTGGAAGAAGCCTTTGTCAAAATTATGGCCTCTGGCGCCTATCTTCTTAACGCCGAAATTCCTATTTATCAATACGCCAGGCCCCAAGGCTATGATTCTAGAAGGTCACGCAAATTACTTCTTCACAAAAAAGAATTAATCCGATTAAAAACAAAAATTAATTCGGGCCGTGGATTGACAATTGTGCCTGTTTCCTGCTATAATAAGGGGCACCTAATTAAGCTTGAAATTGCTTTAGTTAAAGGAAGAGGAGAAATAGAGAGGAAAAAAATAGAAAAGAAAAGAGATATAAAAAGAGAAGAAGAAAGAGAAATGAAGGAGTATGTAAAGGGGTGATCAGTCCGCCAAATCTTCCCACTCGCCTTAGTAGATTTCTACTGCGGCTCGTGGGGCGATTTTAGGCGGACGTAAGAAAATCTAATTGCTCACAAAGTTCGCAAAGATTTTCTAACGGGGATGCAAGGCATCGACGGGAAAATTGCACTTTTAAAAATCGCTTAGACGGATCTATCCGTTAACTAGAAAAAAATACCTGATAACCACAATTTATCAGCGGAAGAAGTTGAATTCCTAGCTTTCGGCGGGCGCGTGCCTGCCTTTGTTCAGGCATACAACTAATTCCCTCTCTTTGGGTTTTCTCCGATTAAACCCAAAGAGGGAAAACCAATCGGGGTAAGATTCTGAAAAATTTTTAGTTATATTCAGGATTGACAAAACTAAACTAACCGCTTGACAAGGTTTGCTTGTTTTCCGAATCAAGCAAGAGTTAAAAACAATTTATTCTAAGCTAAAAATTTTCAAAGGTGTTTTCTCGGACCCCGGTTCAACTCCGGGCATCTCCACCGCGTCAAACGCGGCTTCGCCACTTAGCGAAGACGTGTTTGTAAGTCACATCAAACGTGACTTAAGCGTGTCGCGTTGATCGCGTCGAACGCGATCAAGACGCGACTTTTATATATATTTAAAAATGGAAACGTTTGACGTTTCTTTTAATAATAAAGGCAAATACTACGTTTATATCTTATTGTCTTTAAAAGATAACGGTTTATATATTGGATTTACTTCTAACTTAAAAACAAGACTTACCCAGCATGCTAAGGGTCAAGCAACCGCAACCAGATTACGGATACCCTTCTTGCTGATTCACTACGAATATTTTATCGATAAAGCCGACGCCAAAGCTCGAGAAGAATATTTAAAAAGTGGAGCCGGAAGAACACAACTAAAACAAATTCTTAAAAGAACTTTCGAAAAATATCTTAAAACTGCCTCTGGATTCGCCGCGTCAAACGCGGCTTCGCCTTTCGCAATAAACGCTTAATTTAAAATCCTTAACGAGGTCCCGATTCATCGGGACGAAGTGGGAAGAAACAAACATTTGGTTTAAAATAAGAATATAAAAAGTTAATGTAAGTTTTATTTTTAGATAATTTTATGTTAAACTTTGATTAATGCGTTGTTCTAAAATACTTCAATTTGGTAATCCAAATTTAACTAAAGTCGCTTCCCCTTTGCAGGCGATAAAAATAAAAAACAAAGAAAATCAAAAAATTATCAACAATCTTATTAAGATTTTTAATGAAAAGACAATAACCAACATCACAGCTCCGCAGTTAGGTATATCAAGAAGAATAATCATAATCAGGTCAAAACTTTCAAAAAATGTTTTCAAAAACCAATACCGAAAAGAAAGAATACGTTTATTAACGATAGTTAATCCATGGATTATGGAAAAATCCGAAAACAAGGTGTACGGCTGGGAAAAATGCTGTTCCATAAATGAAAACAAGCTTTATGCCATCGTTCCAAGATATGAATGGATTAAAATTGGAGGGTTCAATAAAAAAGGTAAGAAAATTACCATTACTGCCAAAGGGTTTAAGGCCAGATTAATACAACATTCAATAGATCACCTCAATGGCCTATTTTTCTTCGAAAGAATGAACAAAAAAGGCTTAAAATTTCTCTCTTCCGATGAAGAATGGTATAAACATCAAAAAAAATTATTATTAAAGTTCAACGAATCTCTTTCGTAATATTTCTTGAAATTTGCCGAACGATGCTGGTAAAATATCACAACCCTTGCTCACGTAAAGTTTGATTTTATAAGTTTTAATTGAGAGGAGGTGAAAAAAATGCTAGATCAACCCATCAATAATAGTGGTATTCCTGGGACTAATATTGGTCAAACTACGCCACCAGTACAAGATGCTCCGGTGCAAGATCCTAATGTAGAACCAACCGTTCCTCAAGCTCCAACTACGCCACCAATCACGACGCCACCAACGACGCCACCAACTGAGGAACAAAATCCACCAGGAGAAAATAATCCACCACAATCATAAAAGGGTTATAATCCTATGAACACATCATAAAAGCCCGTCTTTTAATAAGACGGGCTTTTTTTAAGTGAAGCGCTCCCCGACCTTACAGTCGGGGCATCAACCACTTCGGGCATTCAGAGTGCGAAACCCCGCACCGTCCCGCTCAGCGAGACTGGCGCTGGGGGAAATTGCAAAGATCCTGTCTACACACTTAAGGTCGAAAGAAGAATTACCCCAATTAATGTAGTAACAATTCCTATTATCTGTGTTTTTTTCAATGGTTCTTTAAAAATAAAATAAGCAAGCAAAACGAATAAGGTGGGATTGGCACCGGCAATAGGCGCAACAACCGACGCCATTCCTTTACTTAAACCTAAATTATAGGCAAATTCCGCTGTTCTTACAAAAACAATTGATAGAACAACAGGAATTAATGCATCCTGTCTTTTTGGTATATCTAGTTTGGTTTTGGTTATTTTGATATAAAGATAAACAAGAGGAAAAGATGAAAAAATAATCCAATTCGGGAGAAACCAGCCTATTTTATTTATAGGAATTTTAATAAGGGTTGAATAAATTCCCCAACACAACATCGTTATCAAAGCTAAAAAAACACCAGCGTTTAAAACTAATCTTCTTTTTTTTAATTGATTAATGTCTAATGTTGATAAAGTTAAACCGAAAAAAATAACAATAATGGCTAAAATTTGGTAAACCGTAATTTTTTCTTTTAGAAAAATAAGAGAAAGAACAACCGTGACGAATGGGAAAGAGGAACCAATGGTTCCCACTAAAGATGGGTTGCCTTTTTTCAAGGCTTCATAATAGCATATAGCTCCAACTATCATAAAGAAGGCAATGATATAGCAAATTCCTACTAATTCAAGCGAGACATTATTAGTTTTAGATAAGGCCGACGGAGCAAAGAAAGACGTAATAATAAAAGCCAAAAAAAAGCCCCAGAAACTAAAGGATTTTGATTCAATTTTTCTGGCGGCAATGGCTTCAAAAGTTATTCCTATTCCCCAAGCAAAATAGGCGATAAGAGCATAAATTATCGCTTGCATTAATGCAATTATATAAAAAACCACGGGCACAATGGCATAAATTAAAGCACGGCGATGTTTTGTCTATCACTTTTCACTTTATCCATAGTGCTGAACGGGGCTTCACAAAAGTTAAAAACTCCCTCAAGTTTTGCTTTTAGAAATAAAAGATTAATTCAATTTAGCTTGTTTCCGCATTCTAACAAGCCCAAGAGGCTATTCAGGTTGTTTATGTAGTTGGGATATCTTCCTTATTGAAAAATAGATCTATTTCTGCCTGTGTCATTATTTTAGTTTGTAGTAACTCTGTTTTTAACCTATCTATATCACTACTTTCACTTACATGAGGAACATACTTATAAGAAGATTCTTCATCTAATTCTTCTGTATAAGTTTGTGGGGGAGCAAACGCTAGTCTATTTCCTTCCCTTCTAGGAAATATATCCATTATTATCATTTTACCTCTTCGTCGCCACTCAATAACCCCATTTGCGTAATATATTTCTTCGTCTTTTGTTAAGCTAGGCGTAGCATAAGAAGGATAGTCTTCGGGTCTTCCACTAAATGCTGGAGAACTTTCTTGAATGTTTAATTTTAGGTTGTCAACATAACCTCGGACTTCTGAATTTAAATTGCTGGGAGTTTTTGCCAAGACCTCATCGGGCAACGCTTGAGCAACGCGCATTGATATCTCAATGCCAGCTTTTATCCGAGCTTCATCAAGCGGATTAAGCAATAATCCATAATGCCTTACTAAATTAATAGCATCGAATTGATTTCTTGCAATAATCCCCTCGGGGTGACTTAGGTCAAGTATTGGTTCAGGTGTCATAATTATTTAAATCTTTAAGGTAACACTAATTATATCATTTTTTAACTTATTTAAATACTTAAAACTGTCAATAAATTTTTAAAAAACTCTAAACACTCTATTTCACTCCAGAGGCGAAAAAAGATAACAATACAAATTTCAAAACAATTAAAACTCTTATCTTGGAATAAAAAAGATAATATAATCAACTTAAATCCTACAAAATGATTCTCAAACAAAAACATTCAATGAAAAAACAAAATAGTTTTACAAACAAGGTTTTATTAACAATGGTTTTAGTTGTACTTTTGTTATTTTTATATTTTTTATACGAAAAAAGTTCTGAAAACCAATACAACGCTTTATTAAAATCTATACAACCAACCACATCGATTGTGGAAGGCGATTACATTACCTCAAGATCCTCGTGCGATAAAGATGCAACTTTAAAAAAAGCTAAAACCTGTACGTTCCGAATATTAAGAAACGACGGTGGACACGGAAGCGGATTTGTAATAAAAAATGGATATCTGATAACAAATAAACACGTAATTGAAGGAGCGTCAAAAATTACAGTTTGGATCGATGAAGAAAAAGAGATAAAAGTCTGGAATTATTCTCTGACATTGGATCTTGCCGTATTAAAACTTCCTGATTCGTCTAATGTCCCCACATGTCAGTGGTTTGATTCTAACCAACTTAACATTGCGGAGGAGCTCTATGCTTTTGGTTGGCCAAACGATCCAACTGGTGAATCTACCGTCACTAAGGGAATATACTCACGAACGAATCATTATGAAGACGGCACTGAAGATATTCAGACTGACGCAGCTATAAATCCTGGGAGTTCAGGAGGACCTTTAGTAAACTACTGTGGGGTTGTGGGAATAAATACATTGAGAGCTGAATGGTCGAAAGATCAATCTCCACGAATTCTTGAAGGATTGGGTTTTGCCTTATCTTCTAATTATATACATAAGGTTGTGGACGATTTGATTAATTCGGGTAATATGGCAAAAGGCATTCCAAAGGCACAAAGATATCAATCAAATAATACAGTTCCTAATTATCCAAACAACAACGTATCTTACAGGCTTAATATAGATAATATCAAATCTTATTTAAGCGATATTTATAGAGTAAAATCATCGTGGGAACAGGCAAGAGGTTATATAAATGAAGAAAAATTGAACATGCTTATAGATTCTTTTAATAGACAAATAGATTTTTGCAATCATTTGATAAATAAACTATCAGACGGTAAGTCTGCTTCTGGTGATGATATAAGTTTGTGGAATGCAGTTATAAAAATGGGTGATGAATCAGCGGCTTTATCAAGAGAATTAAATAGAAGATAAATTAATATTTTTAATATCTTCAGCCTCCGAGGTTGATTTATTCAATAAAATTTGCTTCTAATCGTTTTTACCGCCTTGCGATGCTCTATTTCACTCCGCAGGTGAAAAAATTAGAGTATTAATCTAGATTTTACAGCGCCCTTTTTAACACCAGAGGTTAAAGAGGTTAACCAGTAATGTCTATAATATTCCAGTAAGTAATATTTCTTGTTATAATTCAAATACTTATCTATGAAAATGGAGACAAGAAACAAATCTCTAGACAAGCTCTATAAAAGAAGAGCACGAATTGATATTCCTGAATATCAAAGAGGTAAGGTATGGTCATTACAGAAAAAGCAGTTGTTTGTTGACACTATCCTTAAGGGATGGAAAATCCCCAAACTATATTTTAGGCTTGTAGATGCCGATGAACAATCGTTTGAGTGCGTCGACGGACAGCAAAGATTAAACGCTGTATTTGAGTTTTATGATAATAAACTAGTTCTTCCCGATGAAGCAGTTAAAAAATATAACGGGAAGACTTATAGTACATTAAGGCCAGAATTTTCAGATAAATTTGATGACTATGAGTTCCAAATTGATGAAATCGAAGATGCGACCGATGAAGAGCTGGAAGTATTATTTTTAAGATTACAACTTGGGACACCATTAAATACAGCAGAAAAACTTAATGCTATCGGTGGAAATCTACGGGATTATATTAAGGAGTTATCAAAGAGTGACTTTTTTCAGAAAGCTATAAGCGTTAGAGATACTAGATACGCTCATTTTGTTATCTGTTCTAAATTTTTTTATCTCGTCATACATCAAATTCCTTCTCAGCTAAGACAAAGTGAATTAGAAAGAATGCTTAAAGATAATAAAAATTTTAGTAAAAAATCACCCGTTGCTAGTAAAGTTAAAAAAATTCTTGATTTGCTCTATAACATATTTAAAAATCATCCGAAAGTCTTAAGAAACAGAGCCAATATACTATCAGTATTTTATCTTCTCTATCAATTTAAAAATATTGACTCAATTAGCAAAAATATTGAAAATATCAAGGACTATTTCTTGTCATTTTTTTATTTATTACAAAAGGAGGTTGAAAAAGGTTCAAAGGCAACAAACAGAAATTTATTAAATTATCAAGATGCCATCTCTAGAAACACCGATAGCAAAGAAGCTATAACGACTCGAAATGATATATTAACAAAGTATTTAAGTATTATTAATCCTTCGCTTAATGTTTTTATAAGGCGCACTCATAGTCAACTAAATGACTCATTACAAAAAGAGGCAAAAGAAATATTTAATTTAATCGTCGAAGTTAATAAATCACATCTATATAATAATGGCGAAGAAAAAATAAAGCTTACAAGTAAAAATGTTAAAATCGAAGAAAAACTTGGTATTCCGATACATAATGAAACTAGTTTTGGCGAACTTATAGATTTTATCTATAAGCTACTTTATGAGGGGTCGGGTAATGGAATTAGATTAAAAAATTCAAATCACGATATAATTAATGATATTAAATATTTTAGGCTTGATTTAAGACATGATTGGGGGCATGGAAAGACTTCTGATGTTAAATATAAAGCAAAAAAAATATCTGCAACTTACTACAAATATACGAGAAAAAGATCACTAAACCTACTTGATAGAGACGATCTTACTAATCTTCAATTAAATATATATAAAAAAATAATCGATTTTTTAAAACAAGAAATTTAATATTTTTAATCTTGTTATTTTATTAATTTAACGCCCCCGGAGCGAAATAGAAGATTACAGCCTTCCACAAAAAATTTAAAACGATTTAAGGTAATTGAAGTACGTAAGTCCCAATCAATGGTATTGAGCCGAGTTAGACTCGAACACCTAAAATATCTATTTCTATTATGAAAGACGCACAACAGCAGAGCACTACAGCTTCAGCTGCGGATATCTCTCTATAATTCTTATAGTAACTAATGTTTTTGACTTGCTTAAAATTTTGAGCCTACATGCTTCGATTATTTAAATAATCGAAACAAATATAATATTAACTACAAATAAAACATGCTGGGGCTCATCCATTTTCCTCATCTTTTTGACCAAGCCACTTGATTAAATAACCAATAAATACGACGAGAGCAATTAATAAGACTATTGGTAAAATCATAACTATATATTAATAAACTAACATATCTTTCCTAATTTTCTCACAATAGTATTGTAATTGACTGTTTTCATCAATCGCAGTCCCTTCTCTAACGAAAACCAACCGGCCTGATAAAATTCTTTTTTATCATAAATAAAATTAATTTTCTCTGTATAAACCAAATACCAGAGGTCGTAATGAATTTTACAAAGCCTGTTGGGTTTGTTAATTGTTATTCTCGATAAATCAAACAGTTCTATTCTCTCTTTATTTAACTTATATGATAATTCTTCCAAAAATTCTCTTTTAACTGTCTCTAAAGGAAACTCTCCTTTTTCAATATGCCCTCCTGGCGGAATCCAGTCGTCCGCTTTAATGTGATGTCCTAAGAAAACTGAGTTGGTTTTTTTATTAATTGGTAAAAAGAACACACAAAAATGGTCGGCTGGGTTTTCGTCTTTAACTATTTTTAAATCTAGCTCTAGTCGCTTAAAAAACTTCTCAATTGTTTTTTTATCAACGTGATTCCGACTACTTAGTTTATTTAGTTCTTTTTTTAAATAGTTAATCATGTTTTTAAAATGTTTTTAACAAAATGAGGGCGGTGGTGTTTGGTTACTCCATACTTTTTAATCGTCTTCCTGTGCTCTAAGGTTCCATAACCTTTATTGTTCGTCCATTTATATAAAGGATGTTGCTCCGATAATTTTACCATTAGTTTGTCCCTTTCCACCTTCGCAATAATTGAGGCGGCGGCAATGGAAAATGAAATTGCATCTCCATGAACAATAGGTTTTTGATGGTGTATGCCTATGTTTCTAAGATGGGGAATATAAAAATAATCAGAGAGAACAAAAAGCCTCGGTTGGCCATTAAATTTCTCGATGATCTTAATTTTTACCTGTTTGATTGCCTGCCGCATGGCCTTAATTGAGGCTTTAGTAATCCCAATTTTGTTTATTTCATTAACTCCGACCCTACCAAAACCGCAGGTAAGACAATTTTTTTTAATCCATCGGTAGGCAACAAATCTTTGATCTGGGGTTAATTTTTTTGAATCGGCGATTTTTATCTTTTGAGAGTTGGCTTTTTTAATAAAGTTCTTATCGTTGGAAAAAAGACAGGCGGCTGCCATTACCGGCCCGGCTAAAGATCCCCGCCCCGCTTCGTCAACCCCAATAACTAAAAATCCCTTTCTCCAAAGACTTTTTTCATGTTTTAAATGCGGCAATTTCATAACCAGTATTATAGTTAAAGTATAATTACCCTATGCGAAAATACCTTGAGGTTTTTAGAACTACCCTTAGCCAATATTTTGCTTATCGACTGAATTTTATCCTTTGGCGTTTTCGCATGGTTTTGAATTTATTTATTATTTATTTTTTATGGCAATCGGTTTTTGAAGGAAAAAGCAGTCTTTTTGGTTATTCAAAAACTCAGATGCTCTCTTATATCCTTTTGTCTTCTTTAATCTCTAATTTTGTCTTGGCAACAAGAACCGTTGATATTGCCGGCGAAATTATCTCCGGCAACATTATTAATTATATTTTAAAACCGATTTCATTCTTTAAATATTATTTCGCCCGTGATTTAACCGATAAAATTTTAAACATTTTCTTTGCCGTCGTAGAAATTTCCTTAATTATAATTCTGTTTAAACCGCCAGTTTATTTACAAAATAATTTTTTTATATATATCCCTTTTGTAATTTTTATTTTTTTAGGAACATTAATTTCTTTTTTTATTAGCCTTAATCTTTCCTTTATCGGATTTTGGAGCAATGAGGTTTGGGCGCCAAGATTTATTTATTTTATTCTCGTTTTTTTTCTCTCCGGAACTTATTTCCCTCTGGACATCTTACCAAAACCCATTTATTATTTTCTTCTTTTAACGCCTTTTCCCTATTTTTATTATCTGCCGACAAAAATTTATCTTCGGGGAATAAATTACAATTTATTTTTTGAAATTGTTGTTTGTTCTGTTTGGGTTTATTTAAGCTATTATTTGGCCAAATTTTTCTGGCGCAAAGGACTTAAAAGCTATAGTTTTTTTGGCCGATAACCATGAAAAATATAATTCACAATCTAAAAATCTTTCTTCTCTTTTCCAAATTTTCTCTAAAGTCTGTTACCCGGGCAAGATTAGGCATCCTCTTTTTTATATTGGGTAAGTTTCTGCGCTTCCTGATGTTCTTCTTTTTTGTCTATTTCCTGATCTCTAAAACAAAAGCATTAAAAGGCTATGGCGTAGATCAAGCAGTTTTTTTCTATCTCACTTTTAACATTATTGACACGATAACCCAGCTTTTGTTTCGCGAAGTTTATCGTTTTCGACCTCTGGTTGTTTCTGGCGAGCTTGACACCGTTTTAATTAAACCGTTTCATCCATTTTTAAGGATATTGGTCGGCGGAGTTGATTTTATGGATCTTTTAATGCTGTTCCCGTATTTGTTTTTGACTTTGTTCTTTGCTTCCAAACTTGGTCCGCTTTCGGCAGCTAATCTTTTTCTTTATCTTGGTTTGCTGATAAACGCCCTGGTAATAGCCGCTTCTTTTCACGTCTCTGTTTTGGCGCTTGGGGTATTAACAACGGAGGTTGACCATACAATCATGATTTATCGAGACTTGACATCTCTTGGCCGTTTTCCCATGGAGATTTATAAAGAACCAATTCGAGGAATTTTTACTTTTATTGTCCCTGTTGGAATAATGATGTCTTTTCCCTCAAAGGCTCTGCTTGGTCTTTTGTCGCCTTGGTTAATCCTATTCTCATTTCTAATGTCGTTTCTGTTGTTGCTGGCGTCTTTGAGGTTCTGGAACATGGCGATTAAAAAATACCAAAGCTGGGGTGGTTAATATGAAATACTTTATAAAAACTTTTGGGTGTCAACAGAACGTGGCTGATAGTGAACGGATCGCGGCTGCTTTTGTCACGCGGGGAATGACGAAAGCCAGATCTTATCGTGAAGCTGACTATGTAATTATAAACACCTGCATGGTGCGTCAATCGGCAGAAAATAGAGTTTACGGATTAATAAACAATCTTACAAAGCTTAAAACGAAAAAACAAAAAATTATCTTAACCGGCTGTATGATTGGCTTAGCTCTCCAAGACAAAACCGGTAAATATTTACAAAGACTGAAAACAATTATGCCGGCCGTTGACGAATTTCTACCGACCGAAGAAGTGGGCTTTGATAATGCTCCTTTAAGAACTGATAAAATTTCCGCCTGGGTACCTGTTTCCAACGGCTGCAATAACTTCTGTAGTTTTTGCGTTGTTCCTTTTACTCGCGGTCGAGAAATTAGTCGGCCTTATGAAGATATTATTAACGAATGCAAACAATTAAAAGAACGGGGATATAAAAATATCACCCTTTTGGGGCAAAATGTTAATTCCTACGGGGCTGATTTAATCACTCCCCTTGTCATTCCGAGCGAGCGAAGCGAGTCGAGGAATCTCTCAAAAAATAAAGGGATTTCTCTCCGCCCGCTGGCGGATCGAAATGACAAGTTGATTAAATTTAACAAAAGGCATATTAAGCCCATTTACGTCAAACACCTGGGCCGTTTAAGAATACCAACTTTATTTCCTTATCTTTTAGACGAAGTCGCCAAAATGGACTTTGAAAAAGTTGATTTTATTTCTTCCAACCCTTGGGATTTTTCTGAAGAGTTGATTGAAGTAATTGCAAAAAACAAAAATATTACCAAAATTATTCATCTCCCTGTCCAATCCGGAGACAAAAACGTCTTAAAACGCATGAATCGTTGGTACACAGCAGAGCAATATCTTGCTCTGATCTTAAAACTCAAAACTCAAATCTCAAATATAAAAATAACCACAGACATAATTGTTGGATTTTGTGGAGAAACAGAGGAAGAATTTGAAAATACGGTAAAACTGTGTAAAAATGTTGATTTTGAAAAAGCTTATATTTCTGTGTACTCTTCCCGACCAATGACTGCGGCCACTAAGGTCTTAAAAGACGACGTTCCACACGAAGTCAAAAAAAACCGCTGGAAGATTTTGGAAAATTTAATCAACAAACCTAAGTTAAAAACCTAAAAAATATGTACCCAAAAAAAGTTTTTAAATTTTGTCCAAAATGTTCAGGAAAGCTCGTTCCCCAAAGAGAAAATTTTTTAAAATGCCTTAATTGTAGTTTTCGTTTTTATATTAACCCTCTTCCCTGCAATGCCGTTGTTTTAGAAAATAACAAAGGCGAAATTCTTCTCGTCAAACGAAAATTTCCACCGAAAAAAGATTGTTGGGATTTGCCCGGTGGGTTTATTCAACCAAATGAAAATTTAGAAGAATCAATAAAAAGAGAGGTTAAAGAGGAATTGAATATTGATATTTCAATAAATCGATTCATTGGAATTTATTCTGATAGGTATCTTTATCAAAATATAAATTATCCTACCCTCTGCGTTGTGGTTTCTGCCAAAACGCGGAAAGGAAAACTTCTTTCAAAAGACGATGTTTCTCAATTTCGTTTTTTTGATAAAGGTCTAGTACTAAAACAAAAAATAGCCTTTAAGGGAATTCTTTTAAGTTTAAAAGATTACTTAAAAACAAGAAGGTAGTTGTTTAATTTTGACTCAGATCAGCACGGCGACTTGTTTTCCCAATTTTACCGCATAATTTATCCCCCGATCATAAGGATAAGTCATATCAAGATTAGCAATATAAAAATTTTTTGTCGGTGTTTTAAAATTGGGTTTGTTTTTAAGAAATTCTTTGTCAAAAATCGGCTGGGCAAAGAGAGTTTTAAATAAACAACAATTTGTAATTTGCAGCTTAGAATTGGGGTTTATTTTTTTTAAATATGGCAAAACAAAACTTAAAATTTGTTCTTTGTTCGCTTTTAGAAGTTTGTCGTTATCATCTACATACCAACCCACATAAAGAATGTGGTTGCCGGCATAATGTTTTTTATCAATAAAGTTGGTGTGTTGAGCTAAAATCATAAAAGGAATGTCGGAAGCCGATATGTTTAGCCAGTATGTTTTGTCAAGTAATTGCTCCTTTGTTTCCAAAATTAAATTAAGTGCGTAAAGATATTTTATCTTTGAAAGTTGATTTAAATAATTTGAAGAAAAAACTTTGTCAACGGCTTTTGCTAAAATCGGTGTTGGTAAAGTTGAAATAACTATTTCAAATTTATTGGCGCGGGACCTAAAAGAGTCTATTTGAAAAAGACTTTTTCTCTTCTCTATTTTTTCAATCGACCAGCCTTTTTTAATAACAACCCCTAATTCTTTATTTTTATTTTCTAAAAAATCAACAAAGCTTTGAAAACCATCTTTAACATACCCAAGATTTTTTGTTCTTTTCTTGATCCTAGCCCAAATAAAAGAGGATAAAATTTCTTCGGCGTATTTCCTAAACTTTTTTTGAAAAAGTTCTTGCCATAAAATTTGCCAGGCACTGTTTCCCATTGTTTTTCTTAAAAATTTCTCGCAGGTCTGTCTTTCATAAAATGAAAAGGGGGGCGATGCTTTTAAAAAAGCAAGGACTGCGCCTGCTCGTATTTTTTGAGGAAAAGACAAGAGAGGAAATTTAAGAAAATCAAGAGGAGTATCAAGAGGATAAATTGAAAATTTTTGATTTTTGTCCGCCAGCTGGCGGATTGAATTTTCATATAACGATGCTGTTTCTGGTGTTTTAAAAAAAATCTTATCAAAACCTATCTCTCTGGCAAAATTTAAGAAATCGTGGTCGTTGGCAAATAGATGATGATAGGTTTTCTCTAGGTGCCAATCCCATCCCTTGCCTTTAAACCCCGCCGCCATTCCACCGAGAAATTTTTCTTTTTCAAAAATAGTTACTTCGTGTCTTTTTTTTGCTAAATAATATGCGGCGGTAAGCCCGGTAATTCCCCCACCTAAAATAGCGATCTTCATAGGCTCTAATTATATAATGAAGAAAAACTTTTCGCATCATGCCTTATTATAAATTGGCCAGATATCGTCCCAATTTTTGTTTTTGTGGAATTTAAACACCACCGCCTCCTTAATACCAAAAAAACCATAGATAAAAATAGATAGAAGAAGTAAAGGAAAATAATGAAGTTTTGAAATAAAACCCTCTGATACTAAAATTAGTAAAAAAACCATCATCGAAACAACCACAAAAACCAATCCCATAAAAATTGCCAGATTGTTTCCTATAAATAAACAAAAAAGCCAAAACGGTAAACTGAAAAAGGATAAAATCCCAAAAATTCTTACAAAATAAGAGGTTAGGTCGGCCATCTTGCTCATCTCGTCTAAAACCGCCGGCGTCGCTCTTCTTATAAATTTTTCTACATCAGAAAGGGTGTTGGGATTGGCCTGCCGTGGTCTAAC
Organism: uncultured Gammaproteobacteria bacterium; assembly: GCA_964476245.1. GTDB lineage: Bacteria > Patescibacteriota > Microgenomatia > UBA1406 > HO2-37-13b > CAYYYW01. The sequence continues at coordinate 81,585 of CAYYYW010000002.1, forward strand.
TCTGCTGTCAAAAATAATTTTAAACCCTATTTTATTAGCGTCGTAAGAAAATATAATGTCTTCAATATAACTTTTCTTAAATTTTATTTTTTCAATTACTTTTCTTTTCATCAAACAACCAAAACCAAAAAAGGGGCTTAGCCTAAATATTTTTGAAAGGCTTCTCATAATTGACGACATCACAAAAGTAGAAATAAAAGTAGTTTTATGAACCCACGTTCGTTCCGAACTATATATGTATGGCGATATAATTATGTCTCCGTCATTTAATCGAGAAACTAAGTTTTTAAGCCAATTTGGTGGCAAAACACAATCGGCGTCGGTAAAACCTATTGTTTCGTTTTTTGTCCCCTCAATTCCTTTGTTTAAAGCCCACCACTTCCCTTGTCTGGTCTTTTCATGAATAAACTTAATTTTTCCCTCATTGGCGAACTTCTGACAAATAGTAACCGTTTCGTTTTCTCCTCCACCAATAACAATAATTTCTGTTTTTGTTTTTGGATAATCCTGTTTTAATAAAGAACGCAGGCACTTTTCTATTCTTTCTCCTTCCTTCCAAACCGCCACAATAATTGAAACGGTTGGTTGAATCTCCGTATAGGTAATTTTTTCAGGCACAAACAAACTAATTAAGAACAAAAGTTCTAGCAGTAAAATTAAAATAATCCAGGAAGTGGCTAATAGAACAAATACTGTGCTCATGATTTTATAACCTTAATTCTACCAATATTGGTAAATGGTCTGAATATTGGGTAGTAATTATTTTTGAGCTCTCTATTTTAATATCTTTAGTAGCAAAAACGTAGTCTAATCTCCAATTTAATTTGTCTTCGTAAAAACCTTTGTAATCAAAAGGCTTTGTTGTCCAAGTGTTTTGACTAAGTGGTGGACCAGAATTTTTTAATATTTTGGAGATTCGTTTAATAGTATAAGAATATGCCCTTGAGTTAAGATCGCCGGAAAAAACGAATTTTGACTTGTGTTTTTTTAATCCCTTTAACAACTTGTCAATTTCTGTCTTTTTTTGTTTTGTGACAATAAAACGATGGGTATAGGAGGCGTGGGTTGTGCCTACTAAAAGTCTGTCTCTGCCTAAGTTAATTTCTGCTTCAATATAAACTCTTCCTTCTTGGGAATAATCATTGCCGGCGTTTAAAGATTGTTGAATGTAAACACAATTTGTGTGGGTGATAGGAAATTGGCTAAATATTCCGTTCCCCGAGGCCCATTGTGTTTTATTTGCCTCTTTAAAATAAAAATTAACCTTTAATTTTTCCGCCAAATACTTTGGGGTATTGATTTTCGGATTATATGCTGAGTCAACTGTTAGTTCTTGAAGACAAAATATATCAGGATTTATGACGGATATCGTTTTAACTATGTTTTCAATCTTTTCTTTATACCAAACATTCCATTGAAGAAATTTAATAATCATGGTTTTAATGGGGGTTTAAAAATTTCCGCCGCCCATAGACCGTGAGCAAGAATTGTCATAGAATTTATATATATTATAAAACAACCTAAAACAAGACCCAAAGATATCTCGTCCCCTTTGTTGTTTAGGATTTTAACAATTCCCGCAGATTCAACGAATAATCTCCGCATGGAACGTTATAACAATCTAATTGTCTCTATTTTTGCTTTCCAGTTTCACTAATTTCCAATTTGTCCATACTAAAGGAAGCAAAAATAATTGGGAGATAAAAAGAGCTTTTGCCGGGCCAAATTTGTCTCCGACAAATCCAAGAAAGATGGCATAAACACCATAAAAAACACTTCCTAAAAGCGAATTTATTGATTCCGTGGTTGCCCTTTGTTCTTGAGTAAATTCCTGTTGTCTCAATTTGCTGCCCGCCACATCGCTTATACCATGAAATATTGAGGTGCTGGCCATGAGAATAGGAGAAATAATTATAGGAATTCCTGTTGACAACATGTTAATTACTCTTCCATAGATTGAAATGAACAGTAATAATCGAGTAGCGCCAAATTTTCTAATAACCTTACTACTAAACCAATAGCTTATTGAGGCAAATAAGTACGAAAACATTTTACCAAGCCCAACCGCCCACAATGGCCACAATGAGTTAATAAATACCCCTCGGAATTGAAATCCAGACTCGCTAATTCCAAATCCTAAAATACTATTAATACTTAATAGTCTTAGCTTAATATTCTTCCAAAGATATACTGCTGAAAGATGAAGATGGGAAAAAATATTTGTGCTTTCTTTTTTTGTAATTTTGGGCTCTGTCATTTGAGCGGCCAAAACAAGACAAACTATTTGGGGAATAACAGAAAGCCACATCACCCAAGCAAATGACCAATTAGCAATTACGCTCCCCAAAACTGCGCCCATCATAAGAGCTGCTTGAAACATGGCGCTGACTTTTCCTAAGTAGTGGTCATAATAATCTCTTTTTCCTAATTCGGTTAAGGTGTCATGTAAAAGCGCATCATTATTTCCACTATACCAAGATCGAGACAGTCCCTCGAATAAGGCGCCGCCAAACAACCACCAATATCCAAAACCCAAAGCATAAAATAATGAAGCAACTACGCTTGACAGGGCGCCCAATATTACTGTTTTTTTTCTACCGATATAGTCAGAAAAAATACCCGTGGGGATTTCGAAAAGGGCTGATGAAACCATTACCGCAGAAAATATACTCATCCCTAAAGTATATGAACCGGTTATTTTTGTAAAGTAAATAATGAGAATGGCACTGTGAAATTTAAGGTCAGAAAAGAAATTAAAAATCGCTAAAAGTTTTATATTGTTTTTTATATTCCTGTTAGTCATCAATACAATTTTACTCTAAGATGGGTTTTTTTAATCAAAGATTCTCCCCGCCTCTTCATCGGTTAACTGACCAAATTCCTGATAGAATTGCGAGACGGCGCTCAACCAAGGGTCTTTGTGAAGAATAATTGTTTTGTCAAATCCTTCTGAAGAAAAATCTGTTGGCGCAACCGGCACTGCCAAAATCACTTTTCTTGCTTTTTGTTTTCTTAAATATTTTAAAGCAGCGTGTATGGAAGCACCAGTAGCAATTCCATCATCAACTAAAATAATTACTTTACTTCTTAAAGATGGAGGTTTTTTCTTGTTAATAAACTTTTTTAAGTATTCTTTTTGTCTTTCTTTTGCTTTTTTAATTTGAGTATTTACTTGATTTTTATTTAATCTCAATCTTTTAATTAATCCGTGCTCTAAAAAACATTCGTCGTTGCAAATAGCTCCAATAGCCAATTCTTCATTAAGCGGAGCGCCGATTTTTTTCACGACAAGAGGAAGATGGGGGGCAGAGAGTTTTTTGGCAATCTGACAACCAACGATGACGCCACCCCGAAGAAGACTTAAAACATAAATATTTTTCCTTTCTTTCAATATGTCTTTGTCTTTTATTAAAACCTCGGCCAACCTTTTTCCCGCTTCAGCCCGGTCTTTAAATATCATTGATAATATTTTATAATAAATACGATTTTCGCGGATTGATAGCGGATTTACACGAATAGAAAAAGGGCCGGTGGCGCAATTGGCTAGCGCGCTTCCATGGCATGGAAGAGGTTGTGGGTTCAAGTCCCATCCGGTCCACAAACAAATAAATTTACCCCAAGCGCAATTACTAAGTTTTCTCTAAAATAGACTGCCAAACACCACCCCCAACAACAACCAATTCTGCTGTAAAGTTAACCAGTAATGATCGAATGATCCCGTAATTAGAACAACCAACAAACACATTACAAAAGCCATGTTCTTAAGACGCTTTTTAAAGAACTGCCACAAAACATATCCCACAACCCCAAAAAAAATAATTCCTGTTTCCGCCAAAAATAAAACAAAAATATTATGAACCGGCTGGAGGAAAAAATAAGGATATTTAATTGGAATTTGCGCCTGGTAAATTAAATAGTGACCAAGACCAACACCAAAAAACGGATGATTTAAAAAAATGGCCACTCCGTTTTTAAAAAGAACCATTCGTTTCTCCAAAGATAAGGGGTCTGTTTTTGCTTGAAGGAAAATAAGGGCCACTATAAAAATCGAAACGATTTTAGCTAACAGACAAACTCGACATTTTAATTTAAGATAACGTATTACATAAAAGATGTTCAATGTTAAATAGGTGATCGTGGCTGCTTTGGAGAAAGAAATAAAAATTAATAAGCTAAAAACCGAAAGCGAAAGATTTTTTAGAAAAACAAAACGATTAAACTTTTTATCAGTCAAAAAGAAAAAATACAAAAGAAGATAAAAACCCGCCAGACTGTTTGGATGAGAAAATGTCCCGTAGGGACGCAAAAACTCTACTCCTCCGACTGATGCTTTGGCAACGCCCGATTGAGAAAGAGAAAGATATCTTTCACCAAAAAAATAAAAGATCCCCTGGAGCGATGATTTTTGATAAAGCTGGACAAGAGAAAGAATCAACTGAAACAATCCTCCCAATAAAAAAGAAATTAATACCACCCGGCTGTTTTTAAAATTTTTAAAAAAAATAAAAATAAAATAAATTTCTAAGATTTTAAGGAAGCGATAAAAAGAAAGGGCAGGGCATTGGGAAATTAAGGCATTAATTAAAAAAAACAATAAAAACAACAGAATTGGTTTTGCTTTTTTTTTAATTTCGTTTAAAACCAGCCCCCTGTTTAAAAAAAACAAAACCAAAAAAACAATATCTGTCGTATATAAAATTAAGCTTAAATAATCCACCCTGACCCCGTTAACATAAGAAAAATTCAAAAAGAAATGGTTACCCAATTGAGTAGCGAACAAGAAAAGAAACAATCCAAAAATTAAATCGTTAAAATAACGAAGGTTGTTTTTCAATTTTTTTTTGCTGAACATGGCCTGTTTTTTGACTTTCGTCGTTAAAAACCTTTACTTTCCCAAACACGCCGTCATAGCCCGGATCAACAAAAACTTTTCGTTCCCGGACAATCCTAATTCCTTCTGCCAGCTTTTTTCCTCCAATTTTTTCTATCTCTTCGTAGGTTTTTGTCAGAAGAATATCAAATTCTGTGGCAAAGTCAGAAGTTAGTCTTTCATACTCAAGTAGCGCTTTTGTGGGCGAGTTATTATTGATTTCCAACAATATCTCAAAAAGAGGGATTAGCGAAACAAATGGTCTTCTTTTTTTTTCTTTGTCATAAATCAAGGCCGCCCCCGCGTTGTTTTCTCCAAAAAATAAATCGTCTTTAGTTAATATTTCTTCAGCTAAATCAATCACTCGATTCTCCACACCAATAGTTAATGGTCGTTGACAAACGGGGCAAATTTTTCCTTTTTCTTTTACCTCTTTTGGGCTATAACAAACATCACATAGTCTGTGTCCACTCCAGTGGTATTTTCCCTCTTCAGGAAAAAATTCAATAGTATAAGCGATTTTAAGTTTACTATTTGGGTCTTGTTTTATTGCTTCGACAAGGTCTTCGTAAGAAAATTTGGAATTTGGTCCGCCAGTTGGCGGATGGAATTTGGAATTTGGGACAAACACAGTGGCTTCGCGACCCAACTTAGGGCTTGAATGAGCGTCAGAGAAAGAAACAATTGACCGACTTTCCAATTCTTTAATTTGCCAATTCATTATCGGATCCGACGACAAACCTGTTTCTACGGCGTAAATATCTTTAGATAACTTACCAAAACATTCCTCAATTGAGTCAAATCCTGATTTAGAGCCATATAGCGAGAACCAGGGAGTCCAGACATGACACGGTATAAAGAACACATTCTTATCAATTGTCAAAACTAACTCTAACAAATCCCTTGATGAGATTCCTATAATCGGTCGGCCGTCGGACATTAGATTTGCTCCTCGTCTTTGTAACTCTTGAATAATTTTTTCACAAACTTCTAACGATGGAGAAAAAATAAGATTGTGCATGCGGCGCTGCTTTCCTCCCTGAACATAAATGCTGGAAATTTCCGTCGAGAGGAGGAATTTCACGTTTTGTAGGGACGCAAGATTTTGTGTCTCTACCAATGAAAATATCCCCGGAGCAGTTTCTTTAAGGTTTCTTTTTATCTCCCGAAACCATATGGGGTGAGTCCAATCACCTGTGGCCACTAAGTTTATGCCTTTTTTTGACGCCCAACGGGAAATTTCAAAAAGATCCATTTTTGGGGAAACCGCCCGCGAATATTTTGAATGGAGGTGAAGATCGGCGACGATTTGCATGAATTTAATTGTAGCAAATCTTCCCAGCCTTATCTATAACTAACTGGTTTGTCGTGGATCACCGGAATAAGACTCATCCGTCGATTTTGAGCATCAACTTTTTCAATAAACAATTTGATTTTTTCTCCGTTTTTTAATTCTTTATTGTCTGTAAGTTTTGAGATGTGAAGCAAACCCTCAACGCCGGGCTCAAATTTTACAATATACCCGTATTTTTCTTTCCTTATTATTGTTCCTTCTATTTCTTTGTCTTTGGGATATTTTTTCTCTATTTTTTCCCATGGGTCAGGCATAAATTTTTTAATAGAAAGATTAAGTTTAAGGTTTGTTTTGTTTTTCTCTGTAACTATCACGTCAATCACGTCTCCTATCTTTGCATATTGGGTGGGATCGGTCACTTTTTCCCAAGAAATTTCAGATATGTGAATCAGGCCTTCAATAATTTTGTCAATCTCACAAAAAACTCCAAACTCGGAGAATCCAATTACCGTTGCCTTGTGTTTTTCTCCCACTTTAATCTTGTCAAATTTCTCTTGCATCTTTTTATAAGAAATACCCAACGTTGCCGCTCTTTGAGAAACAACCAGACGATTTTTCTTTTGGTCAACCTCCAAAACCTTTACTTTTATTTTTTGTCCTTTTATTTTTTCTGGGTTATTAATATACTCTTCTGTCAGTTGAATTTTAGGAATCACTCCCCGTATACCAACAAATTCAATAAAAACGCCGCCTCTTCCATAGTCGCCGGCAACAACTTCAATCTGCTCTTCATTTTTTTGTTTTAGCTCTAAAATCTCCCACTTCCCTTTTTCAAAAAATTTCTTCATTGAAACTACAGGAAAACCCTCTCTTGACTCTTCAACTACAACTTTAACCTTTATCTTGTCTCCTACTTTTAGATAGGGAAGGTATGTGGTCAATTCTTTTGTCTCTACTTCTCCTAGGACGGCGTGTGATTTCCAACCCATGTCAAAAAATAGATGTCTTTTGGAGATGGAAATTATTTTTACTTCAATTTCTTCTCCTTTTTTTGGAGGTTTAAAGGACTGTTTTTTTAAAAGCTCTTGCATTGAGGAGGGTTGGGGTTGCTTTTTTTCCTTGGTTGATTTTTTCTCGATTGTAGTAGAAGTTTTTTTTGTTCGTTTCGTCATCGCGTTTTACCCCCTTTTTCAGGATGAACTTAATATAACACAGCCGGGGACAAAAAACAAGCCAACCTTACTCTTCCTTCACCCGGTACTGAAGCGCTTCAGCAATAAATTGAGCCTCAATCGTTTCTTTTCCGGAAAGATCGGCGATGGTTTGGGCGATTTTAATGATTTTAAAATACGAGCGGGCCGAAATTGATAAACGGGAGATTGCCTGTTTTAATAAATTGTTGGCCTCATCGCTTAATTTACAAAATTTACGGACTTGAGATGATGACATTTCTCCGTTAGTTCTAGTTGTTTTGTCTTTCAAGCGTTTTTGTTGCCGTCTCCGTGCTTCTTCCGCTCTCTGTCTTATTTTTGCGCTTGGTTCGGAATTAAAACTGGCGGTTAATTTGTCTTCCTTAACCGGAGGAACATCTATGTGAATGTCAATCCTGTCCATAAGCGGCCCGGATATTCTTTTTTTATATTTAATCACTTGCCCCAAAGAACAACTACATGCCTTTTTGGGATGACCTAAAAAACCACAGGGACAGGGGTTGGAAGCACCAACAAATAAAAATCTGGCGGGAAAAATTAGGCTTCCTTGGGCGCGCGAAATAGTCACTACACCATCCTCTAATGGTTGACGCAGCGCCTCCAAAACCGAACGAGGAAATTCTGGCAATTCATCTAAAAAAAGAACTCCCCGATGAGCTAATGAAATCTCGCCGGGAGAAATTTTTGTTCCACCGCCGACGAGCCCGACCCGCGAAGTTGTATGATGGGGTGAGCGAAACGGCCTCTTAACCACAAAAGAAGAACTCATAAAAACCTGAGAAATTGAATAAATTTTTGACACTTCAACAATCTCTTTCTCGTCCATTTTTGGCAGAATAGAGGGAAGCGCACGAGCAAGCATGGTTTTTCCTGCGCCCGGCGGGCCTTTTAAATGAATATTATGAAACCCGGCCGCCGCAATTTCTAAGGCTCTTTTTGCCTGCTCTTGTCCTTTGATTTCAGAAAAATCAAATTCGTAATCATCCTTCCCTAATATTTCATCCAGGCGGGTTTTTGGCTGACTGGCCAACAATTTTTCTTCATTTAAATGCAAAACCAAATCAATCAATGACTCGGCCGGGTATATATCTACCCCCTCGATTAAAGCTGCTTCTTTGGCGTTTCCTTTGGCAATAAAAATGTTTTTAATTTTTTTCTCTTTGGCTAAAATAGCCACGGGCAGAATACCAGCCACCGGTCTTATTTTCCCCTCTAAAGAAAGTTCGCCAATAAAGATGCTGTTGTTTAAAATTTCTCGGTTAACTACCTTGGCTGAAGCCAAAATACCAATGGCAATCGGTAGATCAAAAAGAGAACCCTCCTTGGGAATATCCGCCGGAGCCAAATTAATGGTAATTCTCGTCTCGGGCATCTTAAAAGAAGAATTCTTAATGGCCGTCCTTACTCTTTCTTTTGATTCTTCAATTGCCTTGTCAGGAAGACCAACAATAGT
>CAYYYW010000003.1:0-52963 GCA_964476245.1 uncultured Gammaproteobacteria bacterium
CATTTAACCGTTTTTGATAAAATAGTTTCGAGCGAATTTGTATATTCGCACCCAATTTTAAAAAAGCTTAGTTCTAGCGTTAACGAGAAGCGGGCGTAGTTTACCGGTAAAATGTCTCCTTGCCAAGGAGAAGACAGAGGGTTCAATTCCCTTCGCCCGCTCACTTTACCGGTAAAATGCCCCGCCAACGGCGGGGAAACAGAGGGTTTCCCGCTTCACAAAGTTTCGCGGGATTAACTAACAGTAATCGCTCGTAATAACTCGTAAACTGTTAGTTGAACAATTCCCTTCGCCCGCTCCAAAATACTTTGTAAGAAAATTTTCACACCGCATCTAAACTGCCTTTTTTACTAGATACGTCAATATAAAAATGAAAACACTAGCAAGAACAACTATCATCAAATCCTTCAGCTATTTTTCAGCTGATGGAATATAATATTTGTTTATGAGAATACTAATTGTTGAGGACGAACACCGTATTGCCAACACAATAAAAAAAGGTCTGGAGCAAGAACGATATGCAGTTGACGTCGCATATAATGGAACAAACGGGTTTGATCTTGCCTCAACTGAAGAATACGACCTTATCATTCTTGACCTCTTGCTTCCCGAAATGGATGGTATCACTATCTGTAAAGAACTTCGAAAAAACAGGATTCATACACCGATTTTAATGTTAACCGCTAAAGGACAAATTCAAGACAAAGTCCTTGGATTAGATTCTGGAGCTGATGATTATTTAACCAAGCCATTTTCATTTGAAGAATTATTGGCCCGAATCCGAGCTCTTACCCGACGACCAAAACCATCCTTTAACTCAACATTAACGGTGGCTGATTTACATCTTGATCCAAAATTATTTCAAGTAGAACGCGACGGAAAAATTATTAAACTTACTAATAAAGAGTTTTCCTTACTGGAATATCTGATGCGAAATGCCGACAAAACTCTTACCAAGGATAAAATTATTAGTCATGTTTGGAATTATGACGCTGACATTCTTATTAATACCGTAGAGGTTTATATCAGAAACTTACGAAAAAAAATTGATGCCCCTTTTAAAAATAAAAAACCATTCATTCAAACTATTAGAGGTTTTGGTTATAAAATTAGCAGTTAACATAAATTGGTAGTTTTAACATTTAACATTTAAGATTTTTAGTATGTTTCATTCAGCCCGTCTAAAACTTACCGCTTGGTACCTTTTGATCATCATGGTTATTAGCTTGATGTTTAGCTTGGTAATTTACAAAGGGCTCTCAAACGAAATTGAAAGATTTGAACGGACGCAACGCTTTCGCATAGAGCAAAGATTACAAGAAGGTGGATTTCCCCTTCCGGATGAGCGATTGCGCCGTTTTCCAAGTCAAATGCCTACCGCCAATCCTGAACTCCTTAAGGAAACAAAACAGCGGATTCTTCTCATGCTTATTGTCATTAACTTGGGAATTTTGCTAACATCAGGAGGACTCGGATACATCCTTGCCGGAAGAACTCTCGCCCCGATTAAAGACATGATGGATAAACAAAACCAATTCATTAGTGATGCCTCTCATGAATTTCGCACTCCTCTCACTTCTCTCAGAACGGCCATGGAAGTTGCTTTAAGAAATAAAAATCTATCATTGCCGAGTTCCAAAAAAATAATCAAAGAAAGCATTACCGAAGTTAAAAAACTTCAGTCAATATCAGAAGGATTATTGCAACTTACTCAATATCAAAAACCAAACAACAACCTACAATTTACAAAAGTTATTTTATCAGAATTAGCAGAAGAAGCAATTAAAAAGATTGACCCCCTGGCAAAACAAAAAAATATTTCCATCAATAGCAAAGTAGAAAAACAGGAAATTAATGGCAATAAATTTGGGCTGATTGATTTATTAGTTATCTTTTTGGATAATGCGGTAAAGTACAGTTATAAAAATACTACCGTTACCATTACATCTCACAAAACTGACGGATTTATTATCTTGTCTGTTAAAGACCAAGGCGTGGGGATTACCGAAAAAGATTTACCCCATATCTTTGACCGATTCTACCGAGCTGACTACGCTCGAACAAAAACAACCGAAGGAGGATATGGATTAGGTCTTTCTATTGCTAAAAAAATCGTCGATGTCCATCATGGTTTAATTAACGTTGAAAGCAAACTTAAGAAAGGAACAACATTTTCCGTGCGGTTACCCATAAAACAAACTTAGTCATTCTTCACAGCGGTGCCGAACTATCTGAAGTAATCTAGAAAACTTAATTAATTGATTAATTAAGTTTGTTATGTACAATCGTTTAATCAATTGAACATGGTCGTGGACCACAAAGACTGTCTTTATTAAAGACAGTCTTTAAAAAAAGAAACGCATTTTCTGGGAAAAGAAAAGGGGAAAAGTGATAAAATAAATAACCATGTCACCCGTAGGGTGGCAAAGGACCACGCAGGTTTCAGCTAATTTTCAGTTTTAATTTTTAAAATTTTATATATTAATACATATGAATAATATTCCAGGCGTAATAAAGATAAAAAAGCTGTTTGCTAAGATTTCTTTCAAGAAAAAAATTATTTTTGTCATTGTTCTGGCTGGTCTCGGCTTTTTTTTATTCTCAAAAGTTACCGGTTCTAAAAAAAATCAAGCACAATACCAGACAACTAAAGTAGAAAAAGGAACCCTTATTGTTTCTGTTAGCGGTTCGGGTCAAGTATCAACTGCCAACAATGGAACTATTAGCACATTAGCCACTGGTGTCGTTTCCAAACTTTACGCCAAAGACGGTGATGAAGTAAAAACCGGCGATAAAATTGCTGAAATTGATTCAGATCTTAAAGGACAACAAAATGTCGCTTCCGCCTGGTCAAGCTACCAAAGCGCAAAAAATAATCTTGAAAACGCAAAAATCAGTTTGTACACCCTTCAGTCAGACATGTTTACCAATTGGAAAGAATTTTATGATAATGCCACCAATTCAACCTACCAAAATTCTGACGGAACACCGAATGAAACCAATCGATCGTTGGCAGAATTTCACATCTTAAATAATGATTGGTTAGCGACTGAAGCAAAATATAAAAACCAGCAAAACGTAGTTGCTCAGGCGCAAACTTCTCTTAATTCAGCCTGGCTCTCATATCAGCAAACTTCGCCCACTATTTATGCGCCCATATCAGGAATTATTTCTGGATTATCACTTCAAGAAGGTTCTGTAATTGTTGAATCAACCAATACTTCAAATAGCGCCCAAAGCGCCACTAAAATTGCCAATATTAAAACAAAGGCGCTGCCTATGGTCTCTGTTAATTTGACGGAAATTGATGTTCCTAAAATCAAACTCGGCAACAAAGCAACTATAAAGTTTGATGCTCTGCCTGACAAAACTTTTACAGGAAAAGTCATTAGTATCGATACGGCCGGAACAGTTAGTTCGGGTGTGACAACTTATCCTGCCGTGATTCGTCTTGATACCGAATCAGACTCAATACTTTCTAATATGGCTGCCTCCGCCAATATTATCACTGACACAAAAGATAATGCGTTGATTGTTCCCTTGGCTGTTGTGCAAAAACAAAGCGATGGTTCTTCATATGTTCGCCTGATGAAAAATGGCCAACCGCAAGAGACATCTGTTGAAATCGGACTTTCTTCCAGTTCTGAAGTTGAAATTACTTCAGGCTTGTCTGAAGGTGATATCGTCGTCACCAACGCCATTCAATCAACTAATCAAAACCAACAGAATCAATCGCAATCGCCATTTGGAGGATTTGGTGGGAATTTTAGGATGGGCAGCGGCGGCGCACCTCATTAAAAGGTATAAATTCTATGATTACCGCTAAGCATATTACTAAAATATATAAAATGGGCTCTGTGGAAACAATTGCTCTTTCCGATGTCTCGTTTGAAATTAAAAAAGGAGAGTTTGTTGCCATAATGGGTCCTTCGGGAAGCGGTAAATCAACATTAATGCATGTCTTGGGAGCCTTAGACCTACCAACAAATGGTGAATATATTCTTGACGGAGAAAGCATTAATCAATTAGACGAAGATCGATTAGCCGAAATCAGGAACAAAAAAATTGGTTTTGTATTTCAGGCATACAATCTTCTTCCCCGTATCTCGGCCCTTCAAAATGTCATGCTCCCTATGATTTATGCGGGGATTGCCAAAGAGGAACGGGTTAAAAAGGCAGAAAAATATCTAAAACTTGTCGGCTTAGAAGATCGGATGTATCACGCACCAAACCAGCTATCTGGTGGTCAACAACAAAGAGTGGCCATTGCCCGAGCCCTTGTCATGAATCCCAGCATCATCCTTGCCGACGAACCAACCGGTAATATTGCTTCCGTTCAAGCCCAAGAGATAATGCAAATTTTTCAGAAATTAAATAATGAAGGCCATACAATTATTATGATCACTCACGAAGCAGACATGGCCCATTATGCGAAACGAATCATTCATGTTAAAGACGGAAAAATCGTTGAACACGAAAACAATCACTTAAAAAGGAAATTAAAACTTAAAAACTAAATATGGACTTTGATCTTATTTTAGAATCAATCAAAACGTTGACTGTTAATAAAACGCGCACTGGCCTAGCTATCCTTGGAATTATTATTGGTATCGGTAGCGTTATCGCTCTCGTGTCTTTAGGTCAAGCCAGCCAGCAGGCAATTCAATCAAGTATCCAATCTTTAGGATCAAATTTATTAACGGTCAGACCAGGCGCCACTGACCAAGGAGGAGTAAGAGGCGCGGCTGGCGGCAGAACTTCTCTTACCTTAGACGATGCTAAAGAAATTGCCGCCTCTTCTCAAATTACCACCATCAGTCAAGTTTCACCCGAGCTTGAAAGGAGAACACAGGTAATCACCGGCGGAAACAATACCAATACTCAAGTCGTCGGGGTTGCGCCCGCCTACGCCGATGTTCATAAAGTAACAATTACTTCAGGAAGTTTTATCAGCCAATACGATATTGATGGCATGGCAAAGGTAACGGTGTTGGGTCCTCAAGTAGTCACCGACCTATTTGGTGAGGGCGCCAATCCCATAGGACAAACTATACGAATCAATGGTCAAATGTTAACTATTATCGGCGTCACCGAATCTAAAGGCGGAAGCGGATTTATGAATCAAGACGACATTATCTATGTACCATTAACTACCGCCCAAAAACAATTGTTTGGTGTTAACTATTTAAGCACCATTGCTCTTGAAGCTAAAAGTCCTGATGTTATGGTTAATGCCCAAAATGAGGTTGGATATTTATTACTCGCCCGCCATCGGTTAAGCGACCCTTCCCAGGCAGATTTTTCGATTATGTCACAACAGGATATTTTAAATATGGCTTCATCAACAACAGAAACATTTACTGCTTTGTTGTCCGGAATTGCCGCCATTTCACTCCTGGTTGGCGGTATTGGAATTATGAATATTATGTTAGTTACCGTCACCGAAAGGACGCGTGAAATTGGCCTTAGAAAGGCATTGGGCGCCAAGAAAAAAGTAATAACATTGCAGTTTTTAACCGAAGCAATTATTTTAACATTCAGCGGTGGAACCATCGGCACCATTGTTGGGGTTGTTGCTTCTTATTTTATATGTAATCTTATAAACTTTCCTTTTATCTTGTCCCCATCAGCGATCATTCTCGCTTTTGTCGTGTCGGCAGGAATTGGCATAATATTTGGTTGGTACCCGGCTCAAAGAGCCGCTAATTTACAACCAATAGAGGCGTTGAGATATGAATAAAATCCTAAATTATGAATTAAAAATTTTAAATTTTAAAACGTTTAATATTTAAATTTTATTTGTGATTTGTAATTTACAATTTAGGATTTTTACAAAGGGGGTGAATGATGAATGAAAAATAATTATTTAATAACAGTTGTTTTAGTTTTAGTCTTCGCCGGAGTTGGGTTTTTTGCCGGTATGAAATATCAGGAAAGTAAACAACCTTCTTTTCCTAGACAATTTGCTGGAGCACTAGGATCAAGAACAGACGCTGGACAGTTACAAGGAAACCGCGCGGGTTTTCGTCCGGTAAACGGAGAAATTATAAGTGCTGATGATAAATCAATCACGGTTAAACTCCAAGATGGTGGCAGTAAAATCGTCTTTTTTTCTGATAAAACAGCAATTAATAAAGCGGCTGAGGGAACAAAAAGCGATTTAAAAACAGGAGAACGTGTGGTTGTCTTTGGTCAGGAAAATTCAGACGGAAGCGTTACTGCACAGAGCATACAGCTTAATCCTATGTTACGAGGTGCTACCGATGGTATCCCAAGATAATTTCCAACAAATATCTTTTTTTCCAGCTTTAAGTATTTTTTCAGTTTAAGATATTGTAATTCATTATTAGCAGCGCCTAGTTTACCCTAGGCGCTGTTTTGTATTTATTCTTTATACATCAATAGAATTATTGCGTAATAACAGAATTTTGCCGCCACGAAGCTTTAATGCGCTCGCCTTACCCACCTTTACTAAGCGTAGTCGAAGCACCCGCGGCCAGTGTTCCGCTTCCTCTTCATGATCTGCGAAGCACTCGGGTCTGGAATTTTTTAATCCTGATAGTTATCTCGTTTCCAGTCTTTCGCCTAAGGTATTGCTGGGTATATAAACCAATACATCTACGCCTTTTATCTCAATCATTTCATAGGTTTCTTTTAACATCAGAGTAAAATTACCACTTTTCTTGAGATATTTACTTTTGAATTCCTGATAATTTCGGATTTTAAAATCGGGAGCACCTCTTTGCGGCCGGGTCGGATCTGGGAATCTTATTTTAATAAGTTTTAATAAACCTACCGTTGTCTTTATGGGTTTATGAAATAAATAAGTGTGACCGGTTTTAGCTGTTTCCTTGTCTACTTCATTTCCCATAGATCGGGCAATAGCGTTAAGGGAATTAAATTCATGGCTATTTTTTGCAAAAATGGCAACATAATCAATAACTACTTCAACATTTTCTGCATTATTTCTTATCGTTTCTAAACCGCGCTTTATAAGATAATCCAAAATATTCCCTAATTCTATTTTATTCATTTAAATATTCTATCAATTTAAGAAGTTATCGTCTAATTCTCCAGGATGCGGACTTCGTCTCGCCGAAGCTTCAAGAAGCTCGACTTCGCTCTTTCGAGCTTCGTCGAAGCGAAGGCGGAGGGTACAGGATTCGAACCTGTGAGAGCTTGCGCTCACTAGTTTTCAAGACTAGCGCCATAGTCCGCTCGGCCAACCCTCCTAGTTTTTCCCGCTTCGCTTTCAGCTTCGCGGGACTAATTCGACCTTCGCTAAAGTTTCGCTGTCGCTCAACTTTAAGCGGGTCTCATTGAGCAAGACTAGCGCCATAGTCCGCTCGGCCAACCCTCCAAAATTGAGGCGCAGAGGGGAATCGAACCCCTGCAGTAGCTGTTTTGCAGACAGCCGCGTTTCCACTTCGCCACTGCGCCATTTTATGAGAATATTTTACCCTATTTTTATATAATTTACCTCACGAATTCATCAGTTAAGATGAAAGAATTACTAACTTATTGGTGTTTTAATTGAAAATTGATTAAAATAATAAAAAAGGAAGCATAAATTATAAGGATTGCCCACAAAAATATGAGTAAGATTGAAAAAATCCTGCAATCAAAGTTAAAACCGAAAGAAAAAATTACTCTTTTGGCGAAAGAGATTACAAAGGATAAAAAGTTTATTGACGAAATTGTAGGCTATTTTGAATCCGCCTCTAGCGGCGATCAGGGGCATTTGATAGAATCTTTAGAGTATGCCTCGCAGGACAATCCGGAGTGTGTCGCACCATATCTTGATTTTGTCATTTGCCATTTGGAGGATAAAGGACCAAGAGTGAAGTGGGAGTGCGCCAGAATAATTGCTAATTTGGCGTTGAAATTTTCAGATAAAACTGAAAAAGCAATCCCCGCTCTTTTAAAGAACATAAAAGATAAGGGAACGGTTGTTCGCTGGAGCGTGGCTTTTGCTTTGGGCGAGATTGCCAAAAATAATGCAAACGCGCAAAAGATATTGCTTCCTAAAATGAAAGGGCTTGTTAAAAAAGAAACAAACAACGGAGTTAAAAATGTTTATCTTAAAGCTTTTAAAATAATAGAAAAAGATAAATAAAGATATAAAAAAATTTACCGCTGACGTTTTAAATATGCCTCAATGAATCCGTCCAATTCTCCGTCCAAAACTCTCTCCGCATTAGTTTCTTCGTGGTTGGTGCGTAAATCTTTTATCAATTTATAAGGATGAAGAACGTAGGAGCGGATTTGGAGTCCCCAGCTGGCCATTTTTACCTTTTTAAAGCTTTGTCTGGTTTTTTCTTTATTTTCCTCTTGAATTTGCCAAAGCTTTGCCCTAAGAAGTTTTAGAGCATTTTCCCGGTTTTGTTCTTGTTGTCTTTCGGTTTGACAACTGACAAGAATTCCGGAAGGCTTGTGTTTTAAACGAACCGCCGTTGAAACTTTATTAACATTTTGTCCGCCATGACCTCCTGATCTGAAAAAATCCCATTCTAAATCATCCTGTTTTATTTCTATTTCTGACTCTTTTACCATTGGCAGAACCTCAACTAAGGCAAAAGAAGT
Source organism: uncultured Gammaproteobacteria bacterium (assembly GCA_964476245.1). Taxonomy (GTDB): domain Bacteria; phylum Patescibacteriota; class Microgenomatia; order UBA1406; family HO2-37-13b; genus CAYYYW01. The sequence continues at coordinate 8,584 of CAYYYW010000003.1, forward strand.
TTGACGAAGTTTGTTAGCATTAAAAGGAGATTGACGAACCAATCGATGGACACCGGCCTCGCCTTTTAAATAACCATAGGCAAAAGGACCCTCAACATTTAAAATAATACTTTTAATCCCCGCCTCTTCTCCGTCAACTTGATCTATTACTTCGTAATTAAAGCTTCTTTTCTCAAAATATCTTGTAAACATCCGATAAAGCATCGATGTCCAATCCATCGCTTCAGTTCCTCCCTGCCCCGCATGGATAGAAAAAATGGCGTTACCGGAGTCATACGGTCCCGATAAAAATATGTAAATTTCATACTCTTTAAGAAGTTTCTCCAAACTAACAAGATCGTTTTCTTCAAGAAGAAGTTGCATCATTTCCGCATCTTCAATTTCTTTTTTTAAACGGGCAATTTTTTTCATTACCTCTGTAGCTTTTTGACGACCAGTTAAATCAGAGGTAGTTTGCCAAAAATCTTGATCATATGTTTTAACTTCAAGGTTTTTTAATTCCTCTTTTTTCTTTTCAATAGTCATTTGCTGCCAAAGATTATTGAGTCTTTTTTTTAATTCTTCTTTTTTTTCCATTTATTTAAAATCTTTACCGATGATAAGAATTACGTCGGCCGAAGAATCTTTGGGAAGAGAAGAAGATTTTTTGAGAGAAACATATTCTTTAAGATCATCTTTTAAATAATTAAAGGCTTGTTTTTTCTCTTCTTTGATCTGCACTTCTGTTTGTTCATAATCAAAATTATCAGCGTTATCGGTTAAGATTTCTTGGTATTCTTTTTCTTTCAAAATGTCCTTTATTTCCGTTGCTTTTCCTTTAATACCAACCCCGTTTAAGATCTTAATTTTTAATGTTTCTTTGGAAAAAGAAGGCGTGGGAGTTAGCGTTGGCGGCGGAGGGGTAGGAGAAATCAATTTTGAAACAGGTTTTGTTTTTAAATCAAATTTTAGAGTACCCGAGAATTTGGTTACCAAGAAAATTGCGGCAAACGAGATTACAAAAAACAAAATGAAGATTAAAATATCCCGTTTGCGAAAAAGTTTGATAGGGAGATTAAATTGAGGAATGGAGAAAATTTTTCTTTTAGATGAAATTTCCGTTCTTTTTTGAATAGCCTTAACAACTGAAAAAGATTCATGTTGGCGGTGAAAGATAAAACCCCCAAAGCAAGTGTCAAAATCTAAAAATGAAAACTTGTTTTGTTCCGGAATAATAATAAGTTTTAAATAATCTTGATAAAAGTCAGGAATAATTTTCTTTAGAAGATTGGTCCAACCACCAACATTTTTGGTGAAAAGATCTTGTCTGATTTTTTCTGAATCTTTTCCCGAAAGAATTACTCGATTAATCTTAATGTTTTCTTTCTCCATTTCTTCAATTTTTGTCTTAAGAGAAGCTTCTATATCCGGCTCAAGAATGTACTTATTTTTTTTTAGCAAACCGGAGGAATCATAAAGATAGCCAAAGGAATTGCTGGTTTCATAACAGACATATAGAATGTTTTCTTTTTTTTCTTTTCTTAGGGTTTTTTCAAAAAGCTGAAAGTAGGCTAATGTTTCAGGAATAACTGCTTTAAGCGATAACCCCAAAAGTCGAAGAGTATCTTTATATTTTTGCAGAACCTCTTTTTGTTGAGCAAAAAATAAGACACTTGTCTCGTTCTCCTGACTGACAAGAAGGTAATCATAAAATAATTCTCCAATATCTAACGAAAGATCAACCCTGACTTTGTCTTTTATAAAAGGAAGAATGGCTGTTTCTGATATATCCGAGGGAACGTTATAGCGTTGAAATAAAAATGAATCTTGGGAGAGGATTAAATAAACATCTTTGTCTTTTACCTCATGTGGCGAGGCAAGAGTTAGAGCTTCTTTTAAGGCTGAAGCTAAAAGATCAACGTTTTTTACCTGTCCATTTTCTAAAAGATCACTTTGGTGCCTTTTTTGGAAATAAGAAACATTATGTTGACCAAGAAGGGTTTTGTTCAGAGAAAAAAGTTTAAGATTGTTCTTGTCAAGATAGAGGTAGATCATTTTAATATAATACAAAGTTAATCATTAAAAAACAAGACAATTTAATTATGTCTGAGACATAATTGTCATTCCGAGCGGAACGAAGTGAAGTCGAGGAATCTCTTTTAAGAGATTTCTCCACTCGCTACGCTCGGTCGAAATGACAAAAAGAGACTTATGTCCTAGTCACAATTATACAGAACAAGCGGTATAATAAATAAATGATTATTCCCAAATCAAAGTCAAAAACGAAAAAACCAATAATCTTACCGTTGAAAAAAACCGGCTTATTAATAAAGCCACCGAATTCTGAAAAAATAAAATCCGGTTATGTTATTTTGAAAAAAGGAGAAGAAATGAAAGAACATACAACTCACAACAGAGAGGAAATCATCATTATTCTTGAAGGGAGGGCTAAAGTAATAATTGAAGATGAGGAAAGAGAAGTAAAAAAGAATCACCTGGTGTTCATTCCAGAAAATAAAAAACACAGTCTTAAAAATAATTATAATAAGGTGTTAAAATATATTTACATAGTAACTCCAATTTTTTCGAAAGGCGGTGAGGAAAATGGCTGATTTAAAGGTGGGAAAAGTCGCCCACTATTATGACAAAATAGGTGTGGCCGTAGTGGATTTAAGTAAAAAGCTGGCCGTCGGAGACAGAATAAAATTTGTTAAAGAAAAAGTGGATCTTTTTGAACAAGAAGTTGTTTCCATGGAGTTTGATCATAAAAAAGCAGATTCTGCTAAAAAGGGCGATTGTGTTGGTATGAAGGTTGATCAACCAGTAAAAAAAGGTGTTGAGGTATATAAAATTGAGTAATTCTTTCACCTCCAGGATAGTTGACAACGTTAGAATTTTTTATGCTGATTGTTGAGCGTAATTCTGTATAAGAGTACTAAGCATAAGCGCGTCTTCAGAATCAAGATTTTTGTTAATTTTACTAAGCAATTTTTGGACATATGGCGCAACCTTATTTAACACTACTTCATTTTTTCTTTTTAATGCCTCATTAAGAAATCTCTTGGCCATCTTGTTAGATCCTCTATGCAATCCTAATGCCACTCTTTTAAGATCACTCGCTAATGACTCCAAAATATATTTATTGTTCATAGACTTCTTTAAAAAAATATTTAGTTAGATTTTCAAATTCTTCTCTTGTTTTAGCATTTTGAATTTCATTACTCGTGTTTCTTTGTTGTGGCCGAATATTTATCATTGAATTGCAATCAATTATTTTTGTCTCAAGATCTATTCCGCCGCCCCATAAATCTTCCTGTTTTGAATATTGTTCGAGCAAAATCTTTTCCGAGTCAAAATGTCTATCACATCCCGCAGAGCAGATTTTTCTTTTTACGTCAATAACAGTTTTTATATATATGTCAAAGAATTCTCGTAGTTTTTTTATTTCCTGTTTTGTATAGGGTTGATTTTTGGTAATAATCATTAACAAATTATATCAAAAACACTAATACGACTTTCGCAGTTATCATTCTGACCCCGCTTAACAGGATGAAGGCAGATTAAGTTTTTAAAAAAATTGACACATCATCATTTTGAAGATTTTTTCTTGATTGAATTAGTCCTGTTAAAAATTTGATTAATTTCTCTGAAGTATTAAGCCCGATTTTATTAGTGTAATTATTTAATTCTTCTTTTGATATCAATTCTTCAATTCCATCTGTTGCAATAAATATTGAACATTTAGGAGAGAGTACTACTGTATCTGGTTTTGCCATATAAAGATTAGGGTTTTGTTTTTTTAAGTCTCCTCTACCAAAAAACCGAGAAACATTGGATGGGTAGTTTTTTAAATCAAGTAAATAGTCTCCTATTTCTTTTGGCTTTTCCCATACAGCTCCATTCCATACATAAACAAAAATGCTGCCAACCGTTACAATTATATTTTTGTTGTCAAAATTAAATAAAAAGGCGCCAACGCAACTAACGTGAGCAGGATATAATTTAAGAACTTTTTTGTCAATAAATTTTGCCGCTTTTTCTGATCTTTCTTGAAGATTGCTAATATCCGTTTTGAGAAATTGATTGGGAAAATTATCAGCAACAAATGATGCGATTTTTCTTCCGGATTCGTTTCCTTTTATTTTGTCTGGATTATTCCAACCATCAACTACGCTAACAGCGAATTTTATTTTTTTGTTAAATTCTTGTACTTTGATCAAATCTTGGTTTCTTGTAAAAGGTATCAAGCTGTATGAAATATTAAATTCAGGAAAATCGAAATTCATCAAAATAATTATATCATGGTAGAGCCAGTACCAAAAAGTACCTGGTCCAGACTCACTTGCCCTGAGTTTGTCGAAGGATGAAGAACGTTAGAATTTTTTTGTGCAAATAAATAATTAGATAATTTTATTTATAGCTGCCCAATCTTGTTTTGACATTTCAATCAAACTTTCTTTTAACATTAATTTTAACGTCCTTTTCCCAACTGTTTTTTTGAAATATTTTTCTCTTCTGGTTGCGTCGTGTTTTGATAAATAATATTCACAAAAAATTAAAGTGAATGGTCTGCGAAATTCTGTAGCTTGTGAGTTTCCTGAAATATGTGATGTCAACTTTTCGTGAAGATTGGTGGTGTAACCAATGTAGAAATTATTATCCTTTAAAGAATATAAAACATAAACGCAGTAGTTCAGTTTTTTCATGTCTTGACTCTTTAAGAGTCATTAATAGTCATGTAGCAGAACAAGTTCGCTACATGACCCTGAAGTGATCCGAAACATTTTTGTTTTTTCGGATCTACTTCAGGGTCCAGAGTAGTGAAGGATGATAGACCTTTTTATGCAGTTAATAATTAAAATCTTTTACAATTTTCAATAAATCATTATGAATTTTAGTTCCATTACTAGCAATAAAAACATCAGATTTATCGTTCTTTTCCGGATGGCCCTTTAAATCCGTAATCAAACCACCTGATTCTTTAATAATTATTTTACCTGCGCAATAATCATAAAGGTCATTGTGATTATTTATAATTGCCTCTATTTTCCCAGCAGCGACTAAACACATCTCGTAACTTGGACACCAGTCTTGTAAGAGTCTTTTTATTTTTATTTTGTTGAGATTGTGAATTAACTTTTCCTCAAAATTATTTGGTGTTAAATAACCACAAGTATAAGCAACGGTAGCTTTGTTTGTATTTGCTTCTTTTCCTACCTGGAGTCGTTTACCCTGTAAAAAAGCTCCTTTACCTTTTAATGCATAATAAGTTTCATGGAGAAATGGATGATGAATTACTCCAGCGACTATCTTATCATCTTTCATTAAACCAATACTTACACAAAATGTAGGAATTCCTATTACAAAATTATTTGAGCCATCTAACGGATCAATAACAAAAGTATAATTAGATTTGTTATTAACTTTTCCTAATTCTTCTGAATAAATATTGAATTTAGGAAAAACTTTATTCAAGACTTTAATTATTTCTTGTTCTGATTCCAAGTCAGCCTTTGTTCGAAAATCAGAAGAATTTGATTTTTCTTCAACGTCAAGAACTTGACCAAAATATTTATTTATTACTTTTCCTCCCTTTTCTGCTGCTAAAATTATTGAAGTTACATCAATGTTCATAGACTAAATTATATCAAACATAGTAAACTGAAATTAAGAGGCTTTAATTCCGAAGTATTTTGTATTATTTTAGATTGTCCTATGACTCTAAATCTATTAAATCCGAACTCGCTTTGCCACTCCGTAGCCCGAAGGGCGAAGGATGGTGGAGGACGTTAGTACTTTTTATATTTAACTTTTGTAATGTTTAGTAGTTTTTTTGTTTCCTTAAGATTTTTAATGTTTTTTATATAAAACTTCTGCGAAATGAGTTTCTTATAATCAGATATTTTTTCGGTAAATTCTATTCCAAACATGTGATCGTATTCATGTTGAATCACTCGAGAAAACAAACCATCCGTTGTAATTTCAAATTTATGGCCTTTTTTACCTTGTGCTTTTATTCTAATTTCTTTTGGTCTTCTAACTGGTCCAAATAATTGTCCCCTCATGACACTACCACAGCCTTCATAAACAATAACTTGTTTTTTAGAAAAATATGCTATTTTTGGGTTAATGTAAACCCTAAAAATATCTTCTTTTCCAATATTTCTTGTTTTTGTGTTTCTTGGATACGTAACGAAAACATTATAATTTTCACCAATCTGCGGAGCTGCAATACCCACAAGATTGTTCTTATTCATCGTATCTTTAAGATCTTGAATTAACAAATGAAGTTTTTGATCAATAAAGTTAGTGATAATTTTATTTTTATTTTTTAACCTAGGATCGCCTAGTTGAATAATTCTTCTTGCTGACATAAGCAGAATTATATCAAAAGGTTCGAACGTCCAGTCCTCTCTCAAAATATCGGATTGTCAGAAAAGTTTATTTCTTTTAAAAAATTTTGCAACATTAATCTAAGAGTTTTCTTTCCTGCTGTAGTTTTGAAATATTTTTCTCTTCGTAAAACATCGTTTTGATAGGATTGACCGTGGTTTAATAGGAATATAAATATCAGAAAATGGTATAATTTTTATATCTTTATACCAGAGGTGGCGGAGTAGACAATCGCAACAGTCTGCCCTACAAGTACGTTGCCAAATTCGAAGAATTTGGCTTACGACTTCAGGGTCCCGAAGTGTTACGATTTTGCTTCGCAAAATCTAACTACTTCTGGGATAAAACTGTCTTAAAATAATTAAAACCAGAGGTGGCAGAGTGGACAAATGCACGAGTCTGTAAAACTCGCGCCGCAAGGCTACGGAGGTTCGAATCCTCCCCTCTGGACATCTAATTTTAAAGCTTTCTAACAATTCAAAGATGAAATAATAGCCCAGTTTCCATACCTCTGAAGTGAAATAAAACGTCTGGGTAATCCAGGTAGAAACTTGTGGGATTAGCACCTTCGACGTTAAATATATTGACGTCTCAAACCTTAATGTTTCAATTATTTAATCCCGCACCACGTCGGGTGCGGGACGAGAAGGTTAAATCCCCTGTCTCGCAGTGCAGTATTGTAGGAAGCATAGAACTCCAAAGGTCTTTCTTTTTGGTTTAAAACCGATCATTCGATTAAACGATTAAAACAGAAAAACTTAATTAATTGATTAATTAAGTTAATGTGAAAAAAGAGGTTAACAATTATATCTTTTCGATTATTTAAATAATCGAAATAACGTAATTACTAAATTACTTCCCTGTTTTTCTTAATCAGAAATCTAAAGAACTTAAACAACGCCCTAAACTTTTTGCTCTTGACTTTTTATATTTATTTTATGACAATCAATCTATGATTGACACCTCGCAAATTATTCTAATTTCCGCCATAACCGTAATGACCGTAATTTTAACGGTGGTGGGAATCCAGTTAATTTTTGTCCTTAAAGAACTAAGGACTTTTTTAGGCAAGGCCAACACCATTATTGAAGAATTAGAAAAAATAGGTGTTAATGTTGGCCACGGATACTCTGAAGTCCTTGGCTTTTTCTCCGGTTTAAAGAAACTTTTCTCCATAGTTGACATATTGGCTAAAAAAAAGAGTCAAAAAAATGCTAAATAATAATCAGAAACAAAAACCGGAGAATAATTTTTGGTTTGGTTTTCTTATGGGAGGCGTCCTTGGTGCCTCCGGTCTTTTTTTGTTTGGAACAAAAAAGGGGCGAGAATTGTTAAAAAAAACTCTTGAATCAACAGAAGAGCTGGAAAATTCCTTGGCCGACGTATTCAGTGAACTTGAAGAAAAAATAGAAAACAATAAAGAAAAGATTGAAAATAAAATCGTTGATGTTATTCCTGAAGGAAACATTAATTCTGTTTTGCAAAAAATCAAATCAATTCTACCGGCAAAAAAAACTTAACAAAATAGAAGCCTCACATTTTTATTTCTACATCCACTCCTGCCGGCAAGTCAAGATGCATTAAAGAATCAATCGTTTGATTTGTGGGATCAATAATATCAACTAAACGTTTATGAATTTTTAAACCGAAGTACTCGCGGCTGTCTTTATCGGTAAAAGGAGAACGATTAACAGTAAACCTTTCTTTTTTTGTCGGTAGAGGAATCGGGCCAATTACCGAAACCCCGGTTTTGGTCGCAATGTCAACCAGCTTTTGACATGTTTCGTCAATTAATCGATGGTCAAACGAATTCAATTTTATTCTAATCTTCCCCTTAGGCATATTTAAATGTGCTAAAACACGTTAACTGGTTAACGGGTTATTTAATTATCTTGGTTATTACACCGGCTCCAACCGTATGTCCACCTTCACGAATTGCAAATTTTAACCCTTCTTCAAGGGCGACGGGATAAATTAACTTACCGGTGATTTTAATACTATCACCAGGAACAACCATTTCTACCCCAGCTGGCAGGGTAATTTCTCCCGTAACGTCGGTTGTTCCAATATAAAACTGAGGTCGATAACCTTTAAAAAAAGGCGTGTGGCGGCCGCCCTCCTCTTTGGTTAAAACATAAATCTCCGCCTCAAATTCTGTATGAGGCGTAATCGTCCCCGGCTTAGCAATCACTTGACCTCTTTGAACTTGATCCTTTTCTATTCCCCGAAGGAGCAAACCGACATTATCTCCGGCTCTTGCCTCATCTAAAGTTTTTCTAAACATTTCCACACCGGTAATAATTGTTTTTATTGTTTCTTTTAAGCCAATGATTTCTACTTCTTCATTAACCTTAAGTATTCCCCGACCAACTCTACCGGTAACCACTGTTCCTCTTCCTTGAATTGTAAAAACATCTTCGACTGGCATTAAAAATGGCTTATCAATATCCCTGACCGGATTAGGAATAAATTCGTCTACTGCCTTCATTAATTCTTCAATCGATTTAATCGCTTCTGCATCGCCTTCAATTGCCTTAAGAGCCGAACCACGAATAATAGGAGTCTTGTCTCCTGGAAAACCGTACTTTTTAAGAAGATCGCGGACTTCCATCTCAACCAAGTCAAGAATTTCTTTGTCAGTAACCATATCAACTTTATTCAAAAAGACAACAATGGCGGGAACATTTACCTGACAAGCCAAAAGAAGATGTTCTCTGGTTTGAGGCATTGGCCCATCTGGAGCTGAAACAACCAAAATAGCTCCGTCCATTTGAGCGGCACCAGTAATCATGTTTTTAATATAATCAGCGTGTCCCGGAGCATCAATATGGGCATAATGTCTTTTTTCTGTCTCGTATTCAGAGTGGTGTAAATTTATAGTTACCCCTCTTGCTTTTTCTTCCGGAGCTTTATCAATTTCTTCGTATTTTAAAGCTTTGGCCAATCCCTTTTTCGCCAAAACATGATGAATTGCTGAAGTTAATGTGGTCTTGCCATGATCAACATGACCAATGGTGCCGACATTAACATGAGGTTTTGTTCGTTTAAAAACTCCTTCTGCCATATTAAAAAAAATAAATTTTTAACTTTTAAAAAATTCAATTCAGAAATTATAAACAAAAAAAAATAAAAATACAAGCGACTTGCAATTTTAGAACTGATAATCTATCATAATCAATATAATGAAGAAAATCAAGACTTTTTTACACGTTGTTATTAATTCCCTTTTTCCTTCAGAACATTACTATAAAAAAATAGCAAAAACACGTTTTTTATTTTCTCTTAAATATTTCTTTGCTTTGATTTTCGTGCTTAATTTTATCTTAATATCAACCTTTGTCTTCAGAAATCTTTTCCTAAACAATAACTTAACCGAATTTAAAGCAAGTTTGGTAAAAGGTCTTGACAATTACCCTTCAAACTTAATTATCACCATTAAAAATAACCGTCTTACCACGAATTCTGACCGTCCATATATTTTTTGGCTTAATTACCAAAACGTTCCTCACCCACTTGTAGCCATAGATGAAAGAGCCACTGAAGAGAAGATTTATCAATTTGATTCAACCACTATTCTTATTAACTCCGATGGTATCATAAGAAGAATGGGTAATGGTTTGCGTTATTATCCTTTTAAGATTAAGGGTGAGTTTACCATTAACAAACAACGCGTTGAGAATCTGAAAAATTTAATTTTGCGTTTTTTTGAGCTTGCTCCATTTCTGATTTTAATTATTTTTATTATTTTATTTATCGTTCTATTTCTGTTTTTTCTTTTTACTAAAATATTTTATCTTGCAATAATTTCACTTATTGGTTTTTGGGCAATTAAGGTTTTTCATGTTAAGACTAAGTATAAAAAAATCTTTCAAATATCTCTTCATTCCAATACCATCCCTGTCATTTGCGAATTTGCGATTTTAATCTTGGCTTGGCGAGTAAGGTTTTTTCATTGGTATCTGTTCCTTACTTTGGTTTTTTTCGCTGCCGCCATATACGAAACCTATTTTTATCAAGCCACACTAAAGATTTCTCCCAAGACCCACCATAAAAAACTTCCTCATCGCTCTCATTCAACTAGATGATTTGTAAATTGAAAACAGATAAAATCTTTTTTATCATCTTGAAGAGGAAATATTTAGAGTCTGTTTTATATAGTTGATCTATAATGATTCGAATCATTGAAGTGAACTCATGTAGATAACTATTTTATGTTCTGGATGACTTGATTTAATTGTTTTACCGATTGGATATTCTTTGAACAATAAATTTTGGAAAATCCGAATCTTTGACACTCTTTTACAATCTTGTCTTGATAAAATACTTGTCTTACTTCTCCCAACAATCCTATTTCGCCTATAAAAGCTGAAGAATCAGGCAAAGGAAGATTTTTTACTGAAGAAATAACCGAAGCAATTAAGCCTAAATCGGAAGCGGTTGATTTCACAGAAACACCACCAACCACATTGATATAGATGTCAAATCGATCAAGAGGTAAATTGAGATTTTTTCTGATAACCGCCAAAAGCAGAAGAACTTTATTGTAATCAACACCAGCAACTACCCGTCTGGGAACAGCTAAAGCAGTTGGCACCACCAAACTTTGGATCTCAAAAAATAATGGTCTCGTCCCCTCAATTACACCAATAATGGCTTTGCCTGGCGCTATGTTTTTGTTTAAATCTAAAAAAGCCGTCGGCTTTTCTACCTCAACCAATCCTTTTTCTTTCATTTCAAAAATACCTACCTCATCTGTTGGTCCAAAACGATTTTTTTTGGCCCGAAGAATACGAAAATTAGAAAATCTTTCTCCCTCAAGATATAAAACACAATCAACCAAATGTTCTAACGTTTTTGGTCCGGCGATTTCACCCTCTTTAGTAATATGACCAATAACAATCAAAATTAATTTCTTTCTTTTGGCAAACGTTATTAATTTGCTTAAAACTTCCTTTAACTGAGATATACTCCCTATAGCCGCCGGAATATCTTTTGAATAAACTGTTTGGATTGAGTCAACCACTAAGACATCAAACTGGTTTATGTTTTTTTCAAGAGTATTTAATATCCCCTCAACTTGAATTTCATCAGAAAAAGAATAATTGGTTAGATTTATGTTTGTTCTTTCGGCTCGTTCTTTAATTTGTTCGGCTGATTCCTCACCAGAAATATAAATTGTTTTTAAATTCGACAAGCATTTAAAAAGAAGGGTGGATTTACCTACGCCCGGTTCGCCGCTTAAAAGAATGACCTCACCCAAAATAAGCCCTCCTCCCAAAACCCGATCAAATTCAAAAATTTGGGTTTTTTTTCTTTGCCTATTTAATATATTAACCTTTGCTAAAGGAATAAATTTTGCCGATCTGACTTCTTCTCTTTCCTGCGCCGCCTCTTCTTTAATCATGGTACTCCACTCTCCACATGAAGGACATTTACCATACCAAGAGGCTGATCCATAACCACAGGATGAGCAGATAAATTGAGCCGTAGTTTTCATTTTTTGCTTAACCATTAATATGCTATAATTTTATTATAACAATTATAACCATTATAAATTTATGAAAAAAAAGTTAGTTTTACTTTCAATCCTTATTCTATTATTTGTTGGTTTTATTATTGTTCGTTATTTTATCTTCAGTCAACAAAGCGATTTTGGGAAATTAAAAGTTTTGTCCTCTCCTACCTCTAGTGTTTTTCTCAATAATTTGGCGGTTGGCAAAACCCCTTTTGAAGATAAGGTTAAAGAAAACGAGTATTTGCTGAAACTTATCCCCGAAGGCACCGCTACTGATACTGCTTCCTGGCAAGGAAAAATAAAAATTTATAAAAATTCGCTGACTTACATTGATAGAGAATTGGGTTCGTCTGACCTGACGTCTGCCGGAGTAATTTTTACTACCACTAAAATGATGGGTAAACCGAAACGCGCTGATGATGGCGAAATTGAAGTAGAAACCGAACCAGCCGGCGCGATTGTTTACTTAGATAATGACGAAAAAGGAATTGCTCCATTAATACTTAGCGATGTCCCCAAAGGAGATCATGAACTTTCTGTTTACGTCCCAGGCTTTTTTAGAAGAACACAAAAAATAAATATTGATCCTGGTTATCGAGTTTTTGGTAAATTTAAATTGGCCATTGACCAAAGTCAAGCTCAGCTTGACCAAAGCCAAAAAAATGAAGAAGAAACCACCAAAAGCGCTAATTTAAAGAAAACATATGTTGTCGTAAACGACACACCCACCGGCTGGCTTAGAGTAAGAGAAGAACCATCTCTTGCTGCTTCTGAAGCAGCTAAAGTTAAGCCAAAAGACAAATTTGAGCTTTTAGAAGAAAAAGACGGTTGGTATAAGATTGGTTATGAAAAAGATAAAGAAGGTTGGATCTCCGGTCAATATGCGGAGAAAAAAGAAGAATAATTAAAGACTGTCTTTAATAAAGACAGTCTTTAATGAATTGTCTTCTTTACCCTATTGGTTATTCCAATAAATAAAGCCAGCGAAACTACAACTATCAACAAAGCTAAAATCTTCTTTTCTCCCTGAAAAAAAAGGGAGGAAAAACCAAACAAAAAGGAAACCAGCCAATAAAAAATAGCAATTCTTCTTCTACCCCAACCTATCTTAAGCAATCGGTGATGAAAATGATAAGCATCGGCTCGAAAGGGAGATTTAAAATTAAACAACCTTCTGAAAATTACATAAACGGCATCAATCAAAGGAATAGACAGGACTAACATTAAAACGCCCAGCTTACCCCAGGAAAGAATAGATAAAACTCCTAAATAAAAACCGGCCAAGGCTCCTCCACCATAACCGGGCATTATCTTCTGTGGATAAAAATTCCAAGGCAAGAAACCGGCAAAAGCAGCCGCTACAATAAAAGAAAGCAATACCACCGCCTCTATTGAGATATCGTGCTCCACAAATCGATAAGCTAAAATTCCCATAAAAAATGAGGCAATCGCCACAAAACCAGGCATCTGCCCATCAACGCCTTTACTCCAATTAACAAAATTCATCAATGCCGTAATCCAGAAAATTGAAAATAAATTAGCTAATAGAAGAAATTTATGTTCGCCAAAAAAAACAAATTTAATTACTACTGTATCCAACCTGATTATTCCACCTAAAGGATGACTTATATAAGGAATACCTAATCCAAACAAAATTACCACCGCCACAATTAGAAGATTAAGAAAAAAACGGAAATATGGAGATATGTCAAAATAATCATCCAAAAGCCCCATAATAACAATCAAGAAGCCGCCGATTATGATACCCACCATGATTTTACTCAAAGGTATAAAAACTAAGGTTGTTAGTAAAACACTTAAATAAATTGACAATCCTCCGCCCCGCGGAATAATCCCTTTGTGAGTGTGAGCCGGATGTTTTCGTTTGCCTGCATCATCAACTAAACCAAATTTCTGGGCTATCTTGATTGTTGGCGACGTGGCAAAAAAAGAAACAAGAAAAGAAGTCACGGCGGCGATAACAATTTTAATCATAAATCTTTAAGTCATTTCATTTGTCATGTAATTAGAAATAAAATTCTCAAAAAAATAAAAGACGTTAACAAAATCACCAGCATATTAACATAATAAATAACCGTCGCCACCAATTTATTTTCAGAAAAATATTTGATAAAAATAAAATTATTAACAATCACAAAAAGAAAGGAAAAAAATGGTAAAAGGAACATCATAAAAGAATCAACTATTTGGTCGTCTCCCTCTGGTTTGGAATAAAATAAAGGAACTTGAGGCGGCAAACCATTAATCTTAAAAATAAAAATAACCAACAATACAAGAATTAACAATATTTGTATTTTAACAGTCTGGTTCAGCTTCTTAATCATAAAGTGTTTGACATTCTATAGTTTTAACATATTTTTTCTGTCACTTTATATTCTAATTTTTTTCCCAAGAGTATTCGAGTGTGCGCCTCAAGTGCGGGCAGTGAAGATAACAAAAAAGAAATTACCGGCAAAAAGTACCATTGGATAAATAGAAGAGGAATGTAAACAATTTTTGTCTTAATATTAACTTTCTCTCTCATTTTATGATCAAAATAAAGAATAAAAATTAAAAGCAAGGAACTAACTGTTAAAATAAACGACGAAAGCTTTGGCAAAATAAAACCCAAAACCGTTCTTTTGAATACAGGATTAATTAAGGGAGGAATGGACGCGCTTAAAGTCAAAATAAAAAATGATGTGGGCCAAAAAAGATGAGTTTCAACAAGAAGGAAGATTTTTCTAATTTTTATTAAAGAGGGAATGTGAGGTGTTTCAAAAAAGCGTTTTATGGCGTAAGCAATGTCGGAGGCGCCCCAAGCCCATCTTCTTTCTTGATCATAACGACTTTTAAAGGTTTGCCATAGTCCCCGACTTATTACCGCATCTGCTTTAATTGGTAAGTAAATAGGCAGCGTTTCGACCTTTTCCCCAAATTTAAAAAATGCCTGCAACCAAATGTGCCAATCTTCAGGAATAATATCAACGTCCCAAAAGTTAACCTGCTTAAGAAGCCAAAGACTGGTGGAATAAGTTGAAATTTGGATTAAATCCTTCTTTTGAGATAGGAAAGCCAACCGCAACACCGAAGACAAAATTGCCTGTACTCTCACCAGCAAATTAAGCCGCCAGAAATTATTATACAAAAGAACCGGCGCCCAGTAAAAATGAAAATTTCTCTCTTTATCATTTAAATATTCATAAGTTAAAAAGGCTAAATAATCTTTAGGCAATAAACTATCAGCATCACAAATAGTAATTAAAACATTTTTTGAATCGATTTTAAGTTGTTTTATTTTTTTATCAACGAATTTAGCCGCGCAGGTTTCATTGCTGGCTTTTCCAGCTACTTCATTGTCTTTTAGTTTATGAAACACTGTATAAAAACCGGCAAACTCTGATTTAAATTTCTGGCTAAGAATCTTGCTTCTCTTATAAACGTCTGATCCCTCCCGCTCTTCCATGGCTAAAACAATGTTAATTTTTTCTTTTGGGTAACGTTGTTCTTTTATCTTATTAATTGTTTCTTCTAATTTTTCCGCTGTTTCCTTATAGTTGGTGACGATAATATAATGGATCAATTTTCTATGATTGTCTATTTTTATTAGCTTTTTATACCAGTTGATTTTGATTGCTTTAGTCATTAATTTATATGAAATTGCCAAGTAGTAAATATTTTTGGCCGACTTATATAAAAAATAGACAAAAAAGGCCAAAATAAAATAAGAAGTTAAGGCCGGTCTGAAAGGGGAAAGCCAGATTGGAAGAGTGATAATCAACCAGGTCATCACCGGAACAAAACTTTCCGCCATCCGATAAAGAAATCTTGATTTGGCAATCTTTTGTGTCATGGGTAAATTATACCAAATCTACTCATTTTTGCTTTAAAAAAATCATTAGCATGATAATGAAAGAAAGAAGAATGGCAAAATTTATAAAATCCAATGCTTTAAGCATTTGAAGAATTAAAATTAGAAAAACAAAAAGACTGATTATGGCCGATGATTTTTTAGAGAAGATAAAAGAACAAATTAGGAAAACGGAATAAATTATCAACAAGAAAAAGAAAGAAATAATCAGAATATTAAAGGGTGGAATAGTTAAAAAAATAAAGATTAAAAGAGTAAGTAAAAAGAAAAGAAATGGTATCTTTAACATCCAGGATCTCCTGGCGGCTCTTCTGTCCATAAATTAATGATAGCATTTTTGATTAACCAACCGAGTTTTTCAATTTAAATACATTCATTAACCTCGAATGGCACGAGGGCTTTCTGTAATTGTTATAATAGATAAATTATGAAATACAAAGCGATTATTTATATTGCTCCTTCTGTGGAGAGTGACGGATTGGTTGAAGTGATTAAAAAATTTTGCCTTGACTAACTTCCGATTATTTTCGGAGTTTTGTGAGTTAAGGTTCGCCGATAAACACCGAACTTAAAGACTAAGCTTCTTCTTTTCATATCCATTGAAAAATATCAGATTCAATATAACTTGAGGCAGCATAAACAAAGAGCCAATTAAAATTAAACTAAACATTTGATATTTGGAAGCCATTAAAGCAAAAGATAAGGCCAGTATTCCATAGCCTAAAACAGGAATAACAAAAACAGATTTTCTATATTTTTCTTCTTTAATTGGATAAAAGTATTCAAGGACTCTAAATATTCCAGTAACAATTATAGTTACTAAAAACCAACCAACAAAATTTCCTATTGGTATGCCAAAATAAGGCCCTCCTTCTAACCACTTCCATCCACCAATCTTAACTTGTATTGGGTCCATAAATAAATCAATAGCCGTTACAACCACAGCATCTAAAATTATTAGAAATGGCAATAATAATATTTTTTTATTTTTATAACTTGGTTTATTTCTGTTTGTCCCGTAAAGAAAAGAATTTATCAAACAATAACCTACATAGATGAAAACTGCCCAATAAGCAATTACCGATATTGGAACATTAAAAAAAGTTAACTGTGGTTTATAAATGTAATGGCCTCCAAAAATTGTTCCATCGCGCAAACCTAAATATTCCATAATCAAACCGGTTGCCGAAGCTAAAAAAACAAAAAACAAACCGCGACCCAAAGTTAAAGTTAAGAAAGAATGAAGTAATAGTATAATAACCGGTGTTACTAGGAAAAGAATTCTAAACCAGGTAAAATTTTCCTCTAACTTTAATTCGAGAAAATCACCCAGCAATTTAACTATAATAAGCAAAATAAGAAAGTAAAATAGTTTCCAGAGAACATTTTCAATCTTGCTCATTTCAAAATTATATCACGCTTGGAGATAATAGAACATTTTTAACTTTAATTTTAGCTTTCTTTCAATATTCGGCAATATTAGGCAAGATTCGGCAAAATCTGGTAATACTAAGTCTGACTTGGTAAAATAGAGAGCATGAATATTTTACCGCGCTATAAATTAACCCATGAAGCGTTAACATTAATTTCAAAAATCGACGCATTACGTCAACTATTTTCTTCATTTGAAATCCCAAAGCCTGTGCAAGATAAAATTTGCCGCGCCAGTCTTCTAAAAAGCTCACTGTTCTCTGCTCGAATAGAAGGTAATCCAATAAGCATGGAAGATATTGAAGT
Source organism: uncultured Gammaproteobacteria bacterium (assembly GCA_964476245.1). Classification (GTDB taxonomy): domain Bacteria; phylum Patescibacteriota; class Microgenomatia; order UBA1406; family HO2-37-13b; genus CAYYYW01. The sequence continues at coordinate 26,079 of CAYYYW010000003.1, forward strand.
TACTAATGAAGAACAAAATAAGAAGGAAATTTATAATATTCTATCGGCATATCGTTTCATCGAAAAAGAAGTAAAACCAAATACGTTAATAACAACAAAATTGATTTTAAGCTTACATAACATAGTTATGAAAGATACCCATATCGAAGCAGGATTATTCCGTCGTGAAATGGGAGCTATTTTTAACGAAGCAGGCATAGCCATATATGTTTCTCCGTCCCCAGAACAAATAGAACCATTATTAAATCAACTTCTTTTCTATATAAACAGCTATAAAGAAAAATTTCCGCTGGTTGCCGGAATTATCGCTCATCTTTCATTTGAAAAAATCCATCCTTTTATTGATGGAAACGGAAGGGTGGGAAGATTATTGATTAGCGCTATATTAAAATCAAAGAATTATTATTTTTCCATTTCTATTCCTTTTGAGGAATATCTTGACGAACATAAAAGCGAATATTATCAAAGCTTAGAAAGAGGCCTTCAAGATCCGCAAACATATCTTCTTTTTATGCTAAGGGCATATTATGAACAAGCAGAAAAAGTAAAAAAAGATCTATTTCGTAAGTTGCAAAAAAAAGAAACTATCCTTCTTCCACCAAGACAAGAAGAATTATTTAATATTATTAAAGAACATCGCCTGGTTTCGTTTGATTTTTTAAGACGGCGATTTCTTAAAATCCCATCCCGAACACTCCGCTATGACCTAAAAAAAATGGCAGATAAAAAATTTATTATTAAGATAGGAAAAACAAAAGGAAGTTATTATTGTATTAAGCTTCTTGCGTAGAGACGTTTGACGTTTCGAAGCTACGTTTGACGCGGTGAGCCCGGATGGCCCAGAATGGAACTCGTTAAAAACTTATATGTATAAAGTTTGTCGGACTTTTAGTCAGTCACGGATCAATATTTAGCTTCTTAACTATAATGTAGTTATACATTATCGATAACTTATGAAAGACTTATTTTACTTAATTCCTCCATAAAAGCATCCATGTCGCGCGGACTAATTCTACTTACTTTTAGATTGTTCAACTCCATGTATTTAGCTTCTGTAATAAAATGCTGAAATATTGGGTTATTATTATGTAAAACGTCAGCCATTGTTGGACTAATTACTGATTGAATTCCACTTACAGCGAATGCTAACGAATCAGCTACTGTAAACAGAGAAATTCCGTCAGAAGACCGAAGAACGCCATCCTTTTCTGGTGACATAGCCATACATCCAAATCCTAGATGTGAACCAAAACCGTCTGTGGTTATTAAATAAGAAACATCATGAAAAGCAGCACACACTTGGGTTATGTCTTTTGGTGTAATAGTCATGTCAATAACGCCTTTATTTTTATGTGAAACGATACCGTAAGATTCCTTACGGGAAAAGTGACCATCAGTAATTCTTAAAATTAAAATATCGGGGAACTTTTTTTTAATTAGTCCCGCAATTCTTTCAGTATCCTCGTTTGAAAATCTTTTTGCATTATTACCACCAAACTGTGCTATAGCTACGACTCTTGCATCTTTAAAATGATCTTCTTTAAGATCTTTCGCCTGTTGATGCATCAATACAAGATCAAAAGTCTCAAATACAGTTCCTGCCACTCTTACTGGTTCAGGTACTCTTATATAATCTCTTTGAATAATAGTAGTTATTCCTAATTTAGAACCAAGACGTCTAAGAACCTGAGCTTGGTTAGATGCATGACTTATACCATAGTAGTATCTAACCATTCCTGGAGAAACAGAATCTAATATACAAGGCAAACTTATACCATTCGTATGACAGTATTCTGAATTATCCTGTGCAAATTGAATTGTTTGTTTATCAATATCCTCTTCCTCACATAAACGCCATGTGGCAATAATCCACGGCCATGCTGCAACCATTGCGTCACCATGATTGGAATACGATTCAACACCTATAGGTTTACCTTCTTTTATTGCTTGTATAACTCTATCTCTTGCTTCTGCTCGCTCAAGTAATTCATGAGACATGAATATATTATACTTTATAGGTTTATCATCAAGGCAAAACAACTATCTAGTTTTGTTGAATTATACAAATTTACCTCAAGATTTCCCCTCCGTCCAACCTCGTAAGAATTGATATTTTTGAGAAAGAATGTTCTAACAATCTAATATGAGCCCGGAGAGACTCGAATCCTTCGACTTCGCTCAGGACTATAGCTCTCAACCAATCCCGACTAAAGTCGGGACTGCTCTACCAAGCTGAATGTATTTAAAAAAAATAATTGGTGAGTCCAGAGAGACTCGAACTCTCAACCAACAGCTTAAAAGGCTGCTGCTCTACCAGTTGAGCTATGGACCCAGGCCAATTATTTTTTTTAAATATTTATTATTTTTAACTTTTTTAAGATATTTTTCTCTTTTTATTGCTTCTCCTCTGGTATCAAATTCTTCTTGATAAATCAATCTCCAAGGTCTTCTTAATTTTGTAAATCTAGTGCGACCAAAATTATGCTCCCACAATCTATTTTTAACATTACTTGTATAACCTATATAAAAAGACCCATCAACTTCACTCTCTAAAAGATAAACATAATACATTAGCTTAATATTGAGAATCTATTTTACCAAAAATCTAAAAAATTATATACTTAATTTATGAATAAAAGAATTTTAAATTTTGTTATTTTTGTCTCAATTATTGGGCTTTTAATTATAACAACCAGAGATTATTATTTATCAAAAAAAATAGTTGGCAAAAAAGTTGATAAAATAAACCCCACCACTAGTATCACCCAACCGACTAAGAAACCGTCTCCCCTCACCAATCCCGAAATACCATGTCAACATAAATACTTCAATTTTAAAAAGGGAACGACTTGGCAATACCAATTAATGTCAGAAATTGAAATAAATAAAAAAAAGCAGACCATAAACACACTTTTTACCAATAAAATCACCGAGGCTTCAGGTTCTTCAATTATTATAGAAAGTCAATTAAAAGGAGAAAAAGAAAAAATAATTAATACTTTAATTTGCAGAAAAAATGGTATTTATGGATTTCCTTTTCCTCTTTTACCAAACTCCCTACTGAAAAGCGTTCCCTTGTCAACCACGATTATAAATTTTATAAAACCAAGTGGTCCAATTCTGCTACTACCGTCTGAAGAAAAATTAAAAAAAGGAAAAGGGTGGTCAACAGTTTCTCTTGGAAACTTGGGAATTTCCTTAAACAACAAAGTCATTAATGAGGTAAAACAGTCTTTACTAATCCAATCGCAGCTAAAATTTAATCAATCGGTTTTAAACCAAACCAACTTAACCACTCAATCATTTAATTATCAATTGGGAGAAAATGTTGGTTTTTTGGATCTTAACCTTAGCTTAAATTTAGAAACATTAGGCAAGATTAAAATCAATCTTAAACTTACGGATTTTAAAACACTTTAATTAATAACAAGGACTTATATCAGGACGAACTACTTACCGTTGAAAAAGTAAACACCCCAATCAACCTGTAAGGTTAAAGACGCTGTCATAAGGCTTCCAAAAGTATTATTGCTGATTTCTTCGCGATGTTTTAATTGTCCAATCGATTAAACGATTGAAACAGAAAACTTAATTAATTGATTAATTAAGTTTTGAAATTAAATGGCGGAAAAACCTACAGAAGGGACGAGGAATCTTTATTTTGGTGGTCAAAAGACACCTAAAACCATAAAAGTAGGATTTGGATTTTGATATCAATTAACAAATCATGCTTTTGCTTCTAACATCTTTTGAATAATGTTTCGCGGGACTTGTTCATAATGGGAAGGCTCCATGTAAAAAAATCCTCTTCCTTGGGTTAATGAACGAAGAGTGGTCGCATAACCAGACATTTCAGCCAAAGGCGCATAGGCTTTTATAACGGTAACATTTCCCCGTTTCTGAGTTCCTAATATTTTTCCTCTTTTACTTGATAAATCACCGATAGCAACACCCATAAATTCATCAGGAACAACTACTTCCATTTTCATTATTGGCTCAAGCAGAGCCAAACCGGCTTTTTTTACTCCTTCCTGAAGAGCAATTGAACCGGCTATTTTAAAAGCCAAGTCCGAAGAATCAACATCGTGATAAGTCCCGTCATAAAGAGTAACCTGAATATCAACAATTGGGTATCCTAATAAAACTCCTTTCTCCATCGCTTCAATAACTCCTTTTTCTACTGCCGGGATAAATTCGTTGGGAATCGCTCCTCCTTTGACCATGTTTTTATATATAAAACCCTCACCTCTACCTATGGGATCAATCTTAATCAGACAATGACCGTACTGACCGTGACCGCCGGTTTGCCTAATATATTTTCCTTCTGCTTCTACCGACTTAAGCACTGTTTCTTTATAAGCAACTTGAGGTTTACCCACATTAACATTCATCCCCATTTCTCTTTTCATTCGATCAACTAAAATTTCCAAATGAAGCTCTCCCATACCCGACATAATTGTTTGGCCCGTTTCCTGATTTATCTTTACTTTAAAAGTAGGATCTTCCTCTGCCAAGCGCTGTAAACAATAAGAAAGTTTTTCTTGATCTGCTTTTGTTTTTGGCTCAACCGCCAAGGAAATAACTGGTTCGGGGAAACTAATTTGTTCAAGAACGATCTGGTCTTGACTATCCGATAATGTATCGCCTGTTTTTGTATTTTTTGGACCAACTAAAGCAATAATTTCTCCGGCGAAAGCTTTATCAATTTCTTCTCGTTGATTGGCATGCATAAGCAAAATCCTACTAACACGCTCTTTTGTTCTTTTAGCAGCATTAAAAACGTAAGAACCCGATTCTAAAACGCCAGAATAAATCCGCACATATGTTAATTTACCAACATGAGGATCAAGTTGGATTTTAAAAGCCAAAGCGGCAAATTTCTCTTCAGGAATAAGTTTTCTGCTTTTTGCTTCCTTTGTTTCGGGATCAATGCCGGAAACGTCTTTTAAATCCGCCGGGGAAGGCAGATAATCAATAACGGCATCAAGTATTGGTTGTACTACTTTATTACGCAGAGACGAACCGCAGTAAACTGGAACTAGTTTATAAGAAATAGTCGCAGCTCTTAAAGCCATTTTAACTTCTTCAACCGAAATTTCTTGCCCATTTAAATACTTACTAAGAAGTTTATCATCGGTTTCCGACACTGTTTCAATTAGTTTTTCTCTTTCTTTTATAACTTCATTCTTAATATCTTGGGGAACGTCGACAATGTCGAATTCTGTACCACTTGAGTCTTTACTCCAAATTAAAGCTTTAAGGGTTAAAAGATCCACCACACCCTTAAAAGACTGTTCCTTTCCGATAGGATAAACCATAACCACCGGTTTAGCTCCCAATCTTTTTCTTATGTCAGAAATTGTTTTTTCAAAATTAGCTCCTGTCTTATCCATTTTATTGACAAAACAAATCCGTGGCACTTTATATTTATCCGCCTGTCTCCAAACTGTTTCTGACTGACTTTGAACCCCCTCTTCCGCATCAAAAACAACCACACCACCATCTAATACTCTAAGAGACCTTTCAACTTCTGCCGTAAAATCAACATGGCCAGGAGTATCAATAATGTTAATACGGAAATCTCGCCAAAAAGTAGTGGTCGCAGCTGAAGCAATAGTAATTCCCCGCTCTCTTTCTTGAGGCATCCAATCCATCTGAGTTGTTCCTTCGTCAATATCGCCTAATTTGTATGTTCTTCCCGTATAAAAGAGAATTCTTTCTGTGGTTGTTGTTTTACCAGCATCAATATGAGCAATAATGCCAATATTTCTAATTTTATCTGTAGAAACCAGTCTATTTTTTGTAACAATACTTTGTTGAGCCATAAAACTCTCCTTTTCACCATTTAAAATGAGCAAAAGCTCTGTTGGCCTCGGCTAACTTTTCTACCTGTCTTCTTTTTGCTACGGCTTCTCCTTGCCCTTGATATGCATCCATAAGTTCTTTGTATAGTTTTTGGTCAAAGCAATGATATTCTTTATTTGATCTACGTTTAGCCGACTCAATAAGCCAATTAAGGGCTAAAAATAATTTTCGCGTGGTTCTTGTTTCTGTTGGAACAAGATAGGACGCTCCGCCTATTCTTCGCGGTCTCACTTCATGCGGAGGAGCTACATTTTCCAAGGCCTTATGGAGCACTTCTAATGGATTCAGTTTTTGCTTTTTAACCATCTCGAAAGCCGAATAGACTAATTTTTCGGCCACTGTTTTTTTACCATCTTGTATTAAATAATTAATTAATTTGGCTACTTCTTTACTTTTGTAAATTAAATCTGGTTTTATTTCTTTTTTTTTATATTTTCTTCTCGGCATTTTACTTTCCTCCTTCCCTTCTAGTCCCATACTTAGATCGAGAGATTTTTCGTCCTTCCACCCCAGTGCTGTCGTATACCCCCCGAACGATATGATATTTTACTCCAGGTAAATCTTTCACTCTTCCGCCTCGCACTAAAACAATTGAGTGCTCTGATAGTTGATGACCGATTCCCGGGATATAAGCAGTTACCTCAAGCCCGTTTGACAATTTAACCCGGGCAATTTTTCTTAAAGCTGAATTTGGTTTTTTTGGAGTCATGGTGCGAACCACAACACAGACACCCCGTTTAAATGGGGCTGGCGTCTCTACCCATCTTCTTTTCAGGTTGTTGAAAGCTGTTTTTAAAGCAATTGTTTTCTTTTTTTGCCACTTTTTCTTCCGCCCATTTTTTATTAATTGATTAATCGTTGGCATACTGAATTTTTTTATAATTTTTCAACATTCTCTATCAAAGCTTCTTCTTGTTTTTTATCGCCGTAATATTTATCAAGAAGTTCTTTAGTTACTGGTATTAATCTCCCAATTATAACATTTTCTTTAAGTCCGTATAAATAATCTATTTGACCTCGAATTGAAGCTTGTGTTAAGACGTTGGTTGTGCCCTGGAAAGAAGCAGCCGACAACCAAGAGTCAGAATGCATCGCTGCTTTGGTTACTCCTAAAATAGTTACCTGAGCCGTGGCCGGTCTTCCTCCTTCTGACAATACTCTTTTATTTTCTTCTTCAAAACGAAACCTGGAAGCAATTTCTCCAACAATAAATTCTGTATCTCCTTCGTTTTGAATAATCATCTTATCGCTCATTTTGCGGACAATTACTTCAAAATGCTTATCATGAATAGTAATTCCTTGTGATTCATATACTTTCTGGATTTCGTTTAAAAGATAAATCTGGGCCTCTTTTACCCCTCTGATTGTTAATATATCTTTAATATCTAAATATCCTTCGCATAAAGGCTGACCAGCGCTAATAAGCTGCCCATCTTTAACGCTCAATTTTTTACTTGTTGGAACAACAAACTCTCGTCCTTCTTCGCTTTTGCTACCGACCGATTTTACTTTAATGACGTAGTTTTCTTTTTCCGTATCTTCTTGAATAGACACCCGACCAGAAATATCACAAATAGGAGAAATTATCTTCGGGGTGCGCGCCTCAAACAACTCTTCTACCCTTGGCAACCCCTGAGTAACGTCAGCCACCACAATACCGCCAAAGTGTCTCACTCGCATTGTTAATTGTGTTCCTGGCTCACCAATAGATTGAGCCGCCAATACTCCTACCGGAGTTCCGATTTCCACCAGTTGATTATTGGCTAAATCAATCCCATAACAGGTCTGACAAACACCATGTTTTGTCTTACAATTTAAAGAACTACGAACAAAGGCTTTATTAATATTATTTTTTTTAATGATTTCTATTTTGTCATCGTCTATTAATTCGTTTCGTTTAAATAAAATCTTTTTGTTTTTATCAACAACATTTTTAGCTAAATATCTGCCTCTAATCCGGTTGTAAAATTTATCTCCTCTTTCTCCATTTTTTTGAAGCAATAATCCTTCCTCTGTCTGGCAATTACTTTCTCTGACAATTATATCGTGAGATACATCAACTAATCTTCGAGTAAGATAGCCAGCGTCGGCCGTTTTTAAAGCTGAATCTGTCAGTCCTTTACGCGCCCCACGAGAGTTAATAACATACTCAAAAATAGATAAACCTTCCCGATAATTTGACTTTGTTGGCACTTTAATAATTTTTCCCATCGGATCTACCACTAATCCTTTCATCGCTGACAGTTGTTTTAATTGCTCTCGAGAAGCACGCGCGCCGCCGGATTTAATAATTATTTTTACTGGGTTTTCTTCTTCTATGGCCGCCCAGGTTTTGTCAGCAATTTCTTCGGTTGCTTCGATCCAAACATTATTAGAAGCCTTTCTTTTCTCCGCTTCTGTTAATAATCCTTTAAGAAAGTTTTCTTCTATTTCCTTAATTTTATCTTCTGCCTTTCTAATTAACTCGCTTTTTTCCTTGATCGTAGTACAATCAAACACCGAAATGGAAGTACCACCAGACATTGTCGCTCCAAAAAAACCAACTTCCTTTAAATTGTCAATTATGTTGCCAATCTTTTCATAATCATTGCTATAAATTTTTAAAGCCTTCACCACCACCGCTTTTAAATCTGAGGCTTTAATCTCTGTGTTTATAAACCTTAATTCATTCGGTAAATAAGAGTTAAAAATTATTCTTCCAGCCGTGGTTTTAATTAATTTACCATTAATTCTTGCTAATATTGGTTCTCTGGTGATAATGTGTTTATTAAAATAAGCTATTAATACTTCCTCTTCTGAAACAAAAGACTTTAATTGCTCGTTTTTCTTATCTTTGTATCTGTCATCAATTGTAGTAAGATAATAACAGCCTAAAGCCATTTCTTTATTTGGAATAACAATTGGAGTACCGTCAGCGGGTTTAAGAAGGTTTTTCTCCGCCAACATTCGTTCTTTTACTTCACTAATGGATTTTTTTGATAAAGGAACAAAAATCGCCATCTGATCGCCATCAAAATCGGCATTATAACCCTGACAAACAGTTGGATGTAGTTTAATGGCAAAATCATCAGTTAAAACTGGGTAAAAGGCTAAAATTGAAAGTTTATGTAAAGTAGGAGCCCGATTGAGAAGCACCGGATGATCCTTGGTAATACCTTCTAAAATATCATAAACTATTGGTTCTTTTCTTTCTAAAAATATTTTAGCACTTTTTATGTTTTGAGCCAAGCCTCTAATGATTATCTCTCTTAATACAAATGGTTTAAAAAGTTCAAGCGCCATTTCCTTTGGTAAGCCACACTGAGTAATCTTTAGCTCTGGACCGACAATAATTACAGACCGACCTGAATAATCAACTCTTTTACCTAAAAGGTTTTGGCGAAAACGTCCTTGCTTACCCCGTAAGATATCTGATAGGGACTTCAACGCCTTGATTGAAGTTCGTAAATTTCTATTTTTTCCCCTTGACTTTGAAAGATCAATTAAAGAATCAACTGCTTCTTGCAGCATGCGTTTTTCGTTACGTAAAATTATCTCTGGAGCTCCTAATTCAATTAAATGTTTTAAACGATTATTTCTATTAATAACTCTTCGATAAAAATCATTTAAGTCTGATGTGGCAAACTTCCCACCGGAGAGTTGGACTACCGGTCGCAAATCAGGAGGAATTACCGGTAAAACACTAAAAACCATCCAAGTCGGTGATATTTTTGATTTAATAAATGATTCTATTAACTTTAACTTTTTTACTAACTTAATTCGTCTGTCACCTTTAATCTGAGTTAATTTTTTAACTGTTTCTGAATAAATTTTATTAAGATCCAAACCCGAAAGAACTTCTAAAATAACTTCTGAACCCATCCCGACTGACAAAAAATTATCTAATCCTTTTTCTTTTAAATAAAGATAGTCTTCTTCTTCCATTATTTCTAAAGGTCTTATTACGTCAGCAACTTTAATAATTCTTTCATAAAAAACTTGTTTTTCTGATTTTTTGTCAGCATATTTTTTAGATAAAGAAGCATATTTTTCTCTAAACTGAAATTCAATTTCGTGAAAGGTTAATTCTCTTCGCTCTTTATTTTTTACCTTTTCTTCTATTTTCTTTTTTGTCTCAATTTCTTCTTCTTTAATTTTTTGTTCTTCCTGTTCATTCCAATTCCCTAGTTCTTCCAGTTCTTTTTCTCTTATTTCTTCTAGGTTTTTAGTAACTATTTTTCTTTTTTCCTCATCAATTTTTTTTACCAAATAAAGAGCGTAATAAATTATTCTCTCTAAATTACTCGAACTAATGCCTAAAAGTACATTTAGCGGGGAAGAAACTCCTTTAAAATACCAAATGTGAGCTATTGGAGCCGCTAATTTAATATGCCCCGTTCTTTCTCTTCGAACAATATTGGTAGTAATCTCAACACCGCATCGATCACAAATTATGCCTTTATATCTTATTCTCTTGTATTTTCCGCAGTAGCATTCGTAGTCTTTTGTTGGTCCAAAAATTCTTTCGTCGAAAAGACCATCTTTTTCTGGTTTAAAAGTTCTATAGTTGATTGTTTCCGGTTTAGTAACCTCTCCATGAGACCAAGAAATAATAACCTCAGGCGAGGCTAATGACAATCTAAGCCCGGTAAACTCTAATAATTTGAAATCTTTTTTTATCGTTGGTAGTTTGTCCATATTTATTCTATCGGCTCTATGTTCAACCCCAAAGCATTTAATTCTTTAATTAACACATTAAATGACTCTGGTATGGTTGATTGAGGGATGTCCATGCCTTTAATAATTGCTTCGAAAGCTTTCGTTCTTCCTTGAACATTGTCGCTTTTAATAGTTAACATTTCTTGTAAAACATGAGGAACTCGATGACTCTCTAAAGCCCAAACTTCCATTTCTCCAAATCTTTGACCCCCCATTTGAGATTTCCCTCCCAGCGGTTGTTGAGTAACAAGAGAGTACGGTCCAGTAGATCTTGCATGAAATTTGTCCTCAACCATATGAATCAACTTCATAATATAACCAATGCCTACAAGTACGGGTTTTTCGTATGGTTCACCTGTTCTTCCATCATACAACGTTACCTTTCCATCAATTGAAAACCCTGCCTTTTTTAACTCGTTTTTGATTAATTCTTCAGATATTTTTTCAAAAACCGGTAGGGCAAATGTCTTATTTAATTTATAAGCAGCTATTCCCAGCATTGCTTCATAAAGTTGGCCCAGATTCATTCTTGAAAGAACCGATAATGGAGAAAGAAGCACGTCAACCGGCGTACCATCTTCTAAATACGGCATGTCATGCTCGGGTAAAATCTTGGAAATAATTCCCTTATTTCCATGTCTACCCGCCAATTTGTCACCAACAGAGATCTTTCTTAAAGAAGCGGTTGTGACTAAAATTCTCTGTAAAATACCAGGCTCCAGTTCGTTGGGATCTTTTTTAACATCAATTGTGTTAATCTTCGTCACTACTCCTTTTTTTCCATAAGGCATCCGCAGCGACGTATCTTTAACATCCTTAGCTTTTTCTCCAAAAATAGCACGCAATAGTCTTTCTTCTGCGCTTAATTCTTTCTCACCTTTTGGAGCTACCTTCCCCACCAAAACATCTCCTCCTTGAATTTCTGAACCAACAACTACCAATCCATCCTTGTCTAAATTAGCTAAAATTTCTTCTCTAATATTGGGAATGTCTCGAGTCAATTCTTCTGCTCCTAATTTTGTATTAACTAAATCAGCTACAAATTCTTCCATGCTTACTGAGGTAAATAAATCCTGTTTAACTAACCTATCAGATATAACAAAGCCGTCTTCGTATCCAAGACCATCTAATGAAGTATAGGCAACTAAAAGATTTTGTCCTAAAGACAATTCACCCTTGCTGCTTGCCGGTCCATCAATTAACAAATCTCCTTTTTTAATTCTTTGTTTAAAAACTAAAGACGTTTTCTGATCAAAAACTATATCTTTATTTGTCTTTATAAATTTTTCTAAATTATATTTGTATGTTTTGCCAGACTTACCTTTAAATATTATTTTATCAGCGTCGACGTATTGAATTACTCCATGTTCTGGAGCATAAATAGTTCGTCCTAAAGCCGAGGCAATTTCCTTCTCCATTCCCGTTCCTATTAATGGAGATTCTGGCTTAACTAAAGGTACTGCTTGGCACAACATATGTGTTCCCATAAGAGCCCGACTAGCATCATCATGTTGTAAAAATGGAATTAATGAAGCCGACAAACCAACTACTTGACGAGGAGACAAATCAATTAAATCAACTTCTTCAACCGGAACCTCGACCATTTCGCCTTTGTGTCTGGCTGGTATTCTTTCTCCCAAAACATACCCGTGATTATCAATCTTAATACCACTGTGGGTGATATAGTACTGATCCTCATCATCTGCCTGAAGATATACAACTTCTTCGCTAACCCTGACTTTCAATTTTCCTTGAATTTTCTCTTTTGTCATTTTCCTATACGGGGTTTCTAAAAAACCATAATGATTTACCCGAGCAAACAAAGCCATATAGGTAACTACGCCAATATTTGGGCCTTCTGGTGATCTAACGGGACAAACTCTTCCATATTGGGAAGAAGAAATATCTCTGATAGAAAATGAAGCGCGTTCTTTCTCTATGCCACCTGGACCACCAACGCTGAATCTTCTTAAATTGTCTACTTCGGATAAAGGATTAGTTTGATCAATTATTGTCGACAACTGACTTGTTCGATAAAAAGTGTTAATGGCCGAAACTATGGATTTGCTATTGATAACTTGTGATGGTAACACATCATTATCAACCATGGTCATACTCATTCTCTCTTTAATCTCTCTTTCGGTTCTTACCATTCCAACACGAATACCATACATACCCACTAACTCTCCCACCGTTCTAATTCTTCGGTTGCCCAAATGATCAATGTCGTCAAATTCGCCATTCCCGTTAGTAAGATTAACCAAGTATTTAATAATAGCCACAATATCTTCTAAGGTTAGAATAAAATATTCTTTTTCTATAGGAATATTAAGATTTAATTTTCTATTGATTTTATATCTGCCAACATCTGTCAAAGAATAGCGACGGGTTTTTAAAAAAAGGTTGTTTAAAGTATCATATGCATTGCGAAGAATTAAGGGCTCGCCGGGTTTTAATTTCCTATAAATCTCGAAAACTGCTTCATCTTTAGTTTTGGTCGAATCTTTTTCTAATGTTGGCAAAATAAATTTGTTTAATAAATCTGTATTTAAGTCGGAAAATAAATTAATTATTTCTGTGTTCGATAGTTCTTTTAATGAGCGAATAAAAGCTGTAGCTAAAAATTTTCTTCTTCTGTTAATCTTTGCCTCGATCAGATTATTTTTAGAAATAGTAAAATCTAACCAGGCCCCAATATAGGGTCTAACTTCTGCATTATATGAGGTTATTCCCGTAGCTTTATCAATCTCGGCAGTAAAATAAACACCTGGAGATCGAGAAATCTGATTAATAATCGCTCTTTCGATCCCGTTAATAACAAATGTTCCTCGTAAGGTCATTTTGGGCAAATTAAAGAAATAAACGTCTTGTTTTTTTTCCAACTTCTTCTTCTTGTTAATTAATTTAACCTTTAAATAGACTGGGAATTGATAGGTAAGCTTGTTTTTAAAACACTCTTCAAGGGAATATCGCGGGTTACCAAAATAAAAATTTTCTAATTCTAAAATGAAGTTTTTTTTCGTATAATCCTCTATTGGAAAAAATTCATGAAGAATATCGGGCAAACCCTTATTAAGAAAATTTTCCCAAGACTGTTTTTGAATTTCTACTAAATCTAGTTTTTCAAGCTTATCCTTTGTTCCTAAAAAAATTCTTTGTGAAGCTTTAACTTTGTTTCGTTGATTGGGGTTTTTAATACCTGTATCCTTACTCATCTGAAGTAAATATTAAGGTTTTTAAATTTTACCCTGCGCCAGTTCCGCCTAGCAACACGGTGCAGAGCAACCCTGAACCCTATAGTGGTTCATGGGTTAAAGTTGTTTAAAACAAAAAATAAATAGGTCGTTTTAACGACCCATGGTTTATAAGGTAAAAAATTTTATCACTAAAATTCAGAGTGGCGATAAATATACTACATTGTTAAAATAAAGTCAAGCATTGTTTTTTTTGATCTGATGAGATATCATTATCCACTATGACAATTACTGTTATCGGACACGGATATGTAGGGTTGGTTACAGCTTGTATATTTGCCGATTTAGGTAATACGGTTTTCGTAATTGGACGCAATAAAGAAAAAATTAAACAACTGCAAAAAAGTAATCCTATCATTTACGAACCTGGCTTGAAGGAAATTTTACAAAAAAATCTTAATCAGAAGAGAATTTTTTTCACCACTTCATATAAAGACACTATTCCTCTTTCAGAAATTGTCTTTATAGCCGTTGGAACACCAACAAAACCTAACGGAGAAGCCGATCTTTCCTCAATTTTTTCGGTGACGAAAAAAATCGCTCAACATTTAAAGCAGAAATATACCGTTGTTTCCTGCAAAAGCACTGTTCCTGTTGGTACTAATCGCAAAATTTATGAAACAATCAACAAAATTAAACCTAAAAATGTTAAATTCGATATCGCTTCATGCCCAGAATTCTTAAGAGAAGGATCGGCCCTACAAGACAGTTTTAATCCTGATAGAATTGTTATCGGATCCAATTCAAAAAAAACCATTGATCTTCTTCTTAAGCTTCATCAGCCCCTAGACGGAAAAAGAGTACTTGTGAGTTTGGAATCAGCTGAAATAATTAAATATGCCTCAAATGCAATTTTAGCCACTAAGATTTCTTTTGCTAATTTAATTTCGTTTTTATGCGAAAAGACGGGTGCCGACGTTGAAGAAGTTTTAGACGGCGTTGGTCTTGACTACCGAATTGGAAGAACGTTTTTATATCCGGGCGTTGGCTACGGCGGAAGTTGTTTCCCTAAAGATGTTAGAGCTTTAATAAAAACCGGCCAAAATCTCAACACCAACATGAATCTACTCTCTGCCGTTGAGCAAATCAATCAACAAGCGAGAAAAAACATTCTGACGAAAATTTTAACTTATGCCTCGGATAAAAAAATTAGCATATGGGGATTATCATTCAAACCAAACACTGACGACATTCGTGAAGCTCCGTCTATCTTTATTATCAAACATCTTCTAAAAGAAGGATTTAAAATAAAAGTCTATGATCCTGAAGCCATAAAAAATATCAAAGAGATATTTGGCGACAAAATCCAATACTGTCAAAACCCCTATGAAACAGTAAAAGGCATTTCAACCCTGACAATATTAACTGAGTGGAATGAGTTTAAACAAATTGATTTGTCTAAAATAAAAAAATTAATGGGCAAGGGCGTCATAATTGATGGAAGAAATATCTATAACCCAAAAAATACGACCAAGTTAGGATTCAAATATATATCTATTGGAAGAACAACGTAAAAGTCTTATATATGAAAAAAATATTAATAACCGGTGGAGCAGGATTTATTGGATCAAATCTCGTTGAGTTACTTCTGCGAAAAGACTCTCAAATTTGGGTTATAGATAATTTTCTGACCAGCTCCGCTGAAAATATCAAAAGGTTTATTAAGCACCCACGATTTCGATTTATTGAAACAGATTTGATTACTGCCAATTTAGAAAAAACCCTTAATAATACTTCTTTTGACATCGTTTATCACTTGGCATCTCCTGCCTCTCCCAAACAATATATTAAACATCCTCTTAGAACACTGATGGTAAATTCGTCAGGAACATTTAAGATTCTTAAGTACATGAAAAAAACAAAAAGTAAAATATTTATCTATGCCTCTTCGTCGGAAATCTACGGAGATCCATTAAAACATCCACAGGCAGAAGACTACTGGGGCAATGTTAATCCCATCGGTGAGCGCTCTTGCTACGACGAAGGAAAAAGATTCGGCGAAGCGCTTTGCGTGAGTTATTTTAGAAAACACCATCTAGATATTAGAGTCGCTAGAATTTTCAATACTTACGGACCGAACATGGAGAAAGACGACGGGAGAGCAATCTCTAATTTTGTTGTTCAAGCACTTCAAAATAAACCTCTTACCATTTACGGCGATGGTCAGCAAACACGATCTTTTTGTTATGTGTCAGACTTAATTGAAGGTTTATATCGTCTGGGAATTAAATCGGTAAGAGGTGAAGTAATTAATCTCGGTAATAATAACGAAAAAAAAATTATTGAGATAGCAAAACTGATAAAAAGCTTAACTAATTCGTCATCAAAAATAGTTTTTAAACCCCTGCCCAAAGACGATCCAAAAAAAAGAAAACCAAACATTGAGAAAGCAATTAAATTACTCCACTGGCAATCAAAAACACCGCTGGAAAAAGGATTGAATTTAACTATCAATTATTTTAAAGAACGACTTTGTCTATGAAAAAAGCGGTTATCATATTACCGACCTACAACGAACAACAAAATATTAAAACGCTTATTCCCGCAATTTTTAAAATTGCTAAAAAAATAAAAAATTGGCAAATATCTATTTTAGTAGTCGACGATCAATCCCCTGACAACACCTCATTGGAAATTAAGCATCTTCAAAAAAAACATTCAAATCTATATCTAATTCAAGAAAAGAAAGAGGGTTTGGGAAAAGCATATTGGCGAGGTTTTAACTTTGCCATTAAAAAAATAAATCCTTATGTTGTTTTTGAAATGGACGCTGATTGGTCGCATGACCCAAATTTAATCCCCCAATTTTTAAAAAAGATTGAGAAAGAAGCAGATTTTGTCATTGGATCAAGATATATTAAGGGAGGTTCTATTCCTAAAAATTGGGGCTGGCATCGAAAACTATTTTCTATCTTAGGAAATTTGATTATTAGATTGGGTTTTATGATTCTAAAAATCCATGATTGGACCTCTGGCTATCGAGCCATAAAAAGCTGGTTTCTAAAAGAAGTCCTCGCCGAAATGAAGAGCTATAACGGCTACGTATTCCAAGTGGCTCTTGTTGACAAAGCCATAAAAACCGGAGCAATCATCTCAGAAATTCCCTTAAATTTTAAGGATAGAAAAACAGGTCAGTCAAAAATTAACTCTGTTCATTATATTTTAAATACTCTTTCTTATGTTTTTTTGAATTCTTCTTTTATTAAATTTGTTGCCGTTGGCATAATTGGTTTCATTATCGACTTTGGTATCTCATTTATTTTAATTGAAAATGTCAAATTGTTTATCTGGTTAACCACCATTATCAGCGCCGAAATAGCTATTATCTCCAATTTTTTTCTTAATAATTTCTGGAGTTTTGCTCATAAAAAAATTGACCACAGACTTTTTTCTTACATGGCCAAATTCATTCATTTCAATTTCATCTCATTGGGCTCAATTATAATTCAAAGCCTTTTTCTACAAATAGCTACTATTGTCTTTCCATTTAAATTTTGGTTTATTTATAAAGCGTTGATTATCCTCTTCCTAATTATTCCCTACTCCTACTATATGTACAATCGTTTCATTTGGAAAAGATAGAAAATCGCTTGATTTTTCTACTTAATCGCTTTATGATGTAATTTAATGAAGAAAAACGTTTCACCTACTCAAAAAATCTTGAATATTTGGGCAATAATTTTGATTGTTTGGAGTGTCTATCGAACAAAATTTTTCCTGCCTGAATGGTTTGATGAATTTATCGCCAAACCGTTGGTTTTTGTCTTACCGGTCTATCTTTATATCAAAAAAGTAGAAAAAAAAGATTTTTTCTCCTCAATTTTATTAACAACAAAAAATATCTTTAAAGATGTTTATTTGGCTCTCATTGTTGGCTTTGTTTTTGCTTTATCAGCCTTTTTCTCAAACTACGTAAAACATGGTAGTTTTTTATTGGCAACAACCATTATTTATTCAACTTCCCAAAAATTATCTACATATTTTTTTATCGCTTTGGCGACCGGGTTTTCAGAAGAAATTCTTTCCCGGGGTTTCATATTAAAAAGGCTTTATGAAGACTCAGGCAATATTTATACCTCTTCTTTTGTCAGCAGTATTTTGTTCTTTATCCTTCATATACCGATCCTTTTTACCAACATAAAACTTACCGGTGGTTTACTTTTGTTTTTTATGGGGACTGATTTAATCCTCAGCTTAGCCAACTCTTTTATTTTTTTGGAAAGAAAAAGCCTAATTCTTCCTATTCTTGTACATGCTTTTTATAATTTAGCTATTGTTTTATACGTTTAATATCAAATCCGCTAGATCAAAATGCGAAAAATGCGGATTTTTTGTTCGGCCACTTGCGACGAAGCGCTCGTGCTATGCTTCCCAACTTTCTCGCATTGGCAGGTAACAAAAAAGACGCGTTTGAGCATAAGAACTATTCGACAGGATTTGATACAATTTTCGGAGGACGTCAGACACCTTCATATATCCAAAAAATTTCCTCGTTGCCAATTTTTATTTTCTTAATTTTTGCCTGATCTAATCCTAAATCATTAAACTGGTCAGGAAAACCAATAAAAGCTGTTTTTTTTAAGTTCTTGTCAAATTTAAATTTGAAGTAAAATTTATCAAAATGCTCCACTTGCCCAAATCCATACTGATCCGGCGCTGAAATTTTTGCTTGCTTTTGATATTTAACCGGATCGTAAGAAAGATAATAAAGAATAAAAATATAAGGCTGGCCATATCTGTCAGTAATATAAAAATTATTAAATCGACCGTAGTTTTGTTTAACGTAATTGGCTAATTCTTTATAACCGCATTGCCAAGCTCTCACCACCCACGCTCTTTTTGGATAATGATTAAAATAAATGTCCCAGTTGTTTAATAAATAAAAGAAGAAGATTAAACCAATAATTGTCAGTGTTAATGTCTTAAACTCGGTTTTTTTAATTGCTGATAAAAAGTAAAAAAATCCGTAGGAGACAGAAAATATCATTGGAAAAATCATAAAGTAATTCCTTGTTAAGGAATAATCTTGCCAGGTTAAAGCGTTGCCTATCGGAGAAATAAGGAAAAGAAAGAAAATAAGATAACGATATTTTTCCTTATTTTTAAATAAGTAATATATCCCGATAAAGAAAAAAATGTATTCTATCGGAGTAATTACGCCTAAATTTTGAAAGCCAAAACGCGGGTTTTTATCACCCCAGGTAAGAAAAAACTCCGGTGAAAGTTGAGAAAAATAACGGTTGGATATTTCTCGAATCGCTTCCGTACCCTTATTGTGAAATATTCTTAACGGATGCTCTCCTAAATATTCATTAAGACGTAACTGAAAACCGATATTTTTGAAAAAAAGCAAATTGTTTAATCGATTAACCCCGTAGCGCGCATCAATAAAAAAAGGAAAAATAAGAACAAATAGAATAATACCCATTGTCAGGGTTTTATTTTTAAAACAAATTTTTCTTTTTGATCGATACAAAATTACTATTTGATACAAAATAATAAAGATCAAAAAAATCCTACCCGTATGATAAGAAAAAATTGCTAACAAAAGAGAAGCGTTAGTCAATAAAAAATCAAAAAACCTCAATTTTTTATTAAACTTGATTAAAAAATAAATTGATAAAAGCGTAAAAAAGGCGCACAATGCTCCTTCATGGGCATGTCTTGATAAAATATAGATCCATGGCGAAACAGAAGTTAAGAATGAAGCAATTAGAGCAATTTTCTGGTCATTAAATATTTCTTTGACTACAAGATACATTAACGGCACTAAAAGTATTCCGATGATTAGGTTTAAGAACCTGATCGAAAAATCATTTAAGCCAAATATTTTAATAAACGGCACTGATAAATAAACATAAAGAGGAAGTTTATAATCTTCAAATGATCTAAATCGAAGCGGCAAAAAATTTCCATATTCATCTCTGCCTGTTTTTAAAATAGAATAGGCATTGTAGCCATGGGCCGCCTCATCAGCGTTAAGACAAGGTGGAACCTGATTAATTTTATAAAGATGGAAAACTAAAGAAATTAATAAAAATAGAGCAAGAAGAATAATTAAAGTTCTTTTGTTCATAAATTTAGCTAAACAATTGTAACACGTGTCTGTCTGATACTTTAAATCTTTCCGTTGCTGTCTTCCTTTGTCTTATAATTTTTCCAAGACATTTTATGGCTCTAAAAAATCCAGCATAAAATTCTTTTTCACCTTTTAATAAAAAATAAACTAAGTTATACGGCAAAAAAAATAAATGAGATAAAAATAAACTCCAATCAGTAATGTTCTTCCAAATAAAAATTAATTGATTGCGATAAGCAATGGTTTTTACCATTGGTTTTTCAAAATATTTACCAATAGTTGATTCATGCTGATGGTCAACCTTGATATTGGGATCAAACACCACCGGCCACCCTCTTTTATAAGCCCGATAAGAAAGATCAATGTCTTCCCAATAAAAAGGAGAGTAAAGAGAGTCAAAACCCCTAAGCGCTAAAAATTTTTCTTTATCAATAATGGCTGCGCCACCCTCTGCCCAAGCATTGCTCCCAAAGGTTAAATTGTTTGCTTTAGCATGATAAAGCATTCCCCCTCGCCAATATATCCTATTTTTGCCAACAATTAAGTTGTTTTTTTCCTTCTGGGCGAAGGAAACGGCAAAGAGCAAAGAATCTTTATTAAAATGTTTTAGAGTAAACTTATAACTTTCGTCATTTAAAACAACATCATTATTTAAAAGCATAACGTATTTGTATTTCGCTTTTTTAACCCCTATGTTAACGCTTTGACCAAAACCTAAATTAACTTTGTTTTCAACTAAAATGATAGTAGAAAATTTTCCTACATCGTTTTTTAAGCTTTTGCTAGGATCGTCATTGACAACAATAACTTCGCACTCTTTCAAAAATGACAAGTTGTGACTCAAATTTTTTAAAAAAATATCTTTATTTCGATAAGTGGGGATAACGACAGATATCATATCATGACTTCTTTTAGCCTTTTTTTGAAAATTTCATAACTAAAATTTTCTTGAATGTATTTTTTAGCATTTGCGGTAATTTTATTTTTTTTATTTTCGTCTTGATAAATTGCTGCTGTTTTGTCAATTAAACCTTCTAAATTTTCATACAAAAACCCGGTGACTCCATTTTTTATTACTTCTTTTGGCCCGCCGGAGTTGTGACAAAACGTAACACACCCTGAAGCCATTGCTTCAAGAGGGGCAATTCCCATATGCTCTACCAGCTCTGGATTTTTATCTTCGTTGACTTCGTAGCCGGCAGCATGCCAATAAAACATGGCTTTCTTATAGTATTCTATTAAAGTTTTATAAGAAACATTGGGTAAAAAAATAATATTTTTATTATCTTGAGCCATTAATTTCAATTTGTTGAAAAAGGCCTTATCTTCTTCCTGCAATCCGCCAACTAAATATAGTTTAAAATCTTTGAACAGGTGATTTTTTTGTTGTATTTTTTTAAACGATTTTATAACAATATCTTGTCTTTTCGCATGAAGATGCCTAAAAAAACGGCCAACGGTTAAAATTATTTTATCTTTTTTAATCCTTTCTTTTCCTAAATTAATAAAATCATTGTCTAAAAATGGATAGATTAATTTCGATTTTTTGTTCGTCCAGTTATCAATATGATATTTTGTAAATTTTGAGTGGGTAATAAAATTAAAATTATTCAACTTTAATTGATTAATAAAACTCATCTGATATAGTTTTTTATTAGGAACCATGGCGTAGACATAGTTGTTTCTGGCTAAAGAATAAAAATAACTACCATTGGTAATGTAGAAAAAATAATCAAATTCTTTAGTTTTTATTGTTTTCAGAATAAAATTTTTATGAATTAAGAAATTGGGAATTATTCTTATGTTTGAAAAGGATAAATTAAGACGGTTTTTAATCTCATCTTCTATTCGCGGTTTATCCCAAAGAAGATAAACTTGAAAACCCAACTCGTCAAAGACTTTGGCGATGGATAAAATATATTTCTCTCCTCCCCCTAAAATGTCAAGGTATGGATCATAAATCGCAATCTTTTTGAAGGTATTTCTCATATAAAAAAATGTAGGTAATCGTTTTTGAAAATGCTTGATAGATTGATTCAATTATACCAAAGCTTCCGTCTAAAAAGCCGAGGCTTTTAAACAGTCGGCGAAATAATTCACCAGTAAATTTTCTAAGAAATGTTAAGATAGAAACGGGTTTTTTTGCCTTAGATAATAAATCTGCTTCTATGCTTTCAAAGACGACCGTTTTATTAACCATGGTTTCAAAATTGCCATGGAAAAAATGAACCAGAGGATTTTTTAGATAACCGCAATCTCCTTTAATTGCTGGCGTTGAATGAATCTCTTTTGGCCAATCAATAAAAGCTTCTTTTTTAATAAGTCTTATTTGATAATCCGGCCACCAGCCACCATATTTTAACCATTTTAATTTGCCAAAGATATTTTTCCGAGGAATTTTGTAATGTGTCATTCTGGCTTGACGGGTTACAGTACTGTACTCGTCTTGTCCAGAATCTGATTCTGGAGTCCCCCGCCACGGCGGGGTCCTCAGAATGACGTCTATTTCTTTTGCTAATTCCGGCGTGATCCTTTCATCGGCGTCCAAAATAAAAACCCATTCTGATTCAGCCTTTTCAATCCCAAATTTCCTCGCCGGCTCGACATAGTTAGTTTTGGGAAAGGTATAGACCTCAGCCCCAAGCCCTTTTACTATGTCTTCTGTATCGTCCCTGCTCTCCATGTCAATCACAATAATGCTCTGGCTCAATAATTCAGCGCTTTTTACACATTCTTCAATGTTGTTTTGCTCGTTAAAGGTATAAATTATTACGGTAATAGGGTAGTCTTTACTCATTTTTTATAAGTAATGTTTTTATTTATAGTGAAGCTCCACGGGCTTACACCCGACGGTATCTTCACATGTAGGATTTCGCTGTGGAGCGAAACCCTGTACCGAAGGCCATTCATCCACGCTCTTACGAGCATGACCTTCTGGTACATGGATAAATTTTTAAGCTTGACCTGTTATAATTTTACTACAAAAAAAACGTGAAGAAACCAGAAGTTATAAGGTTCAAAATTTGTCTGGTGAAAAGATTAAGTTAATAAAGAGGTATAATTATCAAATAAAATACGACTAATAAATTTTTTATGAAAAAAGTAATTAAAATCGGACTTATTTTATTAACTTTCGCAAGTATCTTATTAGGTTCTTGGTATATTCTAAAGGGAGATATTATTTTTCACACAGACATTGCCAGAGATTTTCTTTTACTCAATGAACTTTCTATTAAAAAAACTGTCCTGGTCGGACCAAGAGCTGATTGGAAAGGATTGTTTCACGGACCTCTATGGTTATATTTTAATCTTCCGGCCTATATAATCGGCAAAGGAAATCCAGTAATTGTAGGATGGTTTTGGGTTATCGCTACGCTTACTTTTTCCTCTATTTACTTTTTGATTGTTAAAAAATTATTTGACTCGATTACAGCCTATTTATATGTAGCCTTGTTTCTTCTTATTATCGCACCCTTCATGAATCAATTCTATAATCCAATAGGGACATTATTAATGATGCCTTTATTTTTTTATACAGCCATTCAATATCATAAGACTAGAAAAATTTTGTATATCCTGTTGCATCTACTGATCGCGGGCCTGACGATCCAATTTCAATTAGCGGTTGGTATTCCTCTTCTAATATTATCTACGGCATTTCTTTTATATGACATTTTGAAAAACAAAAAATTCAATCATTTTTTCGGATTTCTAATTTTGATTTTACCACTATCTACTTTCATTCTTTTTGACATAAGGCATAATTTCTTGCAATTGAACGGCATTGTAAGTCACTTCTCCGGCAAAGAGAAATTTTTCAGTTTTGATATGTTAACTAAAATGTCAAATCGTGTTGAAACGGCCATCAAGGACGGACTAGGATTTTTTCCCGGTGGTTTTTCCGTTTTTAATGTAATAATCAACTATTTTCTTGTTCTTGGCATCTTTAAAACACTTAGTCGTAAAAACAAAGAGGCTAAAGTTCCATATTATTTTTTTCTTTATTATTATATTGGCTTTTATTTAATATCGCTTATTCATCATGGTTTGCTCTTAATCCATTACATTCTACCGTTAATATCCTTACCTCTTCTTGTTTTTTCCTCTCTCTATAAATATTCGAATAAAAAATTATTTGCAGTCCTATATATTTTTATCGTGGTTTTGAATCTTTACACTGGAATTAAATTATTAAAGGGATCTTCCCAATTCATTGGAAAAAACAAAGGTTCATGGAAATTTTTGCGTAATGTAGCAGAAAATGTCTATAAAAATGCCGACGGTAAGGATTTTGGAGTTTATATTTACGCGCCTGATGTATATGCTTATGCGCCAAAATACGCTGTGCTTTACGGACAAACTTTGTTTCCAAATAAAAAGATGCATTATAGCAAAAAAATGAAAGAAACATTTCTTGTATATGAACCACCACCACCAGATAAACCTTGGTTCAACGATATCGGCTGGAAAACTGGTCAGGTAAGGATTGACACCAATCCGATAAAAGTAATAAATTTCCCAAATGGATATAGAATAGAAAAATATGTGCTAACTGACGATCAAATAAAAATCCCTTCAGATTCGTTGTTGGACGATTGGATATCGCAGAGATAAATCCTTATTGATCTATACAGGAATTATCCCTCTCCTATTTTTATTTAATTTGAAGGTGGATCAATTATTTCACAACTTAACCTCTTTTTTGCCGGCTTACTTTTTTCTTATTATCCGTATATTAGATTTGGTGGGTGGGATAATATTGAGAAAGTTAACATGAAACATAATATAATCATTATTTTCTTAGTATTAAACGTGGCGTTTTTGTTAGTCGGAGTCGTAAAACGCAAACCAATCCAATGAAACTCCAGACAGCTCAATACCGTTCGTAAAACAATGGTAATATAATTACTAGCATGAACAAGAAATATTTTTTACTTGGATTTATCGGAAAATTTATAACTACTTATTTTGTTTTAGTATCTGTTTTTCTCATTACTGTAATTGCGGCATGTACAATCCCATCTTCCTTACTCAAACAAAATATAGGAAAAACTCTTAATACCTTAAAAAAAGAAGGAAGCTATCCAAGTTTTGGCATTCCTTGGCGTCAAATTGTACTTGATAATTTTACTGATACCTTGATGCTTAATACTGTATACTCTGTTGATTCAAAAAATCCTCTTAAGTCAGCTCTTGTTAATATTAGACATGATGGGAATGTTGATAGTATCAACCAAATATCTAATCTGGAGAAATTATATTTTAATAAGGATATACAACAAGTTGGCTACGAAAGATACTGGCATGGCTATTTAATCTATTTGAGACCCTTACTTGCTATTGTTTCTTATTCTGGAATTAGGATTTTTATTACATTATTGCTTTATTCCAGCTTTATTTTTTTTATATATCTTTCTTGGAAAAAGTTAGGAAAAATAATAACAATAGCTTTCATATTAGGATTGATTTCAGTCGATTTCTTTTACCTTGGTCAATCTATGCAGTTTTCTAGTGTTTTTCTTATTGGTCTATTAGGAGGAATTTATATGATATTGACATATAAAAACCAGCATAGTTTATACATTCTGTTTTTTATCATCGGTGCTTTAACTTCATTTTTTGATTTACTCACGGCACCATTGATTACTTTAGGAATGTTATTGATTATTGCAACAAGCTTAGAAAAGAAAAATAAAATAAGTATTTTTCTATATTGCCTATTATGGTCTATTGGTTATTTATTACTATGGTTTAGCAAATGGTTAATTGTACAAATATTATTCACTCCTGGTGCGATAGTAGCTGCTTTTAATCAAATAATTGATCGGACAGTAAATCGAGCTGACGCTAATTTTAGCCATCTCAATGCGGTAAAACTTAACTTTTTTCAACTTATCGGATATAATCGTGTTAATAAAATTATTATCCTATTTATATTTATTGTTTCTTCAATATTTTTCATAAGATATTTTGCATTTAAAAAAGAAAAAATCAACAAAGTTATAACATGGATTTTAATTGGTATTATTCCATACCTCTGGTATTTAATTGCGGCTAATCATTCATACCTTCATGTCTGGTATACATATCGTAATCAGTTTATGAGTGTTGTGTGTTTATTTCTAGTTGCAGTAGAGTTTATTGATTGGTCGTATGTAAGGAGAGACTTAAAATCTATCGGAAAAAATATTTCGTTTTATGAACTTGCATCGAAAAACCATAAGAACTGACTTGATAAAATCTATTACCCTAATTTTCTTTCCATGGCTTACAGTACGGGGATAATAATGAATTGGGACTTCTTTAATTTTGGTTATCCTGGAAAAAAACGCAGTTATCTCTACCTCAAATTCGAAACCGTGACTTTGACAATATTTAAGCAAATTTTTAGAAAATTTGTTTCTCCAAGATTTATAACAAGTAGGCTGATCGGTAAGCTTTACTCCAAACATCATATTGATTATTTTAGTTAACATAATCCCCCCGAGCAAAAAAAATAAACCAGCACTGTAATTATGATAAATTTTTGCTCCTAAAATCCTTGAACCATATACTACATTAGTTTCTTTATTTTCAAATTCTGACAAGATTGCGGTATAGTCACTTGGATCATACTCTAAATCTGCATCCTGAATGATCACAACTTCACCAACAGCTTCACTAATTCCCTTTTTTAAAGCTGCCCCTTTCCCCTGATTAATTTGTGATGTAATTATCTTGATTTTAGTATGTTCTCGATTAAATTCTTCAAGCAAATCTAAAGTGTCATCTGTTGAACCATCGTTTATTACAATTATCTCTTTTACCCAATTAGCAATTTTAACTTGTGATACATTTTCTAAACAACGAATTATATAAACTGATTCGTTATATACTGGAATAATAATCGACAATTTATTGAGCATACTGAAATTTATTATAACAATAAGACAGCCCTTTTAAAATACTGTCCAAAAGTAATCGTTCAGAATGACATGGTCATTGACAAC
>CAYYYW010000003.1:53063-82076 GCA_964476245.1 uncultured Gammaproteobacteria bacterium
CCTTTTAAAATACTGTCCAAAAGTAATCGTTCAGAATGACATGGTCATTGACAACCATAAAGCGTTACTTTATACTTCTAAATATGAAAGATTTGTTGCAGGTATTGACAGAAAAAAAACAAAAATTAGACAGTTATCAACCTCTAAAAAAAGAAATGGTTAAAAGCCTTGAGGATTGGTTAAAGGTTGAGTTGACTTATTCGTCAAACGCCATTGAGGGCAACACGCTTTCTCGTATTGAGACAGCAGAAGTAATTGAGAAAGGTATCTCGGCTATTATTTCTGGAAAACAATTAAAAGACCAGCTTGAAGCGGTCAATCACGCAAAGGCAATTGAGTTTATTAAATTATTGGCTAAAAAAAGAAATAGTCATATTAAAATTGTTGAAGACGATATAAACGCTATCCATAAGATTATTTTAACGGGCATTGATGATGAATGGGCTGGTCGTTACCGAGAAACAGAAATATTTATTAAGGGCACTAACGTTGAACTTCCGCAACCAAATAAAGTCCCCCATATGATGAATAAGTTTGTTCAATGGTTATCTACCCAAAAAGAGGCTCACCCTGTAAGAACAGCCGCAGACACTCATTATAAATTGGTTAGTATTCATCCTTATATAGATGGTAATGGTCGAACCGCACGTCTCTTAATGAACTTAATCCTTATAATTAACGGTTATCCTATGGCAATTATAAGAAATGAGGAAAGAACGCAATATTTAAGCGCATTAGAGCTTGCCCAGACAAAAAGCAATATCCAACCGTTCTATCATCTTATTGACGTGTCAGTTAAGCGTTCATTAGACGCCTATATTAACGCCGCCGAAGGAAAACCTATTCTACCCGCTTTCACTGAAAATCTTATGTCAGAAGATAAACCGTTAAAGACGGAAACATACGCAGAATTTCTAAAAATCGGCGAATTAGCCAAAGAAACAGATGAAACAGTCCATACATTACGGTATTGGACAAAAGAAGGACTATTGGAAGTAACAAAATATACAGAAGGTGGTTATCAACTATATTCGCCCTCCATGATTAAAAGGGTAAAAGAGATAAGAAGATTGCAAAGCGAGCAAAGATTAACGCTTGCTGAAATAAAAAAGCTACTTAAAAACTAACCCCATATTTTACCAGCGTCTTATTTTTTTCTTGATATTAAATGTTTGTAGTTTTTTAATCCGATCCACAGCATATAAGCTAATCCTAAATAAGAATAAGGAAGTATCATTATGAAATATCTCGGGAAAGGCGCCTGGACTCCAAGATACAAAAGATAAAGCACTGGGATTAAAAAAACAATAATTTTGTTATTGATCTTCTTATTTTTTATTATTCCAAAAATCGAAGCAACAAAACTTACTGGCCAAATTATAGTCCAGACGTTTGAACGGATTATATTTTTTTTACCCCACCATGATTTAAAATACCCAGTTAAAAAAAGAAAAAGTGAGGCTCCCGGGATTGATGCGATGGAATGATTAAACCAATATTTAAGAATTTTAAGCTGGTAAAAAATAATATTAAATTTGCCTTTTTGATTAATAAACGTTCTTGTATAAGTTGCCGTAAAAACGAGAAAGGCTACTAAAAAAGAAATTAAAAGGCTTTTCCAATTTCTTTCCTTTTTTATCAAATATCTAAAACCAAATAAAACAAGAATGAAAAATAATGTCGGCGCCCAAAACTTCGAGGATGCAGATAAGCCTAAAAATATTCCTTGAAGTATAAAATTCTGCGGATAAAAAAGAAAACTAATAACATATAAAAGCGAAAAAACTGCCTGGCCTAAATCAAGTAAAGGTTGACTGGAAATGTCTAAAAATAATGGGTCAAGGATCAGTAAAATACAAGCAAGTGTTGATAATGTCCTCCCTCTGAAAATTTTTATCCCCAAACAATATGTTAATAAAATGTAACTCACCCCCAAGAGAATCTGTATGACGTAAGGTGTATTAAAAAATAAAATGGATGCTCCATAAAGATATTTAATAAAAGGCGGGTGTTGAAAATTAAACGTCGTTGGATCGTAACCCACCGCATATAAATAACCAGCCGCCGTATGAATTTCCCCGTCTGATAGAAACAATCTCCCAACAACTTCATGCGGAATATCTTGGGATCTAAAATAGCGCGCAATCAAACCAATATTAAACTGGTAGGTAAAAACCTCCTTTTTGAAAATAAGGATAGCGCTTATATAAAATAAAATTAAAAATAAAACAACAAACAAATTTACTCTTCTTTTGGAGTTCATATCTTTATAGAACATATTTGAATTTCTCAATCTCTTTTAATTTGTTTTTTGATATTTGCCTTAGCTTGTCTTTATGAATATATAGGCATGAGTTTTTATCGTTAAATTTAAAAAATTCGTATTTATCAGCAATAAATCTGGGCAAGGATAATACTTTGTTTGCTATACAATCTCTAAAGTAAAACGCCGGAGGAGACTCCTTAAACATTTGAATTCGTTCGTTAGAAAAATAAGGAATGCCTTTCAAGATAGGATAATATAAAGTATATTTATATGAAGAATCCAAACCTGACTGCCAAAAAATCAAGCTGTCGTAACCGTCTACAAAGAGTTTATCTGTTGATTTAGATAGAATTTTTACAACTTCACCATTTACATAATATCTGTTGTAGTTAATATTAAAAACCTCATCTCTATTGACTTTTTGCCAAATATAAGAACGGGGAGAAAAAAAAGTAAAAACAAATATAACCATAAGCGTAAAAGTTAATACAGTAGCTAATTTGTTAGTTTTTTTAATACTAAGTAAATTTGAAATCAAAAAAAATATTGTCATAATAAAAATAGCTTGCCATGGAAGCATTTTATATGCGGCAAAAAATGGTCTGCCTGGCGGAACTGCCCTAACAGCTGCTAATCCCATGATTAATATAATTAAAATTACTTCTTTGATTTTTTTTAATTTAAAACCATAATAA
Organism: uncultured Gammaproteobacteria bacterium; assembly: GCA_964476245.1. Taxonomy (GTDB): domain Bacteria; phylum Patescibacteriota; class Microgenomatia; order UBA1406; family HO2-37-13b; genus CAYYYW01. The sequence goes on from CAYYYW010000003.1 coordinate 56,025, forward strand.
AAAAGGGCTATTAGAAAAACCAAACTTAAACCCATTAAAACTAGGTGGGAATGATTAAGTTCTCCATTTATTAATATATAGATAGGGTACCCAAAACTCTTAAGAAAGAAGGTGATAAAATTTCCGCTGCTACCAATCTCATTCAAAACCACAGAATTTAAATTTACAACAATAAGCTGATATAAATAATCCCTTAACGGCATCAGTAAAAAAGTCGCCGCAGATAGAAATAAGAAAATAATTAGAGACAGATATTTAATCTTAATGTTTTCTTTGTTATGCAATATCAGTATATATATAAATAGAGTTAGAGGAATATAGGGCTCTCGCATAAAAATAATAAAAAAAGCAAAAATTCCTGCCAGTAAGTAGTCTTTGTCTGAAATTGTCTTTTTTTGAAATTTACAAAACACCAAACCTAATAAATAAACAAGCGGGTAAACAATTAAAGATTCAGCTTGAAACAAATTTCCATGAGAATAATACTTAATTAGCTCATAAAAAAGCACGAAACCAACCCCTGCGAAACGAAATTTATAAATAATCAAAATCGACATAAAAAAAGAAAAGAATATAATGAAAAGCCTGTGGTAAAGAACCAATTGATATAATGTTTGAGGATTAAAAACCTTCTGTATTAAATAACTTAAATAGACCATTCCTGGTTGACGATTATGAAAAATTTCAGAAAACAATATTTTCTTTTTTAACATAAAATAGGCAGCAACAAAATTATCAAACTCGTCCACAAAACTAAACGTGACGATTCGCTGATAATATACATAGAAGATAAAAACGAAAAAGAGAGTAAGAAAAATAACAAAGAAAAAATATCCTATTTGCTTATTTGTTAAATAATGTTTCATTATTTAATTTTTAGTTTTGCAAAGAGAAAGTTTTTAACTAAATGAAATTTTGTTTTTAAAGGAGCGTATTTTAAACCGAATTTCAAACGGCTCCTCTGTTGATATTTTTGATGCAGTTTTGAACCGGAGCCGCCGGTTGATTGAGCGTTTTTATGCCAGATAACAATTGATGGATCATAATAAAGTTTTATTCCCTTTTTTGTGGCCCGAATACAGTAATCAACATCTTCATAATATAAAAAATAGCCATCGTCCCAAAAACCAACTTTCTCAATTACCCTTTTGTCAAATAACATCAAACAGCCTGTTATAAATTCTGTTTTTTCAAATTTGTCAAACTCTCTTCTATTAATTTCGTCAACACCTCGATGTTTGATTAAGGCATTGTCCCAATCAATTTCTCCTCCGGCGTACCAAATCACTTTACCCAAATCTTTTTGCTGATGCCTTCCCTTGTGATATTCGTAACCCGGAGCATAATAGATCTTACCGCCGATAATGGATGATGAATGATGGATAACGGACTCTACAACCCTATCAACAAAATCACTTTTCAAATACGTATCATTGTTGATTACACAGAATTTATCGAATCCTTGTTTTACTGCTTCATGCAAACCTAAGTTAACTCCATAAGCGTATCCTCTATTTTCTCCGTTAATAACTTCTAGGTAACGACTGGAGCTTAGATTCTTCTTTTGGGTAGAAAAATCTGCCACAAAAATCTTAAAATTGTCAGAAGTCTGTGATTTAAAACAATCCAAAAACTCCTCTGTAACTTTATAATTTTCAAAATTAACAGTAACAATCGCCAATTTTTTAAGGAATTTGCTTATTTTTTTATTCATTTCTTGTCTTAAATAATTCTATCAACTCTAAATAAACTACCTTGCCTCTTGTTTTTAAGGTAACGAAAAAATAAATTAATACCGCACCAATAATTGAAAAAAATAAATGTAAGTAAATATTATTAAAGTAATTTAAAAACAATATTCTAATAAAAATGAGATAAAAACCCATAGCCAATGTCGAAAATAAATTTGTTTTTAAGACATTGTTTATAGAGAAATTGACAATTTTTTTCGCGGTCAAGAAAACAAAAATAAAAGTCAAAGACATAATAAAAAAAGCGACAGAAATACCATTATAACCGAACAATTTAATAAAAAGAGGTACAAGCAACCAGATTAAAACAGTCCATAAAATCATAAAACACAAGCTAAGTTTTATCCGACCAACGGCATTAAAAAGATTAATAAATGGCGTACTAAGGCTGATAAAAAAGGCAGATAAAGAAAAAAAATAGAACGAAAATAAAGCACTGTTCCATTTAGCATAATAACCTGGAATAATTTTTAAAAGACTATCAAAAATGAACAATGCGCCAATGACCATTGGGAAAATCAAAAAAGATTCATAAAACAAAACTCTCTCTAAGCTTTTCTTTAATAATTCTTTCTCTTTTTGAAATCTGGAAAAAAGAGGAAAAGCAACTCGATTTATACTATCCATAATCAACCTAATCGAAAACTCACCATATTTTTTGCCAAAAGTCACATAGCCTAAATTTTTTAATCCGATCGCTCCCCCTAAATAAATAATAAGCAAGTCGTCTTTAATCATGGCCAAAAATGAATTTCCTTGAAAAGGAATTCCATAGCTTAAAAGAGACTTGGCTGATTTGAAAGAAAACATTGGTTTGGGAAACCATGGATTTAGAAGATAAATTCCGATAAGACCAACGAGTGAACGAAGCAAAACGGCCATGACCAAACTGTAAATTTCCCAACCCAAAAGAGAAAAAACAATCACACACAAGTAAAAAACGGTGTTTTCTATTGCTTGAATCAAGACAACTTTATAAATTTTTATTTTCTTTTCAAGTAATACTGATGGGATTGTTTTTAAGGATAATAAAAAAAATGAAAATAAAACCGCCCAGTAAAGATAAACAGCTTCATAGGGTAAATCTTTATAAAGCCTGAATAAATTACTGGTTAAAAAGAATCCTACCACCACTGCTCCAACGGAAAGAATTAATTGAATAAAAAAAGCCGTATTGAGATCTATTTCTTCAATCTCTTTTTTTTGAACGATGGCAGCGGCTAATCCCAAATTAGTAAAGTAATTAAAAAAAGACATCATCGCCAAAACCGTATTATAAATTCCCAGTAAATAAACTCCTGATTTAATGGTAAGAATTAAAAAAGCAACAAAACCAAGAGCGGCTGAATAAGAACCCTGAACTATCAAGCTGCCAACGCTAAAAAAACTACGTGACTTAATTTTCTTTATTCCACTCAAGTCGGAATTTATCTCCTCATTCATGATAAAATATCAAATAACAAATGAACAAAATATTCAACTTTTTTAAAAAAAGGTCTTTAATCTTGGAAATGCTGTTGGTAATTATTATAACAATTCCTTCTTTCTTAAGCCTCTTAAATAATCAGTATTTTTCTATGCATGATGATCAACATATAGCCAGGTTGTTTCTTCTTGATCAAGGAATAAAACAAGGGTATCTTTACCCGCGTTGGGTAGACACTTTAGGTTTTGGTTACGGTTATCCCCTTTTTAATTTTTACCCACCGTTAGTTTATTATCAGGCAGAAATATTTCATTTAATTGGTTTTTCATTAATCTGGTCAATAAAACTGACTTTTATTTTGGGATTTTTCCTAGCCGCTTTGGGAATTTATATCTTTGTCAAAAAAAAAGTCGGAAAATTGGCTGGCTTTTTAAGTGCTACTTTATATACATATTTTTTCTATCACGCAGTAATCTCTTACGTTAGGGGTGCTTTGGCAGAGTTTTTTGCTATGGCAATTATTCCGTTTATTTTTTTATCATTAGAGAATCTACGTTTAAAAACCAATGTAAAAAATAGCCTTTTATTTGGGTTAACCTTTGCTTTTCTCATTTTAACTCATCCATTAATTGCTTTGCCATCTATGTTTTTTATTATTTTCTTTTTGCTTTTTTACATTCTAATAATTAAAGATGCATTTACTTTTTTCAAATATTTTATTTTAGGATTAATGATGGCTTTATTCCTCTCTTCTTTCTTTTGGCTGCCCTTACTCCTGGAAAAAAAATATACCCTTGTTGATGATATTCTGATAAAAGAACTGGCTAGCTACAAAATTCATTACATTTATCCACAACAATTTTTATATTCTCTCTGGGGATATGGAGGGTCTGTTGCCGGCCCATATGATGGGATGACCTTTCAGTTGGGGAAAATACATATTTTGTTAGCTGTTTTTTCAGTGGTTTTATCTTTAGTTTATGTTGTTAAAAAAAGAAAATTAGAGCAGAATATAAAATATTTCTATTTTTCTGTTTTTCTTCTTATTTTTAGTCTTTTTATGGCAACGCAGTTCTCCTCTTTTATATGGAATAATTTAAAATATCTTTGGTATCTTCAATTCCCTTGGCGTTTCCTCACCTTTGCTGGGTTTTTTATCTCGGTTGTTGCTGGCTATTTTGTTTTGTTTTTAACAGCTATTCTCCCTAAAAAATTAGGTAAAATAGCTGGCCTTCTACGAATCATTTCTGTGATTGTTTTTATTTTAGCAACAATCTTTATTTATCAAAAGTATTTTAAACCGCAACGATTATTAACAACAACTGATAAAAAGCTCACCACTAATGAAGAAATTGCCTGGAGAGTTAGCCGAACTTCTTTTGAGTTCGTCTCTAAAGGAACAAAGACAACTAAATCAAACTTAAATACAACAATTTTAGACATTAATAAAGCTGATCTTCCTAAAAAACCTTACGAAATTATTTCCGGCAACGCCAAAGTTAAGACTGTTCAAAACAAATTTGCTGAAAAAAAATTTCTTATTGATTCTCTATCTCCGATAACATTTCGACTTAATACTTATAATTTCCCCGGCTGGAAAGCTTATTTAGACAATAAATCTACTCCCATTGAAGATGATAACAGTTTTAAATTAATAACCGTCAATGTAGCTAAGGGTAATCATAAGCTTACCTTTTCGTTTAAAAACACAACTGTCCGCAAAATAGCCAACTTAGTATCAATTATTAGCTGGTTGGTTGTAATTATTTTATCCGCCTTCGCCCCGCCTAAACGGGGCTTCGGCGGATTTCGCTCGAAGCATTTGAAAATACCACGGGTGTAAACCCGTAAAGCTTCATTTTTCTTGCACTTGAAAGAAAAATATGGACGATTTGTTTCCTGGTTTGTCAAACCTATCAATCAATTTTATCGGCCAATCAAGAGGAAAATTCTCTCGGTGGGCAAAAACCGCATAGACAAAATTTTCACTTAAAAATTTTTTATTTTCAATTATATTCTCTTTATTCAACGGCCAATAACCTTTAATAGTAATTCTGTCGTCTTTCTTCAAGAAGACATCCAAAACATCACCAGCCATGCCAAAATTTCCTTCAGCTAATAAAATCACTGGTTTTTCTTTGGATTTTTCTCTCACATAATCAACTATTTCTTTTGCTCCATAACCCGAAGTCCAGCTTTCAATATATTGACCTCGGTCATCCGGTAGAAAGGGAATTTTTGGGGAATGGAATAATATGGTGTAATTAAAATAAAAGGTAAAAATATAGCTAACCAACAATAATCCAGGCCAAACAACCGACCTTTTGCTTCTAACTGAAAAAAAATAAGCAGCAAAAATAACAAACGGTGTTAAAAGAAAAATAAAATAACGTGAGTACAAAACTCTCATAAAAAACAACATAATAAAACATGGAATTAGCATCCAAATTAAAAAATAGAAAACGAGTGATTTTTTGTTCTTAAAGATTAAATAAAAACCGAAAAGTCCAAAAATAAAGGTCGCCCAACCTAAATTGTGAATCAGGTGAATTGGAATATAAGAAAAGTTATACCAAAATACGGTAAAAGGTTCTTTTATAACCTCATCAAAAGTTCTCACAAAGGTTTTATTTTTTTCACCAACAAAATGAAGAAAAGGAGACAAACGCTGGACATTGTAAATCAAAAATGAAAGAAGAATTACCATCCCAAAAAGAATAATAAAATTAACCATCGGCTTAATATTGGATTTTAAATTCTTCTTGAGGGTTAAAATTGGAGCAAAAATAGCTAATCCTAAAAAAAGACTAACTGATGACTTTGCTAGCAAAAAAAATCCTGACAATAAACCAAAAATGAGAGTCACATCAAATCTTAAAGTTCTTACCAACAAAATTGAGAAAAGGAATAGCCAAACAAAAGAAGCATTAACTAATGAATCCACCATCGCCAGGCGATCAAAGAAAAGATAAAAAGGAGTAATTATGTAAAGAAATGAGGTAATGTAAGCAACTTTTTTCCCAAAAAGATAATACGCTAAAGCAAAGATTCCTGATAAGGCAAAAAAACCGCTAAAAACCCCAAACAATCTTCCAGCCAAAAGAGCGTTGTCCGGAAATAATTTTAAAAATGGAATTGTTAACCAAGTCTGGAGAGGTTGTCTGCCATCGGTTAGAGAAATAAACCGCCATGAAGCATCATGCCAAGCCACTTTTGCCCAATGAATGTATATTCCTTCATCGGTAAAGATTGGAAATTTGGTTAAATTAATCAACCTTGTGATAAAATAGAGTGAAATAATCAAAACTAAAAAAAAAGCATCTTTTTTTATAAATCTTCTTTTTATCCTGATTAAAACAGTAAAAACGTCAAACATATTACCAAAAACCTCATTAAATTTTATCTTGAGAATACTAATTATTATTTCAATTTGTATATTTTAACATTACCAATTATCTAGGTCTCGAATTTTTCTGGGCGCAAATTTGATATACTATTATAAGGTAAATTTATATGTTTAAATTATACATCAAGAATCCTCTGCCCTTTCTAGTTATTGCTTTTATCACTATAATCTCAACTCTAATTCTTTGGTCACCATTTATTTTAAAAAGTCGAAAAATCAATGGCATTAAAATTGATCTCCCTGGCTTTCAAACGGTAATACAACAATGGGATGGTCCTTTATATATTATTCCGGCCAAAACTTTTTATGATTTAACGAAAATAGATATTCCTAATCAAGGTTTTATTCTTTCCCTGCCATTAAGCGCTAAATACTTTGCTGCCCATTTTCCTATATATCCATTAACGATTAAGTTTTTATCATCGTTCTTCAGTTATCCAAAAGCGATGTTAACTTCAACCTTAATTGCCTCAATTTTGCTCTTTTCTTTTTTTTACTATTTTCTTAAAAAACTTAAGTTAACTTCTCATCCCTTGTGGTTAACTTTTATTTTTATGTTTATTACCCCAAGATTTTTTGTTATTCGCTCCGTGGGCTCACCTGAACCTTTATTTATCCTGTTGATTCTGCTCTCTTTATTTTTTTTCCTGAATGAGGACTACTTACTTGCAGGAACAATGGGAAGCTTAGCGACGATGACAAAAACTCCAGGAATTTTGCTTTTTTTTGCTTACTTGTTATATTTTATTGAACAATACCTCAAAACAAAGAAGCTCCAATCAAAGTGGTTTTGGATAGTGTTAATCCCGATAGGATTGCTTTCTGTTTTTCTTTTATATCTTAAACAATATGGAGATTTTTTTGCCTATTTTCATTCAGGTGATAATATTCATCTAACCTTTCTACCTTTTTCTGTGTTTAATTTCCAAAAAAAATGGGTGGGAACAGCCTGGCTGGAGGAAATAATTTTCTTTTATTTTTTATATCTTATGGCTGCGTTTAAATTATTCAAAAAAGAATCCTTAAAACCTATTTTTTATTTCATGGTCATTTTTTTCTTGGCCATAATTTCTGTGGAACACCGCGATATCTCCCGTTATTCTTTACCTCTTTTACCTTTAGCTCTAATCGCTTTTGAAAAGTTTTTTACTTCAAAAAAATTTCTTATTGCTTTAATCTTCCTCTTGCCGGCCATTTATTTATATGCTTGGAATTTTATGGCATACAACATCGCCCCGATTTCCGATTGGGGACCGTTTCTGTAATTTTCCTCTTTCTTTTTACTTCTTGATTGTTTTTTATAGCCCACAAGTTTCGTAATTTGTTATTCTGACCCTGAGCGAGTGAAACGAGTCGAAGAGGAATAATCACTTAACTTTATATCAAACCATCATTTGAGATCTCGCATTCGCCGCAGTCAAACACGGCAGGAACGATTGACGTTCTGCGAGAGATCCTTCGTCGTGGAATTTACCCCGCACCGAACTTGTTCTGGTGCGGGGCTCCTCAGGATGACAGGAAGTGCGAAACTTATACTGTTTTTTTAATAACTTCTTCTATTGCCACCACCACCACCAAATCTGTTGTCTCTTTTAAATCCGCCACGTCTTTCCTCTCTCGGTCTGGCAACATTAACCACGATTGTTCGTCCTTCAATTTCTTTTCCATCCATTTCCAATGCTTTTTGAGCCTCTTCTTCTTTAGCAAACGTTATAAATCCAAAACCTTTTGATCTCCCTGTTTCCCTATCACTAATTACAATCGCTTCGGTAATTTCTCCATATTGAGAAAAAAGTTCTTTTAAAGAATCACTGTTTATTGACCACGGAAGACTACCTACAAATAATTTATTTTTATCCATATATAACACCCCCTTTCGCTAGTAAATTTGTATTTCAATAAGTGAATTAAATCTATACTACATTATTAATTAGTTATCATCGCAAGACTTATTCGACCTTGATAGTCAATTTGATTTACTTGCACTTTTATTTTTTGTCCTATCTTTACTACTGAATGTGGGTCTTTAATATATCCTCGACCCATCCGAGAAACATGAACCAATCCCTCTTTGCCGGGTAAAAATTCAACAAATGCTCCAAAAGGTAAAATTCTTTTTACCTCTCCCTCAAAAGTTTCTCCTACCTCAACTTTTCGATAAATATTACTAATCAGCTCAACCGCTTTATCTACCATTTCTTTACTTAAACCGCTGATACTAACTTTACCATCATCAGAAATATCTATATCTGTTTGTGTTTTGGCGATAATCTGTTTGATATTTTTTCCTCCCGGTCCAATAATTTCTCCAACTTTGTCTGTTGGAGGAGTAAGTACTATGACTCTAGGGGCGTATTTTGACAATTCTTTCCTTGGATGAGAAATCGCCTGATTCATCTTTTCTAAAAGAAAAAGGCGGGCAATGCGTCCTTTTTCTAATGCTTCGACAAGCATCTTGTCAGTCAGACCTTTATTTTTTACATCTAGTTGGATTGCCGTTATGCCTTTGTCTGTACCGGCAATTTTAAAATCCATATCACCGGCAAAATCTTCAATACCGGAAATATCAGTTAACAATACATATTCCTCATCATTTTTTGCCACTAAACCAACGGAGATTCCTGCCACGGCTGATTTTATTGGGATACCCGCATCCATTAAAGCCAAGGAAGAACCACAAGCTGAAGCCATTGAGGTTGAACCATTAGATGACAATACTTCTGATACTACCCGAACTGCATAAGGAAACTCTTCTTCTGCTGGCAAAACTGGTTCTATGGCTTTTTCCGCTAAAGCGCCATGACCCACTTCTCGTCTTGAAGGCCAACCTAATCGTCCTACCTCGCCGACAGAGTATGGAGGCATATAATAATGATGAATGTATCTTTTGGCTTCTTCTCCTGCGGGGCTTTCAATTAGTTGTTCTAATGTGGGCGAACCTAAAGTCGCAACTGACAACACTTGAGTTTGACCGCGTTGAAAAAGAGCTGAACCATGAGTTCGAGGAAGAAGAGAGGTTTCGATATGAATATCTCGAATTTGATCAGGTTTTCTACCATCTACTCGCTTATTTTCTTTTAGAACCTGACCTCTAATTTTTTGATGAGTAAATTGGGTGATCATTTCTGAAATTTTTTGCTTGTTAAATTTGTCTTTATATGTTTCATAAACCTCGTCAATAATAGCCGAAATAGCCTCGTCCTGATCTTCTTCGCTGGTGGCTTTTCGCAAAACAATCTTATGAAGCTCTCCGCCATAATTTTTTTCTAAAATATTCTTCAATTCTTGATTTTCTCCTTTTTCACTGATAATTAACTTCGGTTTACCAACTTTTTTCCTTAATTTGTCAATAAAGGAGACAATTTTTTTATTTTCGTCGTCGGCTATTTTGATACCTTTGATGATAGTTTCTTCAGAAATAACTTCAGCTCCTGTTTCAATCATAACTACCTTTTCTGAGGTTGAAGAAACAATTAAGTCTAAATGAGAGAATCGTTGGTCTTGCTCGTCAGGATTAACAAAAAAAGTTCCCTTATTTTCACCATTATTTTTTACATAACCAACACGCATGGTTGAAATTGGTCCATTCCACGGAGCGCTTGATAAATGAAGAGCGGCCGAAGTAGTGATGGCAGAAATAATTTCTGGAGAATTAACACCATCAACTGACAAAAGAGTAATAATTATTTGAACTTGATTCTTAAAACCCTTGGGGAAAAGAGGCCGAATTGAACGATCAATCAATCTTCCAATCAGAACAGCCTCGTCTGAAGCCCGTCCCTCTCTCTTTACCCAACGCGAACCCTTGATTCGTCCTCCCGCATAAAGCTTTTCTACGTAATGGACTGCTAAAGGAAAATAATCAAGGTTGGGATTCTCCGGACCAACGACAACAGTCACCAGAACACAAGTGTCGCCGATGCGACCAAAAACAGAAACATCAGCGGCTTGAGCTAATTTACCAACCTGAAGGATTAATTTTTTTTCTCCAACAGCGATAGATTCTTCGATAACATTCATAAATTGAATAATTTCACTTAGAGATTAAGTTTTTTAACTAAAGCATTATACCTTTTTTCGTCTTTATTTTGCAGATAGTTAAGAATTCTTCTCCTCTTTGCTACAACTTTTAAAAGACCTCTGCGTGAGTGATTATCTTTAGGATTTTGTTCAAGATGTTGAACTAAATTGGTTATTTTTTGAGTAAGAATGGCCACCTGAACCTCAGGCGAGCCGGTATCCCCATCTTTCAAAGCAAACTGTTTAATGATTTTTTGTTTGTCTTCGCCAAGCAGATTGTCAAGGATTGCGCTTTTTTTAGCTTTCTTTTCCGTTTTTTTACTCAATTTTTTCATTGTTCGATATACTCACCATGACCCTGAATTTAACCGAAGAGTCATAATTTCATTGAAACATTATAATCGAACACTTATTATTATGCAACTGAGAATTTTTTCGCCATAATTCGTTTCTTGACCCCAGTAGAATCCTCGCCATTCGCGTCCCGCTGAGCGGGACGCGTCGCAAGGGCGTGTCTCCGGGGTCTGCGTCCCGACGTTACGTCGGGACTTGACAAAAATTAGCAGATATATTAAACTTTTGCTAATCTTATGGAAAATCTCAGTCCAAGACAGATAGAAATCTTAAAAGCTATTATTATTGAGTATACCCACTCCGGCGATCCGGTTGGTTCTGAAATTTTGGATAAAAAATACAACCTGGGCGTTTCTCCGGCCACGGTGAGAAACGAAATGATTGAATTAGCCAAAAAAGGACATCTAAAAAAAGAGCATTTTTCCTCTGGAAGAATTCCTACTCCGCAGGCTTTTCGATTTTATATTAAAAATATAATCAAGGAAAAAGAATTATCTACGGCTGAGGAGGTTTCTTATAAAAATGATGTTTGGGATTTTAGAAATGAGTTGCATCGACTCTTACAACAGGCAACGAGAATTTTAGCTAAAAAAACAAGTTTGCTCGCTTTGACTGCGACCAATTTTGGTGATATTTACTATTTTGGCATTACCAATATATTATCTCAAAAAGAGTTCTTGGATATAAGTTTATCTAAAGATTTTTTCAGTCTTTTTGATGAGGGACTATTTTGTCAGTCTGTTTTGGAGCAGTTTAAAAAAATTGAGGAAAAGATTCTTTTTATTTTGGGAGATGAAGATTTTGAAGGACCAAGACTGGAAACATGCGCTTCAATTTTCAGTGATTTTGCCGGTGAAAAAGTAACAGGAGCCATCGGTGTAATGGGTTCAAAACGAATGAATTATGAAACAGTTATTCCTAACGTAAAATATTTTGCTCATTTAATTGAAGAAATTCTTAAAGAAAAAAAATTATAAAATATTATGAATGAAGACAAACAAGTAAAAAAAGATAGGCCAATTAAATCAAGTCAGAGAGTCATTGATGAATTGAAAAAAGAAGTAGAATTATGGCAAAATAAATATTTAAGAGCTTTAGCAGACTATCAAAATTTAGAAAGAAGAGTAACAGAACAATTAGTTGATCAAAAGAAAAAAGCTGATAAGAATCTTATTCTAAAGTTTTTAGATGTTCTTGATGATCTTGAGAAAGGAGAACTATTTGTTTCCGATTCTGGTTTAAAATTAATAAAAGAGAAATTTGTAAAAATTCTTAAGGATTGTGGAGTCAAAGAAATAGAGGTTTTGGGGGAATTATTTGATCCGCATGTCTCTGAGTGTATTGCTGTTATTCCAGGAGATAGAAACGACGTAATTGTTAAAGTATTAAGGAAAGGATACCGGTTAAACGGAGAAGTGATAAGAGCGGCTAGAGTAAACGTAGAAAAGAAATTATAAGTTTATAATTTAAAAAAATATGGCAAAAACAATCGGCATTGATCTTGGGACAACTAATTCTTGCGTGGCGGTTATGGAGGGCGGAAAGCCCAAAATTATTCATTCCAAAGAAGGAAGAAATGTTATTCCTTCCGTGGTTGATCCAATAAAACGAGTGGTCGGAGACGTGGCTAAAAGGCAAACGATTATCCATCCGAAAAATGTTATTTTTTCTATTAAACGATTGATGGGTCGAAGATATTCTGACCCATCGGTACAACAAGACAAAAAATGGCTGCCTTATACCATTAAAGAAGGAAGGGAAGGAATGGCCGCGGTAGCAGTTGAAGGAAAAACCTATACTCCTCCAGAAATCTCAGCCATGATCTTACAAAAAATTAAAGCAGATGCTGAAGCTTATCTTGGTGGAAAAGTTGATAAAGCGGTTATTACCGTACCGGCCTATTTTGATGATGCGCAAAGACAAGCGACAAAACAAGCCGGTGAAATTGCCGGGCTTGAGGTTGTCAGAATCATCAATGAGCCAACCGCTTCAGCTTTAGCTTACGGTCTTGATAAAAAACAGATTCATACTATTGCTGTTTACGACTTTGGCGGAGGGACTTTTGATATCACCATCTTAGAATTGGGTGAAGGAGTTTTCCAAGTCAAAGCCACTAATGGCGACACCCATCTTGGCGGTGATGATTTTGACAATATAATTATGGATTATTTGGCCGAAGAATTTAAAAAAGAAAACGCCATCGATCTGCGCAAAGACCATCAAGCCTTGCAAAGATTGCGCGAGGCAGCTGAAAAAGCCAAGATAGAGCTTTCTACTTCACTGGAAACAGAAATTAACTTACCCTTCGTCACTGTCAGGGAAGAACAACCATTGCATTTTGTGGTGAAATTAACCCGAGCTAAGTTAGAATCCTTGGTAGAAGATTCTATTGAAAAATCTTTTGGTCCGGTTAAAAATTGCTTAAAAGACGCTAAACTTAAAGTAGAAGATATTAACGAAGTAATTTTGGTTGGTGGGATGACCAGAATGCCTTTAATGATTAAAAAGGTAAAAGAATTTTTTGGCAAAGAGCCAAATAAATCTGTTAATCCTGACGAAGCGGTTGCTTTGGGCGCGGCCATTCAGGCAGGCATTATCAGCGGCGAGGTCCGCGACGTAGTTCTTCTTGATGTCACACCGTTAACTTTAGGAGTAGAGACCTTAGGAGGAGTAACTACGCCTCTTATTACTAGAAACACGACCGTCCCCACCTCCAAATCTGAAATTTTCTCAACGGCGGCTGATAGTCAAACTCAGGTAGAGATTAATGTCCTTCAGGGAGAGCGGCCATTGGCCAAAGATAACAAATCTTTAGGACGGTTTGTTTTGGACGGAATTCCGCCGGCCCCAAGAGGCATACCTCAAATTGAAGTTGCTTTTGATATTGATGCCAATGGGATTTTAACCGTAACCGCTAAAGATAAAGCCACGGGCAAAGCCCAAAGTATTAAAATTATGGGATCCACCGGATTAACCAAGGAAGAAATTGAGAAAATGAAAGAAGAAGCGGAAAAACACACAGAAGAAGACAAGGCTGAACGAGAAAAGATTGAGACCCGAAATAAAGCCGACGGAATGATTTACACGTCTGAAAAATCATTAAAAGATGTTGGTGATAAAGCGCCAAAGGAAGTTAAAGAAGAAGTGGAGAAAAAGATTAAAGAATTAAAAGATATTTTAGAAAAGGGAAACAAAGAAGAATTGGAAAATAAAACCAAAGAACTTTCTGAAGCGCTGCAAAAAATTGGTCAATATATGTATCAAAAACAACAAGGGAAAGCCGAAACACCAAAAGATGGAGAAAAGAAAAAACCTTCCAGCGATAAAAGCGATAAGAAAGTAGAAGAAGGAGAAGTTGTAAATTAAATTGATCTAATTATTCTAATTTCTAATAAATGACCAAATTCTGATAATCAAATGAGGCATTGGACATTGGATATTCTTTAGGTCAATTAGAATAATTAGAAATTGGGAATTTTTTATGGCTGATTACTATGATCTTCTTGGCGTTTCAAAGAGTGCTAATTTAAACGAGATAAAAGCCGCCTACAGAAAACAGGCTTTAAAATGGCACCCGGATAAAAACAAATCGCCCGAAGCTTCGGATAAATTTAAAGAGGTAAATCAAGCCTTTGAGGTTTTAGCCGATCCAAAAAAAAGAGAAGTTTATGATCAATACGGACCTGAAGCTTTTACTCGCGGCGGTTTTGGGCGGGCTGGAGCTGATCCCCAAACCAATGCTTATCAAGGTGGACCATTCACTTATACTTATACTTCTTCAGAGGGCGACTCTCCCTTTGAAGGATTTGATTTTGGCGGTTTTTCTAACCCGTTTGAAATTTTTGAACAGTTTTTTGGTTTTCAAAGTTCTGTAGGAAGAAAAAGATCGAGGCGGCCTATTTACCAAATCCAAGTCAGTTTTGATGAAGCGGCTCGTGGAGCAACCAAAGAAGTAGAGATCGACGGAAAGAGAAAAACCATCAAGATACCCGCCGGCGTTGATGATGGCATGAGAATCAGGTTTTCTGATTTTGACTTATCTTTGTCTGTTTCGCCTGACTCCCGTTTTAAAAGAGAAGGCCAAGATGTTTATGTTGAAGTTGCTATTTCATTAACAACGGCTATTTTGGGGGGAATAATCTCCGCTCCAACCATTGATGAGGATATTAAACTAAAGGTTCGACCAGGCACCCAACCCAACACTGTACTTCGCCTACGTAGTCAAGGTATCCCCTATCCCCACTCTTCCCGCCGCGGCGATCAGTACGTCATTTTTAAAATTAAAATTCCCGAAAGGATTTCTTCTAAAGGAAAAAAGTTACTGGAGGAATTAGAGAAAGAATTATAACCAATGAAGATCCAGATAAGCGTTAAAAATCTTAAAAACTACAAAATTTATCTTCAAGTTGAGAAAGCAGCTCATGAGTTTTTGCAGAAAAAAGGATATCTAAAAATAGACCTGCCGGTTTTATCACCTGCTTTAATTCCCGAGTCGTATTTGGAAATCTTTGAAACAGAGTTTAGATATTTTAACAAGAGACAAAAAATATATCTAACCCCATCGCCCGAGCTATTTCTAAAACGATTATTGGCTTACGGAGCAGGAAATTGCTACTACTTGGGGAAGTCATTTCGAAATAGTGAGCCAAGTTCAAATCTTCATTTACCAGAATTCACGATGCTTGAATATTACAAGACAAATGCAAAGTATATGGACATCGTTTGCGAATTGTTAGAAATGTTGCAGTTCGTCGCTGTAGAGACGTCCCGACGGGACGTCTCTACAAAAAATTATGAAATTATTTATCAAGGAAAAAAAATATCTTTGGAGAAGTGGGAAAAGATGACAGTGACAGAAGCATTCTCTAAATTTGCCGGCATTGAGCGTAAGGAATTATTTAATCATAAAAAATTTATCCAAAAAGCCAAAATAAAAGGTTATCAAATAGAAAATTCTTCTTATGTGGATTTATTTAGCCAGATATATGCTCAAGAAATTGAACCCAATCTTGGTGTGAGCGGCGCGCCAACGATTATTTACGATTATCCAAAAGAGATGGCGGCATTAGCCAAGTTGAACCCCGATGGGTTAACAGCCCAACGATTTGAGTTTTATATTGCCGGAATCGAACTCGGAGATGGCTATACTGAGCTTACTGACTGGAAAGAACAAAAGCGGCGATTTTTAAAGGAAGAAAAAGAAAGAAAGAAAACAAAGAGAATAAATCATAAAATTGATTGGCAGTTTATTGAAGTTTTAAAAAAAGGCTTACCTGAATGCGCCGGAATCGCCATTGGCTTTGACCGACTGGCCATGATTTTTGCCGACTGTCAAGATATTAAAAATTTAAGACTTATCAATATTTAAATTTTTTTGCTATACTCTGAAAATGAAAACCAATGCCGGGAATTTAAAAAAAGGACAGTTTATTTCTCACGCTGGTGAATCTTGGCAAGTACACAAGGCAGAGTTTTATTCTCCTGGAAAAGGCTCGGCTTTAATGAGGGCGTCTTTAAAAAATATATCCTCGGGCAAAACTCTGGCTTACAATTTTAAATCCAACGAAGGTGTTGAAACTTTAGATATTGATGTAGTCGAACTTCAATATTTGTATAAAGATGCTAATTTTCTTTATTTTATGAATCAACGAACTTACGAACAACACCAACTTCCATTAGCGCCTGCCGGCAAGGTTGTTAATTACTTAAAAGATGGTGACAAACTCTATGTTTTAATGCATGAAGGCAAACCACTAAGTTTAAGACCGCCACAAAACGTGAAGCTTAAAGTAATCAAAGCAGAAGAATCAGCCAAAGGTGATACGGTCACTGGAGCAAAAAAAATAGTCACGGTTGAAACAGGCGCCAGCGTCGCCGTTCCTCTTTTCATAAAAGTTGACGATACTATCGCCATTAATCCCGAAACCGGGGAATATGTCGAACGAGTAGGAAAACAATATTAATTTATATGGAATCAATTTTGTCATCGAAAATTATTGTTGAAAAACTTTTTAGACTATTATTTTTCCTTTTATTGAGTCTTATTTCTTCTTATTTTGTTAACCGCTCGATTAATTTCTTTTTTAACAATTTAAAAAATCAGTCCCCTCTCGTCTCTTATAAACAAAGACTGGACACTTTAAAAAGTCTTTCAAAAAATATTGTCACAATCACTGTTTATGTAATTTTATTTTTAATAATCCTCAACGATTTCGGTGTCAATATAAGTCCCATTATCACCGGCGCCGGTATCTTAGGTTTGACCGTTTCCTTTGGCGCACAAACTCTAGTAAAAGATTTGATATCTGGTTTTTTTATTATATTGGAGAATCAATACAACGTTGGTCAAACGGTCAAAATTGGAGAAAACGAAGGAAGGGTTTATAAAATAACCTTAAGAACAACCATATTAAAAGATAAAAACGAGAATCGCATCTTTATTCCCAATTCAGAAATAAAAAAAGTGACGGTCTTCAAAAAAACGTAGACTAGTAGTATAATATTAACCAAACTTTTAACTTTGCACTTTTAATTTTTAATTTGCTTTTATCCCCTGTAGCTCAATGGTAGAGCAGGATCCTGTTAAGATCAAGGTTACTGGTTCGAGTCCAGTCGGGGGAGCCACTGTTGACGGGAAGCGTAAAAAAAGATTTTGTCAAAGGGTTTTATTAGGTCATAATCAACTGAACTACCATTTAGTCTTAGGTTCTGAAGTATCAACTTCAAAAGTTGCCGTTTTTCTTGAACTTCAGAACTTTGAAATAGCTCGTAAGCACGATTAGACAGTTGTAGTAGGTAATCGGCCGTAATGTAGTAGTCTTCATCTGCTGTGGTTAGTTTAGCCATTTTACCCTGTAATTCGTGCTGTTTGGCTCGGTATTCTTCACGCTTATTGTTATAGTAGTCTTCAGTAATACTACCATCTAATTTGTCCTCATACATTTTTTCAATTCTTTCCTCATATTTTTTATAGCCCTTTTGATGTTCCTCAAGTAGATTATTCACAAAGTATGATTTATCTTTATGAGATTGCCGGAGCGTATTGGTTATATCGCCTAAGACTTCCGTTGGAATTTGGATTTTCTTAAAAAGATTAGAAAATTGATTGGTTATCTCTTCTTCTCTTAGCCATTTGGCGTTATGTTTGCCTTTATACTGGGTACAGTGATAGTAAATATGTCCTTTATGTTTTTCGGGTGTAATCATACAACCGCAATCATTACACCGGATAAGTCCCCTGTATTGATAAGGCAACCCCGCAAATTTGAAATGTTTTTTATTATAACCGGCCTTTATTTGCTGAACTTTATCGTAAAGCTCCATTGAAATAATACATTCGTATTTATGAGGATATTTTTGACCGCTATAAACCATAATACCGTGATAAAAAGAATTTTTGAGAATTTTATCAACCATACCTTTTGAAAAATCACGGATAAAAACTTCTTTCAATTTATATTTAATTTCCAACATTGAAAAAGCACCAGTTGAATACCATTCGTATATTTTTTTAACAATTTCTGCTTCAATCGGTTCAATTATTATCCATTTCTTCTTGTCTTCTTTAGTTATATTTCTATATCCAAAAGGAGCGTTAACAGGCCATAGTCCATTATGAAGCATATAAGAGGCAGAAGTAATGGCGTCTTCTTTGAGCCTGTTGATGGTTTGTTTGGCAAGAAATACCTTTAAGTCCCAGTCTTGTATATCTCGTCCAACGGATTTTTTATTGATTACTAAATGGTCATAAACAAAGTGTATTTCTTTGTCATATTCCAACCTTAAATCATCAATCAAAACTGCGTCACGGTAATTTCTTGTTGCTCTGTCAACTCTGAAACAGAGAATTACTTTAACATCGGTGTTAGTTTTTACAAACTCAATGACTTCATTAAACTTTTTTCTAATTTTATAATCAGCCGTTTCGCTATAAACAAATTCTCTAACGACATCAAACTCTTTTTCAATGGCATATTTTTGAAGAAAGGGAAGTTGAATTTCCTTCAATGATAGCCCTTCCATTTCCTGTCTTTTTGTTGATACACGAGCTAAAATTACAGCCTTAATCATATTTTTGAATTTCTTTATATAACTCTTTTTGCTGTTGTTGTAATCCGGCGTCAAAGATAATATGGTATTCAAAGTTTTTATTTATTTCCTTAAATTCCCTAAACCCGACTTCTTTAGCAAATACCTCATTAAAAATTTCATCTCTTTTTCCCTTATAAGTTTTTCTATTTTGTTCGTAGTTCAACTTTTCTTGGTTCGTCTTAACCTCAACTATTAAAAATCTGTTTTTAGTTGTTTCAACTATAAAGTCGGGAAAATATCGGGCAAGTTTTTTTTCAGCGGGGCTAAAATAATTAAAGTAAAAATCATTATGGACACTATCGGTAACGCCACCTGTAAAATAAATGTCAACAATTGCCTCTTCTTCGTCAAGAACTTCTCTTAAATAAGCAAACAGTCCCTTTTCGTCTTTACTGTCAAAATTATAAGGATTTATATGAAATCCAAGTCTTCCGCTTGAAACATCTTTTTTATAAACAACCAAGTCGTTTTTATTTTTTTGGACATTTATTTTGAAAGGATATTGTTTCGTTAATTCAAGTTCTTCTTCTATTATTTCTACCTTTTCTTCATATTTATAAGCATTTTTTAGTATCTGTTCAATAGCAAAGGTAAGATTGCTTAAATTAGCGTTTATCTTATTTATCATTTCTTCCCGTGATTGGCCTTGAAGTAAAATACTTTCAATAATCAAACAAGGAAGCAGGGTGTAACGGTTTACAATTTCAACAATATCGTAAAAAGTAAGATTGCCTTTAATAGTCAATTCTTTTCTTGATAGTTTTTGTTTATACTCGGCCTTTTGTTCTTCGTTAAGTAAAATACCGCTTTCGGCAATATAAGGAAGGTAATTTTCTGAATTAAAACTTTTCCAATCAATCTTAAGTTTATTTATGTCTTTATTAGTCGCAGAAATAATTTCTTTAAGTTTTTTCTTTACTTTTATTTTCTTAATTTTTTCAACCGTTAGCGTATGTTCAATTGTATTTTGTTCTTGATTTTTCAGTTCTTCAATCGTGGTCGCAAAATTATTTTTTAATTCCCTGTCTAACACTTTATAATTTTCGTCGGACAAAAAGATTGTGGCAGTTGTAGAATTATCCCCGATACTTCTTAAGCAACGAGTTGAGGACTGTAAGACGAAGATTGAACTTTGAGGTTTTCTATATAAGGCACAGGCAACCAGTGACCGACAGTTCCAACCTTCCGTGCCTTTACCTACGAGTAAGATAAACTGTTTTTCGCTGTTTTCCGTATCCAATTTTAAGAACTCTTCTTTACTTTTTTCCGCTTCCGTATGGTATTCAAGGATTTTATTTTGTGGTATTTTTAATTTACTTAATATCCCTTCAAGCTTAGGTCGTAGTTGGGTTTGTAAATCCTCTATATTTGACGAGTAAAAGGCGATTTTAGGCAGTTTTCCTTCAAGCCGGTTATCTTTATACTCGCTCCAAAATTTAGATATAACATCTTCAATAAAACCTTCCGTTTTTACATTGGAATATCCTAAGAAACGAACTTGTTTAAGTATGCCTTTTTCAATCCCTTCCTTAAGGCCAAAATGATAGACGACATCGGTAATCATCTTATTATTTATGTATGGCGTTCCAGTGAAATTGGCAACGCCAACAAGCGGTGTTTTTCCTTCTTTGTGAATATAGTTAATCGTTTCCTTTGTTTTTTTCAGGCTTCCTTCAAGGGTAGTCCCAAAAGAGTGATGGGCTTCATCTACAAAGACCATTAAGTCGTTTAATTCTCTTATTGCCTGTAGTCGTTTATTTTCTACAGCTCTATTTTTGAGTAAAGTTTCATTTCTAAAAAGAGCGGTTTGCTTATCTTCTTTGTGCTTTGTTTTGAGAATTATTTTTTGGGAATTTGAGATAACTACATTATAGTTCCCGATAGGGGCGAGAGATGTTTCGGTGCTTTCAAGGTAATGATATTTAATATTTAGGACGATTGATTGATATTCACGGGGTAATACTTTTGTATAGTCAAAGCTCTTAATTTCCTTTAAGCTTTCAATAATCGTTGTATCGGGAGCAAAGACAAGGACATTTTTAGCAAACCTATTATCGTCTTTGTGGTAAGAAGATAAGACAAAGTCGTATAGCATCATTGTTCCCATAAGTATCGTTTTACCCGCACCCATTGTCAGAGCATAAACTTGGTTGGCGTAGTCAATCCCGTTATATTGTTCCTGTATTCTCTTATTGATTTTTTCTTCCTTGTCTTTGTCAAATACAAGCTCGTAAGCCTGTTCTTTTGAAAGTCCGAGTGAGCTTATTAAATCTTTTTCGTTATCAAAAATCTTTTTTACGATTTCAAATGAAGGTTTATTGTCAAGAATTTCCTTAAGAAAGATGTATGTTCCAAGAGCTTCAACTTGAGGTTTGTGAAGAAAACCTACTTTTTTAATATGGTTAATAATGTTAAGAGTCTCTTTTTTGATACCCTTATAACCTTTATTTCGCCAATCAACTACCTTATTTTGTATAGCAATTAAAAAAGGGTTTTCCATATTTACACTTCAAATGTTTCAAAGTATTCTTCGCCTAATACATCAACAATTTTTATCGCTACCGTGTTTTTACCGGCCTTTTTATATGTATAGAAATATTCTGCTTTTATAAGCTCTTTTTTATCGGGAAGGTCAATAATCTCGGCGTTAAATAGCTTTCCGTCATAGTCAACATCAATGGCTACACTATCAATTATTTGTTTGAAATCTTCTACCTTCGCCTCGTCTTTTTTATCAATTACTTTTTCATTTTCAAGTTCCAACTTTCTCATTAAGATTGGCGAGTAAAATTCTTTGATGATAAGGGTTAGTTTTCTATCTTTTGCTTTTACTTGTATCATTGCTTCCGGTTTTTTCTTGAAGATTAAGGATTTTTTATCGTTAAGGATATCTCTTATTATTATTTTCACTCCCGTTTTATTTTCTTTATTCAAGAAATCTTCGGCGTCAAGCTCGGCTCCTGAACAAATTATTATAACGCCTTCTTCATAGATTTCCTCGCTCCCTTTTGAAGTAGTCTTGGGAGTAAAGTTATCAATAGCGTCCTCTACATTTTTTAGAGCCGTCTTAATATCTAATTTATTTAAGACCTTATTTAGGGACATTATCTTTACGAACTTATTGTCAAGGATACCGTCAAACTGGCTTCGTTTAACCGGCTCTACGCCATACATTTCCATTACAATTTCTTTTGCTTCTATCTCATTCTTGAAGATGTCATAGTCGTTAACATTAAAAATCTTGAAGGCCATCAAACCTTTGAAATCGTCCTTTATAAGTTTTTGAGGTTGTTTTTCTTGCTCTTCAATAATCTTAGCCAATCGCTTTGTAGAAGTTTGGATAGCTCCAATATTTATATCACACCCAATCCAACGCCTTCCCATTCTTTGAGCCATAACACAGGTTGTTCCAGAACCAACAAAAAAATCTGCCACTATATCTCCTTTTTGTGAAGCAGTTTCAATTATTTGCTCAAGTAATTTTATAGGTTTTTGTGTGGGGTAGTTTTGTATTTCTTTTGATTGAACATTCTCAAGAGGTATATCCCAGACATCATCAATAGGAATTTCTTCTTTGTAGTATTTTTTATAACCTCTAACCATTTTATATAAACCTTTTTCATCAGTTAAATTATATTTTGATTTTGAAAACTCACTTGTTTTTTTAAGTATATGTTTGAAATAATATTTTGGATTTTTTGAATAATGAAAAATATTGTCGTGTTTTTTTCCATAACTATCGCTTGGAGATTTACTACTCGTATAGTGCCAAATAATCTCATTTATAAAATTATCTTGACCGAATACTTCATCCATAATCAGCCTTAAATATGCTCCTCTGTGCCAATCACAGTGCAAATAGATAGTTCCTTTATCCGATAATAATTCTTTCATCAAAAGTAATCTTTCATACATAAACTGTAAATATTCGTCATTCTCCCAAATATCGGTATATTGTTTTTCTTCTAAAATACCTTCCTGAATACCTTCCACTTGTTCCCCTCGTATTTTTACTTTCCTTACATAATCGGCCTTACTGTCAAAAGGAGGGTCTATATAAATAAGGTCAACCTTACCTCTGTAGTCTTTGAGTAGATGAGATAAGACTTGGAGATTATCGCCCCAAAATAGCTTGTTAAAATCGGCAGACTTTTTAACGCCGTATACTTCTTTTTCCTGTGCCGGATACCATTCAACTCTTTCAAGTGGGTGTTTCCCAACCCAAGTAAGCATAGGTCGTCCTTTTGCCTTTGTTATCTGCTGTATGTCATTTTGTTTTTTCATACTTATTTTTTAACTTTATAACTTTTCATAAACTTTTCAAAGTCGGTTTTATTTATTCGGTATTGTTTTTCAACTTGAAAGGCAGGTAGTTTACCGGCCTGTATCCATCTGTAGACCGTCAAATAAGCAACCTTAAGTAGCTTTGATATTTCCATTATTGAATAATAAATGTCATTTTCCATAGGTTTAATATACCTTATCATTATTTAACATTTCAGGCTGAAAGTCAAGTAGTTTTAATGTCTTAAATTCGGTTAAAACCTTAAATAATGGAGCAAAGACACTTGTTTTCTTTGGATAATTTAGCCCTTTCATTTCGGCGTTAAGGCGATACCAATTGTTGTTACCAAACATTTTTACGATTTCCCTAAACTCCCGTATTCCATACCTGTCAAATAAAACTCTCAAACCAAACATCTGTAATGTTTTTCTTAAACCGGCTTTTGGATTATTG
The DNA here is from genome assembly GCA_964476245.1 of uncultured Gammaproteobacteria bacterium. Lineage (GTDB taxonomy): Bacteria > Patescibacteriota > Microgenomatia > UBA1406 > HO2-37-13b > CAYYYW01. Next base: position 79,811 of record CAYYYW010000003.1, read on the forward strand.
ACAATAAAATTACTGATAAAACGCTTCGGGTCTTTATAGTCATAAGAGAGTAATGAAGGATAACCTGCTTCTATCTCATTCAAATAATAAAGAAGAACTTTCTGAGATATTTCTTTTTTGAATAAATTTTGAAAGTTAGCCTCTATGTCTAAGCCGATTTTATCTAAAACTTGTTCAATTTTTCGTTTTCTATTAAGTCTTACTTCCATTCTTAAGACCTCAAACGGTTTTTTAATCGGTTTTTGTTCAAATAGTTTTAGCTGAATACCATTATCTTTTTCTTCAGCTCTCTTTCCACTTATCTTGGCTTTATTCAAATCCTTTAGCTTGTCATAAAAAGCTACTTCAAATTGGTTAGCCCTAAATTTGAGGCTATGGCCTTCATTCCTGAAATCAGTTTGATTAAGGTCAAGTCTCTGATTTATATTAGCTTTGTAAATTTCTTTTATATAGGTAAAGGGGGTCGTATAGTCGGTCAATGGTATATTCTTGGAGTAGTGGATAGAAGACACGGTAGCGATAGGAATATACTTTTCAAATATAAGAACGCCCATATCATTAAATTTCTTTTTCAAAAGTGAAGTAACTTTAGCAAAGTCCGTTTCTTCAACCTCGTCAAAATTATTTCCAAAAAGTAGTTTGGGGATTGATAGTTCGGCTTTTAAGGTAATCTCAAATTGAGCAAATTTATTTAGCCTATTTGTAACCGTTAAGCGGGGCTTATAGATACCATTTTTTAACTCGTAAGTCGTTGGGTTTTGTTGGCATTTCATATTTGACCGGCTACCTAATTGATAATGATTATATTTGCTGTAGAACCCGACCGTAGACGGGGTAAATTTATTATGGTCAAGGATAGTGAACATATGGCTTCTAAATAGTAAAACTATCGTGTCTATCATTTTGGTTCATTACATCTTCAAATTTTTTTATAACAGCCTTTTCTATGGCTTTAGCAAATTCTTTATTGATTGGATGGAATAGGTTTATATCTCTATTGCCAACCTTTTTTGTTGGATAAGTAAGCCTATACCCGCCTTCAGGACGGGTAAATATGCCAATTGAACCGAGATACAGGCTATCGTTCAAGACAAAGCTGGTAAATCCAATCAGCCCATTGCTTGGTTTAATTGGCACTATTTGTATTTCTGATATTTTCATACTTCTTTTCCCTTCTAATCCTTTGGTCAATCTTTATAAGGATTTCAAAAAAAACAGATAGCCGATTGATTTCATCACAGTTAATTGTTTTTTCTGTAGCAGTTGTTAATTGCTTTATATCTTCTGACATATAAGCAGTTTATAAAGCGAGGTATTAGCTCAAATTAGCAAGGAATTAGCTAAAAGTTAGCTAACAGCAGATTAAATGTATTTTGGATTGATTTGAACAGTAGAATTATCAAATAACAAAAGGTCGTTTACACCTGTTTTTTGAGCTATGAACTTGGCTACGCCATCACAAGCAGGATAAAATTTTTTCTTATTTTCTTTTAGTCCTTCGTCATCTTTAATCCCTTCAATTTTTTCCAGTATTTCGTCCCAATTCCATATTTTTTTCTTGCTTTGTTTGTTTTCAAGTAACAAGGCTATCAATTTTCCCCTAAGACTGTCCTTTCTTAATTTTACTTTTTTGTCCATAATCTTCAACTCACCTATTTTGTTATCAAAAAAAACATCTATACTATTTTCCTTTTCAACTTTACCAGTCTTTAATTTAGGTTCGGGTTTGTCTTTACTTATTCCTTTTCTTATCTTTGCTTTTTCTAAAATTTCATAAAAATAACCTATGTTTAGAGAAATATCTGCATCAAATGACATTTCACTATGAGAAAAATCTTTTAATACCTTCGCATTTTTTAAGTAATTAAGAACTTTCAAATACGCACTTACTAAATTTTCCATATCTTCTCTTTCATAACCTTGTAAATCATAGCTTGAGTCAATAAAATTAAAACTAAACATTCCGGATTGGCTAAATTGTAGCTGGTCTTCAATTTGAGTAAGGACTCTATAAATTTCATTGAAATTGCCTTCTGAAAGGTTTTCAACTTTGCTTTTTTCCTTAATTAGAAATTGTCCATACCAATCATCAAACCCTTTTATGGCTAACAGAAAATAGCTTCCTTCATCAACTAATTTAACAGTGTATAGTTCAAGTTCATCGGGTAATTTCATAACCTGAAGGGCATTTTCTATTTCTAAATGTTTTAGTTTAGTCAACCTCAGGGGTTGATTAGGTTGTTACCACTGTTTATTTAAGACAAAT
>CAYYYW010000004.1:0-27846 GCA_964476245.1 uncultured Gammaproteobacteria bacterium
TTTTTTTTGCTCGGCAATTTTTATTGGCTGATCAAAGAAAAGATAATTTTCTCTTTTGAAAATTTCATTTAATTTGCTGGTGTTTGGCCTTTGTCTCTCAAAAACGACAAAAACCGCTTCCTTATCAGTAGAGGCTTCAACAGATTTGATTCCTTTTAAAGCGGACAATTTTTTCTCAATTAAAATTTCACAAGAGGCGCAATGCATGCCCTCAACATAATAAGTATGTTCTTTTATGTTTTTGGCCATACGATTTAAATTATTTGTTAAATAGTTTTGTAACTTTTAAAATTTCTTGAGTCATTTCTTGTTTCTTTTTTTCATTTTTTGTGGCCATTGCCTTTTTAAAGCAGGTGTTAAGGTGATTCTCCATAAGCATTTGATGGGCGGATCGCAAAAGCCCCACGGTTGCTAAATTTTGCTGCATAATGTCAATGCAGTATTCATGGGCTTCGATCATTTTGACGATTTTGGATATTAAGCTTTGGGCCTTTTTGAAATTGATTAGAGTTTTTTGTTTAGAATTTATCATATGTTTTTAAATTCTTTATACCCCGACCATAGGTAGAGGTATGTTGTCATGTTATCAGATAAAGAATTTTTGTCAAGGGCAATTTAAAAAAGCATGCCAAAGAGGAAATAGTTTTATATCATAATAGTAGGTTGGACTTGTTTTCTATGAAAATTAAAGTTAAAAAGACAATCAAAGAATTGCCGAAAATAGAAAGACCAAGGGAGAAGTTGATGCGGTACGGACCGGAGAAACTTTCTAAGTCAGAATTGTTGGCGATTCTTTTGCGGTCGGGGAAAAAGGGAGAAAACGTCATCGAGCTGGCCAATAAAATTTTGAAAAAATTTGGCGCTCGGGGATTGCCCTTCTTAACCTTTAATGATCTGAAAGATTGCCCAGGGTTGGGTCCGGCGAAAGCCTGCCAAATCGTCGCCTGTTTTGAATTGGGGAAAAGATTGCTTAAAGATAAAAAGGCAGAAATTTATTTAACACCTAAAGAAATCTGGGAAGAATTAAAAGATTTAAGAAGCCATAAAAAAGAACATTTTATTGTTTTTTATCTTGACAGCCGGAATCAGGAAATCAGACGGGAAATTGTCTCAATTGGATCGTTAAACGCCAACTTAGTCCATCCAAGAGAAGTGTTTGAACCGGCGGTCAAACATACGGCCGCTCAAATAATTTTGGCCCACAATCATCCTTCGGGCGAGGCGGAGCCGTCAGAGGCAGATTTGGAAATTACTAAGCGATTGGTTGCGGCGGGTAAAATTTTAGGGATTGAAATCCTTGATCATGTTTTAGTGACGAAAGAGGGATTTTTTAGTTTTAAAGAGAAAAAGTTAATATAAATTCCTTTAACATTTTTTATCTTTTTCTCTCTGTGGTAAACAATCCGATTTAACTGGACAAAATCCTATGACAAGATCGTTTTTTACGCTTCTCATTAGCTTTGGTTCCTACTAGTTGACATGGAACAAACTATCAGTTAGAATAGAAACATGTTTAACAAGAGAATATTAACAGGGTTTTTGTTAATAGCTATCCACTTCTTTTTTATCGCTAGCCCGACATATGCCGCTGAGGAGGGTAGCATCCAATTGGGTACTCTCACGCTAAGCTCGACTCTTACCTTAGAGTCACCAGAAATTATTGACAATCCCGAAATCCTTTTTGAACCCTTAACAGTTGATGTGAGTTCAAGCGAAACGTCAAACAATTACATTCTTCCACCCAATATTATTTTAGACACCACTGAACTTGGTCAAAACAGTGAAGAATTAGTATTAGATGGAGGCCTCATTAACTCTCCACCTCTTGGCTTACCCAACGGCAACTATATTTCCATCGGACTATCTCCGGAGTATAACGGAAAAAAAGGGGAAATGGATAGTTATTTGGTAAGATTGGCCAAGCAAGATCTGTCTTCGCGTTTTGGAATAGAACTAAAACGAATAAAAGTAGAAAGAACCGTGGAAAGAACCTGGAACGACGCTAGTTTGGGTTGTCCCGAAGAAGGTATGTATTACGCCCAAGTACTCACCCCAGGGTATGAAATTATTTTTAAGGTTAATGGAAAGAAAAACAAGGGAAAAAGGTATGTTTACCATACTGATACTATCCACCACGTCAAATTCTGCTTCGTAGCTGACAAGCCCAAAAAATAACATAGGGTTTTGGGCTAATTTGCCACATACTACGTAGAGTGCACGGCCACGAAGCGAACTTGTTCTACTTTAGGGCTTCCCCAACGGGATTAGAATCTGAAACTATTAACTACAAGCAACCATTCTCCATCCGTCGGCTGACGGACCAATTTCCAATCTCCAAACTCGCTAAACTCTCTAACTCGCTAAACTCTTTCAATTTTCATAACTCCATCCCTCCAACTCTTCATTTTTGATGACTATAGACCGTAGACATAGATGATTCTTCCAGATAAACTTACATCACCAATCTCTTGCATTTATGATAAATTTGTCATAAAATATGAAAATCAGCGTAGATTCAAAAGCGAACAAAGAGCTTTCTAAATTAACCAGATATCAACGAGCTCATATTAATAGAACGATAGATCTCTTTAGGGAAAAAGGTTTCGTTTTGACTGAAAAATATTTATGAAAAATAAAAAAAAATTAATTCCCTTTGAAAAAATTACTTCAGAATGGATGAAAGATCCGGAGTTCCGTCGTGAATACGAGAAACTGGAGACAGAATATCAGATTGCCAGACAGATTATTGACGCCAGATTAAAGAATAAAATATCCCAAGAGGAACTTGCGCGTAGGGTTAATACCGGGCAGGCGGTCATTTCACGCCTCGAAGGAGCCCATGCTAAACCCTCGATCTCACTTCTTCAACGCGTCGCCCGGGCGCTAGATACCAAATTTCAAATTACAATTCGATAAACAACCATTTTCTATTGAAAAAGAAAAAAGAATTGTAAAGTCTATCTTAAAAAGATTGATTGAGAAAATAGAGTTTAAGAAAAATCCTTTTGAAGTGAAGATTTTTTATAAAGTGGATTCTAAATAATTCCAGCGTTAGACTATGTTAGAACTTTTTTATCTTAAAACAGTAAGTAATATTTTGGTCGTTAGATTATTTTCTAACTTGAGGATTACTACCTTCAATAGGTCTGGGAACGAAAGGTTCTGCTTTAACTTCGGCCATTTCTCCTATTCCTAACTCCATTTCAATTTCCCCTAGCATACACTTATCGCAATACCTGCCAACTCTATGCCAATCTGGATTTGGTACTAACTCCGATGGGGCAGCTCTTGAAAATAATATCGCCAGTCTACTAGCGGGCATATCTCTACCACATTGTCCACAATATAGTCCTGTATTTGAAGCTTCTTCTGAAGGCATAAACCTATTATATCATAAGTAAAAAATGAACACGGAGAAGGCGGGATTAGAACTTATACTATTAACTACAACCAACCATTTTCCACCCGTCGGCTGACGGACCAATTTCCAGCGGTTGCATATAGTTTTTTAGGCAGAGTAGATTGTTAGAAGGCTATTTTATTTAACTCTCTATTATGATGAATTTAATAATCAGTCTTGTTCCAATGATTTTAAATCTCTAATTCCTAACCTTAATAACAAATGCATTTGATTATAATGGTATAGTCCTCCTTTAGGAACAATGACTCCTTTTGTCGTAGCATCTTCAATGTCTGGAAAACCAACAAGAGCTTCATTTATTGATGGATCTACCATGAGGATTGAAATTTTATAAGCAAGGTCACTAAAAGATTCTAAATCTATTATTTTATCCAACTTAAATAATGGAAAAGTGCCTTTAGGCATTAGAATATCTTCATAATCGTAGTGTATTATTTTAAGGAATAATTGAATTAATTGATTCGAGGCTATGAATCCTTGAATTTTATCGCCTTCTAAATGCCCTTTTTTTAAATTAAATTCTTTACCGTTGTAATCCAATTCAACATCGAAAGTTTTTTCGACTTCATTCTTGATTATATTCATAAAATGTGCATGTACAGCAAATGTATGACCAAATTCTTGAGCTAATGCAGAAGTTAAACTATCTTGGGCTTTAGCTAGCTGGGCAAATCTTAACCGACCAGAATTTGCACGAACAGGGAATGGTATATTAGTACTTGCAGCTCTACTTTCAATCGTTGGCAAATGAGGATCGTAACAATTATTCATTTCTATTAATTTTAATGGTTCAAGAAAATCTCTTTCTAAATCTAACCCCCGTTGTCGACATAATTCAACAGCACATAGATCAACGAAGCGGCTTCTTTGTGCAGTAATTATGCGTCCTAATGCTTGGTCAAAAGCTTCATCTTTTCCTGCATTTGCTCTTTCTTGTAATTCTCCTAGTAATTCTGATTCTTTTTTAAAAAAATCTCTCATATCTGCAGGTATTCTTTCACATCGACTCAATACAAATGCTCCAAATGTTTCTGTAGCGTCTAACTGAGCTGCGGATAAAAGTAAGGGGATTGATAAGTGAGTAGAAGCTTCAACGACGGGGTCATCACCAATTTTTTTTATTTCAAGATGTCTTAAAGCTGATAATGATTGCATTACACTCAAAGCTTTTTTTGCCACAGGAACCTCGCTTCTTTTTATAATAGCTGTTGCCTCTTTTACCCTATTAATATCAGGGAGAACGAAAAAAGAAAACAAACCTGGTTTTTTATTAAATAAGAATCTTTCTTCAAGTTGTAAACTTATTTCATTTTGAAGTGGTTCATTCATATATATTTTGAAATAAAATATCAACATGAAGCAATGTGAAATTTTATTTCTTTATTACTTAAAGGATTATATCAAAAGAGAAGGTAGAAATAAATGTTTTATAGATTGTTATAAAGCTATGAAAATTGTTTGCTTACTCAACCAGATTATAAATAAAAACCATTAACTACGACCAACCATCCTCCATCCGTCGGCTGACGGACCAATTTCCAATCTCCAAACTCGCTAAACTCTCTAACTCGCTAAACTCTTTCAACTCGTAAAAAGAACAACCCCGTTTTTAACCTTTAAGATTGGCTGAAAGTTTTAAAATTAAATATTTTAAATAATATTGACTTATATTAATCCTATAGTATAATAAGTGAACATTATGTTAAGAGAATTTGTTCAAGAGCAGCAATGTTCCCGCCCTGTAGATTTTAACGAAAATGCTGATTCAACGATCTCGGCCTTTTATAGTTATATTGATTTTTTACGAAACCCAGAAAGATTTCCTAATAAAGATATTAATTCTGTTACTACGCTTATGTGGCGTTTAATAGAAAATAATGAAATACCTTTAGTATTAGATCAATGGGGAATAATGCCCTCATTAAGGTTTGCTGTTTTTGGAAAAGCAATAGAACAAAGACCTATACTTATTATTCCTACAAGCTTTCTTCAACAAACAGAAAATAATCCTGTTTCTCAGCTGGGCGATGTTGCTTATATGGCAAGCCAGTGCAGGGATTTTTATTGTGGGGAAATAAAAGGCGACAACAGTAGAGAAATCAATGCAAGAGCTCAAGCATTTGAAGCAGAGGCCTTATTAGAACTTCAGGAAATGGCATCTCAAGAAGGAGTAAATTTAGTTTTTAATATCCAACAACTTGAATGTTTAGCAAGATTTCCAAAAGGGCTAAGAAGCCTGCCTCAAGGAATGAATTATGCTACTCCAATATATTTTCGCCCAACCTACAATATAAAAAATTAAATTATAATTTCCGATTCATCTCTTCGCTCCTTCGTCTTTGTTTAGGATAAACCAACTCCGTAAGCAAAGTCCTAAGAGTCGTCAAAGAGCTATAGTCCCGAGCTTTGCCGAGGGGCCAGAACCTAAAAGCCATTAATTACAATTAACCAATTTCCATCCGTCGGCTGACGGACCAATTTCCAATCTCCAAACTCGCTCAACTCGCTAACTCGCCAACCCGCTAAACTCGCAAAATTTTCAAAAACAACAACCCCGTTTTTAACCTTTCAGGTTAATTTAAACAACGGACCGGATTTATAATTTTCAAGTGGCTTTATTGCTCGATCGACAAACAAGGAGTTTCTAGAGGCAACGACGGTATAGAAGAATTAGTTTTTGTTACCCGCATCACAAGGTTTATTTCGTCATGATAATATGAATCAGTTTCGGCTACTAAAACCTCACAACCCAAATCTTGTAAAAAATTATCAAAACTACTATAAACTTCCGTTGATATTCTTAAGCTAGGTAAAACTGTAAATACCATTCCAGAATCTGAAGAAAGTAAATTATAAAATTCTCTGAAAAGATGATAATAAACGGCAAGGTAATTAGCGGCCTCATATTGAAGATAATCTTTCCTATCGTTTTCAAAAGGACCAAAAGGTCGACAGGTAATAAAGTCAAACTTAGAAACATTCTGTCCTTGAAGATAGTCGTCGATTTCTCTCCTTAGAAGAGCACCTTGGGGTTGACCGGGATAAAGATTAAAAATATTTCCTTCGACTACTTTCCACCAATCTGGGCGTAATTGTATTTCGGCAGGAGCCATAATATCTTTACTTCTAATACCCAAAACTCCTAATGCAGTATTTGTACTAGCAATAAATTTTCCAGAACCAAATAAGTCTAGAAAAAATGCCGGCTTACCTTTGAGTACACGAGATCTAACTAGTTCAGCGAAATTACGATAAGGTTGTAGTAGTGGTTGAAATGTCTTTTCGTAAGGAAACGTTTCGTTCCATGCTTGGCTATCTCTATCTGTTCTGTCAGTGTCAATCCCCCACAAATCACCTCTCTCAACTTTCGACTTAGTTTTAGCTTCGACAAAATGAAGCAAATTAGCAATTTCTATTTCTTTGGCAACGAGCATAAAACTATTTTACACTAAAAGTACAAGAAATCAATATTATAAGATAGTTTGTAAAATTACAAATCCGTACAATACCTTATCCGAACTAATAAAAAAACACTATCGAATCAGTTTAAAATAACTAGTTTGGATCGGAAGTGTACCCCCAACGGAACCAGAACCTAAAATCTATCAACTACAACCGACCATCCTCCAACAACCAATTTCCAATCTCCAAACTCTCTCAACTCTCAAAACCCGCTAAACCCGTCAACTCGCCAACTCTTAATTTTTGATGACTATAGTCCGCATTTTGACTTCAAATCTGATAAAATCTTAATATTAAATTCTGACATGGTTCTATGAATAAACCTTTTCAAAGCATTCTTAAAAAAATAAAAAAATTCAGAGATGAAAGAGATTGGAAACAATTTCATAATCCCAAAGATATGGCGGAGGCAATGGTCATTGAAGCTTCGGAGCTTCTTGAGCTTTTTTTATGGAAAAGTCAAAAAGAATCACGGGAATTTTTGAAATCCAAAAAAAATCTTGAAGAAGTTTCTGATGAACTGGCAGACGTCGCCTGGTTTTTATTTGAATTTGCCGATAATTTTGGCATTGATTTAGAAAAAGCCATTGAAAAAAAACTTCAAAAAAACGTCAAAAAATATCCCATTGAAAAATCAAAAGGTCTGGCAACCAAATATACAAAACTATAAGCAGCTTCAGTTAAAACATAACTAATAAAACATAACCAAGAAATCAGCAATAATTCTTTTAGAAGCCGCGGACAACATTTTTAATCCTTCAGGTTGGTTTAGGCGTATTTTATTATTTTTATGATCGAGCGCTATGTATATATTGTTTTGGATAAAATTATTATAGTAATTATATAAGGATAAAAACATGAAAAAGAAATCAAACACTTTTAATTTTAAAAAAACACCAGCTAACATATTTTAAATTTCATAAAAAATTTACATTTGAATTGGAGAATAAAAATAAGCTACAATTAGCTTAAACATGAACATAAGCCAATCCGTACAATTATTGCAAGATACATTTGATATAAATGCAATTTACGCACAAAAAATTGTTGGAATGGTTAACCCCTTAAATTTATTGGAAGAAGCAAAGTTATTAATCGAAGAAAAACCTAAACCATTTGTTAAATGGGTAGGAGGAAAAAGACAACTTCTTAAACAGTTTCGGATGATAGATCTTTACCCACCAGAAAAGTTTAATATAAAGACGGGAAGTTACTTTGAGCCGTTTGTAGGAGGCGGGGCAGTTTTTTTTGATTTGTTACCAGAAAAATCTTTTCTTTCAGACTTAAATTCAGAACTTGTCACAACTTATAACGTTATAAAGAACGATGTAGATAGACTAATAAATTCTCTTAAAAAATTCAAATATGAAAAAGATTTTTTTTTAAAAGTTCGTTCTGCCCAACCAAAACAATTTCCTAATGTTGACATTGCATCACGTTTTATATACCTGAATCGTACGTGTTTTAATGGAATGTATAGAGTAAATAGTAAAGGAGAATTTAATGTTCCGTTTGGAAAATATTCCAATCCACTTATTTGCGATGAGCAAAATTTACGACGAGTATCGAAGGTGTTAGAAGAAGTAGAAATTAAATGTCAGGACTATAAAATTACTGTAGAGTTTGCAAAAAAAGGAGATTTTGTTTATTTTGACCCACCATATTACCCAATAAACAAAACTTCGTCATTCACAACATATACTAAAGAAGCCTTTCTCGATAAGGAACAGATAGAGCTAAGAGACACATATCTTAAATTGCACAAAAGAGGTTGTTTTGTGATGCTTTCCAATTCAAACACTCCTTTCATTAACAAGATTTATTCTGAAACAGCAAAACATGGAATAAAAATAAATGAAGTTTTAGCAGGAAGATCGATAAATTCAAAAGTAAATCTTAGAGGAAAAATTACAGAAGTTTTGGTAACCAACTATTAAACATGGCAAATAGTAATTCTTGGAAAAAAATTTTTGACGATAATAAAATATTAGCGCATGATTTTTCAAAAAAACCATACTACTTATCTGCTGAGATAATAAAAAAATCAGTTCAAGATTTTAGAAACACCGCAGAGAAGGAGGTACGCATCCTTTGCAAAATTGACCGACGTGAACAATTACCAGACATAATGAAGGAGAATAAATTATTATTGCTACCTGTCAAGAACGGAGAATATGTTTTGGTTAAGGGAGAGGGTTTTGTTGATATTCCGGACATTAAAGAAAGTCTTACAATATACAACACAAAATTAAATTTTGATCTTGAAACTTCAAGAGTTGGAAATTCGGAAGCACAACACCTTGATTTTGCTTATGCCTCTAGTTTAATAAGAACATTTATGGAAGATTCTTCTCTTGTTCTTACAATAAGAGGAAGAAAATATACGCCTAAATTTGAATTTGTAATTAGTAATCAAAAAATAATAGTAGAGGGTGTACAGACCGAAGTAGACGCGGGATATGAAGGCAAAGATAAGGTGGTACTAATTGAAGCAAAAAACTCATCTACAAAAAACACAATTATCAGACAGCTATATTATCCATTCAGACAATGGTCAGAATATACAACAAAAAAAATATACTTGCTATTTTTTGAGAAAAGAAAAAATGAATATTTAATCTGGCAATATGATTTTAGAGATACAAATAATTATGACTCAATAGAGCTCATTAAATCTAAAAAGTATAAAGTTGTTTGAGGCTAGTTAAATGTCAAAATTACCATTCAAACTTCATCCTAAAGAATTCGAACTTGAATGTACGTCAGTTTGGGCTTTTCCTCATCGTGGCAACTGGGCGACACATACTTCTGATTGGCGGGGCAACTGGGCTCCGGAAGTTGTTCGTAATCTTATACTGCGCTATTCAAAAGAAGGCGATTGCCTGCTAGATTGCATGATAGGAGGGGGAACCACCGCTATTGAGGCAAAAATTTTAAATCGTCATATTACTTGCATTGACATAAATGAACAAGCAATAAAAAGAACAAAAGAATCTCTAGGGTTTAAAGTTGACAATAAATCAAGGCAGCGGATTGTAAAATGCGATGCTAGGGACATGAACTTTATCAAAAACGAAGAAATAGATTTTGTGCTTACTCATCCGCCATATGCCGACATTGTTAAATATAGTAATGGAAAAATACCAGACGATCTTTCAAACATTCATGATCTAAATATTTTTGTTGATGAATTAGAGAAAATTGCAAAAGAACTATACAGAGTTTTGAAACCAGGAAAATTTTGTGCTATTTTAATTGGTGACACAAGACGTAGAACAATGTACCAACCATTAGCTTATAAAGTTATGGACAGGTTTATAAAATCAGGTTTTGTTTTAAAGGAAGATATTATAAAAAGACAATTTAATTGTAAAGCAACAAGTTTTTGGATAAATAAATCAAAGGAGTTGAATTTCTTACTTATAATGCATGAACATTTATTTGTTTTTCAGAAATTGAAATAATAAAACAATTTATTAAGGCAGAAAAAAATAATGGTTAAATTTAGCGCTACAAAGAAATTTATAAAAAGAATATTGAAAAAGTTCCAGAAAACAAAGCAATTATTTACAAGCTAAAAAATTTGATCCGCAGTCTCGCAACGACATTCCAAAGCTCTTGGAACTTTGGTCAACGCAAAAAGCCGAAAAGCCTTTTTCCTGGGTCACACCCGTCAAAGATATCATCGAAAACGACTATATTCTTTCCGCAAATACTTACAACTCGTACAGCGGCGAGGAGAAAATAGATCATCGAGACCCGAAAGAGATTTTGAGGGAGATTGAGGAGAAGGAGAGATAAATTATGAATCTCCTGAGTGAAATTTCGAAGTCTGGAAAATAGAATTAGATTATAAAGTTTTAAAGAATAAAAGTTCTAATGAACTAATTTGAGGCCAAAAATAGTTATGTTTATTAAACTTCTTAACCAAAGAACAAGATAATAACACAATAACTGGCAATAAAGAGTGCTGATGTTGGTGTCTGTTTCCTCTATTTTTTATGCCCCTTGACAAGATTATGAATAGGTGTTAGAATTATCGCAGAATATTTATCTAGTTCAAATAAAAAAAAGTTTATGAATAATAATGATCCTTTAGCAAAATTAGTAGCCCCTGACACAAAAGATGTGGACAGACAAAAATTAGCGGATGTACTTGAGCCATATGTGGTATTTGATCAAACTAGTCACAAAATGAACTTTGAAGATAAGTTCTATGAACTCAGAACAAATGCAGAAAAGATAGAAGTTATTCTATTAGCAGATAAGGCGAGAGCATTAATTTTTAACGACGGGAAAAAGGAAGGTATGTCTCAGAGCGAGATTTTGGTAGTAGAAGCCATGCCAGAGGGAAGTGTTAAGTCTACACTCAAAACACTCTCAGATAACAGGAAAATTCTAAAAAATGCCGAGGGCAAATATTATATTCCAGAATACAGATTGAGTAAGTTTTTCTCAAAGTTAAAATAAACCAAAATTCCATATGGATAATAACAACCAACCAGTAGAAGAAAGAATTACAAATTTGGAAAAAAGAATAGCTGCACTTGAAAGTTCTGCGTTGACATCTAGCCCCGTTGTATCTTCTGCACCAATAGTTAAGCGAATTTCTGCCAAAGAGTTTCTGATTTCAAAAAAAATATCAAGCGCGATGGAAAAAACATTAGCACTTGCGTACTACCTTGAACATTTTGAACGAGTAACCCCGATCAACGTAAAGGATCTTGCAAATGCTTTTCAAGCAGCAAAAGAAAAATCTCCAGCAAATTTGAACGATATGATAAACAAAAACATTGCGAAGGGAATGCTTATGGAGGCACGAGAACGGAAAGATGCAAAGAAAGCGTGGGTTTTGACTACTTCAGGTGAAAAGTTTGTTAAAAATAATCTAAATAATTAACCCATATGATCAACGTTCAACTTAAAAAAATACTCGAAAAACTTGAAGATCATGATGGACGAATTCGCGCACTCGAAGGTAGGATCGGTAGTACGGGAACTACTAGAAAAGTAGCTGTGTCGAAACAAGCGACCCTCAACGAGATTATCAAGGGTAAAAATTTTAAATCAGGGCAACAGAAAACCGCTGTTATTGTTGGGTATTACGAGAAAATACTAGGACAATCTCCAATTAAAGAAGAAGATATTAGGTCAGCATGGGTAAAAAACAAATTTGACGGTAAATATCGTACCAACCTGCTCGAACGCGCGGTCGATGACGGATTGGTTAGAGATTTAGAAAATGGATCATTTGATCTCTCCCAAACAGGTGAAAAGTTTTTTGAAAATTTCCTAAAAGATGAATCCACTGAAACAACACCTTAATAATATTCCAAACGATTTAGTTGATGTTCTGCAATTTGAATTTCAAAAACTGCATCAACAATATTTCTTGGGGAAGTGGGAACCTAGTCAGCTAGATGGTGGCCGCTTCGCAGAAGCCGTTTTACGCATTCTCCAACACAAAGATACCGGGACATTTACCGCTATTGGAACACAATTGAACCGATCTCAGATAGCTATTTCAGTTAAGAGAAACACTGGGTTGCCAGAATCTTTAAGATTTCATATCCTTGGATTAACCGAGCTGATTTTTGATTTCCGAAACAGAAGAAACGTGGGGCATTTAGGCCGCATAGACGTGAATGAAATGGATGCGACTATTGTGCTGCAGGCCGCAAATTGGATTGTCGCTGAGTTGGTACGACTCGAAACCCAGATGCGCCCAGAGGAAGCACAAGAAGAAATTAAGAAAATTATTGAACGCAAAGTTCCAATAATTGAAGAAATTGGTGGTCGGTTGAAATGTCTTAACCCAAACCTAGATGTAAAAGAAAAAGTTCTCGTGTTTTGCTACCAAAAATATCCAGAAACAATCACCTTGGTTAATTTGTTTGGTTGGACAGAATATAGCAATAAGGGAGTTCTCCGCCGTAAACTAACGGAGTTAAATAAGGATGGCCGAATTGATTTTAGAAACGACGCTGCTCGTTTAACAAAACGAGGACTTCTATGGGTTGAAAAGAATATGTCTTTTGAAATTGAGATATGACCTGGCCAACAAAAATATTGAAAATCATATTAATGAATTTTGGTTAAATTTATGGATACTTCCAAAGACGTAACATTTGTTTATACAGCGATGATTGGGTATCGTCCGAACAGTCTTACGGACGTAGTAGTAGGCCACTTTTTGGTAGAATATCTTTTGGATAAGATAATTTCTACTAAATGCAAAAGTGCTAAGAAGATTATGAACTACTCATTCTCGATAAAGCTCGAGTTTCTTAATTCGATGAATTTGTTGTCCGACGATCTTTATAAAAACATCAAAAAATTAAACCAGATTCGTAATAAGATAGTTCACACCTTAGAAATTAATTTGAAGGATAAGGACATGGATTTTTATAAGTCATCTGGGCAAAAAATTATTATAAATAAACCGAAGTCAAGGGATCCTGAAAAACATTATCTTAAGATGTTGTCGCTCGGAATCTTGACGGGCTTAAGAAATCACATGTTTTTAGAATTAAAAATATCCCCTGACTGTGCATCTCAATTATGGCTTGGCCAATAAAAAAATTAGGAGAAATGACAGGAGGTGAAAGATACAACATATAAACAACCTCGGGAGTTGATTGGGTTGATTCGTTAGAAATTGGTTGTTGGATGTTGGTTGCGTAGTTGTGGAAAATAGAAATTGGAAATTTGGTTGACTTGTTACGGATTGTTATGTAACTTCGGGAAATGATTAGATTGTTGTAATATTCTAAGCAAGATTTAAATCCATTTCTCTGCCTGTTTAATCTTTATATTGCCCCCGGAGCAAAAGAAATTATTGTGACAAAAAATCGGCCTGTTTTTGCCTGTGTGGCATGGATTAAGTATGCCCCAGAGACGATTAAGATTAAATCTTCTTTATCTATCTTTCTAAATATAGGTTTTTGCAGCATATAGTAATTTACAACCGCGGGGGTTACGGATAGCTCTATAACAGTTAAAACATATTGTGATAAAAAATCGGCCTGTTTTTGCCTATGTGGTTAAGGCGTGTTACTTATCACCCGCAGGGTAGTAAGATAGTGGTATTTATTATTTCTTCCTATTCTTCTAGAATATTAAGCAATGCAAGACCGATGTTTCTTAATTGTCTTACTTTTTCATTAGAAGTAGAAGGATGTAAAAAATATCTAATTTCTTCCAAGGTATGGACTTGCCCCTCAAGGCCATAATAATGATTTAAAATAATAGAAATTCGTTCATCGGAAAGACTTTCTAATAACTCAGGTGATTGATGTTGAATTCTTGTTAAGTTTAAAAAGGTTTGCCAGTGAGCAGGGCGCAAGCCTTGGGGTAGCGGACGGAATTCTTCGTATTGAACTCTTATTTCCGCCTGCTTTTCTGCTTTAGTAGCCCTCTCAACTCTTTTTTCAAAACCTGTCACCGCTTGCTGGGCGGGTTTGTCTTTTGGTAAATAAGGACAACCCAAAAATCCAATTAAGCCCGTTACTCGCTTTCTTACTTTTTTCCTTCCAAGCCCATGCTCAGCGCCCAAGTCAACAAAACTGATTCTTGGCGGTTTTGGATCTGCTAAACAAAAGTATCGTCCAGTTAAGTCTATTTCATCATTAAATCCCAGATGAGCTAATCTTTGCCATCGTTGTTGTTGCTTGTCGGTTAAATTAAGAAGAAATTGTCTTCTGTCATAATAACCACAGCTTTCTATTCTATCCAGATATGATTTTCCTTTTTGATTCCATCTGCCTATCCTTACCTCAATGCCTCCTGCCGCCAATAACTGCATTGCCCCTGTTCGATCTAAATATTGATTGTAACGGCCTTGAGACACTTCGATGACTTTAAGATTTGGGTATGTATCAATAATTTCCCCTAACAAGTTTTGCATTGGATTAACACTGATATGAATCGCTGTAACTTTTTCTGGTGGGCCACTTGGTCTTGCATTTGCTCCCCAAAGGTGAAGGCCTTCAACCGGACTACTTTTGTCACCTTCGGGCCGTTTTTTTAATTGATAAGCAATCTTTCTTGGTGGAGGGCTGTAGGAAAGATCTAAGTCCGGATGACAAGCACTACAATTGGCAGCAGAAATTCCATGTATGCACTCTTCAGTATTAACAACATAATTAGTGTTTCTTAATAGTTCAGCACCCATAGAGTTTAAATTAGAGCGATTTTATCATATTTAAAGGCATAAACCAAAAATTAACATATTAAGAGTTAGCCTGAAAAGATTGTTGTGATAAAAAATCGGCCTGTTTTTGCCCACGTGGTTAAGGCGAGGAACGTGTCTCTGTGACACAAGCCGCAAGACCTTAATTCTTTTGCCAATCTTTTGTCAACCGCTTCGGTTGCCGACGGGGCGTGGTAATAATCTGGTATCACCCTCGAGAGTTGATTTAGTTATGGGGTTTTTATTTAAACTCAACCACTAGTTTTTTTCCAAAAGCAGAAGCGAGTTTGTTTAGGAAGTTAACTGTCGGATTAATCATGCCTTTTTCCAGTCTTGAGACGGCTGATTGTTTGGTATTTAATTTTTTGGCTAATTGTTTTTGGGTCATTTTGTGCCTCAGCCGAAGAGAAATGATTTTATCCAAAAGCTCATACTCCGGTCTTAACCCGCCATATTCTTTTTTTATAGCTTTGTTTTTTAACAAACGTTTTTTTAGATCCCTGTAATTACTCATATGTAATAATATAACCTATACGTTATATTTAAGCAACCTCGGGAGTTGGTTGGGTTGACATGTGAAAGAGATTATTGTGACAAAAAATCAGCCTGTTTTTGGACATGTGGTATGGGTTAAGCACACTCCAGTGATGATTTTTGTTTTCTTAATCTTGCTATGCCACTTCGCCAGGTTATCGTATGGCGCCTGAATTCGAAGGCACATACCGACGCTTTGATAGTTAAACTATTTTGGTATACAATTAGCTTGTTGTGAGAAATAATATCAGACGATGATACTGATGAAATCACAATAGAATGGTTATCAAATAAAAAATGGATATTTTTGACAAACTAGCTAATAAAATAAGGCTGCGATGGAAAAATCTAATCGCCGGATTTAAAGCTTATTTGAAGCGTTTGCTTTTTCCCCTCTATTTTTTCCCAATTAAACTTTTAACCTACTCCGCTTATTACTTAATTAAATTCATAATTAAGCTGACATTGGCTTTTATCGGGTTAATTATTGACGGCGTTATCTATCCATTTAAAAGCCTAAAAAACTTTCTAAAAACCATTGTCATTGCTGTTGTGGTTTTATATCTTCTTGCCTCTTTTTTTGTTATTGCCGACTACTTGAATAAACAATACGGTTGGTACGGTAAATTTCTTTGCTCATTTGGTGCAAAAGAAAATCTGCAGAATTCCGTAGTCCGGGTAGTAGGCGGATACTCCGAAGGATCAGGGTTTTTTATTACTGAAAACCAGGTAATTACCAACTTTCACGTCATTGCTGATGAGCCCAGCCCTAAAATCATATTTCCTGACGGCAGCTTTGTTACTCCAAACAAAATCTTAGGGAACAAAGACGCTGATTTGGCTATTCTTTTCACCGAAAAGAAGTATCCGGATAAAGTATTACCACTTCCAAACAGAATAGCACTCCACGAAGATGAACCATTAATATCGACAGGCTATGCTTTGGGAACAGATTTGGTCGGTAAAGCAACTGTTGTCAGGGGTAATTTTATTGATTTTCGAAAATCCAGCAAAAGCCCGGTTGTTTATTTGCAGACCAATATTAGTTTGGTACAAGGAATGAGTGGCGGGCCTATTGCTGATCAATGTGGAAGCGTGATTGGTATTAACACCCTTAGTTTGGCCGGACTATCCCTGTATATTTCTGCAGATGAGGCAAAAGCGCTTGTTCCTGATTTTACCGACCAAGGGATAAAAAAGATTGAGGTTGATCCGTCCAAATCTCCGGAAGAGGCAGTTAGAGCATACTATACTTATCTTAAAGCCAGAAGGATGAGAGACGGATTTAATCTGTTAAGTAAGGCGTATTTGCTAAGAACCAACTTTGAAGAATGGACCAATAGATTTAAGGACGTTTTGGACGTTGACGTGATTAAGTCCGAAAAGCACGAGAATACAAACGACACTGTCTTTGTAAAATTCTCAACCAAAAATTGGGTTAATAACGAAGCGGAAACACATTATTACGAAGGAATCTGGACAATGGTTGAAGAAGACGGTATTTATAAGATTCAGAAAGGAAAAATTTTAGAGGTCGATAATCCCGGATGGGATTGGTTTTATGAATAAGAGTGATTTATAGTAAGTAACCTCGAGGTTGATTGGGTTGATTTACTAATATTCTCTCTCAGGATGTTTGCCTCTTCCTTCTATTTCTTTTTTTCTTTTTTGAACTTCTCTATCAATTGTGTCAGACAAAGCCACACTTGTAGTCTTGAGTCTTTGAGCTAATGAAGCCACAATTTCTTGCCATTCCATTGGCTTAGCATCACCTTTAACTTGAGTGAAGCCCTCACCGGGAAAATCTTCAAAGTCACAATGATCTGCCCTAAACCAAAAGAAAAAATCTGCTTTAGGGCTTCCATATTCGTCCTCATCTAATGATTTTTGACAGATAGAAGAAACTATTGATTCTCTACTTAATAAAACCCCGTATTCTCTAACTATTCTTACTAACAAACCAACAGCGGCGGTTTCCCAGGTTTTGTGGAAAGAAACAATTCCATATTTTTCCCACATCTGTTTTTCATGTCCCTGTAGGACAGTCATTGAGGAAGGAGCAAAGCATATTACTATTGGGCGGTTTTCTTCTGGTATTTCATCCAAAGCCGGACCAACATCTCCTAATAAAAAATCAGCTCCTCTGTAATATCCATCACCTGGAAAATCAGGCCTAGGAGTTTCAAAATTATTATCGGAGACAACAACAGAATATCCTTCTAATACATGTTTTAATCCTTGCGTGTCTCCATGTTTAATGTTGTGGTGCCTATAGAACGCTTCTATTGATGGAAAATACTCTACTGGCAATCCACCAAAACGCCTAATACCACGGGCAATGTTTGTAGCCCAAGTAGGATCATCATCAAGAATAACGGCAGGTTTTAATTTTTGTTGCTGCATCAAGCAAATTATATACTTTTGTTAAGTAAAAAACAATTTAACCAACCAACCTTGGAGTTGATTAGGTTGCTTCACTTAATATTAGAAATAAGATTTTTTAATTCTTTTGCTCCCAGTGTCATGCGTTGAAAAAAGTCTGTCCACATAAAACCAGCAAATTCAGGTAAATCTTTAGGATTAAATCCTTTTCTTGAAGCAAAATAATCCCGGTAATATTCATCAGTAAAGGAAACGGCCAAGTAACACAATGAAATTAGCCCCATTCCTGCTAAAGCAAAATGGCCTAATTTCTGACTTACATCAGGCGAGCGTTTCTTGGTTAAAACAGCTAAGGCAGCCATGGTCATTGTGCCCAATTCTAAAGGAAGAGCAATTAAAGCAATTTGATTGTGAATCTCCGTGTGATTGCCCAATTGGGCCAAAAAAGAGGTGGTCAAGGCAATGGCGCTTAAACCAAGAAGAGCCTCTGGACAACTGGATAAATGTTTAAGTCTTTCGCACATTTACTTTATTAATCAAATTAAAACCCAGACATTATATCACGAAAAGCTAAACCTAACAACGGAGTGAAGAGGATTGTTGTGATAAAAAATCGGCCTGTTTTTGCCTGTGTGGTTAAGGCGAGGAACGTGTCTCTGTGACACAAGCCGTAAGACCTTAATTCTTTTGCCAATCTTTTGTCAACCGCTTCGGTTGCCGACGGGGCGTGGTAATAACCTGGTATCACCCTCGGGAGTTGATTGGATTGATTTAATAGTTTAAGATCAACCTGCCATAGTTTGCCACCCGCAGGGTGATAAAAGGACTTATTTCATTAACTATTGAGTAAAAAAGGTTCTTCTTAAACTCTTTTCTTAGTGTTTTGCGGTCTATAGTCTCTTGACAGAAAATTGAAAGTTATTAGAATGTTCTATGTGGAAGTTAAATCAATTGCCTTTTTAAAAATTGCCTCCGGTGTTTTTATCAATATTTTAGCAGCGCTAATTTTAGGCTTTTTTACCATTAGGAATGTTTTTATCTTGATAGAAAATTTATTCTTTACTATAATCCTATTAGTAATTTCCTTAAAAATTGAGGAAATAATTATCAATTATGATTGATTTAACAGATTTTTTTAGTCGCTTTCACATAGGTCTGGCTTTAATGATTATTTCTTTTGTTTTGGCGATGTTTTTTTTCTTCAAATTCCCCCTGACCAAAAATAAAAAATAATTTAAATTTCTTCCAACCTCCGAGCTTATAATTAAGCAACCTCGGGAGTTGATTGGGTTGATATAACCCTCTAAGTAAGATTTAAATCCATTTCTCTGCAAATTGGCAACCTGGCAGGTTGATTTTTTTAAGGTGTAGGGGTTGGAGTTGGGCTTGGACTTGAAGTTGGACTAGGAGTTAAAGTTGTGGTGGTTGTTGGATTTTGAGTTGGACTAAGAGTTGGACTAACGCTAGGATTTGCTGGGCTTGTAATTGGCGTTGTCGGAGTTGCTTCTTCAAATTTTTTACCACCCGTGGTGACAATAATATCAAACTCACTATCCTCATCAAGATTAGAGGAGTCGATTTCAATCTCATCAAAAGTCGCTTTTAAAGCGTCTTTGATATCGCTTGCAATATCGTCAAAACCCTCTTTTGCAGTTATGGTTGTTGCGGTGTTGTTGAAATCATCTGCGTTGGCTGCCTCGATGTTGTCGGAATTATACCCCGCTTTTTTAAGAGCCTCAACGACAGTGCCTGCCTGACCGGGAGTCCCGGTTCCATTTAATACCTGAATCTTCACTGATTCCTTATCAATCTTGGGTTTTTCTGTGGGAGAAGGTTCTTTCTCTTCAATGACGGCGACCTTTGTCTGGTCCGTTTTTTTAGGTTGCCGAAGCATACGTATACCTCCGACAAGCGCAGCAACAAGGAAAACTATGCCAATAATAATTACTGTTTTTTTCTTTTTACTCCTTCTTTGTTGATTTAAACCGAGCGAAATCGGATCGACCATAAGTTAGATGATTGTCTATTACATGTATACCATGAATTTTCAAATTTGCAAGTGGAACCAAAACCATTTCACAACCGGCAATTGACAAAAAAAACAAATAACCTCAAGAATTGGTTGGATTGATGTAAAAATTATCTTTGATTTGATATGATAATTTAAGCCGTCGGGTATTAAAAAAATATGAAAAAGCAAAAAAACATTATCTATTTCATTGTTGCTTTTATTTTGTGCCAGGGAACCGGGATTATTGGCAGTGTTTTTACAATATCAGCCATTCCCGACTGGTATGCCGGCTTAACTAAGCCTTCTTTTAGTCCGCCTAACTGGTTGTTTGGTCCGGTCTGGCTGACGCTTTATACCTTAATGGGCATTGCCCTGTACTTGATTTGGCAAAAAAAAGGCCAGGATAAAAAAAGGCAATTGGTAAGCCGGCTTTTTTTAGTTCATTTATTTTTTAACGCTCTTTGGTCGATTTTGTTTTTTGGTTTAAAAAATCCTCTGTTGGGATTATTGGATATTACCGTCCTTTGGCTAATGATAGTAATTCTGACGGTTAAATTTTGGCAGACTGAGAGAGCTGCAGGACTTCTTCTTGTTCCTTATCTTTTATGGGTTTCTTTTGCCAGCCTCTTAAACTTTTTTATTTGGAGGTTAAACTAATCGGCATAAAGGATATGAAATATAGAGATAGAGTATACGGAGAATTTGAAATCGTAGAGCCGGTTATTTTGGAACTGATAAACTCCCCGTCAGTGATATAATTATCCAAGAATCAAAACCAAAGCAGTATTTTTTGAAGTTTGAAAAATATAAGGTTATGACCAACATTCCAATTCATATTGCCATAATTCCCGACGGCAATCGCCGTTGGGCGAGAAAACGGGGCCTTCCGGTTTTTGAGGGCCATAAATTTGCGGCGGAAAAAACACTGCCAAAACTGATTAAAAAACTGCAAGAGCGAGGAGTAAACTACTTCACTTTTTGGGCCTTGTCTACGGAAAATTTAATCGAGAGAACAAAAAAGGAAGTAGACGTTCTTATGCAATTGATGCGTTATTTTTTAAAAAGCAAAGCGGCAGAATTACATAAAAAGGGGATAAAAATGAAAATAATCGGAAACAGGGAAAAACTGCCCGCTGATATTCAAAACCAAATAAGAAAGGTAGAAGAATTGACAAAAAACAATCAAGAAATGACGATTGTTTTTGCCATAAATTATGGAGGAAGAGACGAAATAATTAGAGCGATAAAGAAAGTCGAAAGTAGAAAGTCGAAAGTAGAAAGATTAAACAAAGACAATTTTAATAATGTTTTAGACACGGCGGGGATTCCTGACCCGGATTTGATTATAAGAACAGGAGGAGAAAAGAGACTCTCCGGCTTTATGCTTTGGCAAAGTGAATATAGCGAACTTTATTTTTCCGACGTTTTGTTTCCTGATTTTTCAGAAAAAGAACTGGAAAAAGCCATTAATGATTTCGCTTCACGAAAAAGGAGATTTGGAAAATGAAACTCCTTTCAAATTTTCAAAAAAAGTTTAATCAGGAAATCAAATTTTATTTAGAAAAAAAAGAAAAAGAATTTGAGAAATTAGATAAAAAAGCCTCCTTGTTAATAAAAATAATTAAAGAATTTGTTGAAAGAGGTGGAAAAAGATTCCGTCCGGCCATTTTTTATTTTGCTTATTCCAGTTATTCCAAAGAAAAATTAGAGGAGATTTTTAAACTCTCTTTTGTTTTTGAGTTATTTCATACCTTTGCCCTAATCCACGACGATATCATTGATAGTTCTGATTTGAGGCGAAACAAAGAGACAATTCATAAAAAATACGACCTCTCAACCGCCATACTAACGGGTGACTTATCTTTAATGTTGGCTGACGAGTTATTTTTTAATGGTTTAGAAAATTTAAATTTGACAAGCAAAAGACAAAAAAAAGCTATCGATCTTTACAATCAATTTAAACAAGAAGTCTTAGCGGGCGAATATTTAGATTGTCAAAAAATCAGCGATGTTTATAAAATCATGGAATTGAAAACCGCCCAATACTCTTTTGTCAAGCCGGCAACGATCGGTTTTAATCTTGCCGGGATTGGTGAAAAAGAAATAATAAAATGGGAAAAAATTCTAAAAGAAGCGGGTATTCTGTTTCAGATAAAAGATGATTTTGTTGGTGTTTTTGGAGATGCAAAAATTATCGGAAAGCCTGTAGACTCGGACTTCAAAGAAGGAAAAAATACCATAGTAGTAAAAAAGTTTTTAGAAAGATGTTCTACGGATGAGAAAACAAAATTCCTTTCATTTTTTGGAAAAAAACCAATTAATAAAAAAAACATCCTTTGGTATAAAAACAGTTTACAAAGACACAATATCTTTAATGAATTAAATCAGCAAATAGTTGAAAATGCAAAAGGAATTGATGAAAGTCTTAACTTGCGCCCTCAAAAAAAACCAATAACCAAATTATTGAAAGTAATCTTATTAAAAATTACTCACATTTAGTTATAATATTTTTTAATGTTTAATCCGGTTTTTACTATTACCAACAAAATCCTCAAAAACATCGGTATGATTGAGGCGGCGCGCCAGGTGATAATAGACGCGCCCATTTTGCCTCTTTGGGAAAAGCAATTTAGAGAGGACGCCATTATCAGAACCGCCCATCATGGAACCCACATTGAGGGAAACAAATTGGGATTTACCGAGGCAAAAGATGTCCTTTTGGGGAAAGAAGTTGTTGGTCGGTCGAGAGACATTCAGGAAATTATTAATTACCGTAGAGTTTTGCAATTAATTGACGAGGAAGTGAAGAAAAAGATTGAGAAGATAACAGAAGAACTGATAAAGAAGACTCATCGGGTGGTTGTTAATAAAATATCACTTCCGGGCGAATCCGGAACATATAGAACAAAACAGGTAGTTATTAGAAACAGCGAAACAGGAGAAGTTACTTTCAGACCGCCTTCGGCCATTGAAGTACCTTTTTTAATACGTGAATTCCTCTATTGGCTAAACAAGATTCCAAATGAAGATATTCATCCGGTTTTAAAAGCAGGCATTGTCCACCACGAATTAGTCAGAATTCATCCTTTTATTGATGGAAACGGGAGAGTAGCTCGAGT
Source organism: uncultured Gammaproteobacteria bacterium (assembly GCA_964476245.1). Lineage (GTDB taxonomy): Bacteria > Patescibacteriota > Microgenomatia > UBA1406 > HO2-37-13b > CAYYYW01. The sequence continues at coordinate 23,121 of CAYYYW010000004.1, forward strand.
AATGGCGACTTTGATTTTGTTTTTGGGTAATTATGATATCCGACGATTTTTCTCTCTTGAGGAATATTACGACAAAGACGCCATAAGCTATTATGAAAATTTAAAAAAAGCCTCCGAAGGAAACCTAAGCGCTTGGCTTGAGTATTTTACTTTAGGGGTGGCGATTGAATTTGACCGAATCAAACTTAAAATTTTAAAGCTTTCCAAAGACAAACATCTTAAAGAAAAGCTTGGAGGCAAGCAGGTATTTTTGAGTGAACGTCAAGTGAAGATTGTTGAGTACGTTCAAAGCGTTGGTTACTTACAAAATCAAAGCTTTAAAGAACTTTTTTCTGATATTTCGGAAGACACAGTGCTTCGCGATTTGGCTGATCTTCTTAATAAAGGGATTGTCAAAAAAATCGGTAAAACCAAAGCCGCCAGATATATAATGGTGTAGTTTTTATTCCCAATTTTGGTATAGAATAGTCATAGATGGATACTAAATCGACTGAGCTTTTCTATATGATGTTTATTCTCCCTGGTTTATTTTCTTTGACGTTGGTTGGAGAAGGTTTGTATAAAATTTCAAAGCACGAAGAAGGTTTTTTTACTTTTCTTTTAGGAGTATTTTTTTTGGTGGCAATAATCTTTGGTTATTTTTATTTTTTATAAATGAAAGCATGACATTCAAAAAATTGGCTAAATATTTTGAGCAAATGGAAAATACCTCGTCACGTTTAGAGATAACTCGTATTTTGGCGGAGCTTTTTAAAAAAATAAACAATGAAGAAATCGAAAAAATATTATATCTTCTTCAGGGCAGAGTGGCGCCTTTGTATGAAAAAACAGATTTTGGCATCGGGGAAAAAACGTTGCTTAAGGCAATCGCTGTCTCCCTCAACGTAGAAAAAAAACTTTTTGTCAGTCATTACAAAAGAATCGGCGACTTGGGAAAAACAGTTGAGGAATTCCGTCACAAGATAATAACCATAGAGGAAAAAGACCTTTCTATTGGTGAAGTTTTTGCTATTTTGAAAAAAATAACCACAACCGGCGGTGAAGGATCGCAGGAGGTAAAACTCTCTCTTCTCTCTCAATTGATTAAATCATTAGACTCCCTTTCTTGCCGCTATTTAGTCCGGATTCCCACTAACACGTTGCGCTTGGGATTTTCTGACATGACGATTTTGGATGCCTTTTCTTGGATGTTGAAAGACGATAAAAGCCTGCGATCAGTAATTGAAAAAAACTATCATGTCAGACCCGATCTTGGATTAATAGGTAGAATTTTAAAAGAAAGAGGCATTTCCGGCTTAAAAGAAATAAAACCCGCCATATTTATTCCGATACTTATGATGCGAGCCGAGCGATTATCAAGCGCCAAAGAAATTATTGAAAAAATTGGTACTTGTTCGGTTGAACCCAAATACGACGGATTTAGATTGCAGATTCATTTCAAAAAAGGCGAAGTTAAACTTTATTCTCGAAATTTAGAAGACGTAACCTACATGTATCCTGACTTGGTTAAGGCGGCCAAAAACCAAATGATAGGCCAGGAAATGATTTTTGAGGGTGAGGCGATTGGTTTTAATCCGGTTACCGGTGACTTTTTACCCTTCCAAGAAACCGCTCAACGAAAGAGAAAATACGGGATTGAAGAAAAGGCAAAAGAAATCCCTTTAAAACTTTTCGTTTTTGAACTGCTTTATTTAAACGGGACAAGTCTAATAGAGACACCTTTTCTTAAGAGGAGAAAGGAACTGTTAAAAGTAATTAAAAAAACCGGCGATATTTTTTCCGAAACAATTTTTTTGGCCGACGACAAAATCATTAACAAACCAAAAGAGCTTGATCTTTTATTTGAAGAAGCAGTTTCCAAAGGGCTTGAAGGCATCGTTGTCAAGAAATTAGACGGAATATATCAGGCCGGAGCCCGCGGCTGGAACTGGATTAAGTATAAGCGGAGCTATAGTTCCAAACTTCAAGATACAATTGACTGTTTGGTCATGGGTTATGATATGGGACGCGGGAAAAGAACAGATTTTGGCATGGGGGCTTTTTTAGCCGGGGTTTATGATGACAAACAGGATAAATTTGTCACCGTGGCTAAAATTGGCACGGGCTTGTCGGATGAAGAATGGCGCCAATTAAAAGTTCAAAGTTCAAAGTTCAAAGTTCAAAAAAAACCAAATCGGTATGAAGTTGATAAAGCAATGGAATGTGATGCTTGGATAACACCGGAGATAGTGGTGGAAATTAGGGCCGATGAACTATCAAGGTCTTCGGTTCACACCGCCGGAAGGAAAATGAAATTGACAAAAACAGGTCAGGCAATAGAAATTGATGTCCCCGGCTACGCTTTGCGTTTTCCTCGTCTTGAACGGTTCCGCTACGACAAGAGACCCGAAGAGGTAACAACCCTGAAAGAAGTAGAGGGAATGTTTAAGCAACAAGGAAAATGAAATTTATATCATTAATAACAGAAGAAGTAAAACAATCAGCCAAGGCTTTGTTTGTTTTTAGAAAAACAATGCCTCTTGTCGGATTTTTAAAAAACAAGCTTGATCAATATCAATACGAAATCTTTTCTTCAGCCATACTTCCTAAACGGCTTGACCAATTTAAATATATTTTTATTTTTGACGAAAAAAAAGCCATTAATAAAATAGAAACACAGAGCAATGAGTTTCTAAAGGTAGGCAAACATCAAATTTTCATAATCTTAATCAATCAAAGAAAAAAGATGGAAAAATTAGCGGATTTTCTGGTTACAAAAAACTTAGACAATGTAAAAATTATTAACACCGACGAAGAGTCGATTAACAGTGAGGAATTAGCGGAAAAAATTCTTTGGTTTATGTTTTCCAGATCAAAAGAAAGAGTTTTAAATTTGGAAAGATTAATTAGTAAAAGGATGGTTAGGATTAAAAAAAAACCGACAGGGCCAAGCTTAAAAATCAGTAAAAAAAGGATTTTTTTATTATTTTGTCTCATTTTCTTTTTTGTCGAAACCTTTTTCATTTTTCCCCTTCTGGGTACGGGATTTTTTCTTTATCAAGCTACCCGCGCAATTGAAAATGAAAAATTGCAGGAATCTAAGAACTATTTGGGTTATGCTTTGCCTCTGCTTTCTTTGACAAAAAAGACCTATTCTTTTTCCAGGCCGATTTTTTCTTTTTTTTACTTGACTCTTTTGCCGGATGAGATTATTTCTCTTGAAGAAAACAGTTATTCGCTTCTTCAAACTGTTTTTGAAACCATGGAAAACGGGAAAAAAATTATTCCATTAGTGCTCGGCGATAAAGAAAGCCAGGGAAAAATGGAATTATTGACCCGTTTAGCTAAGTTTAAGTCGCAAACAGAGGAATTGTCAAAAAAAATATCTTTAATATCGCAAAAGATGAATTATAACGTAAAAAAAATTCAACAAATAAAAGTGAAATTAATTGAAGTAGAAGAAACAATTAATCAGCTGAAAAAATTACTGATCCATCTTGATGAATTGGCGGGAAAAAACGAAGAAAAAAACTATCTTATTTTATTCCAAAACAACATGGAGCTTAGACCCGGCGGTGGTTTTATTGGCTCGTTTGGTATTTTGACTTTTGCCGATCATAAATTAAAAAATTTAAAAATAGAGGATGTTTATGAAGCCGATGGTCAATTAAAAGCCCATATTGAGCCGCCGGCGGCCATTAAAAAATATTTTAACCAACCTCATTGGTTTCTGCGAGATTCAAATTTTTCTCCCGACTTTCAGGAAAATTTAGAAAAAGCGGAATTTTTTTTGGAAAAAGAAATAGGCCTGACTGATTTCGACGGCGGAATAGGGATCACTACCACGGCAATTAATTATCTTTTGGAGGGGTTTGGCGATGTTTATCTGCCTGACTATGACGAAACGATCAACAAAGACAATTTTTATATAAAAACCCAATTTTATGCGGAAAAAAATTTTTTTCCTGGATCGATCCAAAAAAAAACATTTTTGTCCTCATTGATAAAAACATTGTTGTTAAGGCTAGAAGATGCCTCTTATAAAAAATTGGCCGACGCTCTAAAGCGATCCTTAGCAGAGAAACAAATCGTTTTGCATTTCAAAAATGAAAATCTAAACGAAGATGTTAATTTGTTTGGTTGGGGAGGAAAAATGGTTGTGCCCAAATGCGCCGAGCAACTACAAAACTGTGTTGCCGACAATTTTTTCCCAGTTGACGCTAATTTAGGCGTAAATAAAGCTAATTTTTTTCTCAGCCGGTTAATAAATTTTAAGGTAAAAATTAAGGAAGACGGAGAAATCGAAGACCTTCTGTCTTTAACTTTTAAAAACGATTCGCCATCGGAAATTTTTCCCGGCGGTACATACAAAAATTACTTTCAGACTTTTTTACCCAAAGATTCTTTAGTTAAACAGGTGACCAAAAATGGTGTTTTGATTGAAGATTATGAAGAAAGAGACGAAAATCAATTTAAAATCGTCGCCTTTTATTTTGAAGTTCCTCCTAAACAAACCACGGAAATTAAAATTAATTACCTTTTGAAAGAAAAAATTGTTAAGGGGAGAGGGGTATACCAATTGGTTGCCCAAAAACAAATAGGTTCGACCAACAATGATCTTGTTTTAGAATTTTATTTTCCCAAGAATGTTTACGTAATAAACAAAAACTTTTCCTCCCTTGCAAAAGAGGACAATTTAATTTACAATACAAATCTATCAACTGATAGAATTTTTTTTATTGAATTA
>CAYYYW010000004.1:27946-49274 GCA_964476245.1 uncultured Gammaproteobacteria bacterium
TAAAAACAAGATGAAAAAAAAGTCGCCCAAAAAACAGGAAAAAAATAAACCCAAAAAAACAGGAAGCACTGACAAAATTCAGCTCGTTGTTGAAAAGCGCAATGTTTTCGGCAAAAAATTGAAAGGTTTAAGAAAACAGGGAAAGCTGCCGGCCAACATCTTCGGTGAAGATATCAAGTCTCAAGCGGTTATGTTATCGGTGAAAGAATTTTTTAGAGCATACCGAAAAGCTGGTCAAACGCAGATAGTTTATCTTCAGTTAGAAAACAAGGAAGAATTGCCGGTTTTGATTCAAGAAGTTCAACATCACCCGGTGACTAATTTTTTACTGCACACCGACTTTCGCAAAGTTAATTTGAAGAAAAAAATCGAAACTGACGTACCCGTTAAATTTGTTGGCGAATCAGAGGCGGTTATCCAAAGCAAAGGAATCCTTTTAACTATGACGGAGTCGTTAAGAGTTGAGGCGTTACCGGAAGCTATTCCTAGCATGTTTGAGGTTAACATCTCGCCTCTTAAGGAATTAAATGATGAAATAAAAGTCAAAGACATCAAAATAATTGGAGAGTATATAATCAAGGAAACGCCTGAAAAAACAATTGTTCGCATCACCGCTCACAAAGAGGAAACAGTAGAGACTCAGGTTGTTGCTCCGGAGACGGTTGAAGTAACAACAGAGAAAAAAGCAGAGGAAGAAGCTCCCGCCGAGGGAGAAAAAGCCGCAACCGCTCCTAAAAAAGAAACAAAGACGGAGGCAGCTCCAACTAAAAAAGAAAAGAAATAATATATAATAAATTCATTTTATGAAAACCCTAAACATTGGTTTAAATGGGTTTGGAAGAATTGGAAGAAGTTTTACCCGGATTGCTCTTAAGAAAAATCTCTTCAATGTTGTGGTTGTCAACACTCGAAAAACCCCAAACAGCATGTTGGCTTATCTTCTTCAGCATGATTCTGTTTACCGCAAGTTTAAGATGGAAGTTAAGGAAGAAGCCGATGGTATCTCGGTTAATGGTAAAAAAATTTTTACTACTCTCCATTCAGCTCCCGAAGAAATTCCTTGGGAAAAATATCAAGTTGATGTCGTTGTTGACGCCACCGGTGCTTTTACCAAGAAAGAAGAGCTAGAAAAACATATAAAAGGGACGGTAAAAAGAGTTATTTTAACAGCGCCGGCTAAAGATGAAGTTACTCCACAAGTGGTTTTGGGAGTAAACGACGATAAAATTAATTGGGAGAAAGAAACGGTTATTTCCAATGCTTCTTGTACTACTAATTGCGCCGCGCCGATGTTTAAAGTTTTAAACGATAATTTTAAAATTATCTCAGGTTTTTTAACAACTGTTCACGCAGTCACCATAACTCAAAGCATGTTGGATGATGCCGGCAAAAACCCTGAACGTTCAAGAGCGGCTTTTTTAAATATTATTCCCTCAACGTCAGGGGCGGCTAAAGCGGTTGTTAAAACAATCCCCGAACTAAAAGGTAAAATTGAAGTGGGAGCTATTAGAGTGCCCGTTCCTACAGGCTCTTTGTCGGACGTGTCAGCGCTGGTTGAGAAAAAAACTTCAATTGAGGAAGTAAACGAGGCGTTTAGAAAAGCGGCTGAAGGCAAAATGAAAGGAATTTTACAATACCAAACCGAAGTTCTCGTTTCATCAGACTACATCGGCTCGCCTTATTCTTGTATTTTTGATGCCAATTATACTAAGGTAATAAATGGAAATAATATTAAGGTTTTTGGTTGGTATGATAATGAATGGGGCTATTCTTCAAGACTGGTTGACTTAGTTTGCCAGCTCTCTAATTTTGTTTAATCTTTTAAGAAGCGATCTCTACTATTGATACAAATTGTGTTTTCTAATATATTCTTCCACTTTTTCCGGCACTAATCCGGTAATAGATAAGCCCATTTTAATCCGTTTTCTAATTATCGTTGAAGAAAAATTAGTCGTGATCAGGCCCTTATTTTTAACAATTGAAAAACCTTCTGGCAACTTCTTAATTTGGTAATAACCTCGAGGAAAGACCAAAAAAGGAACGAGCTTAGACAATTGTTTATAGTTTTTCCAACGACTAAACTCTTTCAAGGTGTCTGAACCGCAAACCCAGAAATATTTATTGGCCTGGTCTTTTTTTAAAATCCTGACGGTGTCTATAGTGTAGGTTTCTCCGTTTCTTTTGATATCTAAATCAGAGACTTTAATTTTCTCGGTTTCTAAAAACTTTGTCATATTCAGTCGATGGAGTGGAGAAGCCGCCATTTTTTTCCAGGGATGAGTATTGGCAGGAAGAAGCCATACTTGATCAATTTTTGTCATTTTTTCCAAAACCTGTTCCGCCACCAACAGATGGCCAAAGTGAGGTGGATCAAACCGTCCGCCAAAAACAGCAATATTCATGTTTTTTTATGAGACAAAATTTTTTGACAGGCTAATTTTAACTTATATTTTTTTATTAAATCAAAGATAATTTTTTCCAGTTGTTTTTGATATTCAATCTTTTCTGCCTCTTGAAAACTTTTTAATTGACGGGGATAGTCTTTTTTGAGATATAAGAATAATCTTTCCTTAATATAACGAGAAAGATTAATATGTTCAACCCAAATTTCGTCAACTTTAGTTTCGGCTAATTTTTGAAAAAGCTTTTCTAAATTTCCTTTTTCCCAGACAAAATTGGGAAGAAGCGGGCCAACAAAAGCATAGGTTTCAATTCCAGCATCTTTTAATTTCTTAAGAGACTTTATTCGTTCTTCAGCCGGCGGGGCATAAGTTTCCAAATATTTTGAGACTAAGTCGTCGGTTGAGGTGATTGTCAATCCGACCGACATTTTTTTGATCCTTTTTAGAATATCAATGTCGCGCAAAACCAACGGAGACTTTGTTAGCAAAGAAACAGAGCCCTTGTATTTAAAATCGGCAATTACTTCAAGACACTTCCTGGTAATTTTATATTTTGCCTCAAGTCCTTGGTAAGGGTCGGTGACCGAGCCAAAAAAAATTGAACCAAAATTTTTACTCTTTTTCTTTGCCAATTCTTTTTTTAAAACTTCCGCGGCATTTATTTTAACGTCAACAAATTCGCCCCATTGCTCTCCCGGATGCTTCCATCTGCCGATAAAACTGGCATAACAATATTTGCAACCAAATCGACAGCCAACATAAGGATTAACAACATAATCAGAAACCGGCAGGCCGGATTTGGTGAGAATTGATTTTGCCCGAATAAGATTTATTTTGTACATAAATACAAACGAGATCCAATAAACGATGTTTCGACTATTTGAATAATCAAAGTGAATTAAACTTTCAATAAAAACGAACATTTCTAGTATAATTTATCCTATGGATAAAAAAAACATCCTTTACGTCGCCGCAGGAATAATAATTGCCTTTGTCATTCTTTATGGGGTTTATTGGTTATTAAATCAAAAAGAGTTTTTTAATAGCGTTCCTAAAAAAACAGACGAAGTTATCTTATATTGGGGAGAAGAATGTCCCCATTGTAAAAACGTTGAGGAATATCTAAAATCTCATCAACAAATAGAAAAGAAGATTAAAATTGAAAGAAAAGAAATCCATGATAACAAAACAAATGCGGCAGATTTACAAGATAAAGCAATGGTCTGCAGATATAATTCATCAAAAGGCATCCCAATTCCATTTTTATATTTTAAAGGCGAATGTATTGTTGGCGATCAGCCAATTATTGACTATTTAAATAAAAAAACTATATGATATTTATTCCATCCGTCTACGCAAATTGCCCGGCGTGTATTGTGGTGGTTGGAGGTGGTCTTTTAATTGCCAAAAAATTAGGCATAGACGATCTTTTGATTTCTATCTGGCTTTCCGGATTGAATACAACCATTGCTTTTTGGATTGCCTCAACAATCAAGAATAAAAAATTTAACAATCAAATTATGTGGACGACGGGCTTTTATGTTATTACCTTAGTTTACCTTTGGTATAGTAAACAAATAGGACACCTAACCAATAAATTTTGGGGAATAGATAAGGTATTTTTTGGTATAACGCTTGGTTTCTTTGTTTTTTTATTAGCTGTTTCAACGGACCGTTTTATTCGCAAGAAAAATAAGGGGAAAAGACTGTTTGATTATCAAAGGGTAATTATTCCTTTGTTATTTTTAATCATTACAACAGTTATCTTTAAAATATTATTAAAAATTTAATCTTTGTAACTTATGGAAATTGATACGAAACTTAAAAACTTTATGGAAAAAGTTAAAAAAATGGAAAAAGGAGAGAAGCTGGATTTATCTTCGGACGAAGATCTTTCTATTGCCGTCATGAATTTAATATCAATTGAAGAGCACTTGTTTTTCTCCGGAGGGAAAACAGGCAAAACCCGATATTTTGAATTATTAAACGAAGTTCGCGAGATGAGAAAACAGCTTTTGAGGTTATTAATTAAAGATTATGAAGGTGAGGTTTGGTGTATTAGCAAACATTTATTGGCCGCCTCAATGAGATTAATGGAAGTGGGGACTAAGGCATTGACCAAAGGAGAAAAAGACAAAGCCCACAATTTATTTAAAAAGTCTTATCATTTATATAATTTATTTTGGGGACTGAATTTAAAGATGGTTGGGTCGGACGAATTAAAGACAATAAATTTTGAAGACAAAGAGGAACCAATAAAATATAAGGAAAACAGCTTTCTTGGGAAAATAAGTGAGACCATCGGAAAAATTTTAGACTGTTGTAAGGAATAAAATTGTTAAATTACCAGCATGTGTTATTTAAAACCATTAAGAGTAAAAAAAGTTCACGGGAGGGCTGTAATATTAGAGAACAATATTAAAGCATATTACAACAAAAGCATTGGAAGAATTCAGGTCAATGATGAGGTATTAGTTTATGGTAATTTAATTATTCAAAAAAACAATGAAGGATCAAAATCTTAAAAAAGGATTATTATTTGCTTTTCTAACTTCAATAATTTCCGGCATTGCCATTTTTTATGCCAAGATTGCTGTGGTAAAAATAGATCCGTTAATTTTGACGACGTCAAGAAATTTATATGTAGGAGCAATTTTCTTGTTGTGGTTTTTGATTTCAAAAAAATTAAATGAAATAAAAAAGCTACCAAAAAAGCAATTAATATGGCTGATATTAATCGGGGTTGTTGGCGGAGCCTTGCCTTTTTTTCTTTTTTTTACCGGTCTTCAACTGGTGGGGGCGCAAACAGCCAATTTAATCCATAAAACTTTGTTTATTTGGGTTTCTGCTTTGACGGCAGTATTACTCAGTGAGAAATTTAATTTGATCTACGCCATAAGTTTTGTTTTGATTTTTGTTGGTAATTTTTATTTTGCCAAACTGCCGTTAGTTTTTGGCAGGGGCGAGCTTTTAATATTGGCGGCGACAATCCTTTGGTCAATTGAAACAATTCTGGCAAAAAAAGTTTTAAAGAAAATATCTTCAGAATTAATTGGTTTGTTTCGGATGGGAATTGGCTCGTTTTTTCTTTTGTTATTGGCTTTGACTTCGGGCAAAGGCGGCTTATTTTTAAGCTACAACTCGCAACAATTATCTATCGTTTTTATTGGTGGAACGATTTTATTTTTCTATGTTTATTTTTGGTATAAAGCCCTGAGATACGCGCCGGCGAGTTTAGTAACCTTGGTCTTAACTTTTTCCGTAGTGGTTGGTAATGTTTTAAGCGGAGCTTTTGCGGGAGTGAAAATTCTGCCGAAGGATATTTATTCTTCTCTATTCATTTTTATTGGTATAAGTTTGCTTTTCTTTAAACAAAGACTGTCTTTATTAAAGACAGTCTTTAAATAGGATGAATCGTCAAGGCTTGCTTCTTTGTGCCAAATATGCTGTTTCACCCAATTTTTTTGGTTATTGTGGACCGTCAAAAAGCTCCGGCCTAATTGACCATTTAAAAGAAAGTCTTGCCGACAAAGAAGTTTGCAACATTCTTTCTGATTTTGAGACTTTATATCCTTATCTACAATTAATCGCCCGTCAGAATAAAATCAATGATCCTTTTGATCAACGAGTGGTTGAAGCTTATTGGATTGGTAATTCATTATTGAAGCCGGTAGACGCCTTTGAATTCCGGGCTCTTTCCAAGGAAAAATTAATCCTTGATAAAAAATTACCCAAAAAAAACTTTCAAGAATTGTTAACCAATATTTCCAAAAAACCTTTTTTGCCTCACCACGCTTTCCATGTTTTCAATGTTTTCAAAAGAAGCGTGGCGAACTTAGGTTCTTATGTGTTGCTGGCTATGGATGAATGTCGAATTGGACATGGCATAGTCAAACGTCAAAAGTCCCACCCTCGCCGCGCCGTCGCCAGAGCGGCTTTGGCGCGTCGGCGACAAGGCTTCGGCGGGCAGGCAGTCAAAAGTTTTTTAGTTGAGACAAGACCATTAATAAAAAAAAATAATGGGTTAGATTTCGGTTTATCAATGCTAAGAGAAATTAAAGTTGATTATAAGGGTAAGAGTTTTGTTAAAGATTTAAAAGTTGGTGATTTGGTGAGTTTTCATTGGGGGTTTGTCTGCGATGTTTTAACAGAAAAGCAAATTAAAAATTTGAGACATTACACCCAAAAGGCAATCGATTTTTATAATCAATAATTACCATACACTGTAGTATGGTAATTACTCAAGTATGAAAATCTATATTTTTGGCAACCCTTTAGTTAAGGAAGACAGCTTACCATTAAGAATTCTGCCTACTTTAAAAAAATTATTTCCTCGTATCGAGTTTATAATAGCTGATCCCAATGAAAATTTTCCACCAAAAAGTGAAAAAGATTTAATTATTTTAGATACAGTTAAAGGAATAAAAGAACCGATGATTTTAAATTTGGACGATTTGGCTGATATCAAATCAACCCCAATATCTCCGCATGATTATGACCTTTTATTTCATCTGCTTCTTTTGAAAAAAACGAAAAAACTTAACCACGTCAAAATAATCGGTGTTCCGGAAAAGAAAAGAGGAGAAGTATTTGGATCGATTAATGGTTTGATCAAAAGCTTAAAAGATAGATAGCTATCATTGCTAATACAATTCCAGTAATTTTTGCTAAGGTTAAAGACTCTCTTAAAAAAATAAAAGCTAGAATTGCAGTCAAAGCAGGATAAAGAGCCGTTAAAGGGACAACTAAGGAAGCCTCTTTTTTTGTTAATAAGAAATAAAAACCAATTAAACCGAAAGAGCCAACTACTCCTGACAATATCGCCAAAATTATTCCTATTTTGTCGGCGGAAAAAAGACTTTTTGCCTTAAAAATAATTAGACTGTAAATTACCACAGCAGGAAAATATCCAATTAGGTCCCAAAATACTGATTTCTCACCAATTCGGTTTGTAGCTAATTTAGCGATAAACGATCCCAATCCCCAGGATACGAATGTTATCAAAGCTACTGTTAAAGTTTCAATATTCATATTTATTTCCATTTAACTTTTAAAAAATGCGCTGCGCAGGACATGCAAGGATCAAAGGCGCGGATTAGTTTTTCAATTTCTTCAATAATTTTATCCTTCGGCACCTCTGACTCTATTAATTTTTTTACTAATTCATAAATCGCCTTTTCCATAAGAATCTGATTTTGTCCAGTTGGAACAATAATATCGCCCTTTTTTACCGTCCCGTCATTGTTAATCTCAAGCTTGTAATATAAGGTCCCTCGCGGAGCTTCAATGACTCCGATGCCGATGGTTTCAAAAGGACGAATCACTATTGACTTTTCTTGCTCGATCGTATCAATTGAGTTGATGATTTCGCAGGAGGCATCAATGGCGTGGAGAATTTCAATTGCCTGGGCCAAGTTGTTATAAAAGAGATTTTCCGAAGGAAAAAAATTTAAATATTGAATGGCTGATTCTTTTGTTTTTGAATGTAAGTTTTGCCTGCCGATATTAAGTCGAGCAAGGGCGCCAACCATAAGAAAATTCCCATCAAATTTAAAACCGCGCGCTTGAGAGTAAGGAATAATTGCGGCATTAAGGTGCTGGCCCAGGTCTTTTTCTTCGATGGTTTTACCGTCGGAAGTTTTAATTTTTCCCTCAAGAAAAGAAAAGTCATTTGACAAAAGACCGCTAAAAGTGACGGATGAATTTAATTTAAAACAGAAGGAAGCCTCGGCAAAAATTTTTATCAGTTTTAAAATCTTTGGTCTTATTTCTAAAAGTTTTGGTTTTAAATTTTTTATATCTTCGGTTTTTGGCAATTTTGAGAACCCTCCAATGGTGGGATAGGGGGCATGAACGGAGCGGCCGCCAACAATAATTGAAAGTCTATTGCCAACTTCTTTAACGGCGAAAACATCTTCAAGCAATTGATGCTGGATTGGATCGTTTTCATCAAAATCTAAGATAGAATTTTTCCCAAAAAGATCAGGTAAAGAAAAAACATAAAGATGAAGGGCATGATCCCTAATAATTAATCCGTAGTATAAAAGTTTACGGAGAAGGATTGTCTGCGGTGATGCGGTAATCTTAAGCCCTTTTTCTACTGCTTCTATACTTGCCAAAAGGTGAGCGTTAGAACAGGTACCACAGATTCTGGCGACCAGCTGGGGGATAGCCATTATTGATTTACCTCGGATTGCCTGAGTATAAAATCTTTTCCATTCGGAAATACTGAACTTTAAATCCTCAATTTTTTTATTTCTAATTTTTATTTCTAAAGAAGCCGCTCCTTCGATTTTTGAGATTTCTTCCAGATTGATGTCAAAATTTAAATCAAGGTTGGGATCGTGCATATTAACTTATTAAATAATTCCAAAAATTTTTTTTCATCCATTGGACAACCAGGGATTTCTTCGTCAACCGGAACAACATCAGATACTTTAAGAACTTTTTCTTTATATTCAAATTTTTCTAGGATTGGTTTTATTTCTTCAATGTTGGTTGGATTAAAAAAATTTCTTTGATTTGAAGGAGAGCCTAAAACAGCACACGACCCAAGAGCAACTAAGATTTTAGCCTTTTGGCGGATTTTTTTTAGTTTTTCCTCTTGAGTATTGGAGGAAATTGCGCCCTCGACAAAAGCAATGTCCATTTCCTTTAATTTTTCAGCGTTGCCTTTTCTTAATATTCGCGCATAAACCAACTCAATTTTTGGTAGCCATAGGCGATAATGGGTATTTAGAAGCTCAACAAAAACTATAGTTGAGCCTTCACAGCAAGTAAAACTAAACCAGCCGACTTTTATCTTATTGACCATAGGCTTATTTTAACATTTTAGAAGCAAGATCAATTGATGATTAATCCTGTTTGTGTTAAAATTAGATTATATGGTCGTAATAAAGAGCGAATTTTTTTTAGCTTTAAACCAGGTGGCTACCGAGCGGGGGATTTCTTCCGACGACGTCCTTGAGTCAATTAAACTGGCGGTTTTAGCGGCTTACAACAAGGATTATGGGCAAGTAATAGAAGATAGCCAAAAAGAAGACGATCAAAAACTAGAAGCAACAATAGACAAAAACACCGGCGAAACAAAAATATACGAAAATAAAAAAGACGTTACTCCTCCGGGTTTTGGTCGAATCGCCGCTCAGACAGCTCGGCAGGTTATTCTTCAAAAAATACGCGAGATGGAAAAGAAAACAATGATTAAACACTATGCTTCCCAAACAGGAACGATTATCAAAAGTAGAGTAATAAGTTTTGATGGTAAAAATGTCTATCTTGATATTGGTAAAGCCGAAGGGGTGCTTCCCTACGAGGAACAAATCAGAAATGAGAAATATAACTTAAACGATGTCTACATCGTTTATCTTAAAGAAATAAAAACAGACAGTTTTGACAATTCAAAAATTATTGTTTCCCGAAGCGAGCCAAGATTGGTAGAAGAATTATTTAAAAAAGAAGTACCAGAGATTGCCAACAATACAGTTAAGATAAAGAAAGTAGTTCGACAACCAGGCGAGCGTACAAAGATAGCCGTATTTTCTGATCAAAACGGAGTTGATCCGGTTGGTGCCTGTGTTGGCCAAAAGGGAATTCGAGTGAAAACAGTGACCGACGAGTTGGGCGGAGAAGAAAAAATCGACATTATTCAATGGAACAGCGACGACAGTCTTTTTATTAGAGAAGCATTGTCTCCCGCTACAATTGTTTCGGTTGAAGTTGATAAAGAAAAAAGACGAGCAAAAGTATTTGTTAATGAAAAACAAGCTCCTCTAGCCATAGGAAAGGGCGGCGTTAACGTTAATCTCTCTTCTCGATTGGTTGATTTTGAACTCGACATTGTTCAAGCTCCAGAAGAAACATTGCCTAAGGAGGTAAAAGAAGACCAGAAACAAACCTCAGAGAAAAAAACAGAAACTAAAAAAGAAAAAAAATTATCCAATTAATAATTTGTCTTTTCTATGAAGAAATTTATTCCTCGCTCACCGGTGGTGGTTGTTTTGGGCCATGTGGATCACGGCAAAACCACCCTATTAGATTACATTAGGAAGAGTAATATAACTGAGAAAGAAATTGGCGGAATAACACAAGTAATTGGTGCCTATGAGGTTGTTATAGATACAAAGGAATATGATGCCAATAAAATCGCTTTTATTGATACTCCGGGGCATGAAGCGTTTACTAAATTACGATTGCGGGGTGCCGACGTGGCTGATATTGCTATTTTAGTCGTGGATGGAGTTGATTCGGTGATGCCACAGACAATTGAGTCGATTTATCATATAAAAAATGCCAAGATTCCTTTTGTAGTGGCTGTGAATAAAATTGATCTGCCATCAGTCAATATTGATCGGGTGAAAAAAGACTTAGCCAAACACGAAGTATTAGTTGAAGGTTTTGGGGGTGATGTTCCTTTTGTTCCAATTTCTGCTAAAAAAGGAAAAGGAATAAAAAATCTTTTAGAAACGATTCTTTTTTTAGCCTCTTTTCAAGAATTAAAATATTCGACCCAAAACTCTCTTAAAGCCTACATTATTGAGTCAAAAAAAGATAAATCCGGAATAGTTGTTTCCGCCATTATCAAAGACGGGATGCTGCGGGTAGGTGAGGTTGTCTACGCCTTAACTCACAAGGCCAAGGTGAAGGCGTTGATCAACGACAAAGGAAAACACTTAAAAGAGGTTTGTCCTTCTACTCCTTTTCTTCTTTTAGGTTTTAAAGAGTTGCCCGAGGTGGGGGTGGAATTGACTAAGGACGAGAAACAAAAGCCGACAGTTTCTTTTTCAGCGACTACCGATGAACCTTTAAAGAGCGACGAGACCTTATTTCAAAAAAAGGATGAAAAAAAGAAACTGAGAATTATTATTAAAACTAATAATCAAGGCTCACTTGAAGCAATTTTATCAACATTAATTAAAAATGAGAACATCGAGACAATTTTAGCTTCGGTTGGAGAAATTGCCAAGTCGGATGTTTTTTTAGCAAAAATATCTCAGGCGGTCATTATTGGATTTTCTCTCGCGATTGACAAAAACATTGTGGAATTTGCGGAGAAAGAAAAAGTAATTATAAAATCCTATAATTTAATTTATAAGTTGTTAGAGGAGTTGACGGAAGTTTCCGGATTGTTAGAAGAAAAACAAAAAGAAGAGCAATCTTTCAAAGGAGAAGCGAAAATTTTAGCCACTTTTATCATTGAAAAAGAAAAAGTCGCCGGAATTAAGGTAATCAAAGGAAAAATTAATTTAGACGATCAAATTAATCTTTATAGAAATAACAAGTTATTTGGAAAAGCCAAGATTGTTTCTTTAAAAACAAGGGCCAAAACAGTAAACGAGGTTAAGAAAAATGAAGAGGCAGGTATGATTTTTTATCCCCAATTTGACTTTAATATAGGCGATATGATAAAATCTTATAGTATATGAATAACGATCTTGGTTTTTCTCGGGTTGTTCAAGTTGTAAGCCAGCAAAATGTATTAGGGATTTGTTTACCAATTAATCCCTCTTTAGACACGGTGGCTTCGGGTACGGTTTTATATTTGGGCCTATCCAAACTTGGAAAGAACATCAATTTCTCTTGCGCTGGCGAAGTGTCTCCTCAATTTAATCTAAGTGGCGTTGACAAAATCCAAAAAAATCTAGTAGCCGGAGGCAACAATCTTATTGTTTCATTTCCCTACGAGGATGGTGCGATTGATAAGGTTACTTATAATATTGAGGGTAATTATTTTAATTTACTGATTCAGCCAAGAGAAGGTTTAACAAAACTTGATCCTTCTCAGGTAAAATATTCTTATACGGGAGGTCAATTGGGCGCGGTTATTACCGTTGATGTTCCCAGCCTAAACTCATTAGGAGACTTATACCTAAACCACCAGGATCAATTTAAAGGAAGAGACATAATAAACATAGATAGACACTTAACCAACGCTAATTTTGGCACGATTAATTTAGTTGAGAAACAAAGTTCGTCAACTTCAGAGATCATCTTCAAGCTTTTGCAAAACCTGAACATTGAGATAGATAAGGATATGGCTACCAATTTATATACTGGCATCATGGCAGCCACAAACAATTTTACCGCCTATTCTGTTAACGCCGATACTTTTGAAGTCAGTGCTCAACTTTTAAAGTTGGGGGCGATAAAAAGGCCAGTTTTAAAATCAAAACAACCAACCCAGGCTAATAATTTTCTATTTAAACAATCACTTCAACCAAGGGTTGCCAGAAAACCACCCTCACCTTCATCAGTTGAGAGATCTGTTTCACCAGAAGAAACAATTGAAGTAAAAGAGCATAAAGCGGAAGAAGGGACACCTAAAGATTGGTTAAAGCCAAAAATTTTTAAAGGATCAACTCTTGTTTAAAACAATATATAATTCTTCTATATGAATTCTTCATTAATGGTGGTCGTAACTTTAGTGGTGGGTATTGTTCTTATCCTTTATTTTGTTAAAAAATGGCTAGTAGAGCTTTCGGAAAAATCAAAACCTTCAGAAGAATTAATTGAGTGGTTAAAAGACATGGGGAAAAGAGTTGAAACATCAACCAAAGCGGTTGATCAAAGATTAAGCGAAAACATGAAGAACTTTAATATGCGGCTTGATAAAGCTGTTTATGTCATTGCTCAAGTACAGAAAAATATTGGTGAATTTTCCGAAATAGGTCGATCAATGAAAGAGCTTCAGGAATTTCTTCAATCGCCGAAACTGCGAGGAAACATTGGTGAACAAGTTTTAAAAGACTTGCTGCAACAATTTTTACCCAAAGAGGTTTTTGTTCTTCAGTATTGTTTTAAAAACGGAGAAAAAGTTGACGCCGTTGTGAAAACGTCGCAGGGATTAATTCCTATTGACGCTAAGTTTCCAATGGAAAATTTTCGCAAGATGAATAGAGGAGAAACTAAAGAATTAAGAAACAAATCAAAAAAAGAATTTATTCGTGATATTAGGAAACACATTTCCGATATTTCTAAGAAATATATTTTGACTGAAGAGGGAACCGTGGACTACGCCATTATGTATATTCCTTCGGAATCGGTATATTATGAAATTATCAACGACGAAGAAGTTTTTGATTTTGCCGGAAAGAAAAGAATTTTACCGGTTTCACCAATGAGTTTTTATGCCTATCTCAAAGCGATTTTAATGTCGTTTGAAGGGCAAAAAATCGAAAAAAGAGCTAAAGAAATTTTGTCATTACTTCATTCGCTGCAAAAAGATTACGAGAAAGTGGATGAGGCATTGTCAATTTTAAATCGTCATATCACAAACGCCTATAACCAGATTACCAATGTTTCAAAATTCTTTCTCTCTTTTGGACAAAAACTTTCTTCAACGAGGATGATCGAGGAAAGGGAAGAGGCAAAACAACTATCGATGGGTGTTGATAGTTCTGATTAATCTTATTGGGTATTCAATAAAAAAAGATAGTGGATTATTTTTAATTCTTCGGGCAGAAGCGTAAGTAATAAGATTGGGATCAAATTTAATTTGGCCATATTTGGCAATATGAATTGATAAATCAATGTCTTCATGCACTTTTTTATCATCAAGACACACCTCGTTTTTTACTTTTTCCCAAACTTTTTTGGTTAAAGCCATACCAGGACCAGCCAGAGTTTCATGTTTAAATAATAATTTCATTAATTTGAAATATAGTTTTGTGAAAAAATCGCTTTTTTTTAATAACCAATGATCATAGAACATAACCATACAGGCTAAAGCGTCAGTTTTGTTGTCTTTAAAATTTTCTTTTATTTTTTTTATCCAATTTTTAGGCAAAATCGTATCGGCATCACAGCGAGCAAGGATATCTCCATGGGCAAAATTAAAGCCAGCATTTCTTGCGTAGATCATCCCCTGTTTTTTTTCTTTGATTATGGTCGTTTTGTGTTTTTTCGCTATTTGGATTGTTTTATCGGTGCAGTTGTTATCAACAATAATAATTTCATCAGGTTTGACTTTTTGATTTTGTAAGCTGTCAAGACAGGAAGAGATGTATTTTTCTTCGTTAAAAACGGGAACGACAATGGAAAGCTTCATTTAGTGTTTAAATTGATATAATAATTAACATGAAACGTCCGTATTTTTCTGTTATTATACCAACTTTAAACGAAGAAAAATTTCTGCCTAAGCTCCTCAATGATCTAAGAAAACAAAAAGAGGGCGACTTTGAAATTGTCGTTGTCGATGGGAATTCTAAAGACAGAACAAAAGAAGTCGCCGGTGCATATAATAGGCTCTTTACTAATTTTAAACTTTTAGACGCCAAAAAAAACAACGTTTCGTATCAACGTAATTTAGGAGCAAAATTATCGCGTGGGACATATATTATATTTTTAGATGCCGACTCACGCATAGGCAGTTCATTTATAACTAAAATAAAAAGCGAAATTAACAAAAACAGATTTTTAATCTTTCTCCCGGCAATTTTACCTCAAGACAAGACATATCAAGATGTAGTTATATTTAACTTGGCTAATTTTGTTATTGAGATCTCCCAAACTATCGGTAAGCCTTTTTCATCAGGTGGTTCAATGATCTTTCAAAAAGATTTTTTTAACTTTATAGAAGGATTTGATGATAAATTATTTTTAGCAGAAGATCACGAAATTATCCAAAGAGCCAGAAAATACGGTGTGACAGCAAAATTATTAAGGAACGCCAAGGTTAAGTTCTCCTTAAGAAGAATGAAAAGAGAAGGAAGACTGGACTTATTTAGAAAATATCTAATTGCCTCAATTCACTCTTTTACCAAAGGAGAAATTGATAAAAAGATTTTTGATTACGAAATGGGTGGCGCTAATTACCAATTTCTTAAAAACAAACAGCCTTCAATAGAGAAAACCATTAAAAATTATTTTAGACGCCTAAAAAATCAACTTGGGCAACTAATAGAGGAGGAAACGTAGTGAAGAAGCCTTTGTTTATTGCTCATCGCGGAGGGGGAGTCGGTATTTATGAAAACAAAATTGAGACGATAAAAAGAGCGTTGAGAAATGATTTAATTGACGTGTTAGAAGTGGATATTAGAAAAACAAAGGATAACGTTTTGGTTCTTTGCCATAGTCGAGGTATAAACATTAATGGAAAAAAGTTTTGGATTGATAAAATTCCTTATAGCGAGATAAAACATTTAGGGATTCCTACCCTTGAAGAAATTTTGGTTTTGTTTAAAAGCAGCAAAAAGATTTTAAATCTTGACATTAAAGAGAAAAATATTGTTAAGGAAATCACCAAGCTTCTAAAAAAAAGCGACTATTTTAAAAAAATCTATTTTGACTCGACTGACCTTGAAACATTGTTTGAGCTTCAAGAAGAAATACCGAATGGTGAATATTTTTTGAGTTCAAACGTAGAAGACTCGCGAGATTTTAGCGAAAAACGGTTTGTTAGGATAATCTTAATTTTCTTGTCAATTCTTCTTAGCCGGCTAGCCATTTTTATTTTGAAGAGAAAAATTAGAAAAGTAAAATTAGATGGTATCTCTTTGTTTTACCGTTTTGCCAGTAAAGACTTTATTGACGATTTGAAAGATTTTGGCTTTAAGGTGTTTGTATGGGGGACTGATAAAGAAACAGACATTCATCGCCAATTGACATTTAAAATCGATGGGATTAAGACTCAGAACTTAAGAATATTTCAAAAACCTAAATAATAAACATAGCTCTTTTAGTAACTCCTCTAACCGTAAATTTGCTAACCCACAAATTATCCACAAAATAGATTATATTCTTAAAAGCCCATTACAAAGCGCCAACAGCCATAATTAATATTATAAGACATCTTATAGATGTGGCGCTATTTACTATAAGTCTTGACAAGCTGAAAAACTATATTTATAATAAAAACATTGTGAAAAAAAGAACAGAGTCGCAGCTAAAATTAATACAAAAAAAAGAATTAAGGTCATTTTCTAAAACAGAATTTATTGAATTTGCTAAAAACCAATTTGGAAGACTGATGAAGAAAAATTTGCGAGTGCCAATCCAACTATATCATTTGTAGTTAATCCGCCTTCGTTCAGGTTCGTCCCGCTCAGCGGGACGAAACTTCACTTCGGCGGATTTAAGAAACTGTAATCCGATGGAATCGGAAACAGTTTCTAAAAAAATAAAGAGCATCACTACCGATCGCATGAGGTAAACGACGAATAGTAATGCTCTTTTGCGAAATCTCCTCGACAATGTGACTTGCGAGGATTGAAAAACAGAATAGCAAAAAAAAAATTACCTGTCAATAGGCATACACTTTTCCTTGGCCAGTTGATGAAGAAAAAACAAGACGACATATTTCTTCAAACTTTTTCTCTTGTAAATTCTTATATTTCTGTTTTTCATTTGAGCCCAAAATAATATATTTGATCTTGTATTTGTTAATTATTTTTCTGGTTAAATCAATATCTTCACTTTCATACACCTTTTGAATATCGGGAATAATTTTTCCAACCACATCAGCACTTCCTCTCCAAAGCCATTCATGAACCCACCATCCGGCCACAGTTGGTAAGCCGGTATAAGCAGACACTACGTTAAAGTCAGTATATGAATCGCCCTGGGCTTCTAAGATCGTCGGTTGATCCGTGACGTTTTTATTTAAATAATTGATTATCTCAGTATATTCAGGATATTGAGTCTTGATCCAATCAGCGCCATTGAGAGCAGGCTTTTTGTCTATTTTTCCATAATAAGAAGGAATAGCAAAGGTAGGATAAATTGCTACAAGAAAAAAAGAAAAAATAAAAAAGAAAAAATATAAAACAGACAACAACTTTCTTTGGGAGTAATAATGTTTAAACAAAACGAACACATAGGCTGAGGCGAGGCCCATCATAATAAAGACCTGATAGCCCAATTTAAACATAGTATTGGCGCGAAAGTGAGCAGGATAAATATCTTTAATGTAAAAAAATTCAGGAATAATTATTAACAAAGTTGAGAAGATAAACAAAACAAGAACAAATTTATTAATTGTTGTTTGCTGATGGTTGGTGGTTGCGCGCTGTTTTTTAAGAAGAAAAATGGCGAAAAAAATAAAATTTAACCAAAAAAATCCCCATAACACAAAAATCATCCAAAGGGGAGAGACTTGGCAGTTCCCTTTTTCAAACAAAAAAGGCCCAAGCCTATCGATCTCCACTAAAAACCGAGGCGAACAATTTACTCCAATACCCGTAGCAAACGGTTTAAAGTTTATAGAAAAAGGCAAACCAAAGAGGAAAAACGAGATAATTAAGGTAAAAAAGTTCACAAAGAAGGCGCGAGTAAGCTTAAATAATAAAAGAAAGATGATGGTTGAAAGAAAAAGATAAATAAGCCCATCAAAAGCATTGGTCATGTAGTGAATGGCGGTAAGAAAGCCAAGGAAGACTACCCACCCTGTCATTCCGAGTCCCGACGAAGTTGGGACGAGGAATCTCATCAGAGTGGATGTTTTTCGTATTTGTGAGAGATTCTTCGGCTTCGTCTCTGAATGACTTTTGTCCATACATCTTAGATAAAATAAAAACAGAACAGACAAGGTTAGTAGAACAAATGGTATATCAAACACATGTCCATGAAGATCGGCAACAATATAGGAGTAAATGGGAAATTCATGGATGGTGAAGGGGATAAATCGGGTAGCGTTAGGGTACCAATATTTGCCTGGATTAAAGGCTGAAAGAATTTGCCAAAAAGGAACGGGATTGTCATTCGGGTATCCTTTAGTAAAAGCATAAATAGCATGAAGATTGCCGCCAAAGTTAACTAAAAAAGAAGCCAAAATCCCACCGATTAAAGAGAGTTTAAGACTTTTGAAAGCGTTCAAAATCACATTAAAACATAAAGAAAAAGTTTGAGTTATCCCTAGAGCAAAGATTGTTGCCAGAATTAAGTTATACGTTTCAAATGGGGAAATACCCGAAAGCTTTGTTAATACGGCTCCGGTAAGATGGCCAAAATAATAATAATTGATGGATTTACCGGCAAACCACATATCTGGAGGAGGAAAATACTTACTTCTTAGAATAGAATTCATAAACCCAAAGTCCATAAACTTTTCCAGACCGCGGATTGAAGGTTCTTGCCCTCTAACATATACCCAAAAGAGAAGAGAAGCTACAAAGACGAGTTCTTCGACAATAATAAAAGCGGTTTTTTTAACAATTTGAGCTTTGTTGAGGGAACCATTATTGAAGCGTTTAAAGAGGAGTACGTTTATAATTAAAAACAATAAGAGAAGGAAGATTAACGATTCTTGATAAAAAGGTAATATTTTAATTGTTCCTAAGGTAAAAGCAGAGTAACTTAAAAATAAAAGACCGATGGCCTTAGAAAAAGGATAACCAGCGTCATAGAAGAATTTATTGAAAATTTTTTTAGTCAGAGGGAAGAATATTAACCCCAGAACAAATAGGGCAAGATACCACCGAAGTGTAGTTAATAACCATTCCATCTTTTTATTATACAATCTTAAATCAAAATTTTATTTGAAATTTCAATCCCTATTTGATATAGTTTGCTCATCATGGAAAGCAAATATATTCCTCAAGAATACGAAGAGAAAATATATCGCTTTTGGGAAAAGTCAGGTTTGTTAAGTCCAAAAGCGGGTAAACCCTACACCATATTAATGCCTCCACCAAACGCCAATGCTTCTCTTCATGCGGGCCACGGAATGTATGCGGTGGACGACATAACAATTCGTTATAAGCGGATACGAGGCTATGCTTCTTTGTGGATTCCCGGCGTAGATCATGCCGGTTTTGAAACACAGTATGTTTATGAAAAATATTTAGCCAAACAAGGCAAGTCAAGAATGGATTATGATAGGCAAACGTTTTATAACAATGTCCTTCAATTCGTTAAAGATAATTCTGGACTTATATATGAGCAGTTTAAAAGACTTGGGTTTTTAGCTGATTGGGATAGGAGCGTGTTTACCTTAGATAAGCAAGTTTTACAAGGGGTTTTTAACACTTTTAAAAAAATGGAGAACGAGGAATTGGTATATCGTGATGACTATATTGTAAATTATTGTACCCATTGTGGTACTTCATTATCCGAACTTGAAGTGGGGCATCTGGAGAGAAATGATCCTCTTTATTATTTAAGGTATGGACCTTTTGTTTTGGCAACTGTTCGTCCGGAGACAAAATTTGGCGATACAGCAATTGCGGTTAACCCGAAAGATAAACGTTATCAACGTTGGATAGGTAAAGAGATTGAAGCTCAAGGTTTGTTGGGAGTTTTTAAAATAAAAGTGATTGCCGATGACGTTGTTGATCAAAAATTTGGAACAGGGGCGGTGAAGGTAACTCCCGCTCATGATCCAGTCGATTTTGAGATGGGGAAACGGCATAATTTGCCGTTTAAACAAGTAATTGGTTTGGATGGTCGACTTAATAAACTCGCTGGTCCCTATACAGGATTAAAAGTAAAGATGGCCCGAGAAAAAGTTGTGATAGATTTAAAAAAGAAAGGCTTGATTGAAAAAATCGATAACAAATATCTTCACGTCGTGGCAATCTGTTATCGGTGTGACCGCGATCTTGAACCGATGATAATTCCCAACTGGTTTATTAAAGTTAAAGAATTAAAAAAACCGGTTATTCAGGTAGTTCAGAAGGATAAAATTAAATTTTACCCAAAAAGATACAAAAAACAAATACTTCAATGGTTAAAAATAATGCACGATTGGCCAATCAGTCGTCAAATTGCTTGGGGAATCAGAATCCCTGTTTGGTATAAAGTAAACAACGACACCTCCCGTCAGAATATTCTGGTTTGGTGGCTGGATAAAAACGGAAAAATTAATCAAGGAGATATTCAATTATTTATAAAAAAAGGAATTAAGCTCGCTGAAATAAAAAAAGGCCTGCAGAAAGTTTATGTCCCTACAGGAGTATTACAACCTGACTATGTTGTTTCAAGAGATGATCCGGGAGAAGATTATTTGCCGGAAACAGACACTTTTGATACTTGGTTTTCTTCCGGTCAATGGCCTTTGGTGACTTTAAAGAAGGAAGAGTATAAAACTCGTTTTCCAACAGACATGATAGGAACATATGCTGACATTCTAACGCTTTGGATATCGCGAATGATAATGTTTTCGTTATATGTTAGGAACGAGATCCCTTTTAAAGATGTTTATTTATGGTCAATGGTGGCGGATGCTAAAGGAGCTAAAATGAGTAAGAGCAAGGGCAATGTTATTAACCCAATTGATTTAGTAAATAAATACGGCGCTGATGCTTTCCGTGCCTCTTTAATTTTTGGAGTTGCCCAGGGCGGTAAAGTAATCCTTTCGGAAGATAAGGTAAGAGGGATGCGAAATTTCATTAATAAAATTTGGAACATAGGTAGATTTTTGGATTTAAATTCTAAAAACAAAAATTCTACACCCTCTCCGTGTCATTCCGAGAAGGAGCGAAGCGACGACGAGGAATCTCCGATATTAAAAAAACTACAAAAAGAGTTCTCCGTCGAAAAGAAGCAGTATCTCAAATACATGGACAATTATCAATTTTCAAAGGCGTTAGAATTGATCTATGAATTTATATGGCATCGTTTTGCCGATTTTTATATTGAAGAGTTGAAAGATGAGATAAGAAATGGTAATATAATGATTCTTAAGAAGATAAAAGAAGTTTATCTTGGAAATTTAATCTTTCTTCATCCTTTTGCGCCATTTGTTACTGAGGCGATGTGGGAGGTGTTTAACGGAGAGGAAAATTCAATATTAGAAGTTAAAATATAAAACATGCCCAAGAGCACTTATCAACCGAAAAAATTGAAAAGATTACGCAAGCACGGTTTCTTGAAAAGAATGCAAACAAAAAAAGGACGCTTAGTTTTGAAAAAAAGGCGATCTAAGGGCAGGATAAAGTTAACCGTCAAAAAGAGATAACCTATGGGAGAGCTTTTCACGATTGTATTTAAAA
>CAYYYW010000004.1:49374-50936 GCA_964476245.1 uncultured Gammaproteobacteria bacterium
ATTGTATTTAAAAACCCAACTGTTAATTTATTACTTTTATTTTATCAACTCTTTTTATTCATTGGGCTTCCCGGTGCTTTTGGACTTGCAATTATTTCTCTCACTATATCAATACGATTGTTACTTCATCCATTTTTTAAACAACAAATGGAGTTGACGGACAAAATGAATCATGTTAAGCCTCATCTTGACAAATTGGCGGAAAAACATAAAAACGATAAAAAGAAACTTCAGGAGGAACAGTTAAAGCTTTATAAAGAAATGGGTATTAATCCAGCCTCTGGTTGTATTTTTGCCATAATTCAAATGCCGGTTTTTATTGCTTTATATCAGGTGTTGTTTGGTTTTTTTGACAAACAGAAAAACATTACCCAAGTTATTGACGGAATCAATAAGTTGGTTTATTTTCCCTTTTTAAAAATTCGCTCAATTGACCCGAGTTTTTTTGGTTTCAATTTGGCCATTCCTCCGTCTCAATATCAGAAATATGGATGGTATTATCTTGCTATTCCAATAATTACGGCAATATTACAATATCTTCAGGTTTCGGTCACTACCCCAAAAACAGTGGAAAAAAAACAGACCCAGGACAAAAAAGATAAAAAGAACGATTCGGAAGACATGCAGAAGGTAATGTCAACGCAAATGAAATTTATGTTCCCCTTGATGATAGGGATATTTTCATATCAGTTGCCGATGGGTTTGTCTCTTTACTGGAATATATTTTCCATTTTTAGCATAACGCAGTATAAAAAATTAAAAATTAAAAAGTAAAAAATATATGGACAAAGTCAAAATAATTAAATCAGAGACAGAGGAATTATTGAAAAAAATTGGTTTATCGGTGGACGAGGTGAGTGTAAAAACAGAAGACGAAGCATGCTTTGTTCAAATAAAATCAACAGCTGATGCTCCATTTTTGATTGGGCGTTATGGTGAAACGTTGCAGGCAATTCAAAGAATTATGGAAGTGATTTTATTTAAAATTTTTGGCAAGAACATAGAGCTGGTTGTTAACGTTAATGATTATCGAGAGCGGCAAAAAGCCCGTCTTGAAAAAATTGCTGAAGAGATAGCCCAAAAAGTGATGACGGAAAAAAAGGAAGAAGCTCTTTCACCCTTTTCAAGTTATGAAAGAAAAATAATCCACGAATATGTTAGTGAACATTATCAAGAATTAACTTCTTATTCTGTAGGAGAAGAATATAATCGTACTTTGATTATTGCAATAAAGAAGGACTAAAGTAAGCTGGCCCTTCAGATTTTTTAGGTCATTGCAATAATCTAAAGTTTATTTTATGATGACTATAGTCCGTAGACAGATAAAGAGAAGTATTATATGGTTAACGGAAAATGAGGGGTAATTTTATTTATCAGCGATTAGGAGAGAAAATTGTTGTGCGAAGAAAGAAAAAAGGACTTTCGCAGGAAGATCTTTCTATTTTGACAGACGTCGACAGAACTTATATTGGCAGAGTTGAGCAAGGGAAAGCCAATCCTTCTTTCAAAACACTAATAAAAATCTCCAGAGCATTAAAAATGAGATTGTCTGAATTGTTAAA
>CAYYYW010000004.1:51036-80306 GCA_964476245.1 uncultured Gammaproteobacteria bacterium
AAACACTAATAAAAATCTCCAGAGCATTAAAAATGAGATTGTCTGAATTGTTAAAGGGTGTTTAACTTCAACAAACCTTCTTTTGTTATAATCAATTAAATGAAAAAATTGTTTATCACCTTAGGAATCTTTTTAATTATCCCGATTATTATTATTTTTGACTCCTTTGTTTTTTTTCTGACAAGGCCCGCTTGCTTAAACTGTGGCAATTTGATAGAGTTTTTAAAGAACGCTTCGTTGACGGTGTTTTTATTGGGAGGCATAGGTTATAAGTTGAAAAATAAGAAATAAACGCCAACCTTTATTAAAACCCCGGACTAACCGGGGAAAAGTGGCACAGCTTGACTTTTAATAATAATCCTACTAAAATTAAGATATTATGAATTTTAATAGCCTTATTCCTAAAAATTATATTGAGAGGGAAATTGAGAGGGAAATTTTTAAGTTTTTAAAAGATCGGGAAATAATTGTTATTCGCGGTCCAAGACAAAGTGGCAAAAGCACTCTTCTTAAAAAGATTGGTAAGGTTTTGCAAGAAAAACATGAAGAAGGAGATGTTTTCTTAATTGATTTAGAAGACGAAATAGAACAATTGAAATTTGAAAAAAACCCAAAAGAATATTTGGAGTTTTATCTTAGGGGAAAAGAAAAGATTTTTCTTATTCTTGATGAGATTCAATATGTCAAAAATAGCGGAAAAATCCTAAAACTTCTTTTTGAGAAATATCCACAAGTAAAATTTATTGTCTCCGGCTCTTCCAGCTTAGATGTTAACAAATTAGGTGAATATTTGGTTGGTCGGGCAGTTTTTTTTGAACTTTATCCTTTCTCGTTTACCGAGTTTCTAAAAGCAAAAGATAACAACCTATATTTAGAATATCAAACCAATAAGTTTAATGTCGAAAAACCCAAAAAAGTTGACTCTCTTTTTAAAGATAGATTAAACGACTATCTTAAACAATATCTCACTTTTGGTGGATATCCACGAATAGTTTTGGAGAAAAATAGAGAGAAAAAAATAATTTTTCTTAAAAATCTCTTTTCCACTTACATTGAAAAAGACATTATTAAGCTTTATGGGATAAAATATAAAGATAAAGTAATAACTCTTCTTAAATATCTAAGCGCTACCATAGGTAATCTTTTAAATTTCAATGATATTTGTCAAGTAACAAACTCGCATTTTCAAGAGATAAAACAGTTAATTTCAATATTGGAGGAGACTTATGTTTTAAAAAGACTTCCGCCTTTCTATAAAAATTTGGTGACTGAACTTAAAAAAAACCCAAAGGTTTATTTTTTTGATTTGGGTTTACGCAATGTTCTTTTGGAAAGGTTTGAATTTTCCGATGATGAGTGGGGAAGAATTTTGGAAAATTACGGCTTTCTGGCTTTTAAAAATTGTTCTCTTTCTTTTTGGCGGACAACCGCCAAGGCAGAAGTTGATTTTGTTATAAAAGATCGAGAAATCCCTATTGAGATTAAAACAGTTCCCAAAATTACTCGCTCATTTCTTAGTTTTATAGAACATTATCACCCAAAAATTGGTCTAGTTGTCAATTGGGAAAGAAACGAAGAAGTGAAAAGAAATAAAACAAGAATTTTTTTTATCTCCTTATCTCTCCTTTAAAATATCCTTTAACTTCTATCCTCTTCTGTCTATCGTCCACAAGTTTGTTTACCGACAAGTTTTTTTGTATACTTGATAATATGAGATCAATAAAGTTTAAACTTTCACCGAAAGCCACCCTTTTCGGATTAAAAGAGATATAAAAAAAACCTCCGCCCGAAGGCGGAGTAGTGTAAAACTATGACAAATGTATCAAATTTATCAATTCTTGTCAACAGCAAAAACTCTCTTATTAACAATCTAACTATTTTCAGCTTTTTGTTGGGAAGTGTGGGTTATAAGTTGAAGAACAAGAGATAAAAGAAGCCCAAATATTAAAATTAAAAGGAAAAGCGGCGGTTTTTATCGATTGGGCCAATGTTTATGGGTGGAAAGATTCGTTAAAATATGAAATTGACCCATAAAAACTTTAAGCCTATTTAAAAAGTTACCCGGAAATAAAAGAATGGATTTATAAAAGAGCGGTTGACAGATTAGGAGTAAATATTTTTAGGTAATAAAAAATGCCCCTCGGTCTTTCGACCGAGGGCGTAATTGATTATTTTATATCATATTATAAACAAGATGTTAAATTACAAAAAACTTCAAAATAAACTGGGGAAATTTGGTAGAGTTTATTAGAATTTTAAGTTATAAAATATGCAATATATGAATCCAGACAATATTGAAATTAAACAAAGATGGGGAGAAGAAACTGCCAAAAGATTAACCGGAGATGAAAAAATAACGTTAAGCGGGATAATAATCAAACTAAGAGCAATTCGCCAGTCAGCTACTCAATTACGTCAAGCTCCAATCGTAGATAACATAGGACCGGGGGGACAAATAATTGTTGAGAAACCTTATAAAAAAAATTTTGGTCCTCAACAAGCCCAATCGGCTAGTCTTAAAAATTCAGTCATTGAGACTTTAAGATCTGTTAAAGAGATGGGTTATAAATTAACCGCAGCTCAAAGACGAACAACGTCTGTTACCACGGCAATAATGTCTGAGGAGGCAAAATTAATCATTAACAACATTGGCGAAAGTGATGTAACAGAAGAAACAGCGCCTTATGTTACCCATTTGATTGATGAATGTTTAAAACAAGAGTTTTCTAGTCCTCAAAGGAAGATCAAATTAGCTGAAGAGGTAAAAGATCTTTTAAAAATAAACACATATTTTGGGGAAAGAATAATTAAGAATTTATTGGCAAAAATAGAGAGGACCAGTCTAAGTGTTGTTTATCGGAATAGACTGATTGTTTTAGAAACGGAAATTACCAACGTGAAGGGTCAATATGAGACAAACAACTTAAGCCAACCTGTGAGAAATGAACTAAATAATTTTAGACAAACAGCCACTGATTTAAGAAATACAGTCTTAGTTAATGGTGAAAAAAATTATACTCCCCAGCAGTTACAACAAGCTCAAAATTTAGCTAACTTTGTCCAAGAACTAATAGAAAGAACCAATCGCCTACCAGACAGTTTTCTATCGCCAGAATCTAAGTCGCTAATTGCTGAAATCAACATTGATTATGTGACTGCCCAAACCGCTCCTTACGTTTTTCATCTTTTTGATGAGTTGGCGAGAGTACCGCCAGCAGGTCAATTTTTGTTGATAAATAACCGAGAAGGCTTAATCAACTTAGCTGAAGAGACGACAGTATTAAATAGAAGCATTTTAGAGCTAAAAAATCCCCTTCTTGGCCATCAAATAATTAAAGACCTAACTGAACGGGTTGATGGTTTACCTAATCCAGCGTTGACACACCAACAAATTTTAAGATTACAGGCACTAAAAGATAACGTTAGAGAATCAAGAGATAAATTATTTGATGTAAAAAACAAACAACTTGAAAAACATTCGCAAAAAGGAGCGAGGCTTTCTCAAGAGCGAAATAGATTGCTTGGACGCTATCAACCAAGCATTTTGCCTCCAACAGACCAGGCAACGTCTAAAAAACTTATGAGCGATTTCTTTGGAGGAGAGACCTTTACTAATATTGATAAGGCTGAATTGGAAAGGTTGTGGAGATTGGGAGGATTACACCCAACAGAGATCACCGCTCTTTGGCAAAATCGCGATGCATATATGGGCTATCTTCAAGAACGAGCAGCGATGGGTGAAGGAAAAATGTATGAGGAAATGTTTTTTTCCGGAGAACAATCAGACAATATCAAGAAATATGTAGAAGTAGATCCTCAAGTAATAAAAAATTTACTTGAGGCAGGAAGAGAAGATGAATATCGTCTGAAAATAACTGAGATATTCAGCTCTGTTTATTCAAAGCTTGATGATCGGCCTTCAGAACGCTCTGATCATATTTTTAACTCCTTTTATCTTACGCCAATTGAGGATAGGCTACATCAGCTAATGACCACCACCGCTTTGGCATTGCGAGAGTCTGGATATAAAGAATATGCCGAAGTTGTTAAAGGTGTTTCAGCAGAGCAGAAAAGAATAAAGGGACTTTGGGTGGCTTTTCATGATGCGATGATTTATGCCCATATGGGAGCTGGGTTTGATGAATGGATTAAGTTGATCTATGATCGTAAAGCTTCAGAATTTGCTACTTTGTATACTCAACCGCGAGAAGGAAAAATGTTTATGGTTGCTTGTTCTATGGTTGAGAGATACTTGCAAGGCGATTTCGCTTTGAATAAAAACCAGCCGCGGCCTGAACTTTTTGGCGGTGAGTATGACGAAAAAGGTTTTTATCATTCGCCCGACGATGACAAAATGAAAGAAATGATTAAGTCAGCACTTCGAGGAGATAAAGAATGTACTGACCCCAAAAGTTGGGAGATTAATAGGGCGCTTTCTTTAGCCAAAGGCTATCATCTAACTGCCACCTTACGCATGCTTGAATTATTTGCCACCGCTGACCCGAGGAAAGGAATGGATTTTAGAGGCAATTTTCTGGCTGGTGTTTTAGGCCAAATCTATTTAAAATGGAGTTGGGCCTTTGGTCGAGCGACCGAGTATCCCAATCTGCCTCGTTATTTTAGTATTCTTCGCCGATTACCAATCAGTCGTAAAGGAAAAGGTTTGCGGCAGATGCTTAAAGACCGCGGTGGTTGGTCGCCTGCTAAGCTTATGAAGTTAGTTGCTTCAGAAAAAGTTGATGAGTTAGGCAAAGAGTTGATGTTACAACTTGTAGGCGGGGAGGCTTTTTTTGAAGATATTCTTCACCACGTGTGTTTTATTGGAAGAGAATCGAGAAACGGCTGGCGAACTAAACCAGCTTTAAAAGTCTTTTTTACTTCAAAGCAGTGGAAGGATAAAATTGACGCGATGGGCATACCTCAAAACGCTAAAGATGTAATTTTAAGTTTTTTTGATAAAGATAAATTTGGGGCATGGAAAGATCAAAAAGAATGGGACAAATTTTATGAAAATATTTTACGGCCAGTCGTCGGTGCTTCGGCCGAATTTTGGTACAGCGAGGACAGAGCAGCAGGCGTCGACTTTAAAAATTTGACAAGAACCCGTTTTATTAGAGATCAAAGATTTAGAAAAAACATCACACAGTTTTTAGAGGATAACAGTCTAGATAGTTCGGAAGCTCTAAATAAGTTAAGAGATATTGAAATAAGACGCAATTTAGACTTTCCTAATTTAAATGATCAAGATTGGGAAAAGAAAAAAATAGAACTTTTTAATTTTTCCGATAGTCAATGGAAAGCGATGGAAGATGAGGATATTGAATTTGTGATAACTGATCCCCACAATAGGAAAAGAATTAAAATCTCTCGTTTTGATTTCATTGGAATGCAGCGGGCCAAATACGATGGTCAAGCTTGGAGCCATCTTTTTATGAGGTCGCCGATTGACTTTCTTTTACCTCTTTGTCAGTTGGTTCCAGAGCTTTTGTTAAGCGATAAAAAATGGGCAGAAATGGCTAAAGGAAGAAGAAATGATTTGTTGGTAAAATTTGGTACGGATAGCTGGAACAGCTTAGACAAAATCCGCCGATTTTATCACGAGGTTGGTCCAATATATAGCGTTGATTTTGGCGCTAATGGAATGAACAAAGAAAGCTTAATGCGATTAACCAGTGACCTTTCCCGCGCTTTTTTTCAACTTCAACAGGGCGGAGATATAAGGCAAAAAGCAAAATTAGATCTAAATTTGATTACCAACCCTGATTTAAAAAGAGCTGTTTCCAATTTAAGATTTGAATTTTTAAATCAAGTTGATCAAGTTGACGCTTTTACTCAAAATGAAGACATTGGGGAAGATCGTCTAGTTGATCTATCTGGCAACTTTTTTGTCCGTGCCGCCAAAGAATTTGTTAAAAAGGGCTATTTTTTCCCCACCAGTGCGGATATGGACCAGAGCGTTATTGACAAAAACTTGGCCAGCGTTGGAGAAGAGATGATCACCAGACTTTATACCGATTTAGGGGGATTGCGTCAGATTACTGCTGCGGTTTCTGGTCTTGAGGAGACGATATATCAAGCTTCTGTTTCCGGTGACCTTGACCCGCTTCATAGTATTCTACGGAGAGTAATGGACTATCAAAACTTTGTAGGACCAACTGAAGCAAGAAGCATAAACTTTGATCTTATATCTGTTGCCGGCCGTTTTTTTCATGAAGATTGGGCAACTAGAATTCCCTTTATAGGTCCTTTAATTAAATTAGCTTTAGGTAGTAATGCTTCAATATCAAAACTCGTTAGAAAAGACAAACGAATGTATTCAATGAACAACGATGCTTTTAGAGGATTCGTTGAGAAAGCAGATTTAAATGGTGAAATAGCCAAAAAAGGGAGATACGGAAAAGAAGAAATTTATAGATCAGTTGGAGCAGGATTGAAAAAGTTTTTAGCCACAGAAGCGATTCCTGGCATTTTTGGAATGTTGGTGATATTTTTATTATGGATGTATATTAAAAAAGCATCCGGGGAAGCAGGAGAAAAAAAACAATAATTTTTTGTATTATAAAAATATGAAAAAAATTTTGGTAATTTCTTTCTTTTTATTGATTTTAACTTTAATCAATAATCAAATAGTTTTCTCTCAATTTGGGTCTATTCAGATACCGGGAGTAGATTGCGGAGATGCTGAAGCAAGTGGTAGCGCTAAAAACTGCTGTAAAGAAATAGATGTTTCTCTACCTTCTGTTCCTGGTGCAATAAGGCTTATCCCCGGCATAGGCTCGTGGTTGGACAATTTAGTAAAATCTACGTCAAAGCTTAAACGAGCCACTAACATCGTTCCCTGTCCCATAGGCTATCCTCGTCCTTCTGTCAACGACCCGAACTGTGTTTGTTTAAAAGAGAGTCAGATAACTCCTTTCCCGGTTGAATCCATCAAAAATATGTGTTTGAGGTATATAAAAAAACCAGAAGAACAGGCAAGTTGTATTAACTGCGCTAATCAGCAGGGGGTTTGGACAGCAATGGGCTGTGTATATGGGAATTTATCAAAATTTATAGTTAGCAATATTTTTAGCTGGGGGATTGGATTGGGTGGAATAATAGCTTTACTTTGCGTTATTTATTCCGCTTTTACTCTCCAAATGTCCCAAGGCAATCCGGAAAAAATCAAAAAAGCCCAAGAAAACCTTACTTCTTGTATCCTTGGCTTGATACTTATCATTTTCTCCGTGTTTGTTTTAAGATTGATCGGGGTGGATATTTTGAGAATACCGGGGTTTGGAAAGTAGGTACTAAAGATGGATAGCAGAAGATAAAAGCTTTACTGATTTCTTTTTTTCCACCAGACTTAAAAAACAAAGATTTTCCATTCATTGGGAACGACAGCATGCTGATAAAACTATTTTTAGAATTGACAATACACCCGACATGAAATGGAGGCGTGTAAATTAGAAGATATATGCAGAACGTTTTTAAAATTTACTAGAAAAAAATTTCAATAATTTTCTCCGTGTTTGTTTTAAGATTGATCGGGGTGGATATTTTATTGAATGAAAATCCTTTGGTTTTAATGATCAGACCTGGCTGCAGTATTGCGTTGTGCCATTTTCTCCGCTTCATTTTTTCTTCTTTGAGAGTCTCTTTGGTCTATGATTTGCTCATATTTCTTTGAGCTAAAAAGTTGAGGCAAAAACTTATCACCCAAATTCCTAACAAAAGGCGATGCTAAGGCCAAGCTCCCATAAGTAGATAAGCCTGTCATAGCTCCGCTAGCTGCTGCTCCGGCTCCGCCAAAGAAGGTGCCGATGCCAAAGACGCCCGGCATATCCTTGAAACCTAAAAGCTCGCGGACTATTTTAACTAATTCCGGCGTCATAAAAAAAATCCCCGCCCCCAACATAACGGTAAAGGCTTGAGGATTTAATTCGGCTAAAAGCGGCGGCACCCAGATTGCGCCTGAAGCAGGAAGAACATTAATAATAAGGTAACTGGTGACTGCTAAAACTATTACGATGGGAAAAGTCAAAAGATAAACAAAAAGCGATTTAAACCAGAAACCAAAAGCATTTTTCCCAGGGAGGGCGTTAAATAATAAAAAGATAGGTGAGAAAACAATTAAAAGAAAAATTTTGATATAAGTGGAAAACAAAAGAAAAAAAATTCTAAAAAGCAAAAAAACAAAGGTAAGGCAAACCAAAATGAAAATGACAAAAGGTAATGCGACGTATCCTAGGCCAAATCCTAAAAATGGTAGAAGCATGATAATCGAACCTTTCATTATAACCTCTAAAGAAGTTAGTAATTGTCCAACGACAGGAAGAGCTCCGTCCCCACCGAATTCACTTATAGATTCAACCAAACCACGAACAACAGGGGGTTCAATAAACTTAACGAACAGATAAGTACCTACTCCTCCGGTAATTATTCTTAAGATCTGATTAAGGACGGCGGGAATAAGGGCAAGCAGTGAATCGCCAAGTTGTTTTAGTCCGGAGAAAGATAAAATAAAAAGATTTCCATAATTAGAATTCATATATTTATTTTGAAATTCAGCAATATTGAAAAAATTGCCCCGATTGCCTAAGATGGCGATAACCAAAAGAATAAATATATACATTAAATCAATTAAGAAACCAGCAATGGGAAAGGAAAAAGTTATCAAGATTAAGGAAATAACAATTCTAGGAAGAGCGTTTTCTAAAGATATGACAGTTTGTGGATTAATTTTCATGCGAAACATGATCATAAAACCAATAGCGATTAAAACCAAAACTAAAAGCATATAGGCAACATCGCGAAACACTTTCCAAAGGTTCATGAGGGGGCGAAGAGCGGCAAAACCGAGACCTTCAGCCGCGTAGGTTTTGGGGACAAAGCCGGCTTTTTGCAAACCGGAGTAAGCCCAATACAACCCCGACGCCGGTGGATTGGCGTAGGGAAGGATGATTAATTTAGCCATAAACCCAAAGACGCTTTTTTGATAATTTTTATCAGCATCGTCAGGGTTATCTGTACATGCTTCTCCTATAGTTCCGCAGAGAACAGAACGATAAAGAAGAAGGGTTAATTTCCCTTCTTTTGTTTTATTTAATTTCTGGTCATTGATCACTTTATATATTTCTTCCCGATTTTGTTTAACGGGGTCAATAGCGACCTTAGGTTTATCTTGAGAAATAAAATAGAAGAAAAGACTAATAATAACGACAAAAACAGCAATAACTAAGAAGACTTTTGAGATAGTATTTAAGATTGCTTTTGCCGCTTTTAAAACCTTCATTATAAATTCATTGTAGTTAATCATTAATCACTTTGTCAATGTTTAAAACAGTAATACGAATGATGCGAATTTTTATACGAATAATGCCAATACGCGGATATTTAGTGCGCGAATGAAGCTGATAGACGAATAGATAATTATTTATACATTTGCTAAGGAATTAAGCACTCTTTTTGGGTGGATATAATTAGCTCGAAAGTTTACGAGAATTCCCAATTTTTTATTCTTCCTTTCTTTTCGCCTTCAAAACTAGGAGGCAACGGTTTTTCGCTACAGAATTTTCCTAACTGATTATGAACTTTAAAAAGCGTTCCATTAATTTTATAAGAAAGATCACTATAAATAATATCTGCCATATAAACTAATATTAGTATATTAGCATATTCGCATCATTCGTATAACTTTTCTATTCGTATTGCTTTTGCTTTTTTCGCCCAATAGACATTGGCGGCGAGAAGAGTTTCAAAAGTTCCGGCGTCAAGCCAATAGCCGTTAAGTTCTGCCCAGCGGAGTTCTCCCTTTTGAATATAAAAATTATTTACTTCTGTTATCTCAAGTTCATTTCGGCCGGCAGAATACGGGTCGCATTTTTTAGTAAAATCAAATACTTGATTATCATAAATATAAAGTCCGGTAACGGCAAAATCTGAAGACGGATTTTTTGGTTTTTCAATAATTTCAATAATTTTTTTTGGGTCTTTAGGATCGAATCGGGGAACGCCAAAACGTTTAGGGTCGGATACTTTTTTAAGAAAAATTAAGGCTCCTTTTTTAAAGTTTTTAACCGGTTTTGAAATATCCGCGTCGGTCGTGTTATCGCCCAAGACGACGGCGACTGGACCATTGTCGGCAAAATCTTCGGCCAAAGACAAAGCGTCGGCAATGCCTCCTTTAGGATTTTCTTGATAAGCGTATTCCAAATGCTTAATTCCCAATTCTTTGCCGTTTTTAAGAACGCTGACGAAGTGGCCGGCATGAGGGCCGGAAACAATGATTAAGATTTCTTTAACCCCGGCATTAACCAAGGTTTGAATTGGATAAAAAACCATTGGTTTATCATAAACAGGCAGAAGATGTTTATTGGTGGCAAAAGTTAAAGGATAGAGTCTTGTAGCTAAACCACCGGCCAAGATAATACCTTTCATATATAAATTAACAGATCTATTGCGTAATAAAAAAATAATAGATTGTTTTCGTCATTCTGGTAAGCTAAAACGAAGTTTTAGCGCATCCAGAATCGTTATTAAACAATTTGTAGATTCTGGACAAGCCAGAATGACAAATTGTTTACTAAATACGCGAATCAATCTAATGTATTAACAACGTTTGTAATAAAAATAATGCTATCGCTCCGATGAGTATATATTCTATCACAATTTTAAGATGAAGAGTCTTCTCAAGAAAATGGTGAATTAATCCCCAACAGATATAGAAAATAACAAACAAAGTCAAGAT
Source organism: uncultured Gammaproteobacteria bacterium (assembly GCA_964476245.1). Lineage (GTDB taxonomy): Bacteria > Patescibacteriota > Microgenomatia > UBA1406 > HO2-37-13b > CAYYYW01. The sequence continues at coordinate 61,766 of CAYYYW010000004.1, forward strand.
TGAAAATTGAGCATGATGGTTTTCTTTAAAAAGACTAAACAAGAGGATAAAAAAAATCGCCCCGGTCAATAATAAAAGATATTGAAAAATATGTTTTTGAACTTCTTTAAGTAAGTGCTTAAGAAATTTATTGAAAATTATCATAATATGACCCCTTTTGTTAAAACTATCAAGGCTATAAAAACAAAACCTATAAAAATAAAATGAGCAAAGTGTTTCCCTGTGATTCTGACAATTTTTAATTTATAAGCAAAATATAAATCAGATATTAGAGCCAAAACGAGCATCCCGAAAATCAGGAGACTGTAATCGTAAGAAATATTTTTAACGTTAATTAAGGGTGTTTTTGTATTTTCGCGAGCGAGAACTTGGGGTATTAGATTAGTTTGTTTGGTGATTGGAGCGGTTGTTGGTTTTGTATTAACCGCGGTGGTTTCTTGGTCGGTCGCGACGGTTTTTAATAGAGGCTTACCAAACATTTGAACAACCAGAGTTGTTTCTTCACCGTTTAGTACTCCGTTAACCACGCCAAAGCCCACCTCATCGTAATTTGGCCGCAAAATATTTTCTCGGTGGGTTTTTGAATCCATCCAAGCGGAAACAACGCCATCAGAGAACATAAAGTCTTTGGCCAAATTTTCTCCGGCATATTCATATTTATAACCGGAAGATAAAATAAAGTCCCAAGGCGTGGTTTGGTCGGGAGCATAGTGAGCCCAGTAGTTTTTAGCAAACATATCTTTAGCTTTTTCGGAAGCGGCCCGAGCCAACTTTTCATTATAAGTTAGAGAATTAAGTCTGTTTTTTATTCGTTCTTCGTTGGTTAACTGAAAAAGCTTTTCCACACTAATGTTTGTAGCTATTCCAAGAACCTTGCTTCCTAAATTTGATAAAGCTGCAGCTTTATAAACAAAAGAAAGAAACAAAGCCAAAACAAGATAATAGGTTAAAAAATCAACATGAAGAGTTTTGGCACGGTAATTATTCTGTTCAGATGGGACAAAAAGATGATAAGCCATCCTTAAAAATTTTTTCATTGTGGTGTTTATTGATAAACGATCACAGCGTTTCTTTTAAAACTTGTATTTTGGTTTTAATGTAATAACAAACCAATCCTATACCTATGGTATCAATTATTATATCTCTTATTTTACCTTCTCTTGTAGGAACAAACAATTGGTGAAACTCATCAGTTATAGCATAAAATAGAGCGAAAAGAAATGAATAAAGGAATTTTTTTGATGGGGGTAAGTTGGTCGTTTTATAAAAAGCTCGGAACAAGAGGAAATATAATATTCCGTATTCAATCAGATGAAGAGTTTTGAAAATGATAAAGTCAAAAACGAATTGGTGGGAAATGCCGAAGCGGGGACGGGAGGAGAAGTAGAAAATCACAATCATCCAGATAACTGGTGGGAACCAAGAGAGGATAAGGTTGCTAATTTTTAAACTATTAGATCGTTTCATTATTGTTTAGTCTTCTTATTATTTTGTGCGCAATATAAAAAATATTTAAAAGCGAAATGAAAAAAGAACTGGTAGTAAAGCCCTTAACGTAGGCAATCGGTTTCTTGTTAATAATGTTCTGATCATAATTAGTTAACTGCTGGTTTTGATTTTCTGTACCTAAAATCTCACCGGGTTGTTCAAGGATATTGTTGGTAAAGACGACCCGACGGGTTGTCTCTACATTGTTAAATGGTTCTTTAGTGTTGGTGAGAATTTTTGTCGGTGTCGGTGTTTTTAATGGAGTGGGTGTGTTTTGTGACGTGGGCGCTGGGGTATTGGTTAGATCAAAACAAGGGCTATTAACAGAATTCTTGGTTGGTTCTTGAAGACAAAATTCGTCATTGGTAAAAGAACTTCGTCCTAGTGTTTTTCCTTTCTCGGCTGTTTGATATTCAAAGCTGTCTTTTAAAGTTTTATTAAAATCCAAAAGGCGGACCTGATCGCTGTCATTGTTAAAGACGGATGATGTTAAATCAACCGACCCAAAGCTTTTAGCGGGAATCTCTAAAGAAAAAAGTTTTGGAGCTGAACCGGCATTTTCAACATCGTCAAAATACCAATTTTGGAGCGAAACAGCATAATCATTGTCGTTGTAAATTTCTACCCATTCGTGTTCTCCGGTTTCGGGATAAACCATCGCCTCGGAAAGGTAAATATTATCATAGGAGTTCGGTTGGGGTGTGGGAGTAATTGAGGGCGTGGGAGTTTGAGTTGGTGTTGAACTGGGAACGATAGTTGGAGTTAGCGAGGGTTGAGAATCGTTGGTTGCGATCGGGGTGGGAGTTGGGGTTAAAGTTGGAATAGGTGTTGCCGTGGCGGTTGGAGTTAGGGATAGGCAGGCTGTTTCATTAGAATAATTTTTTGTAATTATAGTTAGAATAAACCAATTTCCGTTTCCATCGGGGCAGCGGGCAAAGGTTTTATTCTCATTAAAAGTTCCCGAATAAGTGGCGATATCAATTGATTGGTTGTTTGAATCATATAAAGAAATAATGTCCGCATAGTCTTTACCACTTTGGTTGCTGTTGTTTAGTATGGCAGTTGAGGTAGCAATGGTAAAAGAATAAGGCGAGATAATTTCTGAAGTTAATAGATCTATTTTTTTCCCCGAGGAATCTTTTAAATAAAAATTTTTAATATTGATTTGAGCATTTTCGTCGTTATAAAGTTCTACCCATTCATATTCTCCGGTTGGCGGAGCCGGATAAATTTCATTGATTTTTACGGCCGCCGCCGTTTCTTTACAACGAACCAACAGTAATATAACAATGCAACAATTTAACAATATAGCAATTAGTTTCTTTTTTTTCATTACAAATCATCTTAAAAGATTTTGCTAAAGAAGTAAAGTTTATCACGAGTTTCATACTTGTTGTCGTCCTGAGGATCCGCCGAATGGCGGAGACGAAGGATCTAGCGAGCGAAGCGAGCGTAATTACGCTTACGCTAGATTCTTCCTCCGACGTAACGTCGGGGTCAGAATGACAACAGCGAAACTTGTGGTTTATTTAAAAGTTGCCGCCGAGCAGATATTAGAATAGTGAGAGTGAAATTTTAAATCCGGTCCGTAAATTGGATCATGCATAATATAATCATCTCCTTCTTTTTTTACTAAGACAACAAAGTGGCTTCCTCCAGATCCGCATCCCCCGACTCCCACAATTACATAATTACCATCATTAAGTTCCTGATCAATATTGGATGTGGCAATTGATTGATAAGATCGTCCAGCTACCCCCTTCCATGGAAGTTTCATATACGCTGTTAAACCGTAGAATCGATCGGTCTCGCCTGCCAAATCTAAAGGTGTTACATTTTGTCCGTATTTTCTCGCCGTCATGGCAACTGATGACAGCAGGCAACCAACTTCTAAAACATTTTCTGAAGAATAGCCTATTGTTTTATTAGCCCATCTTTCGTCTCTCTGCGAATAATAAAAACCATCAGAACCGCCTCCTAAACTATTAGCTCCAATAATTGAACCTGCTCCGGATGACTTAACAAACGATTTGAAAGCAGCTAACTGTTTTTGTATTTGTTGGAGAAATCTATCGGTAGTTATTTTATCGTTTTTGGTTTCCTCTAATAATTTTTGCTTTACTTTTTTTTGGTCATTTAATTTGGTATTTTGGTTATTTAATGTAACTTTTAAGTCGTCAAGGGTTTTTTTCTTTTCATCTCTTAAGCTTTTTTGTTCCTCAAAATTAACTTTTGTTTGTTGGACTTGAAAGGCCAGACGACGGTCATTGTCCTGGGCAATTTTAATATATTTTAGCCGATTAGTAAGAACAGAGGCGTTTTCCGAATCTAAAAAAATTTCAAAGATATTAACCTGTCTTCTTTTATATGCTTCTACAATTTTTTTAAGGAAAGTTGTGCCTAGGTAATTCAACGAAGTATTAAGACCTTCAATTTTTTCCGATAGGTTTTCGATTTCTTCAGTAATTTTTTTGATATTGTATTCTGTCTGTTGAATCTGTAAAGTGGTTAAATAAATCTGGGTATCCATGTACTCAATTTGAGAGCTAGTGGTATATATTTGTCCTTGTAATTCGTTACTTCTTTTTTCACAAAGGTCTTTTTGTTCTTTTAATTCTTGCTCACTTTTATCATCAAGGTTGATGGTTGTGTTACACTCCGCAGAAAAAATCGTCTTTGTAAAGGCAAAAAAGAGCAAGAAAAATAAAACAATGAAGGTTTTTCTTAGCGATTTAGAATTAAAATATTGCATTTCATTTTATATATTTTGATGTTGATAAGTAGTTGCCCAAAAATCCAATCAGCATACCAAAAAATATCGTCAAAAAGTAAACAAGGGCTAAATAATAAAGACTTGGCGGCCAGACATATAAATTATAGTGGGAAAATTGATAGAAGGGGAGACGAGGAATGCCATAAAGATAAGAATTAAGAAATGGCTGAAGATAGAAAAAAATAATGAAGAAAATGCTCCAGGCAAAAGTTCCCCCGCAAAAACCAAAAAAAACCCCCTCGGAAAGAAAAGGTTTTCTTATGTCTAATATCGAAGCGCCAAGAAGCCGTAATAATTCAATTTCGTCTTTTTTTAAAGCAATTTTAAATGCAGTCGTAGTCATAAGAACCATAAAGGAAATGAGTACGAGGAAAACAAAAATAAACATTGAAGTTTTTCTTAAAACATTAGTTACTAAAAGAAGTCGGTCAACAATAGTTTTTTGAAACTCTACCTCATCAACTCCGGCGGTTTTTTTTAGATATTCGGCAATTTCTGAAAGATGTTCTGGTTTTTTGGTGCTGATTTCTAAAGAGGCGGGGAGAATATCGGCGGAAACCATTTCCAAAAGAAGGGGGTTGTTTTTGTTTAATTCTTGATAGATTTTTAAAGCTTCTTCCTTGGAAATATATTTTACGGAAGCTGTTTTTCCTGATTTGACAACGGTGTCTCGAATTTTAAAGATGTCCTTTTCTGATGTTTGTGTCTGAAAATAAACAGTCACTTGAGGCTTGGCTTCAATATAGGATAAAATTCCATAGAAAAAAGCGGTTAAGTTAAAAAAGAACAACGACAAAAAAAGAGTAAAAAAGAGAATTAAAAGCGAAGCCAATGACTGATACGGTGTTCTTCTTATTGACTTAAAAAGTTCGCTCATATTTCATAACCTCCTTTTCTTTGATCTTTGGCAATTCGACCATTTTTTAAGGAAATGACTCTTTTTTTAAAACTATTAACAACGTCAACATTGTGAGTAGCAATTAAAATAGTTTTTTTGCCCTCCAGTTTTTTAAAAATTTTCATTATCTCCCAAGTAGTTTTTGGATCAAGATTGCCGGTCGGCTCATCGGCTAATATAATATTTCTTTTCCCGCTTATGGCTCGGGCAATAACTACTCGTTGTAGTTCTCCGGCAGATAGCTGTAAGGGAAACATTAATTTTTTATCAGCAAGGCCAACGAGTGAAAGAACCTGTTCCACCTCTTGTTTGATTTGGCGATTTGAGATTTTGGTTACCGTAAGAGCCAAAGCGATATTTTCAAATACGTTTTTTTCTGGGAGAATTTTAAAATCTTGAAAGACGACCCCCATTGATCGTCGTAGTATTTCAATTTGGCGAAAATTTTTATCGGTAATATCTTCACTATCGACAAAAATAGAGCCGGCAGAAGGAAGCATTTCACGAATAATTAGTTTGATTACGGTAGTTTTTCCAGCGCCAGAAGGTCCGACTAAAAATAAAAACTCATTATCATCTATTTCAAAAGAAATATTATCTAAAGCAAGATTTCCTAGAGGAAATTTTTTGGTGACGTTGTCGAATTTTATCATAATACTGAATCATGGTACTTCTACTAATCCAACATCCATTAACCAACCAGCCTTTTCCGCCGTAAATGTTTCTCCCCAAACTATCACTTTTTTCCCCAAATATTGGGAGAGATCAACGGTAGTTGATGTTAAATAAACGTTTTGGGATTCTCCGCCGGGTCGTTCTAAGTGAAACTGGCCCTCACCTTCAATACCGCCTTCGCGTAGAGTTCCTTCAGCTTTGTCTTTGAAAGTTTTTTTATCTTGAATGCCGGCAGAGTCTTGGGGTTCTTCGGTTGATTGTTGAGTGGAAAAAAGCTTTTGTTTTCCTGCGGATAATTGTTTTCCAGCGTAGACGAGAAAACCGGTAACAATACCTAAAATAACAATAGAAAAGAAAATAAGAATTATTTTGTTAGTGGGGATATTTTCTTCTATTTCTTCAATTGGATGAATAAGTTGATTATTGGAATTTTCTTCAATCATATGTTCTAAGAATAACAAACAATAAAATAAAAATCAACGCAGGAATTTATTAATCAAGCCTCTATTTTAGAAAAAAGAAAAGTTCCGATGGCAAGAGCAACGATGCTTAAAAAACTTAAAACAGCAATGTCGGTTATTAAGCTGAAATGGCCGACATTAACTAAGGAAGTTCTTAGACCATCAACTCCATAAGTAAGAGGATTTATATTGGTAATTATTTGGAGGAACCAAGGGATTCCCTTTAAAGGAAATAGAGCCCCGGACAAAAAGAAAAGAGGCATAACCAGAAAATTCATGATCAATTGAAATCCATGAAAATCTTCAAGCACCGAGGCAATGGCGGTACCTAAGGCCGTGAAAAACAGCGAGATAAGAAACATTATTAAAAATGAAGCTGGTAAGGCAGCCAGACTGTACGGTTTAAAACCAACAATCAGTGTTAAAAGAAGGATAATAAGTCCTTGCAATACCGAAATGGTTGCTCCACCCAAAGTTCTTCCGATCATAATTTCCAGCCGAGAAACAGGAGCGACCAGTGTTTCTTTTAGAAAACCAAATTGTCTATCCCAAATCAGTTCTATCCCCGAGAATATGGCCATGAAAAGAATCCCTTGAGCAATAACTCCCGGAACAATAAAATCTATATAATTGCCAGCCCCTGCTTTTTTAAATATAGGCCCAAAGCCAAAGCCTAGGGCAACTAAAAAAAGAATAGGCGGACCTAAAGAACCAATTATTCGTGACCTTGACCGAACATAGCGTTTTAATTGTCTCAACCAAAGAATATAAATAGTGTTCATACTATCTTCCCATCATTTTTCTTCTCATTCTTATGTGGTCTAAACCAGTTGCTTCTTCTTCTCGAACGGCGCGACCGGTTAAAGCCAAAAAGGCTTCCTCTAAAGAAGAGGTTTTTGTTTTAATTTTTAACTGTGAAGAAGTTCCTTGAGTAATAATTTTTCCATGGTCAATGATAGCGATTCTCTGGGCAATTTTTTCTGCCTCTTCCATATAATGAGTGGTAAAAAATACAGTTATATTTTCTTTTAGATTTAGGTTTTGAATATATTCCCACATCTGGTTTCGAGTTTGCGGATCAAGACCGAGGGTCGGTTCATCAAGAAAAAATATTTTAGGATGATGAAGTAAGCCACGGGCGATTTCAAGTCTTCTTTTCATTCCGCTGGAAAATGTTTTAACTAAGTGATTTCTTCTTTGCCACAAATCGACCATGTTTAAAAGCTCTTCTATTCTTTGTTGTCTTAATTTAAGAGGAACATTATATAAAATTCCGTGGAATTCTATATTTTCATAGGCGGTTAATTCATCGTCAAGACTGGGATCTTGAAAAACAATCCCAAAAGATTTTCTGACTTCATTCTGGTTTTTTAGCGGATTATAACCGTTGATAAATATTTCTCCGCTGGTTGGTCGAAGAAGAGTGGTTAACATTCTAATAGTTGTTGATTTGCCAGCTCCGTTTGGTCCCAAAAAAGCGAAGATTTCGCCCTTGTTTATGGTGAAAGAAATGCTGTTTACAGCGGTAAAACCATTGAATTTTTTTGTTAAAGCGTTAACTTCGATAATTTTATTGGGGTTTTTATTCATAAGAATTTATTATTAGTTTTTATTTTTCTTTCTTTCATACAAAATTCGTCCCTTATGAAAGGTTTTTATTTTTGACGTTAGCAGGATTATTTTATTGCTGTTTTATATAATTCTGGCTGCTTCCAAATCCTTCTTTTTCTTCCCTTTGTTTTGCCGTATTTACAACTATGTTTCTTCCTTCCACGTCTTTGTCGTTCATTTCGGCCTTGGCTTTTTCTGCATCAGCCTCATTGGTAAACGTTACAAAACCAAAACCTCTTGATCTGCCGGTTGAACGATCAGATATAATAACCGCATCCACGATTTCTCCATACTGGGCAAATAATTCCTTTAGGGAATGACCACTCATTGACCAAGGAAGATTACCTACAAATAATTTTTTTTTATCCACGCATATTCACCTCCTCTCAGGTTTTTATTTTTATAAAACACAGTTAATAGACTGAATTATTGATTGATGCAGTTTAAATAACATTTTTTGAAAGGATAGACATATTATCTCATATTTGAAGAAATTTTACCACTGTAAAACAGGATTTACGCATGTGTTATTTCTTACCCAACGCCCCTTTTAGTTTTAAACTATTAATGTCGTTTTGTAGATTGTGTATTCTCGCCTCGATATTTTGAAGAATTTTTTGTATTTCTAAATCTTTTATATCGTCTTCTTTAATATCATCTGTAATTTCCTCAACGTCTTCGTCTAAATCGTCAACGTCTTTTTCAATTTCCTTGAGGCTTTTTGATGTTTTATTAACAGACATTTGAATAAAAAGAGATAAATAAATAGCCTCTATTGATAAGATCGTGGTCAAAAAAAGCAGCGTCTGATAAAAGGAGAAACCAAAATAAATTAGTATAAAAACACCAATAAAGAAAAAGCTGTGGATTATAATCGACATGGGTGTACCGATAAACTCCACTAATTTAAATGAAATTCTTTCCAGCGTTGAGTTATTTTTACCTACTTGCATGTTTTAAATAACAAAAATTATAAATTAGTTTTTAAAAGATAAAGATTAAGACGCTTTGTTAATCTTTTTTCGAAGAAGACTAATATTGTATTTTACTATTTTAATCACCGTGGTTCAACTATAAGATATCATACTATCGAGATTCTTTTATCTGTTTATTAACTTGATAAAAAAATTCTAACGTCGTCCACCCATCTCGATTCCGGGGTAAAATTTCCTATAAAAATACTAACACTATCCACGAACCTGGAGAAAGCTTCTTAATACTCTAAATTGATTGATGGTGAGGACGGTTGGTCTTTTATATAGAAGCAGGTTCTAATTTTTTTGATATACTTTAGATTAATGCCATATAAGAATTTTATTATTCAGTCTCTTAAGGAGGCGGCGATTATCGCCAATAAAAATTTTGGGAAAGTCTTTGGGAAAATCATTGAACAAACAAAAAAAATCGACAACAATCAAGTTGTGACGAAAACAGACTTAGACATTGGAAACTTGCTAACTGGTAAAATTCAGCAATATTTTCCAGACCACAATATTATTGATGAAGAAATAGGCATTATTAATAATAAATCTTCTTTAACGTGGGTGGTTGACCCCATAGATGGAACGAGCAACTTTGCTAACGTATTACCCATGTATGGTATTATGATTGGATTGCTTAAAGATGATTCGCCTGTTGCTGGTGGAATTGTTTTGCCTTTTTTTAATGAAATTTATTTTGCCGAAAAAGGACAGGGCGCATTTTGTAACGCTAAACAAATTCATGTAACTGACAAAACAAATCTAAAGGAGGTTCCTCTAGTGTATGCCATGGATGCATGTCGGGAGAATCCACAATCCACTTATAAAGAATGTCAACTGTTAACAAAGATTATGTTAAACATCCGTAATTATAGATCAAGTAATTCGTGTTATGACATAATGATGGTGGCGAAAGGAAAATACGGTGGATGGTTAAACAGAACTACTAAGATTTGGGATAATGTTGCTCCACAAATAATTATCGAAGAAGCCGGAGGTAAGTACACCGACTTTATAGGAAAAAAGATTGACTATTCAAACCCGGTATCTAAAACAGATAAAAACTTTACCGTTTGCGCTGCTTCTCCGCCGTTGCATCAAAAATTGCAAGAAATTATTAAAAACCATAATTATTCTGGCTTTTTATCATAGTGATTTATTTGAGGCGGTGATAGAGGCAATAATTGTTGTAATCGGTACAGCTAAAATAAGTCCGATACTGCCAACTAAAGTTCTAACAATTTCTTCGGCAATCATTTCGTAATTTATAATTTCCGAAAAAGGATGAGGGTTATGGACAAAAAGAAGAAATAAGGGTAGGGCTGCTCCTGCATATACAAGCACCAATGTATTAACCATTGACGAGATATGATCTTGACCGACAACCATTGACTTTTGATAAAGCTCCTTCTTTGTTAATTTTCTGTTAGTTTCTTTTAGTTGGAAAACAACGGCCGATTGGGAAATAGTAATATCGTCTAAAACTCCCAAAGCACCAATAATTATTCCCGCCAGTAAAATTCCTCTCATATTAATTGATCCTTGTTTGAACACCTGTAGAAATCCTGCCTCTTCCGAGGAAAAACCGGTTAATTTGGTGAGTTCGACAAAGACGACCGACAACACTCCTGTAATCACCAAAGCAATAAAAGTGCTGATAATAGCAACTAATGTTTTTTTGTTAAATCCATGGGAAAGAACAAAAGTCACCGGAACAATAAAAAGAGAAGCTAAGACAGTGGCGATAACAGGATTGCTGCCATTTAAAATATTTGGAAGAATGGAGAAAAAAATCATCATAAAGGAAAAAGCCATTCCTAATAGAGAAGTTAACCCTCGTAACTTAGCAATGGCTAAAACTAAAATGACAAAAATAATAAAAAGAAGAAGTAAGGGACCATGCCGAATATAGTCTTTTATATAAAAAACATTATTGCCTTTATTACTTTTGCTGTAAACAACTGATACTTTGTCACCAACCAAATATTTTTGAATATTGGCAAGCGGCAAATCACCGCTTTCAATGGTAATGATTTTATCTTTTAAAGACCCTTTTGTCACTAAAAGCCCCAGCTTCTGATAGAGTTGTTTTTTTCCCATCACTTCAATTTCTTTTTCTTCCTTTATTGAAACAACTTTTCCCTCAAGGATTTCTTCTTGAGGTATTTGAGCAAAAACAGAATTTCTGTTTATTAGAAAAATAAATCCAACAAATAAGATTACTAATATTATTAGTTTTAATTGCCTCATAGTTCTATTAAAAAATGTTAATCATGTTCTTCAAACATTTTATCAAAAGTGGCGTCATTATTTCTTAATTATTCAATAAGTATGGCCGCATGTTCTTTTTCTTCATCACGATTGTGAGCTAAAATCTTTTTTAATTCTTCATCTAGAGATTATCTAGCGCGGGCTAAGTTTTTAGCTTTCTCATCCTGTTTTCCCGCATCAGAAACCAAACAATTGAAAAAATCTATCAAATAGACAGCCAAATAAACTCTTTTTAAACCAAATTTCTTTAGCTATTTTTATTGAGTTAACCAACCACCATCTACATAAATTACACTACCTGTAATATAATCGGCTTCATCTGAGGCTAAGAACACCGCAGTGGTCCCAATATCGTCGGGCTTGCCAAATCTTCTTTTGGGAATCCGCGCCAAAAGGGAATTCTTTGTCTTTTCATCACTTAAAAGCATTGTTGTCATATCAGTTTCTATAATCCCTGGAGCAATAACATTGATATTAATTCCTTTTTCTCCTAATTCAATGGCTAAATCTTCAGTTAAGCCAATTATTCCACCTTTTGAGGCGGCATAATGAGCTACCTTTCCAAAACCAACACCGACTCCTCCTGAAGCGATTGAGGCAATATTAATAATTCTTCCACCATTGGGCATAATTTTTACTGCTTCTTGAATACAGAGAAATTGGCTTTTAAGATTGGTGTCAATTACTTTATCCCATTCTTCCTCAGCGATGTTTGTAAAAGACTTCATAAAAACAATGCCAGCATTATTAACTAAAATATTAAGCTGTTCAAAGTTGTTTTTAACCTCATTAAACATTTTTATTACATCCTCTCTTTTTGAAACATCAGCCTGGATAGAAAAGGAATCCACTCCTAAGGTTTTAATTTCGGAAACAACAGCCTTAGCTTTTTCAAGATTTGAATGATAGTTTACGGCAACTAAAGCTCCAGCTTTAGCCAGTGATAAAGCAATCCCACGACCTATTCCTTGAGAACCACCGGTTACTAAAGCTTTTTTCCCTGATAAGTTAAATATCATTTTTCTTCACCTCCTCTTCTTTTTATTCTAATTGCTTTACCTTGAATAATTGCTTGAGCAATTTTCTGATGAGCATTTCCTAATATTCTAGCAAAGGTTGGTTGAGAGATTTTCATTTTTTCAGCCGCTTGTGTTTGCTCCAATCCATCAACCTCGTAAAGCTTCAGCGTTTCAAGCTCATCAGCTTCTAAAACGATTTCCTCAAGAAACCGCAAAGGTATTCCTTGAGGTTTAAAATAATAAACATTTGGTTTAAACCGCAAACAGCGTCTTATTTTTGGTCTTGGCATATTATTGTCTTTCTAAATTAGTTTTACAATTGGGACATTTTAAGGTAGAACAGGGCGTTGCGTGTTGATGGATTATTTTATAACCGCATTTTAGACAAACGCAATAGCCACCGGGCCCTTTGCCAGTTGCTTTTTCTGATACTTCCTTAAATCTTCCTTGTTTTTGCCAGCCAAAACCTTTACCAAACACCGGTTGGTAAAAGCTACTGGACATTTCATGGCTTCTAATCTGAATGGTAACATATTGTAGATTGCCAACTTTGTTCATTAGACCTTCTCTTAATTTATCGGAAATGTTGGCGGCTTTTTCTACACTTAAACTACTTGGTAATTTTATCTCCAAATTGACAGTTATTATTGAACCCTTTTTTTGTGTCTTTAAAGAAAAAATTTGAATCTTTTGGGATTGAGTGATTGATTTAATTTTTTCTTCAATCTCTTTCCCGGCAGAAACATCAAGCAAAGAGTCAACCGCTTCTTTTCCCAAAGAGAAAGACTCTTTGATTATATAAAGACCGATTAATAAAGCTAACAATGAATCTGCATAAATCCAGTATTTAACTAAAAACAAACCACTTAAAACTGCCAAAGAAATAAAAACATCAACTCTTGAATGAAATCCGTCCGTAAGCAGGCTAATTAAATTTTCTTTTTTCCCAAAATAGATTTTCAGCCTTGCCATAATTTCGTTAACAACAGCGGAAAATATCATCACCAAAAAGGCAAGGTAGCCAATTTTTACTTCTTCCGGTTTAATAAAACCCTGATAGGCTTCATAAATAATCCCCAAACCTGTGCCAAGCAATATCAAAGTAATAAGAGTACCGGCTAAAACTTCAAACTTGTAATGACCATAAGGGTGTTTCTGATCGCTTGGTTTTTTGGAAACTTTGATCCCTACATAACTAATGGTTGAAGATAAAACATCCATAGAAGAATGTAACCCTTCGGCTGAAATAGCGACGGAATGAGAAATTAGACCAATAAAAATTTTCCCACCGGCTAAAATCGCATTGACCAATATTGAGATTGCGGCAATCTTATTTTTTATTAGCGTTTCCATGATTTTATGATTAAAACGCTTGTTTACGAAAAATAACTGAAATCAAAAATAATATCACGCCAGAAACAATTATCATCGGACCAGTTGGCAGGTGGACAAATCTGGCAATAAAGATCCCGGCAAGTGCTGAAACAGCCCCAAAAAAAACTGCCGAAATTTTATACCAACGTAGATTTTTACTTATATTTTTTGCTGAGGCCGCAGGAATAGCAATAAGAGCAACGGTTATCAATCCTCCCACCAGATAAACAGCCAGAGCGACAACTATAGCAATGCTCAATAGATAAAGCAAATTGTATAGATTTATATTAACACCCTCTATTACTGCTAAGTCTTCGTATACATTCATCAGCATCATTTTTTGGTATATCTTTTTTACTACATAAAAAATGAGAAGGCTTAATATAACCGTCATAAGCGTTTCTTGCGCATTTATTTTCGTAATATTGCCGACTAAAGCTTCTTCCGCTTTGCCAATAGGTAAAATGAGAAGCGCCGTCCCTACTCCGGAGGCAAAAATAATCGCGGCCAAGTTTTCCATGGGTAGTTTTGTCCTTTTTTCTAAAAGCCAAATTAAAATGGCGCCCAGAATAACAAACGGAAACGCTCCTAACGACATGCTAAATCCATAAATAATGGCTAAAGCGACTCCAGGCAGAGTTAAATGAGCTAAGGGTCCAGCGACCACGGACATTTTTTTGGAAAGCATTAGTGTGCCAAGATAGCCGGCGACTCCGCTTATAAAAATCCCACTTATTAAAGTTAGAATGAGTTGGTACGACATATTTATTATGGACTAATGATGTTTATATAATTTAATTTCTGTGCCAAAAATCTGCTCTAATGTCCCTGGGCTTAAAATTTCTTTTGGCTCGCCAAAACAAGAATGTCGTTTACGACTTAAACACAGCACATTGGTAGAATGTTTATAGACAATATTTAAATCATGGGTTACAAGGAAAATGGTTAGTTTTTCTTTTACCCAAACACTATGTAATAAAGAATAAATAGTTTTTCCTCCACCAATATCTATTCCTGTCGTTGGCTCATCTAAAAATACAACATTAGGATGGGAAATTAATACCCAAGCCACCAACATTCTTTGGAATTGTCCACCGGATAAACTGTCGGCTGTTTTGAAGAGAATATTTTTCTCTAATCCCACCAACTGGAGAAATCGATTTATTTCTTTAGGTGTTGGTAGGGGATCCTTTAGTGCAAAAAAGTCTTGCACTGTCATTGGAAAATCTTTAACTTTTAATTGGGTTAAGCCTTGCGGTAAGTAACCAATCTTTGGCTTTTGGTGCCAAATGATATCTCCCTCATAAGGTAAAAGTCCTAGAAGAGTTCTTAAAAGTACGCTCTTCCCAGCACCATTAGGGCCTAAAATGGTCAAAATTTCTCCTTGGGCAACTTGGAAAGATAAATCTTGTATAACCTTTTCTCCATCCAAATTCACATTTAAATTTTTGACTTCTAAAAGCATATTCATATTATTAACCCCAGCACCAGAATGCCCCGTGCGTTAGCACGTGGGATGAATGGTTTTCAAGCGGGCATTCGGTGCGGGGTTTCGCACTCTGAATGCCCGAAGTGGCTGATGCCCCGACCGTAAGGTCGGGGAGTGCTTCACTAAACCCATCCTTTAATTATTGATAATATCATTGTTCCTCCGATAATAAGCATGAGTATTCCGGCGATTAAATGGAGAATTTTTATTTTCTCCTGCCTAATTTTTTCTAATTTTTCTGTTGTTGACAAACCCTTATAAATAATTGTTGAAAGTATTATTAAAGGCATTACAAAAACTAAATTATATAAAAGAAGATATATTATTCCCGTAGCCCTTGTTACTTCTTTTGCCAGTAATCCCAATATTACAATATAAGGACCTCCGGTGCAAGGAAGTTCAAAAAGAGACACGACAAAACCAACGAAAAAAGCTCCTAATGGAGAAGTCGCCCGATTAATTATTTTTTTCATTGTTGGCCGCCAACTTAAAGGAATTTCCATCAAGAAACCTTTTCCATACCAAAAATAATCTTTAATATTAAACAGACCAACAAGAACGGCAAGAATTGTGACAAAAATATAAAAGCTATGGCTTAATTTGGTAGCTTGAAGAGCAGAAAATAATCCTAAACCCATTAAAAAATAAGAAATATAAATTGAGACGGTAAACGCCAACCCAAATTTTAAGGCTCGTTTTTTGTCGGCAATAGATAAGGCGGTAGTCATAAGAATTATTAAAACCGCAAAAGCGCAAGGATTTATCGCATCAACAGCTGCTACTCCGACAACTATCGGGATAGTTAATTTTTTTATATTTTTCTTTTTCTCCAGAGTTGGAGAAGACTCTTCCGTATTTTTTTCAACAGGGTTTCCGCATTTTTTTAATGAACATCTTTTTATCTCATTTTCTAACGAAACAGAGATTTCCTTGCTAAATCCCACGATTACTTTATTGTCAATAAATACTGTTGGAACGCCCTCTATTTTTGTATTAAATTTATCAACCAATTCTTCAAATAACTTTCTGTTTTGATTATTTTGATATACTTCGTGTTCGTAAATTTGTAACGTAGGGTATTTATCTTCTTTGATATCGTTTAAAAAAGATAATAAAGTTGAACAGTGAAGGCAACCTTGCCCGTAAAAAACATGTAAATAAACCTCATTTTTGCCATTGTCTTGATTTTGAGCGCGAATCTCTGTTAAGAAGAAAATAAATAAAGTAACTAAGGCGAGAAAAATCGCAATTAATTTATAATTTTTGTATTTTGGGCTCATATGTTTTATTTTAATCCGCCTTCGCGAAATTCTTCCGTGTCATAAGACCGTAGATGAAGAGCGGTATTTTCGCTTCGGCAGGATTTCAACTCCTAACGAAGCGTTAATTAAAGTTTCCCCGAGCGTAAGCTCGTGGGAGTTTCAATATCTTCTTTATAATTTCTTGAAATACTTTTTTATATTTTGGATTGACGACGGTGACAGGCTTCATTTTTATCATTGAATCAACAAAATCTTTTCTGTAAGGTATTTTACCAAGAATCGGTATTTTGCTTTTTTTGGCAAATTTTTCAATTTTTAAACAAAAACTTTTTTCCAGGTCAAATTTATTAATAACAATTCCATGTTTGATGCCGAAATGATTTGCTAGATATAAAACTCTTTTTAAATCGTGCAGGGCGGAGGGCGTTGGTTCTGTTACGGCAACGATGTAATCAGTTCCTACCAGTGAGGCAATTACCGGACAGCCGATTCCGGCAGCAGAATCGATTAATATTATTTCTGCCCTCATTTTCTTATTAATTTTTTCAGCGCATCTTCTCACCTCTGCGACTACTTCTCCGGAGGCAAGTTCACCTAACTTAAGCTCACCCGAAATTAAATCGACACCATAATTTTTTCCGGTATAAATTACTCCAATTTCTTTTTTTGTTTCTGTTATCGCACCATAAGGGCAAACAGCAAGACAGGCTTTACAACCAATACATAGATTTTTTACAAAAGCGGGGTATTTACCTTCCACAAAGACTATGGCGTTTTGTTTACAAATAGCGGCACACTTTCCGCATTTTGTGCATTTGGTAAAATCCCATTTTGGTATCGGCTGATAAACTTTAGTATATTTTTTTCTTTTTACAGAAAGCATTAAATGGTCGTTGGGACATTCAACGTCAGCATCGACAAGCATTGTTATATTACTTTCAGCAAACTCAACTGCCAAAGAAGTAGCAACCATTGATTTACCTGTTCCACCCTTACCACCTGTTATTGCGATTTTCATAAATTCATTTAATTTCAATTATTTTTCCTACCCCATTTTCTATAAAGTTTTCTTTATATTCTTGCTTAAATAACTTTCGGCATCTATTTCCTGAACAATGGTAAGGAGTCACTTTCTTCTGAAGGAATTTTTTTTATCTCTAATTTTGGTTCAATTTTTTCTTCAATCATAGATTTTTCTTTAATTATAGGTCTTTGAGAAAACTGACCTTTTTGATAAAAAAAATACAAACCTCCTTCTAAAATTAAAATTATTAAGCCAAAAATTATTATTTTTGACATTAAATTTTTCTTTTAATTTTTTATTATCCTTTTAGGGGACAGGTTCCAGTCGGACAAGCAGAACTTTTGCTAATAATTGAAAACGAACCCTCAAAAACCCGACTTACCCCTTTATGGCCGCATTTTGGACAAACTACTTTCTTGCCTTCGAAATCTTTCATTGGAAAAATATCGCTAAATTTATATTGGCATTTTGGACAACGAAAAGTATAGGTAGGCATAATTTTTTAACCTCCGTTATGAACGCAGATATCTTCTATGTTTGCTTTTTTAATTTTATTATCTTTCCACAATTTAAAAATCTCTTTTACTGTTTTTGCTTGGCAAACATATACTTCTATTCCCAATTCCCCGCACAAATTTAAAGCTTTTGGCCCAAGGTCTTTGCATAATAGAATATCTGCCCCGTATTTTTTTATCAATTCCGGTGGCAATCCTTTGCCACCCCTATCCTCGCTGGCATTATCTACAATTTCCACAACTTCGCCTTTCTCGTCAAGAAAAGTGTAGGTATTGCATCTGCCAAAATGCTCCGCTACGTTATCATCTACCCCTTTTTTATTATTGGTAGGGATTACTATTTTTATCATTTGTTTATTGTGCTTTCTTAAGTTTTCCCTCTATAAATTTTTGTACGGCTTCCTTTATTAAACCAGCGCCGCTATAAACTTGGATATTAAATTGTTTTAAAACGTCTAATGCTCTTGGACCAACCGCTCCAGTTACGATTGCGCTCACATTTTTTCCCGCTACCATTTGGGCAGCAGAAATTCCTGCTCCACTCGTTTGATTTATGCTTAAATTTTTTATTGCTTTAAATTCCTTTACTTTTTTATCGTCAATTTTAACAATGAGAAAGTAAGGACATCTTCCAAATACCTTATCAACTTCACTATTAAGATTTTTTCCTTTAGAACTTATGGCTATTTTCATTTTATTAT
>CAYYYW010000005.1:0-63754 GCA_964476245.1 uncultured Gammaproteobacteria bacterium
AACTTGAATAAATTCCTGCATAAATTTTTCGCGGATGTTATACTTTTACGTATGAAAAATAGAATAAAAACATTTGTAATTGTCCTTATTTTGATAATAATCGGTTTTGTGGTATATAAAAATTTTTTCTCACCGAAAATTAAAAAAATTGAATCAGCAAAAGTAAAACGTGGAGATTTGGAGGAAAAATTAATCATTTCCGGGAAAATTGACGCCGAAGAAAAAGTTATTTTACGCTTTCAATCCTCTGGTCGTTTAGCTTGGGTGGGAGTAAAAGAAGGAGACTATGTTAAAAAATACCAGGGGATTGCCTCTTTAGACAAGAGGGAGCTTAAAAAAACTCTAGAGAAGTATCTTAACGGTTATGTTAATGAAAGATATGATTTTGAACAAACCCACGACGATTCTTGGCAAGAACAATATGCTTTAAGTGACGGTCTTAAAAGAGAAGCAGAAAGAATCATCAAAAAATCTCAAAATGATTTAAACGACGCCGTATTAGATGTAGAATTACAAAGTTTATCTTTAGAATACGCTAATCTTTGGACGCCGATTGAAGGTTTGGTCGTAAGGGTTGACAATCCTTTTGCCGGCATGAATATTACCCCAGCCCAAGCGGAATTTGAAATTATTAATCCTCAGACGGTTTATTTTTCAGCTTCGGCGGATCAGTCAGAGGTGATTGAATTAAAAGAAAGTATGATTGGTGACTTAATGCTAGATCCGTATCCCGAAAAAACATTAACTGGGAAAATCAAAAACATTTCTTTTATACCAAAGGCAGGGGAGACAGGGGCGGTTTACGACATAAAATTTATTTTCGAAGAAGACAATCTTAACTACAAGCATAAAATTGGCATGACTGGCGACTTGAGTTTTGTCACTAAAAAAATAAAAGATGTTTTATATCTGCCAATTAAGTTTGTGAAAAGCGAGACGGGGAAAAAATATGTTAATGTGGTAAAAAATGGCCAGAATGGTCAAAAGACTAAAGTTTTCATAACTACCGGCGTGGAAGTTGATGATTTGGTAGAAATTATTTCCGGACTTTCTAAAAACGATACGGTTTATGATTAAACTTCAGAATATTTACAAAGAGTATAAATTAGATGGTGAAGTTTTTATTGCTCTTAACAACATTGTTCTAGAAATAAAAAAAGGTGAATTTACTGCCATTGCTGGTCCGTCTGGATCTGGAAAATCAACCTTAATGCATACGATCGGACTGATAGATCATCCTTCCAGGGGGCAAATATATATTGAGGGGAAAGATGCTTTAAAGTTAAGTGACGATCAACTTTCCGAATTAAGAAATGGATTCGTCGGTTTTGTTTTTCAGCAATTCAATTTAATCAACAAGTTAACCGTCTTAGAAAATATTCTTTTACCCTCAATTTACATTAGGAAAAAAATCAACTTTGATCCACAAGAAAAAGCCCTATTTCTTATGAAAAGATTTGGTATAGAGAATAAAGCCAATTCTTTTCCGAATAAAATTTCTGGCGGAGAGCAACAGCGCGTTGCTATTGCTCGGGCATTAATTAACAATCCAAAGATTATTTTAGCTGACGAACCGACGGGCAATTTGGATACAAAAACAGGGGAAAAAATTTTAGATCTTTTGGAGGAATTAAATCGAAAAGACGGAATCACCGTTATTGTTGTTACTCACGAGAAACATGTGGCTGACAGGATGAAAAGGAAGATTTATATAAGGGACGGGGAGATAATAGGAACTTAAAAATATATGAAATATTTTCTTTTTATTTTAAAGTCCGCTTTTGAGGATTTTCGACGTAATAAGCTACGGACGTTTTTGACGTCTTTAGGAATTCTAATTGGGGTTTCCTCGGTTGTTCTTATGATTGCTTTTGGATTAGGCCTCAAGAAATATATCAGTAACCAGTTTGAAAGTTTAGGGGCAAACCTTATGTTTGTTATTCCCGGAAGCAAGAATACTTTTTTAAGAGGCGGGGGAATGATTGGTGGCATAAAATTTGACGACAAGGACATCAGTAAAATAAAAAGAGTAAAAACAATTAGTCATATTGCTCCAATTTTTGCGAAATCCGGGGCTTTAATTAAAGTTCGTGAAAAAATTGAAGTGGCTGAGATTTTAGCCTCAACCGAGGAGATTGTTCCTATTATGAATTTGGAACTTGAGGAAGGACGATTAATGGAGAAAAAAGACGCGCAAAAAGGCAGCAAAATTGTCATGCTTCATAAGTCTTTGGCAGAAAAATTATTTAGCTCCGCCAGCGAGGCGGTTGGTAAAAATATTGTTAGTGAAGAACAGAATTTTAAGGTAATCGGGGTTTTAAAATCTAAAGGTGGAGGAGGTCTTGGAGGCAGTAGTTTAGATGATCATATCTACATTCCTTTTAAAGCTTCGTATTCTTTTAACCCAGACAAGAAATTCTTTGGGATATATTTTAAAGTAGAGGACAAAGAAGTTATTCCCGAAACAAAAGAAGAAGTGAAAAAGGTTTTATTAAAAAGATATGATGAAGACGATTTTAGCATTATGGAGCAAACAGAACTAATGGAAACAATTTCTTCAATTTTTTCAATTATCAATGTTGTTTTGGTCGCCATCGCCGCAGTTTCTCTTGTTGTTGGAGGGATAGGAATTATGAACATTATGTATGTTTCGGTAATTGAAAGAATCCGAGAGATTGGGATAAGAAGGGCCATTGGGGCGACAAAAAACGATATTCTTTTTCAATTTTTAGCTGAATCAGTGATTCTATCTTTATTGGGCGGATTTCTTGGCCTTACGATTTCTTTCGTGGTGGTTTTTTTTATTCAAAGTTATTTCCCAGCATATATTGATTTAACATCAATCTTAATCGCTCTTGGCGTTTCATCAGCTATAGGTATTATTTTTGGCGTTTTACCAGCTAAAAAAGCAGCGGAACTTTCTCCAATTGAAGCGATTCGTTATGAATGAGATAAAATCATCTAGCAATCTATTATCCGTCATCCTGAACGAAGTGAAGGATCTAGCGAAGCGTAGATGATAAATCTTTAAACTTAGGATTTTCAATTTTGATAAGATTGATCTTTTTACATCTTTTCCAGCCTTTGATTTTCTTTTCAACGATAATGGCTTCTTCGGGCGTGGTAAATTCTTCAAACCATACTAGTTTATATAAACGGTATTTATTAGTAAATGAATTATCAATTACTCCGTTTTTGTGTTCCTGGATTCTTCTTTGAAGATTGTTTGTTATTCCAGTATACAAAACAGTATTTTCGTAGTTGGCGATGATATAAACAAAATAACTTTTATTCATTAGTAATATTTTACGCTACGCTAGATTCTTCGTCGTCACTTCGTTCCTCCTCAGAATAACAATCAAGTTGGTTGTTGACACATCGGGCAGAAAAAGCTGCTTCTCCCTCCCTGTTTGATTCTTTTTATTGGAGTTTTACAAATAAGGCAGGGTTCATTTTCTCTTTGATAAACTTTAAAATGGGTTTGATATGAGCCTCTGCTACCATTAGGCTTAATATAAGCCTCATCTGCGCTTGTTGAACCTCCGTATTTTATTCCTTGTTCAATAACTTTTTTGATCGTTTGATAGAGTTTGGCAACTTCTAATTTACTAAGAGATTTAGATTTTTTTAAAGGATGAATCTTTGCTAAAAACAAAGCTTCATTAGCGTAGATGTTGCCAATACCGGCAATTTTTTCCTGATCTAATAATAAAAGTTTAATCGGTTTGCTAGTTTGTTGAGTAATTATAGTTAAGTACTCAACTGTAAATTCATTAGAAAGGACGTCAATTCCCTGTGGTTTTTCTGGTTGATCGGTTATTTTTATCCAGCCAAATTTACGCATATCGTTGAAAAATAAGCCGCTACCATCGGAAAAGGCAAAAACCACTCTGGTGGTTTTTGAAGGCATTTTGGTTGTCTTGGTAAAAGGAATAACGTCTTTAAAAACTGAGTTTTTAAGATTGTTTGTATAAAGAATTTCGCCGGTAAGTTTAAGATGAATATTTAAGAACTTATAGTTGGCGAGTTTACGAGTTAACGGGTTAACGAGTTTAAAAACAAGAATTTTTCCAAAACGTTCGATAGAAACAATTTTTTTACCGACGACATCTTCCTTTTTACCAATAAATTGCTTTTTTTCCAAAATTTTAATGTCTTTTATCGTCTTTCCAATAATTTTAGGTTTTAACTGGAGACGGATTGTTTCAACTTCGGGAAGTTCGGGCATTTTTATTTAAAGACTGTCGTTCTTGAAAGACAGTCTTTATAAATTTAAAAATATTTTCCTTAAATTTTTCTTCAGAAAAGTTTTCGGCAGTTTTTCGGGCAGACTTTTTCATCTTAATAAATTCTTCTTCTTTTAAACTTTCAAACTTTTTAACCTTATGAACTAACGAGTCCTCATTTAATTGGTTAAATAAAAATCCATTTTGTCCGTCTTTTATATGTTCAGGAATACCGCCGTCACTGTAAGCAATTACTGGTACTCCGTAACCCATGGCTTCTGCCGGGGCAATACCAAACTCTTCATCAGCGGCCGAAAACAAAAAGGCTTTAGCTTCAAGATATAATTGGGTTAATTTTTCATCAGGAAGCTCTCCTAAAAATTCTACTTTTGGTCCCGCTATTGATTTTAAATATTTTTCATCCCGACCGGCGCCAACGATTTTAAGATTTAATTTCATTTTATTAGCGGCTTTTATCAAAATGTCAATGTGTTTGGCCCGAGCGAGACGGGAAACGGTTAGATAAAAGCTTGAAGGTTTGAAGGCTTGAAGGTTTGAAGGTTTTTTAGGAATACTAACTGGAGGATAGATAACGATAGAATCACGGCGGTAGAATTTTTCAATCCGTCTTTTTGTTTCTTCTGAATTGGCGATGAAACAATCAACTCTTTGAGATGAAAGATAGTCCCACAATCGCAAACCATGGTTAACTAGGTGACCATAAATTTTAATCGGCCAATATTTTTGCCACTCAATCGCAGTCTCATAATAATAAAGCGAACGGGGCGGATGATGAAGGTAACAAACATGAACAGTTTTCGGCCGGGTAATTACTCCCTTTGACATGTAGGAACCTGAAGAGGAAATAACCAAATCATAATTTGAAAAATTAAAAGGTTCCCAAAGCAAAGGGGTAATAAAACGAAGAGGGGAATAGAGTTTTTTTAAAAAAGGAATTTTATCTGCCCAGGAAGTGATAATTTGCCAATTTTTAAATTTTTCGGCATGAGAACCTAAAGTTTTAGGATTGTAGAATGAGGTATAAACGTCGGCTTCGGGAAAAATTTTCTTAAGAGTGACTAATACCCGCTCCGCCCCCCCAAATTCTTGCAATTGATCGTGAACAATAGCGACTTTCATTTTATGTATTATACTGTAAGATATGAGTGTTTTAAACGCCTTAATCTTGGGAATAGTTGAGGGACTAACCGAGTTTTTGCCGATTTCTTCAACCGCTCATCTTATTTTTGTTAGCAAGTTATTAAAGATTCATCAAACAGAGTTTCAAAAATTTTTTGAAGTCTTTATTCAATCAGGAGCAATTTTAGCCGTCTTAATAATTTACTTTCGTCATTTATTAACTCATAAAAAGAACTTAAAAAATATTGTTGTTTCTTTTTTTCCAACAGCAATCATTGGGTTTGTTTTTTACAAAATTATTAAAAATATCTTTTTTGAATCTTATCTACTTATTGTTTTTATGATGTTTTTTGTTGGGTTTGTATTTTTTACAGTGGAGCTTTTGGTTAAGAGAAAAAAATTAAGACTGCAAAAATCAGTGAACAATATTACTTATAAACAAGCAATAATTATCGGGCTAGGGCAGTCTTTAGCCATTGTTCCCGGTGTTTCTCGAGCCGGAGCAGTGATAGTGACAATGATGTTTTTGGGTTTCAGGCGAGACGAAGCGGCTTTATATTCTTTTCTTTTAGCTGTTCCGACAATTTTTGCCGCCTCTGCTTTTGATCTTTTAAAAACAAATTTTAGCTTGGTTTTTAATTCGCAAAATTTATTTTTTCTGATAATCGGATTTTTAACTTCGTTTATAAGCGCCTTTTTTGTAATCCGCTTGTTTATTAATTACCTGCAGAAAAATAGTTTAGTAGTCTTTGGTTGGTATCGGATTATTGTTGCTGGTATTTTGATTTTAGCTTTTCTAAACTAAGAATAGGATTTGCGCATTCTGTTATTAATCTGTTATTAAATCGTTATATGGTGAATATTTTTGGCTATATATTAAATAGGGTCGGTGAGGCGGAGTATGAAATGGAAAAAGATTACCAAGGAGCGCCTTTGCGGATTTTTGCCGAAGAAGGATTATTAAAACAGATGGATGAGGCGGTTTTTATTCAGGGAAAAAACGTGGCTCAACTTCCGGGATTGGTTGGACCGGTATTAATCATGCCCGATGCTCATTCAGGCTATGGAGCGCCCATCGGCACAGTTTTTGCTATGGACTCTAACCATGGTTATATTTCTCCCGGCGCAGTTGGATACGATATAAATTGCGGGATGAGATTAATAAAAACTAATCTTTGCCATGAAGAAATAAAACCTCACTTAGAAAAATTAGTCAACATGCTTTTTGACTACGTACCGCCCGGTCTCGGAAGACGTGGATTTTTAAAAGTTAATAAAAAGGAATTAAAGCAATTAGTTGAGGAAGGCGTTCCTCATCTTATTAAAAAAGGCATCGGCTGGGAAGAGGACATTTCTCGCATAGAAGAGCAAGGTAAAATTCAAGATGCTGATTTTTCTTGTGTTTCTAAAGAAGCGGCTGATCGCGGAATTAGTCAATTGGCTACCTTGGGCTCGGGCAATCATTATCTGGAAATCCAAGTGGTTGAGGCGATTCTTGATCAAGAAAAGGCAAAAGAGTTGGGTATTTTTAAAAAAAATCAAATCACAGTTATGATTCACTGTGGATCAAGAGGTTTTGGTCATCAAGTTTGTAGTGATTATTTAAGGATTTTTGAGAAACATAGGTCTGAATTCAAAATTGCCTTGAGTGATCGGCAGTTAGTTTCTGCTCCTCTTTATTCTTCACCGGCAAAACATTATTTTTCCGCCATGGCGGCCGCGGCCAATTTTGCCTTTGCTAATCGGGAAGCAATAACTCATAAAATAAGAATGGTATTTGAAAAAGTCTTGGGAAAAAAAGCTCAAACCTTAGGAATGAAGTTGGTTTATGACGTGGCTCATAATATTGCTAAATTTGAGCAACATCAGATTCCTAAGTCTAAAAAACAAGGAAGATTTTTGATTCATCGAAAAGGAGCTACTCGTTCCTTTCCTAATCTACCGGTAATTATCGGCGGATCAATGGAAACAGGTAGTTACCTTTTGATTGGAACTCGCGAAGCGGCGACAAAATCATTCGGGTCAACCGCTCACGGCTCCGGCCGAACCATGTCTCGGGCAAAAGCCAAAAGGATTGTTTGCGGAGACAAGCTTTGGCAAGAAATGAAAAATAAAGGTATTTACGTAAAATCTGTCTCTTCTGCTGGTTTAGCTGAAGAAGCCGGCTTGGCTTACAAAAACATCTCCGATGTGATAAAATCGATTGATGCGGCTGGTCTTTCTAAACCAGTTGCCTATTTAAGACCGATCGGGAACATTAAAGGATAATAGGAGTTACGCAGTAAATTGTCATCCTGAGCGTTAGCGAAGGATCTAGCGAGCGAAGCGAGCGTAATTACGCTTTCGCTAGATTCTTCCCCCGCTAAGCGGGGTCAGAATGACAGTGTGTAGGTCTTGAAGATAAATTTAACTTGTTTTAATTATGTACAACAGTCCAACATGCGGGCAACTTGATATTTTAGCTATGAAAAAAAGAATAGTTTCTTACATGACGGAAATAAAAGAGGCTAAGTATAAAATTATTGTTGGTTCCGATTCACAAAAATTAAAAAGCGGGAGCTATGATTTTGTTGTTGCTATCGCTATCCATCGTGTAGGCGCTGGGGGTATATATTTTTGGAAACGAGAAATAGTCAATAAAAAAATGGGTTTAAGACAAAGAATGTATCAAGAAGCAATTTTGTCACTGCAATCGGCCGAAAATGTCTTTGAACTATTTCGTGAGAACGGAATTGCTAAATATGATATTGAAATTCATGTGGACATTGGCCGCGGTGGTGAAACTCGTGTAATGATTACGGAAATTGTTGGTATGGTTCGCGGAAGTGGCTATGATGTAAAAATAAAACCATATGCTTTTGGAGCTTCAAAAGTTGCCGATCGTCATACCTGAAAATCCAAAATCACAAATCTTATTTTAAATTTGTTATTCAAGGTATTCCTTGGCATTTTCTCCATTAACTATAAATTGTGTTCCTTCACCATTGACAAATTTAAAAGCTGTTTTACGGACAACTGTTTCTACATAACGCTCAACGCTTCTTATTCCTGGATCGTAGCCTGATAGACGGGCAATTTTTTGCCAGACGATATCGTCTACTACCAAATTTTCTGAAGATAGTCCGCTTTCTTGCAAAAGCCTAGGAAGAACATAGCTTTTGGCAATGGTGATTTTTTCTTGATCGGTGTATGAGGGCATTTGAATAACCTCCAATCGATCCATTACCGCGGTGGAAATATTAGTGGTGTTGTTGGCGGTAGTAATAAAAACAACAGAAGATAAATCAAAAGGATAATCAATATAATGATCAATAAAATTGGTGTTTTGTTCCGGATCCAAAAGTTCAAGAAGAACTCCCATTATTGCTCCTTTGGCTTCGGGTGACACTCGGTCAAGTTCATCAAGAAGAATAACGGGATTTTTACTATTAACTCTTCTTAAAGCTTTAATGATTTGTCCTGGTTCAGCTTCGGGTTGCACTTTTGATAGTCCTCGCAAATCCAAAGCAGATGATAAACCACCAAAGGGAACCCGAACGAATTTTCTTCCAAGTGTTTCAGCCACCGATTTAGCAAAAGTAGTCTTTCCAGAACCAGCCAATCCAACAAATAATAAAATAGGCGCGTGAAAAGATTCAAGTTTTAAGCGTTGTTTCTGAAGAATTAAGATGGATAGATATTCTAAAATTCTTTTTTTAACCGACTCTAATCCAAAATGATTTTTATCCATAATTTCTTTGGTTTTTTTTATATCAAGTAGGTCTTCTGTTTTATTTATCCAGGGAAGTGAAGTAATCCACTCAATATATTTAGAGATAATTTCCAGTTGATTTAAATTACCACCGTATTTTAAAGATAACTGTATTCGTTCAATCTGAGCTTGAACCTTCTCGAAAAGATTGGTTGGTAAATTGGCGTTTTTTACCTTCTCTTCTAATTTTTGAACTTCCAAAAAAGGCGTTTGATTATCCATATGTTATCCCGCTAAGCGGGATCCTATAATATTTAGCAGACGAAAATACCTCTTGACAATTTCACTATCCTTTGCTATATATTAAAGCACAAAATTTTTTATTCTACAATATGTAATGTAATAAAAAAATTATAAGTTTATTTTTTATGTTTAAATTATGAAGATTAAACAAAACCTGCCTGCCGGCAGGCAAGGCATAAAACCACTTTTCGATTATATATTGGTTAAACCTCTCCAGCAAGAAGAGGTAAGGCCATCAGGAATAGTTCTTCCCGACACAGTTAAAGAAAAACCTCAAGTTGGCCAAGTAATGGCAGTTGGCCCAGGCGCAATGAACGATGATGGCAAAATTTTACCGATATTGATTAAGGTGGGTCAAAAAGTTTTATATAAAAAATGGGGCGGTAACGAAACTAAAGTTGGTTCTGAAGAATGGCTTTTAATTGAACAAAAAGATGTTATGGCAATTGTAGATTAAATGTTTCGACAGTTATAATCGTTATAAATTTTATAAAATTATAAAAAACTTATGGCAAAACAATTAAAATTCGCCGAAGAGGCGCGACAATCACTTTCTCGTGGTGTTAATATTTTGGCTAAGGCTGTTGTTACAACTCTTGGTCCTCGTGGTCGAAATGTAGCTCTTGATAGAAAATGGGGAGCACCCAACGTTGTCCATGACGGCGTATCAGTAGCTAAAGAAATTGAGCTGGAAGATCCGTTTGAAAATATGGGCGCCCAGTTAGTTAAAGAAGCCGCTTCTAAGACCAATGATGTTGCCGGTGACGGAACAACAACGTCCACCCTTCTTACTCAGGCAATGGTTAATTTTGGTCTTAAAAATATTACCGCTGGGGCAAACCCGATGATATTAAAACGAGGAATGGAAAAAGCAGTAGAAGCGGCCGTTATTGGAATTAAAAAAATGTCCAAAAAAATTCCCTTAAATGATGAAGAGGCGATTGCTCAAGTGGCAACAATTTCCGCGGCTGATTTTCAAATTGGAAAGTTGATTGCCGAGGCGATAAAAAAAGTTGGCAAAGATGGTGTTGTTACGGTTGAGGAGGGGAAAGGATTACAAATGGAGATCGAGTATAAAGAGGGAATGGAATTTGATAAAGGTTTTGCTTCACCTTACTTTGTTACTGATTCGGAAAAGATGGTAGCGGAAATTGAAGACGCCTATGTTCTTATTACTGATAAAAAAATCTCGGCTGTTTCTGATTTTCTGCCATTTTTAGAAAAATTTGTCAAAGTTTCCAAAAATTTAGTTATCATTGCTGATGAACTTGAAGGGGAAGCCTTGGCAACATTAGTTGTCAATAAACTTCGTGGCACGTTTAATGTTTTAGTGGTAAAAGCGCCGGGATTTGGTGACAGAAGAAAAGAAATGTTAGAAGACATTGCTATTTTAACCGGCGGCTTGGTTGTTTCCGAAGAATTAGGCAAAAAATTAGAAAATATTGATATTGATGTCTGTGGTCGTGCTGATAAGGTTTGGGCGGATAAGGAAAATTGCCGTATTGTTGGTGGGAAAGGGGAGAAGGTAAAAATCCAAGCTCGGATTGCTCAAATAAGACGAGAAATTGAAGAAACAACCTCGGAGTTTGATAAGGAAAAACTCCAAGAGCGTTTAGCCAAATTGTCAGGTGGTGTGGCGGTTATTAATGTTGGTGCGGCTACAGAAGTTGAACTAAAGGAGAAAAAAGAACGAGTTAACGACGCTGTTTCCGCGACCAAAGCCGCTTTAGAGGAAGGAATCGTAGTCGGTGGTGGGGTGGCTCTTTTAAGAGTCAGAAAGCCACTTTTGGCTTTAAAAGACAAGATGAGTTTTGAAGAAGAAAAGACAGGGGTGGAAATTGTTTATAAGGCCATGGCCGAACCAATCTCGATGATTGTCAAAAATGCCGGCGTTGATTCGGGTTGGGTCTTGCGAAAAGTGGAAGAGACAAAAGATCTGGATTATGGTTTTGATGCGCTGTTATTAGAGTTTGGGTCTTTGTTTAAAAAAGGAATTGTTGACCCGGCTAAAGTTGTTCGTACCGCTCTAGAGAATGCTTCATCCGTAGCCGCGATGATTCTAACAACAGAGGCTTTAGTGACCGATATTCCCGAGAAAAAGAAGGAAATGCCAGCAATGCCGGGTGGCGAGCAATATTAAAACGATTTTTGTTAGAGATTAACTTTAAAAAGCCCTCTAGACATGAGGGCTTTTTATTTGTTTTAGCTTTTTAATATAATTAATTATCATTATATGTTGACGATTGGCGAAATTCTATTAAGGGAAAGAGAGGAAAAAAATTTAACTCTTGAGGAGATTGAAAAAAAAACTAAAATACGAAAAAAAAACTTAGAAGCGGTTGAAAAAAGCGACTGGAAAAAGTTTCCCTCAAAAACATATATTATTGGAATAATTAAAACTTATGGCAAATTTTTAAGTCTTAACGAAGACAAGTTAATTGCTTTTTTCCGTCGTCAATATGAAAAGAACGAAGAGATTAAATTTAAAGAAAGAGTTAACAAAACCCATTTAACTCCGGAAACAAAAAAAATTTTTAAAATATCAGTCTGTTTTATTTTACTTATTTTTTCATTATATTTTGGTCATCAACTAGTTGTTTATTTTTCTCCGCCGAAAGTGGAAATAATTAGTCCAAAAGAGACAGTTTTTAAAAGAGAAAGCAAAATAAAATTAATTGGTAAAACAGAAAAAGAAGCAATCATCACCGTAAATGGCGAAAGAGCATATCAGAACAAAGATAATGTTTTTGAAATTACCATACCTTTGTTTAAACAGAGAAATGAAGTTGTTATAGAAGTGATTGGCGCTAATGGACGTAAAACCATTATAAAAAAAATTTTTAGGAAGAAAAGCTAGTGTTTAATCTTTTTCCACCAATTTTTATTCTTAATATACCACTGAATAGTTCTGGTTAGTGCTTCTTCAAAATTGTATTTTGGTTGCCAGTCTAGTTCTTGATTAGTTTTACTCCAATCGATCGCATATTTTCGGTCGTGTCCAGGTCTGTCTTTTACAAATTCTATCAAGCGCTCATCTTTTTTCATAATTTTTAAAACTTTTTTAATTATTTCAATATTGGAAATATCATCGGTCAAACCACCAATTAAATATGTTCCTCCTATCTTTCCTTTTTGCAAGATCAGCTCAATCGCCCGCACATGGTCTTCAACAAACAACCAATCACGGACATGTAAGCCATCACCGTAAATAGACACTTTTTTCTCTTCAATAATATTAGTGATGGCTAAGGAAAGCAGCTTCTCCGGGAACTGAAAAGGACCGAAGTTGTTAGAACAGTTTGAAATAGTTATTGGTAAGCCATAAGTCAGGTGATAAGCTCGAACTAAATGATCTGAGGCGGCCTTTGACGCAGCGTAAGGACTACGAGGATTGTAAGGGGTTTTATCATTGAATTTTTCTTTTGAGTTTAGTTCTAAAGCGCCAAAAACTTCGTCAGTTGAAATATGATGAAATCTTTTTATATTGTTCTTTAATGCCGACTCTAAAAGCGTATAGGTACCTAAAACATTAGTGGTGATAAAGGGAGCCGGATCTAAGATGGAACGATCAACGTGACTCTCGGCCGCAAAATGGATAACTATATCAACCTTTCTTATTAATTCATCTACCAGTCTTCTGTCACAAATATCACCCTTTGCAAATTGATAGTTTTTGTTATTTTCAATCGATTTTAGATTTTCAAGATTTCCAGCGTAAGTTAATTTATCAAGATTAACAATAAAGTCTTCGGGGTGATGTTTCAGCCAATACAGAATAAAATTGGAGCCGATGAATCCGGCACCGCCGGTAACTAAGAGTTTCATAAAGATATTTTAACACAAGATCCTTACAGGTTAAAAGATTTTATTAACAAATCAACAAAAATTAAGTTATCTCGAATAAAGCAAAAACTTAATCAATACATAAATTGATATATAAAATATTATTTTTATACATTAAACTACAATGATTTGAATCATTGTAGTTGTAACACAAAAATAATTTAAAATACTTTTTGACGTTCTATGCGATTTTTATAAAGCTCCTTTTTTGATTGTTCCCAATTTTTACCAGGAGCTGAGGCTATCAATTCTTCAACCGCGTCAACAATTTCTTCCCAAACTTTTTTCATTTCTTCGTTCTTTTTAATTTTTGAAATGATATTTTTTAATCCTACACCTTTGTTTTTAAGCCAGAGGGAAACATTACCTATGGTTGCCAAACTTACCTTTAACACATCACTAATTGTTCTGTAGTTATAATTATTAAGAAGCATAAAAGCGATAGAAAATCTTTTTGAGAGCATAATTCTTTCGGTCGGAGTGAATAAATCTTCAAGAAACGAAGTCGCTGATTCTTTTGAATTGCAACTAACAATTGCTGAAACAAAAAGAAAAAAAATTCTCTGCTTAGTTTTATCGTTAAGGTATCGTCTTGAAACCTGTGCCATAATATTTGATACTATTTTATATATTTAACCCATAATGATTCAAATCATTGAGAATTTTAATTACAATTATGTCTTAATATCTAAAAGCAGATTGTCTAGATTTTCAATAAAATTTCTATGAAATTTGAAACTAAGTAATTTTCTGGCTTCTTTAATTGAAACCCATTTATACTCCGTGTGCTCAAAGCTTAGATTAAATTTTAAATTTTTTTTTTAAGTTTGCAAAGATAAACAAACAAAACTAAACCAAAACTTTCATCTCCAACAGGAATTTTAAGATTAGATATTGAAGCATCAAATAATCTAACTATTTTAACGTCTTTTCCTTCTATTCCCAATTCTTCCTTAACCTCTTTCCTCAAACTTTCTTCCGGAATTTCTCCGATTTTAATTCTTCCTCCTGGAAGATCCCAATGAGCAGAACAATTACCCTTAAGTTCTTTTGAATTCGCTTTTAAGATAAGAATTTTGTTTTCATCATTTAAAATTAATGCTTTTGTTCCAACGTGAAATTTTTGTTCATTCATGTTATCTAAAATATCCTGCCGGGGGTTCTTCTGGGTCTTTTTTGAGACCGATATATTCAATGTTTATAACGTCTAAATTATTAATTCCTTCTTCTTTAAAAAATTTAACAACTTGATCTTGGGCTTCTAATTTGGACTGATTATAAAAAACAATAATTAGATCGGTTTTGGGGCGATAATCTAAAACAACATCCTCAAATTCGTATCCGTTTATAAGTTTGTTTTTTATAGTTGATAACTGAAGATTTTCGTCTGATAGTGTTGGGGTAGGCGTTATTCTTTTTTGAATAATAACCTTCGTGGGTAAAAGCGTTTCTGTTGGAGATATATTCTCATTACCCCCTTTTTTTCTTGATGAGAAAGATAAAATAACCAGAAGGAGAAACAAAAAAATAAATATAAATGCACCTAATAAAAGATTTTTTTTATTCCACATGTATTTATTGAAAAATTTAAATTTTAAATTTTAAATTTTTAGTTTGTATTATAGTACCACCAAACATATCCGCAATAAGTTTTATTTCCTAGTCGCGCATAAGCAACGGTGCAATCGCCATAATATCTTCTTGCTGCTCGATTGACCTGGTCTTCTGTCCATCCTGTTGAAGATGTAGCCTGACTGTCAGTTTTGAGTTTTTTGGCTGCGGCTCGTATATTATCTGTTAAATTGCATGGGTCTCCAGAGCCATAACTGGACCAGGCGTTAGGGCAGCCACCCTTGGTATTAAGACACGTTCCTTTCCAACAACAATTAGGACATAATGAACTACCGGAATTATCTGTCCCAATTGTCATTTGCATCGGTCCGGTCGCCGAACAAACATTAGGACCACAACCGGGAATTACTTTTCCAGCTTCAGAATACTCTTTTACTTGATCCGGAGTTAAATTGAAGGTTGAAGGCATTTCAATTTGCATCACTGCCTCAAGAATTAAAGGTGGAACACCGACTTGGTTACCCACTTCTTGAAAAATATCCCTTAAAGACGTAAAAGCTGGTCTTGGAGTTGATGGCGAACTAGAGTCCGGTGTAGGACCAGCGGGAGAACCAGTGATAGAGCCAGGAGGAGAGTTGGAATCAGAATCGGTAATAGAAGGCATGGTAAGAAAAATTTCTAAAAGTTTTTTAATAATTACTATTGCTTCGTCTGGAGTAGGAGTTGGTTCTATTAGAGAATGTTCTTCTGGTTGGGTTTGAGAACGTATTTGATTACGAGTTCCCGCAACTATCAAAATAAATAATCCGCATATTAAGATTAAATTAAAAAGTTTTTTTATCGACAGTTTTTTGTTCATATCTTGTTAAGTATAATCAATTTTTTTCTTAGTTGACAAATATTTTTTTATTGTTCATAATAATAATATGGCAGGCGTTTTTGATTTTTTAAAAAAACAACCAACAGATAATAACCAAAGAGATCAAGATGTTTCTTCACAGCAAGTTGTTAGCCAAACAACAACTGAAGAACAAACCACAACCGGTTCTCAGTCTTATTCTGGTATTGGAAATCCTCCTCACGGCCAAGCCTACTCAGGAATTGGCAACCCACCCCAAGGACAGGCTTACTCTGGCATCGGCAATCCACCTCAAAGAATTGTCAGCAATCAGCAATCGGCAACCCTTCCGCCATCATCTGCGGCTCATATTTCTGGCGGACAGGTGAGTAATCAGCCAAAAACTGATCAACCGGTAACTGAAAACAAACAACAGAAAACCGATACTTTATCTTCAAATATTGACCAGAAAAAAAGAGGAGAACTTGATTTAATGACCCATTTAACCCAAAGATCAAACCGTGTTTTTATTGCTGCTCAGGCAAAAGCTAAAGAACTCCAAAGTGAATTTGTTGATAGTGAGCATATTTTGCATGGACTATTGACGGATCCGGAGATTTATAAATTTTTTACAGAAACAAAAATTCTTCCCCAAATAATTGAGGAAGAATTGGCAAAAATTTATAAAAAGGGGGAGTCAAAGGTTCCTCCACAATTTTCACCCAGAGTTAAAAGAATTCTTGATAGATCGCTAATAGTGGCGCGAAAATTGGGTTTTGATTTTATTTCTCCCGAGCATATTCTTTTGTCGTTATATGAAGAAGGAGAAGGACTCGGGGCTCGCATTTTAACCAAATTAGGATTAAAAAAAGAGGATTTAAACAAAAAAATTATTGGTAAAAAAGAGGGGTTTGAAAAACAAGCTGCCGCCGAAAGCAAAAAAAGCACGCTTGAACAATACACGATTGATTTAACAGATAAGGCCGCGCAAGGACTGCTTGACCCAGTGGTTGAGCGTTCAGACGTTGTTGAAAGGGTAATTCACATTTTATCAAGAAGAACCAAAAATAATCCATCTTTGGTTGGTGAAGCTGGTGTGGGCAAAACTGCTGTTGCTGAAGGACTAGCTCAGAAAATTGTTAAAAAAGAAGTTCCTGAACCGTTACTAAATAAAAAAGTTCTCCAACTTGACTTAATGAGTCTTATAGCCGGAGCCTCGCACCGTGGAGAGTTTGAAGAAAGAATGAAAAATTTAATTGAAGAAGTAAAGAATTCCCACGGGCAAATAATTTTATTTATTGACGAAATACACAATCTTGTTGGCGCCGGTGCAGGAGGAGAAGGCGCTTTAGATGCCTCAAACTTTCTAAAACCATCCTTGGCTCGAGGAGAACTTCAAGTGATTGGTGCCACTACCTTAACCGAATACCGAAAATATATTGAGAAGGATCCCGCTCTTGAGCGAAGATTCCAACCAGTTTTAGTGCCCGAACCAACAGAAGAACAAGCCATTAAAATGCTAAAAGCCATAAGGGACAAATATGAGGCTTTTCATCGGGTAAAAATCCCCGATGAGGCGGTTGAATCAGCGGTAAAACTTTCCAAGCGTTATGTGGGAGACCGATTTTTGCCGGATAAGGCAGTTGACCTCATTGATGAGGCTGCTTCGGCCGTGCGGCTTCCATTGATTTCTTTACCAGAAGAAATCCGTTCCGCTGAAGAAAGAATTAGCCAATTAAATCAAGAGGTTAAAGAGGCAGATAAAGCTGGCAACAGGGTAAAAATAAATATCTTAAGGCCAAAAATTGAAAACTTAGAAATAAAATTAAAAGAAAAGCAGGAAGAATATAAGACTAAAAAGGGGCAAACCACTTCTTATGTTACTTCAGAGGTTATTAAAGATGTGGTTTCCCGCTGGACCGGTATTCCTGTTTCTAAAATCGCCGAGTCTGAAGTTGAGAAATTGGTCAAATTAGAGGAAATTATGCATCAACGACTTATTAATCAAGAAGCGGCTGTTTCTTCAGTGGCGGAAGCGGTAAGAAGAGGTCGAGCCGGTCTCAAATCAAATCAAAGACCAATTGGGAGTTTTGTTTTTCTAGGTCCTACGGGAGTTGGTAAAACAGAATTAGCCAAAACTTTAGCGGAAATTCTTTTCGGTCAAGAAGAAGCAGTTACCCGCTTTGATATGACTGAATATATGGAAAGACATGAAGTGGCCAAACTTTTAGGAGCGCCCCCCGGCTACGTTGGTTATGAAGAAGGGGGAAAACTAACTGAGGCAGTTCGTCGTCGGCCCTATTCGGTTGTTCTTTTTGATGAAGTAGAAAAAGCTCATCCTGACATCTTTAATATTTTGCTTCAGATTTTAGACGACGGTCGGTTAACAGATAATAAAGGACATACCATCTCTTTTAAAAACACTGTTGTTATTTGTACTTCTAATATTGGCACAGGTTTAATCCAAGACGAAATCTTAAAAACTGGAAAGGCCGAAATTGAAGAACCGCCAATATTGTCAACCTATGCCTTTTCTCCCCGTGGAAGGGAAATTTTAACTATTATGGGGAAAATCTTTGAAAGGGAGGCGGGCTCGTGGAAAGGTCAAGCGCTCCTTGATTATTTTTCCGGACAAAAAATTGAATCGGAAGACGAAAAACAAGACGAGATAGATTTTCCCATCCAGGGTTTTGATACCCATAGTATGTCAGCGAAAGGAATGGAAATTATTACCAAAAATGATAACCTTTTTTACCGTACTTCAACAACGCAAAAAATTTGGAAAATGACTAATTTAATTGATTATTTCAAAAACGGCATAGTAATCAATGCCCTTCCTGATGCTCCCGAACAACAATTACCAACGGCAAAACTTAAAACCCAAGCTTTCTCACCGGATGAATGGGAAATTGTTACGCTAAAAGATAGATTCTGGCGAAGGAAGGAAGGTGATAATAATTGGCAAACTGGTTACTTAAAAGATTATTTTAAAGATCAAGTCATAAAAGAATCGCAAAAAGAACTCGCGTCTGAAGAAAAAGACCAAGTTTTAAACAGTGATTTAAAACCTAAATCAAACGAAACCAATAAAAAATCAGCTGGGATTGTTTTTCCCATGAATTATTGGGATGTTCACACTTTCTCCCCAGACGGAAAAGAATTTATTATTTGCGGTGATAAAATTTGGATTAAAAACCCGAATGAAAAACAGTGGTTGCCAACAAATTTAGCAGATTATTTTGGCAAGGATTTTCCCTTGGAAAAAGAGCTTGGAGAAAAGAAAAAAATAGAAGAGGAATTAGACAAAAATCAATACCAAAGAATTAAAAACAAAGTAACAGATGAATTACGGAAGTTTTTCCGACCGGAATTGATTAATCGTTTTGATGAGGTGATTATCTTTGAACCATTAAAATATCAACACATGCTTAAAATTGCCGATCTTCAGATGAAGGCTTTAAAAAAACTATTAGAGGAACAAAGCATAGGTCTTTTATGGACGGAAGTGGCGGTGAAGGAGATTGCTCGGGTTGGTTTTGATCCGATTTATGGAGCAAGGCCACTAAGAAGAGCTATTCAAAAATTGATTGAAAACCCAATTTCCACTCTTATAATTCAACAAAAAATCAAAGAAGGTGATCAAATCGTGATAGACTTTGATGGAGAAAACCTTGTCTTTAATATAGAAAAGGTTGAGATGGTGCCTATTGATAACTTAACCCAAAAAGCCGTAAAAAATTATTTCTGTGAAAATTGCGGTAAGAGTTTTCAGACATTAACCGTGTCAAATAGCACTGTTGTTTGTCCTAAATGCGCTTCAAAAGATATTCAAGAAGAACTAGAACATAAAGAAGAAAAAATGGAACCCAAAGAAACAAAAAAAGACAAGGTAATTACTTCAGAAAAACCAGAAAAACCGGCGGAAACTAATCAAAATATTAACAATGATATTTCTCATCAACAATTCGCCAGTGTGTAATCAATTATGGCTCTAAACTATACTTCTATTGATGTTGAAAAACTTAGTCAAAAGGAGGGGAATCGGTTAAACTTCTACCTATTGCTTGTAGTTACATTTAGTGCGGCTTTTTTAGCTGTTCTTCTTTTTATCTTAATCCAGAAAAAAATACATCCAACGGCTCCGACGAAGATAGAAAATCAAATTAAAGTACCTTCTCCAACGATTGTTGAAATAATTGATAATATTCCAACTCTTCAAGAAGCATCTCCTACGTCAATTATTGAAACAACCCAACCAGCCACATCATCCCCAACCATTATTGCTCCAGACGAAACAACTCAATCAGCTAAAATTGGTAGCGATTCAGCTCAATAAACTATTATGTTTCAGTTTGTAATATTGCTTTTCCAA
Source organism: uncultured Gammaproteobacteria bacterium (assembly GCA_964476245.1). Classification (GTDB taxonomy): domain Bacteria; phylum Patescibacteriota; class Microgenomatia; order UBA1406; family HO2-37-13b; genus CAYYYW01. The sequence goes on from CAYYYW010000005.1 coordinate 19,986, forward strand.
AACATTCTTCTTTTTTTTTTATCACGGCGGACAACCAATAAACTTTTCCAATTCTTAAGAATTTTTATAAAAAAAGAAAGGATCGTTTTCTGGATAATTTCTCTTCTATATTTCCCGGGGACAATTCTTCATGAAATGAGCCATTTCCTTACGGCCACAATTCTTTTTTTAAAAGTAAAAGATATAAACATATTTCCTGAGATTAAAAAAGATTATATTAAACTTGGATCTGTCCTCTACGAAAAAAAAGATTTTGTAAGGGGTTTTGTTATTGGGATTGCTCCGTTTTTTGCCGGAATTTTCTTTTTTTATTACCTTTCTATTTTTAATTTGTTTCCTTCAGTCAACTTTTTTCAAAATCTGATCTTTTTATACTTAATTTTTGCCGTTTCATCAACAATGTTTTCATCAAAACAAGATTTGGTTGATTTTGTTTTTATTATCCCTTTCATTATCTTTATGGCAGGGGTTTTTTATATTTTTCAGATTAATCTTGACTTTATATTAAAAGATCAAAAAGCATTAATTAATTTGTTAGAATTTTTAAAAGAGGTTAATTTTTACTTATTTGTTTCGTTATTGGTCAATCTAGGATCAATTATTATTATAAAATTTCTGACTATTTTAGCGAAAAAATGATCCTTCGGCAGGCTCAGGATCATAATGAGTGAAATCGAACTATGAAAACATATTTGGCTCAATGCATCAAAATTGCCGGGGAAGAAATTTGTGGCCCTATTTCTACCTCACCGGGTGAAGAAATTAATATTGCTTGGATTATAAATAAATTGATTGCTTTTGTTTTTCCCTTATCTGGTATTTTATTGTTTTTTTTCCTTGTCTGGGGTGGCTATGATTTTTTGTTGTCTGCCGGAAACCCTGAAAAAATAAAATCGGGTCAGGCAAAAATGACCAGCGCAGTTGTAGGCTTCATTCTATTAACTGCTTCTTATCTTCTTGTTCGGTTAATTTCAATGATTTTTGGATTGGGAGGCGGAATACTTTAAAATATGGTAAAATACTCCACGCCTATGCAGAAGTATGTTTGTCCCAAACTTATAACTTATGTTATTGATATTAGTCTGATTGTTTTAAGTTAGCCCCCGATTAAATCGGGGGATTTTTTTTATCTTAAAATGTTTATAGGAGCTAAGAATGTGGAAACAATTATTCTTTCGGTTGGCGGAAGTCTCGTCGTTCCTAATGGAGGAATAGACGTTGATTTTTTAAAGAAACTTAATCAATTTATAAGAGCTCAGGTAAAAAAAAGAAAGCGCTTTTGTATTGTTGTTGGTGGTGGAAAAACAACACGACACTATCAAAACGCAGGCAAAGCTGTTATCGGGAAAATTACTAACGAGGATTTGGATTGGCTTGGCATCCACTCCACCAGAATGAATGGGCATCTTTTAAGAACAATTTTTCAAGATATTGCCCACCCTCGGATTATTGAAAATTATGAAAAGAGACTGCGCAACTGGAAAGAATCTATAGTTATTGGCGCCGGTTGGAAACCGGGTTGGTCTACCGACTATGACGCGGTTGTTCTAGCTCGAGATTATAATGCCTCGGTTCTCATTAATCTTTCCAATATTGATTGGGTTTACGATAAGGATCCGGCCAAATTTAAAGATGCTCAACCTATTAAAAAAACCACCTGGGATTATTTTGAAACTCTTGTTAAGAATGAATGGGTGCCGGGAATTAATGCCCCTTTTGATCCAATCGCCACGCAATTGGCAAAAAAATTAGGAATAACGGTAATTGTCACCAACGGAAAAAACTTTAAAAATTTAGAAAATATTCTTGAAGGGGAAGGTTTTAAAGGCACGGTTATTACCCCTTTTAAAATTGATGCCTCGTTTTATGACCGGGATTATTTTGAGGGTAAAAAAGGAGAATATCGGTTGTCTTACACAAAGTCTTTCATGGGTAATTTAATTCAAAACATAGTTAATTTTTATCGGGCCTTATGCATAAAAACTGTTATCAATCCAAAAAATTGTCTTGACGTTGGATGCGGCACTGGAAAATTAGTTCATTATTTAAGAATGTTGGGAATAGAGGCCTATGGCATAGAAATATCACCATATGCTTTGTCAGAGGCAAAAAAGGAAGTAAAACCATATCTTAAATATGGCGATATTACGAAAATTCCCTACCCTGACAACAATTTTGACCTAGTTTCAACTTCTGATGTTTTAGAGCATATTGAGAGAGCAAAATTAAAAAAAGCAGTTGAGGAGACTGTCAGAGTCTCAAGAAAATGGACTCTTCATAAAATTTATACATTGGAAAATTCTTGGATTACTTTTTCTCACGGAAAAGATTTTTCTCATCTTTCCGTGTTGAGCAGGAGTTTTTGGTTAAATATGTTTAGAACGATGGAGAACATTTCCGTGATAAGGAAATTCTTCTTTAAATTACCTTCATTTTTTGAAACGAAATTTTTGTTGAAAAAGAAACAGTAATCTATGATTCTTAAAAAAATTACTATTACGAACTTCCGTAATTTTGATAATTTTGTTTTTTGTTTTAGTCCTTCTTTAACAATTATTATCGGAAAAAACTCTATTGGCAAAACCAATCTTCTTGAGGCAGTTTATTTTTCACTTAAGAGTCGTGGGTTTCGTGAACAAAAAGAGGAAGAATTAATAAATTACGATAAAATAAAAGCGGATGTTCAAATAGAGTTGGCGGAGCAAAAAGAAGAAACAAAATTGAAAATAAACATTGAAAAGAATGATCCACCGGCTAGCGGGGTAGTCAAAAATTGCTTTGTTAATAAAATCAGGAAAAAAAGCTATCAGTATCTTTTGGAGAGTTTACCTGTGGTAATTTTTTCTCCTAATTTTGTCTATGTTATCGAGGGTGAACCGGGAGAAAGAAGGAGCTATTTTGATATTATTATTGCCATTTTTGACATTGAGTACAAAAAAAGACTAGTTAATTACGAAAGTGCCTTGAGAAAAAGAAATAAAATATTGGAATTAGAAAAAAATATTGAAAAACTGAAAGAAGATTTGGAATTCTGGGATGATTATTTAATTGAGCAGGCAAACTACATAGCGATGAAAAGGCAAGAATTAATAGATTTTTTTAACAAACATAGACAAGTTGATAGTAAGAACTTCAGCATTGATTATGTAAAAAACGAGTTCTCCCGGGAGACTTTGGATAAAACATTTAAAAAACAATTAATTCTTAAAAAAACCCTAATTGGTCCCCAAAGAGACGACTTTATAATAAATATTAAGACTCCGAGCGGTTTTAAAAATGTTCACAAGTTCGGTTCAAGAAGCGAGCAGCGACTAGCTCTTTTTTGGTTGGTTTTAAATGAAATTAATCTTTATCAGGAAATACTAAAAAAACGTCCGCTTGTTCTTTTAGATGACGTTTTTTCCGAACTTGACATAACCAATAAAGAACTTGTTTTAAAACTGATTAAAAAATATCAAACAGTAATTACTACAACGGAAGAAAATATTTTAAGCCTTGTTGATATGCCGCATACGATAATTAATCTGTAACTATTCCATGTCTTAACAATAAATTTAGGTGTATCAATGTATCGATACATTGATACGTGTAATTCAGAAGTCTTTTGATTTAATTTGATAAAATATTAGAGACTGGAGGGTTGGCCGAGCGGTTTAAGGCGCTGGTTTCGAACCCGCCAAAAATTTAGGAGAGATGCCGGAGTGGTTTAACGGTCAGGTTTCGTCACGGGATAAACCCGTGACGCCCCGAGTTAATCTCGGGGCGAAAACCGTAATTTGTATTTAAAGAATATGTTTTATTATGTATATATTTTACTTTTAACTAATAAAGATATTTATACAGGTTATAGTAAAGATTTAAAGCAAAGAATTAAAAATCACGAACAAGGAAAAGTAGAATCAACAAGAAATTTTAAACCAGTGAAATTAATACATTACGAGGCTTATATAGATAAGAGCGATGCCAAAAGAAGAGAAAAATTTTTAAAATCAAGTGATGGTAAAGCATTGCTTAAAAGACAGTTGTCAACTCTACTAAGTAAGTTAGAGTTAAAATAATTTGATTGGAGAGGTGCCGGAGTGGTTTAACGGTCAGGTCTCGAAAACCTTGAGAGTCGAAAGACTCACGCGAGTTCAAATCTCGCCCTCTCCGCATCCTGGAGAATTAGACTATAACGGTTTTGAAATCTTAATAACACTTATGACCTCAATTAATTTCAGAAATATCACAGAAGAAGTGGAATATAAAAGAAAAAGAATTACGCGTATTCTGGTTGATACAAAAGATAAGCTTACTCATTTAGGAACAGGTTTTTTCATTTCAAATACTGACATCTTAACAAATTCTCATATGGTTTTTGGCATGGGTTTAAAAAAATTAGAAACTTTTCCGGATTTCCACAAGACTAATCAAGATGAGGATAAGATTATTAAGTACTACAAATTAATAACAACACGATCAGCTATTGAACTTGTCGATAAAACAAAAAAAGCGGTTTTTTTAAAACACATAGACACAAAATACGACATAGCAATTCTAAGATTAAGTAATGGACACAGCTATGATAATTATTTTGAACTGAATATCAAAAATGATATTAATTATGGAGATGATATGCAATTTTGCGGTTATCAAACTGCTCCCTATATTGAGCCAATAAATTGGCCGTTTACATATAACACTGGAAAAATTTCAGCGTTTCCTAATACATATATTGAGGGTGAAAGATATCCCCATCTTCAAATTAATAGTATTAACTTAGGTGGTAATAGCGGAGCTCCTTTATTTAAAAAATTAGAAAGAAAACCTATTGGCATTATTAATGGAAATCAAAAGTGGGGAAATGATAATATGGCCTTCGTAAAAGACGATGGAAATATACAGAAAGATTCTTTCAGAGTTCCATTAAGTATAGCTTATGCTAGCTCTTTCAAAACATTGATTTCAAAATCGTCTATTTTTAAAACATACACGGACAAGTTGATAAAAAGTTATAAGGACTAATGGGTTCCAGACTCGAGTGCTCCGCAGAGTAATTTTAAGAAGCATTTCGCTTTTTCCCCGGCTTGGTAAAAATATTAAACATACTTACCCAGAACCTCGTTAAATTTTATTTTTAATATATCAATCAGTGTTTCAATTGAGTCTTTCAAGAAATTAACTCTTCTTGTTTCCGCATAATGCCATAAAACCGGTACTTCCTTAATCTGGTAACCCATTTTTTTTGCTAAATACAAAAATTCAAGATCAAAGCCGGCGGAGACAGATGGCCCGTCAATCATTTTTCCAACTTTGAATACTTTTAAGTTTTCGACTATTCTCATTGCCGCCTTCTTTTTAAAAATTTTAAAACCACATTGTGTATCGCGGATTCCGCCAAGATTAATAAATAAGTCGCGGATTAAAATAAATCCCTTAGCCATGATTTTACGGATTAAAGGAGCTCCTTTTCTTATATTGTTTCTTGAGCCAATAACAATGTCGTATTTATCGATGAAGCTTAGTAGTTTATTCATTTCTGTAATTGGTGTCGCTAAATCAAAATCAGAAAAGGCAATTATGTCACCTTCTGCTTTCTTAATTCCTTCAATGACAGAAATTGCTTTTCCTTGGTGAGGTTTTTCTATTAATCTTAGTTTATTGTTAACCTTAAGGTATTTGTCTTCGATTAAGTTTTTAGTTTGGTCGTCCGAACCATCGTCAACGACAATAATCTCCCAACTAAAATCTTTATTTTTAAAATACGAAAAAACCTTATCTAAAGTTCCTTTTTTAATATTTTCTTCCTCGTTATAAGCGGGGAGTATTAATGATAGTTTCATGAATTAATTTGTATATTTTAACATTGTTAACCATCCACGTCTCTGCTATTTTGTTGGGGGCAAAATAGGCGATGTCCCATTGAGGATCGCCGATTGGTTGGCATTTTTCTTCGCAAATAACAAAAAGTTCATCTGTTTTTTCAAGACTGTCTTTTTCAATCGGTTTTTTTCCCCAAATTTCCAAAAAATACCGGTAAGTACTGTCAGAATATTTATAAGGCAGGAAAGTGGTGGTAAATTTTTTAGAGCTGGTATTTTTGTATATAATCTCCCCGATCTTTCTTGCTTTGGTAATCTGGTTTGAGCCTTTTTGGGAAAGGAAATAGTACCCTTTAGAATTAAAAAATATAAAGACGCTTAAAAAAAACAACATCAGAAAATTGCCGAAAAGAGAAGTGGTAAATAAGGACAAAAAATGGGCGATTATTACATAATATAAAGGATATAAGACTCCGAAATAATGAGGGTGTTTAGGCCCGCCATATAAAGAAGTTCCCAATAATAAGAAAACAAAAAATATAAACACGATTCTTAAATTCCCCCTTTTTCGTATTAATAACAAAAACGTAATCAATAGGGCGCCTAAAAAAGCCACTAAAAAAATTTTGTTTATCTGAAGATTAAATGTAAATCGATTAAGACTTTCAAACGTCAATATTAAGCTGCTTAATTTATTTGTGGCCATGTTCCCTGAATTTTTAAATAAGTTGATGAAATTTTTGCTGTTTAAAAAATTATGCCTCAGGTCAAAAATTAAAAGCGGTAAGGAAAAAAATAAAAAAGAAAAAAACATAATTATTCGACCTGTCCATCGAACTTGCCAATTCGGCGGGAAAGGCGGGATAATCGAAACGATAATCATGGGCGGAATTAAAAATAAAGCCAGATAATGAAGCTGAAGACAAAAAGACAGAAAAGAACCGGTCAAAATAAAATATAAAATCCTTTTAGTTTCTAACGCTTTGATCAAAAAATAAATTGTTAAAAGAGTAAAAAGCGGCAGCAGGTTTGGGTTCCAAGAAAATCGTGAGAAATCTATTAGGACGGAGGAGAAAGTAATTAAAACGGTTGAAATTAGAGCAGTTTTTTTATTAAAGAGATTTTTAACGACAAAATAATTTATCAGTAAATACAAAGAAGAAAAAAAAGCTACGCCAAAAGCTAAACCTACAGGATTGAACTTAAAAATCAAAAGCCAAGGAGCAATAAAATAGTAATAAAAAGGACCAAGATAAACTTGTCCTACCGAAGTTGGTGGGCCGATGGCGGGTAAATGTTCCAGTGTTAATATTCTCTTGATAATTACAGCGTCTCTTCCTTGGTCGCCTAAAAAAGTAACAAATTCTCCCAATCGATAGAATCTTAGGAAAACGCCTATTAAGAAGGTAAGAAAAACCACAGGGACATATTTATCTTTGAAAATATTTTTTATAATTTTTTTCATTTTAATTATTTTTTAAGATGATATCTTAATATATTTAGTGTGCTTTTTGGTTGGGATCTGAATACGTTATGCTCGGCTTCTTTAATAATGATAGGATTTTTAATCAAGTTTTTCGAGGTCTTTAAAAGTTTGTCGTTGGCTCCATAGATATAGATTGCTTCATTCCCGAGTTTTTTTAATAGCCTGGGCATTTGTAATTCGATTTCTTTGTATGGATCCAGATCAACTAAAGCGTGTGTATCGGTTGTTTCTAACTCTTTCAAAAGTTGCGTATTTCTTTTTTTATCGGCGGCACCAATAACATCTCTTAAAAGTGGAATAAGTATTTTACTTCTACCCCAGACAGTTGATCCCAAAATTCTTTTTATCCAAACTGGTATCAAACTGGCTTTCTTTAATTTTTTACTACTAATTATTAACGGCATCCCTATTAAAATTAATTTACCATTAATGCCTCCTTTAGAAATTGCTTTAACGGCTACAATCGTCCCTAATGAAAAAGCAATAATTGGTGCTTTTTCCAACAGAGCATTTTTAATAAAGAGATGAAAAGCTTCAGAAAAAAGCTCGGTGTTGTGTATTTGATTGTTTACGGCTTCTGATGCTCCAAATCCAGGTAAATGAGGAAGATAAACTTTGTAGTATTTGGCAAGTTCTTTTTCAAAACCTTTCCAAGGATTACTTATCATTGAGCCATGCAACAAAACGATTGCCGTTCCTTTTCCTATGATTGAATAGCTCATCTTTGAGCCTTTAAAGACGTAGGTTTTATTTTTAGGCAGAAGGCTTCTAGATATTTTAAAAGATTGAAACATAGTGATTGTAAATGTCTTCCTCAAAACCAGATAGCCAAGTTGAGCAATTTGAAGAATTACCCTAATATTTTATCAAAAACATTCAGGATTAGTATATTGCGCTAAGGTAAAAATTGCCTATGATTTTTTTCAAATAAAGTTCTAACCTTGACAAGTTACTCTGATGGAGCTATACCGTAAATAATCACTTCCGTCCCTGAATTGTCATTTGTGGCAGCAATGCTATTCTTGCCTTGTAAGTCTGGCTTGGCCCAATAGTAAAGCAATTTTGCGTCTTCAGTCCTCATATTAATACAGCCGTGGGACATCGGATGACCAAAATTGTTATGCCAATATGTTCCGTGGATGCCAAACCCACGCCATTTAGGAACATTTTTATTGTAGAAAAACATGGTATAAGGAACATTAGGAAGATAATAATATGTTCCCAAAATTTTTGAACCGCCAGTCATTAAAGTATATCCCAGTTTAATCCAGATACGGAAATTGCCCGTAGGGGTCCTGCCCCATTTTCCAGAAGAAATAACAAAATCGTAAATTTTTTGGCTATCCTCGTAAGCATAGAGTCGTTGATTAGTCAAATCTACCTCAATTCTTTTAGGCTCAACGTTTTCACCTAAAATTAATTCAGACAATTCCTCTTTTTTTAGAAATGACGGTAAACTAACCAGTTGGTTGTCGAAGAAAGCTTTTATCTTCGTTGGATCAAGTTCACCCGTTAAGACATTAATATTAATTGTTCCTTGGGGTGACAGAAAACCTAAAAAATTAGTTTTGATAACGAACAATGAAACGATTATTAACAAAAAGCCGACAATGAGAATTGTCCACCATTTTTTCATTATTTTATTATAGATTTTGCCAGCAAAATTACCCTCAAATGTAATTAGATATTCTAACTGACCAACAACAATCCAATAAAACTAGCGATTGCTCCTAGTAATTTTTGCGGTAGATAATCTCTCTCTTTTAAAAATATAATCGCCAATAAAACAGTAATAATTACACTAGTTAAGTTAGCTGAAACAACCTGTGAAGAATTGCTGGCTTTTTGCAAGGCAGAGAAGAATGTAATTGCCGAGACAGCATAGAAAATACAAAGTAAAGACATTTTTGCCAACAATTTGCACTCTAAAAAAGCCTTCATTTTTTTAACGGTATAGGGATACAAAAGCACTATTAGAAAAGCAGGAATAACAAAAGCTAAAAACACATACGGATAAACTGTAAAAGATTTTAGGAGGAAACGATCATTAGTATTGGTGAAACCGAACAACATAGCGGCCAACAATGCCGTCACCTCTTTTTTGGAAAATTTTAGTTTTGCTGATTTGATATTTACCAGAACAACACCCAAAAGAATAAAAAAGGCCCCCAATGTTTGACGGGAAGAGAGTTTTTCTTGAAGAAATAAAAATGAAGCTAAAATAGTAAACAGCGCTCGACTGGCAAAAATGACAGTAAATCTTGACGCCTCAATCGACTTTAATGCTTGAAATATAAAAACATTACCAAAGCCGTAGAGCAAAGTCATTAAAACCAAATTGAAGATAAGCGGCCTGATATTGGGAAAAGACATATCACTAAACATGAAACCAAAAACCCCAACGAAAAGACCGGTAAACAGCTGAAAAAATATGGAATAAGTCTTCGGGTCGCTTTTATCTTCTTTAAGAAGAATTCTTTGGAGTAAAATAGAAATTGAATAAAGGAAAACGCTGATAAGAATTAAAACTTGCCAAGTCATATTTTTTTCATTTCAAACTATACCCACCATCAACTATTAATATCTCCCCGGTAATATAACTGGCCTCATCTGAAGCTAAAAATAAAATTGCTTTGGCAATTTCTTCAGGTTTGGCGATTCGCTTTAATGGCGTTTGCTGTCTAAAAAATTCTATTAATTCTTTGCCTGCGTCTTTAGTCATGTCGGTCATGACATTGCTTGGAGCTACTGCATTAACTCTAATTTTTGGAGCCAGTTCTTTAGCAAAAGATTTAGTTATGGTTATAAGACCGCCTTTAGCTGAAGTATATGCGAGAACTGGAGCGGCGCCTAAAAAACCGTAAACCGAAGTGAGATTTACAATAGAACCACCTTTATTTTTAAGCATTAAAGGAGCAACCTCTTTTATCATTAGCCAGACACTTGTTAAATTAACGTCGAGCGTCTTGTGCCAAGTGTTTATATCTGACTTCCAATTACCCGGTCTTAAAATCTCTCCAGCATTATTTATTAAAATATCAATTTTGCCGAATCTCTTAATTGTCTCACTAACTAACCTTTTTACATTGCTTTCTTTTGAGACATCAGCTTGAACCAACAAGGCGTTAGTTCTTCCAATTATTTGAACTACTTTTTCTGCCTCTTTTTTATTACTTTTATAGTTAACAACAATATTTGCCCCTTCTTTAGCAAAAAGAAGAGCCGTAGCTTTTCCTATTCCCCGTGAAGAACCAGTAATGATGGCAACTTTATTTTTTAATCTCATGTTTTCTTAATATTGATTACCAACGCTTTATTTTAACATAAATTGTGTCCTCTTCTGTTTGGGGTTTTAACGCGTGGTGAGAATAAAAACAATTATAAGAAGAGTAAAAAGAAAAAGCCATCCGGTTGTATAAATGACAAGTTTTATCGCTTGATTAGTTTGCTTCTTTTGCCAAAGCAAGATAGCCGGGTAACCTAAAGTTAAAAGAGCGCAAATAAGAGCAGACGTGCTAAAAAGAATTAGAAAAAGAAGCGGCCCCAGATAATTAGGCGCTTTCCCAAACCACTTGTTCCCACGCCAAAAAAGAAGAGCGATCAAACTACAATAACTTGTTAAAGCAAAAGCTTGTAACAAAGAAATTAATCCTAAAGAAAAGTTTTTATTTTTTTCCATACTTGTTCTGATATTTTAACACATTATCTTAAGCTTTCTTTTTTAATCTTTTCTGCACTGCCTCGCTTTCCAGTTCCCGAATGGCATCGGCCGCAATCCAGCGGGCCGCTTTAGAATTTATCTCAAGAATCTCTTTGGCTGTTTTTATGGCCGCTTTATTCAAATTAATATTCTTTTTCCCAATATTTCTTAGGGCCCAGTTGACTGCTTTTCTGACAAAATTTCGCTCGTCAGTCGCCCCCTCTTTAATTATAGAAAAAAAACCCGTGAAGAATTCATCAGCAGATTGCTTGTTATACCAGGCAAGACAAGCTATAAGAGCGAAAGCCGTTCGCTTGACAAACTCCTCTTTTCGTTTTGACCATTGTCTGATTTTTTCCAAAACAAAAGGGGTTTTTTCAAAAAGATTCATACATAATTGGTCGCAGACATCCCATGAGTCAATATCCTTTACCCAGTTTTCCATTTGCTCGTTGGTAACCATTTTTGGGTCATCAATCATCCCCGCCAGAATCATCGCCTCGGCAATTCCCGTTTCCCAAAGTTTAATTGCTAATTGATGGTTTTTACCTATTTCTTTGGCCATTTTTCTTAAGGTAGGAATAGCCACTCCCAGCCTTTTTTTTCCTTTCATTCCATATTTAGCCATCCCGGCTAAATTTTCCGGTTTGGCTTTAGATTGTAGTTCGTCTAAAATGTCTTCTAATGAAACTTTATTATCCATAGTTTATTTTGTCTAATTATATCTTAAGCCTACTCGTATCTAAATTAATCCCCGCCGCTTTTATAAACTTAGCATGTTGTTGGGTTATTTGTTTTACTTCTTTAATGGCTCCTTTTTCCCCTCTTTCTTCAAGCGCATGGATAAGCCTATTGGTGTAAGGAATAAAACGAATCTGTAAGATACTGTTTATTTCTTTGGAAAATTGCGGCAGCCTCTTACCAAAAGTTAAAGCAAAGTGGTTGCCTTGTAGGTTGTCAATCCACTTTGCCAGCAAAATTTCCAGTTTCTCAATTTTTTCTACTTCCCCCTCAAATTCATCAAACCACCCGAGCAATTCTCTCTTTATCTCTGGTAATTGTTGGCTTAATTTCTCCACTCCTTGTCTCTCCGCCATTTTATCATCTGCCGCTCCCTTTATTTTTTGATATAAAGAAACGTCGCCTTTATCGGTTTCTCCTAAGTCATGATTTAAAAGAATTTCGTAAACCTCCATTGAATTTACCAAGGAATCAAGTTTCGGACATATTCTTCTTAGAAGAAACCAAAACTCCATCGCTGCCCAAGCATGACCAGCTATAGATTCTACTTTCCCCTGGTCAAATGCATGTTTAAAGTAGGGAGTATCTCGCCATCTGTTTTGCCAATTGCCTTTGTAGGCTTGAGATAACAACTTATACATTCCTATTATTAATTTTTCAGTTTTTTTCTGTCGTGTCTTCATGTCCTAATTATATATCATTTTTTGCTGTGTCCTTCCGTAGTCCCGCTAAGCGGGACGAAGGAGGATAAAATTAAAGCAGAGTGGTATACCAAACAAACTCAGGATTATTTTTAAAGGGAACGCAAGATTCGCAAAATAGCTAAAATGTGACAGCGAAGCAACTAAATTAACGCGTAGAGACAAGACTTTTTCCTTTACTTTGCATTACTAGGGAAAGCAATAGAGTGGAAACGCGTGAATCTGAAAATAAATCATTTTGAACATAAATAAGTCCACGGGCAGTAATTATAACTTGGGTATTTGGAAGCTGCAATTCAATGTTGGTAGGAACTAGGGCAGTTGTGCCATTTGGAAATAGCTGAAGATCACCGAATTCAATTAAATCTACTACTCTTTCATTTGGATTCCATCGACCATATAATGGTAAAGTATTTGGTCCAGAGTGAATTAGATTGCAACGATAAGGTAAGGGTAGTTTTACTTGTAGTCCATGCCAACGCGCATCATCAGGCCATTGACCGAATAATGAGCACTTAATTAGAGATGGAACAGCAAGTTCGGGATGAAGAATACTCATCTTTGGATTTTCGTTTGAATAAACCATGAAATATGTTGTTATTATACCAAGATTTGCTTATTTATTAAGGGTTTTTTTCTTATTAACTTTTTATTATGATCATATTTTACAACCGCGGTGGTTACGGTTATTGTCATAAAACAAAATATGTGTTTTAACTGTTGCTAAGGTATCCGCAACCCCTGCGGTTGAATTACTGAAAATCTATTTCCTTGATGGTGAAGGATTTTTTAGATGTGGTGGAAATGAAAGCTTTACGGGGCAGGGGAGAGGAAATAAAGAGACTGTAAACTCAACCAACATTGCTATTTAACCGCTTGAATTAAAGAAACATGAAGCCAAATTTTACTCTCTTTAATTTGCTTAAAACCTGCTTGTTTAACAAACTGCGGAATTTTACCCTCATAGTTATCTTTTGTATGTTCGAAAAGATTTTGAATTGAAGCTATTTTAGCTAATATCGGATTTTTAGGTCTGGAAAAAACTACCAAATAGCATCTACCTTTTGGCCTCAAAACTCGATACATCTCTCTTAAGGCTTGTTTCTTGTATTCAGTAGGCAGGTGATGAAGGGTAAGACTACACCAGACGGCGTTAAAAGAGTTATCCTTAAATGGCAATTTCTCAGCTAAAGCAGCACAAAAATTGATATTCAATCGTCTTGCTCTTGTTTTTTTCTTAGCAATATCAAGTATTTTAGAGTCAGCATCAATACCATAGAGTTTTACTTTAGGGTATCTAGAATTCAAGAGAATTAAATCCTCTCCTGTTCCACAACCCACATCAAGAATCTTCCAGTTGTTTTTTAATACTACTTGACTAAGTATCTTTTCATGAAGCTTCTTTCGTGAACCAAATGTACCTCCCAAATCGTAGAGAGGCGTCAAGAAGCTTAAGAGTAGTGCTGGTTTAAATTTGTATTCTGTTTTAACAGCCATTTTGACTTATTTAATTTATTCCTTTATCATTCGCCACTGTTTAAACATCGTGCATAGGCCTTTTTTATTAAGCCTAACCAAAAACACTCCGTCAAATTTTTGGCGTTTGTCTTTGGGTAGGGTAGTGCGTGAAACTTCCCAATGGATTAAGCCCAAGTTTCCTTTGATCATCAAGACATCATAATTAAAAGTAATGTCTTTTTGATTGTGAGGTACAACTTTCCACAATTTGACTACTTCCTCCCAAGACCTACAAGGTTCAGAAAAAGGAGATTCATAATATTCAACGTCTTTGCTCAATGTAGACAAAGCTCCTTTTGGGTCCAAATCAGCCCATGCCTTTAAAAATTTTTCTGCCCAAATACTAAAATCTTTTTTTGTCATAATTAAACCCCTTTTTATCTAGGAAATGCTCCGTTATTTATATCAACACAAATGCCATTGATATACTCAGGACAGTCAGTTGCCAACCAATAAATCGTTTCAGCAACTTCCTCAGGCTTGGCAAATCGGCCTGTGTAAACCAGTTTTTTTAATCCTTCCTTTCTCTCTTTTGGAATTGTTTTTAACAAATCTGTCTCTACCGGTCCTGGAGCAACAGCATTAACAACTATTCCTTTACCTCCCAGCGCTTTAGCAAAACTCTTAGTCATGTTAATCACTCCAGCTTTAGTAATCCCATACCAAACATCTGGATGACCAATTTCTCCAGCAATTGAGGCGACATTAATAATCCGACCAAACTTTTTTTTCAGCATGCTTTTAGAAAATTCCTTTATAAGGGCTACAGGAGATTTGATGTTGACTGACAAGATTTCTTCAACTTTTTCTTCGGGATAATTATCAAAAGGCAAGGCATGCATTATTCCAGCATTATTAACTAAAATATCAACTTCACCGATTTTGTTAGCCAACTCTACAATCTTGATGTGATTTTTTAAGTCAAATTCTATTAATTTGAGGTTTTGGTGCTTAATCTTAAGAGTAGAAAAATCCCTAGCTACAACAATTACTTCATAACTATTGGCAAGAAACTTTTTTGTAGTTGCTAAACCTATCCCTTTATTCCCGCCTGTTATTAAAACTTTTTTCATCTTATTCTGCCCCCTTTCTTATGTTCTCAATCACCTGTCTAATATCTCCCTCAAAATGCCAATAAGTTAAAGATTGTTTATCAAAAGGGTTTGCGTGAATATGCCAAACACCTTCAGGTTTAATCTGTAATTTATCTCTTTCGTTAAGTCTATAGTTTCTGCCTTTTAGACTATCAAATAGAACCATTACACAGCTTCCTTTTACCTGGGTTAAGTTTTCAATCCCTCCCCAACGATTATGGATGGTTAATGAGGAATGGGGTTTAAGCTCAAGATAACCCACGCTTTCCTTCCTGGTGGACTCACCTAAATAAAAAGCTCCTTGTTCTATTTCAATTTTTTGGCATTTTTTTATATCATACATAATTAACCTCCCATTCTTTCCGCAAATTCTTTTGAATTGATTTTTGTTTTCTTCATTTTCTTTATTTTACCTCAAACCAAAACCTATATTGAAGCAAATACAGTAACTCTTGATATACTGGTCATCTGTTTCTCAAGATTTATTCCTAACGCCAGCTTTCTTTGTTTCTATACATCCAGCTAGTGATATTTCCTTTTTCGCACCACTTAATGGCTTTTTGGATTTCGTATTTGCATAGATACTTATCATAATTGCACCTGTTTTGTTCTGGTATGGATTTGTCTAACTCATAAAGAAAAAGTAGGGCTTTTTTGTCTGCTAATTGACCTAATGCCCAGATGGCAGAATTTCTGGCTCTGAATGTGTTATTGTCTGATTGAATATATTTAATCAAGGAGTCAACACAGTCCTCTTTGTATTCGTTTTGAGCTCTTAAACATACAGCCTTGACATCTTTGTAAATCACAAAAAAAGAGCAGACGAGAAGTGTCAAAACAAGAATAGAAATAGAAATAACTGAAACAAAAATTATCCTTTTTGGATTTATCCTTTTCTTCATACTAAATATATTTTATCAATAATTACCAAATTTACAATTTGCAACGCTTTACAACCGCGGGGGTTATGGTTGTTGTTCTGACAATTTAAATCACTTGACTAATTTTATCTATGCCCCTTCGCCCCGCTAAGCGGAGTTACGGTTTACACCTCATAGCGCATTTCGCGCGACGTGGTGTGGGTGTATACCACTTTTGCAAAATCAAAGCAGAGTGGTATAAGCCTTACTTATGCTTATTAAACATCTGTCCCGTTTTTTTCTGAAAGAATTTAAGGTAGATGATGGGAAGAATGCCAACGTGGTAATAATAATAAAACAAAATGTTGCTCTGAAATATTCATATTAACGATTATATTTCACTGATAAACCAATCTTCCTTCTATCTGCCGGTATGAGTTTGGGTGGTTACGAAAATATTCCTCTAAAACTTCTTGGGCTGAAGTAGTGATTAGTTTGGTCTTGCCAGAAGCAGTTAAATCCTCTTGACTGATGTTTAGGTAAGCTTTGGCGTTTCCGAAATGATAATTTTGCAGGCAGATGGTGTAAAATGAAGTATTGGAAATCGGCACGTCATCGATATCTAAAGATATCAGTTTCCGCTCTTTGTCTGAGTAAATTGCCTTTACTTTAGCGTTTATCTGATAACATTCTCCTTCGCCGTCGCGGTTCTCCGGTCTCATTATATGGTTAAAAATTTGTTTTAGTTGAGCGCCAGTGATAGTAAACCTCGTTAAAGTATCATCGTAGGGAAAACAGGCGAGAAAATCCTTTAAGGTGACAGCCGGTCCTAATTTTTTTACCCGGATCGAACCACTGCCCACCAACATTACATCGCATTCAGCCCGTTCGGCAAATACGTCGGCAATGAAATTTCCTAAAGTCGTCTCCATCTCCCGTTGGGGGTGGGTTAACTCTATGGCTAGTTTACAAATAAGAGCACTATATTTTTTATCCACTTGACTCTTAAATGAATTGATAAAATCTTCCAATTGTTTATCTGGTTTAGCTATCTTTTCATTAATGGGAATTAACTGCCATTTATAGTTAACGATGGAGTTGGTGTCGTCGTCAACAGCAATGTCGAAGCGACCGATCTGGTCGGTGCCGACGCCGGCTTGGGCAATAAGAATGTTATTAACTTTCGCTGGTTTATCAAGAATTGTATGCGAATGACCGCCGATGATCATGTCTACGCCCCATTCCGGTTTAAGAAATTTTGCTAGTTCGATATCCGATTCATAACCTATATGAGTTAACAAAATCGTCAGGTCAATATCGTCATTTTTATAAGCATTACAGATTCTGCCAACCTCTTTTCCTGCCTCAGCTAAAGTGACAAAGCTACCAATGAGTTGATCTTGCTTAATCGCATCCATAATTTTTTCGGTGATGATACCGGTAAAAAGAATGTCGAAACCAGCCTTTTTGATAATTAAGTAAGGCAACATTAACCTTTTGTGATTTTTGCGAATATAGAGATTGGCATTGACGATTGGGAAATTAGCCACTTTCTCCAAAAAAAGAAGGTGGGGCAGACCATAATCTATTTCGTGATTGCCTAAAGTCACCACGTCTGGAGCTAACCAATTCATAATCTCCATTGTTGACAAACCTTTCCATTCGGTATCGATAAGCGACCCCTGAAGCATATCACCGGAGATCACATACAGAACATTTTCTTCTTCTTTCCTAACCTTGTTAATATACCCTGAAAGAAGAGCTAAACCACCGATTAATTCCTTTTTCCCTTCTTTAATCTCTGCTAGAAAATCTCCATGCATGTCATTGGAGTGGAGGATAGTGAATTTTTTTGTTTTCATAAACTTAGTTAAGGGCCGGTTGCCAACTCGGCAATTTTCCAAAAATCTCCTTCTTTTATCAATGTTATCCAACGAATGTTTGGGTTATCTCCCCAGCCATAATAAGGAATTGGGGCATTGGCGGCTTCTGAGGAAACATAAGCCTCCAGAGTGACTTTATAACTATGTTTATCTTGACTCCAGCTTTCTTTCATTGACGGCTCAATACTCATGACATTAATTGACTTAATCGCGTCAAAATGAACTCCCCAGGTTTGTTTCGTTGAATCATCACCAACTGCATTGTTATTCATCATCGCAATTGCTTCCGGGATTCTCTTTTCGTTGATCAGATTAAAAAAGGTGCGAATTATGTCTTCTTCAGTCGGAAGCGGCACAGAAGAAACCTGCTGTTTTTGTTGTTCTGTGGGTCGTACCGTTGCCCCCTGCTCTACTCCAGGGGTGGGGGTGATGTCGGTGGTGGGGCGTCCGGCTCCGGCAAAAAACTTGACTGTTGTGAACGCACCAACGCCAACAGTCAAAACAATTACCAATAAAAAAATAAGAGAAAACCCTTTTTTCATATTTTTTACCAAATAATTAATAATCAAGAAATTTTTTTCGGCCAAAGAGAATCTTTTTTCTTTCTAACTTTATTAACTACAAAAATTACCAGCTTTTTCAAAAGATTAAATGTTAGTTTAAGTCCTCTAATTATCAAACCTGCTGTTTTTTTAATGATAGTAACTACCGCCTTGTTAAATTTTCTAATAAAATTGGAATTTCTATACTTTATTTCTACAAAAGCTATTAGAGCTAAAATTATCCCAAAGCCAAAATATTTAAACATCTTGGAATAGTCTTTTGATATTTTATAATTATCCTTTTCATCAATTTGAAGTTTATTTCCCTCAGAAATTACTATTTTTTGTTTATTGAAGACGGTTCCAACTTCGCCATCCTGGACAGAAACCAAAATTGCGCCGTTTTTAGTTTTTATAGTGTAATCAGTATGATAGTTTTTAACTAGAACGTATTCATTCTCGGGAAGCTGATTATTGTAATAGGCGAGTAGTTTTTCTTCGAAAAGATCAAGGTCGTAAACTTTTATCTTTAATAAAACCATCTCGATTGGTTGAGTAGCGTGAATCTGGGCTTGTCCATAAATAACTATTGGGGTTCCGTCTCTTTGAGTAAATATTGTCTCGGGTGAAAACGTAATGGATCCAAAATTAGTACTGAAGGTTACTCTTTTCTTGGCTCTAAACATTCGGGTTTCGATACCAAACCAAGGTCTGGCATAAGTGTCTTGAAAAGTTAAAGTTCCATTTTTGTATTCGCATATTTCAAGATCCCCCACCCAATCTTCTCCCTCTTCGGCGCCGCTTAGTTCATCAGGATTGTATTCGGTATCATAAGAGCCAATTTTGTAGTAGGCCAGTTTTTCTCCTCTTACAGCTAAAAAGTAGATGCCTTTGTCGTTTGCGGCGACACGAAAAACATTCTTGTAGGCAAATTCAGGTGTTACATCGGCTCCACTTTTATCAAACACTTTTAAGGCCATCCATTCTCCGCCGGCACTTCCGGTGGTAGCAATAGCATACTCTCCGCCGACCGAAACAGCGGCGCTGATAGATGTTGAATGTCGGTCTAAATTATTTGTCCAGCTTCCATCGGGGGAAATATAGTTAAGGGCATCGTCGCTACGAATAATCACAGTGGCGTCATCAAAACTGGTATCAATAACCCGGCTGACGCCTTTTAGATCAACCACTTTACTTAGGTCCTCGTTTTTTAAGCTTCTTATACATTGACCGCCTTTACATCCGCCTATAAAATTATTATTCTTTAAAAAGAACATAGCCTCATTCACCGAATAAGTTTGGGGGTTGGTGAATTTTTCGAGTCCCTCAATTTCGGCTCGGGTGAATTTGTAAAGAGAGCTGTTCATAAGTTGATAAGCATAAATGTAGGATCCGTCCGGGGAAACTTCCATAAAAACACCTTTCTTTTTCTCCATGGTGGTATTGTTGTATTCTTGGCCCGAAGCATTGAAAAGTTTGACTATTTTTTCTGCTTTTGTTGAGCTAAAAGTTCCCGGATTTACCATAAAACCAACCGTTCTTCCATCATATGAAGCATCTAAACCAGTCACTTGCTGGCCGGTTGTTGAGGGAACATCAACTACTCTAATCTCGTTTCCGCTCTCTGGAGTTATGAAATATAATTTTCCGGAATTGGGCCTATTTATGCTGGTATACAGAACCAGCAGCTTACCATCCTTGGTAAAAGTAGCGTTTGATGTCCAATTTCCTTGGGGCATTTCCTTTTCCCACAATAATTGAGGGGTGTGGATAGTCAAACCCTGGTCAGTTTGTCTTCCCAAAAGTTTTTCCATGATAAGTTCTACATTCTGTTCCGGGGCCGTTAACACGATACTCATTGACGTAGCGTAATACCCTGGAATAGATAAATTAAATTCATATTTTCCGGGTTGGATATCTTCAAAAGACCCCTCACCTTCAACATGAAAAGGGTGGCTATATTTTTGATTGGAAGCGGTAACATCTCCGGTTAAAAAGTGACCGTGTCTATCTTTAATTTTTATATTCAACAAAACAGGCTCATCCTGAAGGATAAAATTGACTCCGGTATGTAAAAGACCCGGAACATCGCAATATGTTCTTATATCATTTCCGGGGTTAAAACTCATTTCTACTTCCTGGGTTTGGGTTTGAGTATAGTCAGGATGGGAGACAGTAATTGTTAGTTTTCCCAGTTGGCTGATGCCGCCGAAGGAATAATTACCAAACCTATTTGTAGTCGTATTTTGGCCGTTGCTCAAGGTTACAGTAGCCCCCTGAACATTTTTATCGTCCAAATTTTTAACACGGCCGGATATCATGCCCGCGTACAGGGGTATTTCAAAGGAAGTTGTTCTTTTGCCGCCGTACGGGTCTTCGACAATAAGGGTGTAGTTCTTTCTGGAGGTGCAACTTCCGCTACCGTTGGAAACGTCGACAATAATTTCATGATCAAAATTTGCTGAACTTAAACCCGGGATCATGTTTTCCATTTCGTGGAATGTGGTATCTCCCGGCTTGTATTTTCCCTCGTACCATTTTAAAACTGCATTTCCTTCTTCTTCACCGAGATTTTTTATCTTAACGTTGACTGAGAAATCGGTTAATGTATTGTGGCCTATATTTACTTGAACATCTTCAAACTCAAATTTTGCCGGAGTTGGCCGGTTATCAATTTCTAAGACATAAGAGTTATCCAACTCATTGGATTCCGGTATAAATTGGGACGGATCAACAACTAAGACAACTTTTGTCAGTTCATTAGCCGGAGGATCAAAAGGTATGGTTTTTTCCCAAACCGGTGGTACATAATGCTTGTCGGCATCCGACTTAAGCCAACCTAGATAACTAGAGACATTGCTTTCGTCAATGAGAAAGTCCAGGGCCACATCACCAAAAGTCGGTGGTAATCCTTGTCGCGAACCCCAAAAAAGCAGTTCGGGAATTGTCTCGTTGAAGAGCATCCCCCGCCCGGTTACAATGCCGTCTCTATTGGGCGTAGATCCCCAATTGGCCTGGACATCAATATCCCAGGCATAGCCCCGGCCGTTATTGATAACTCTAAAGGTTAAGGTTTTCGCTACTTTGTCATAATAGATCCCGTGAAAGTAATTTGAAAAGGGACTTCCCACACTTAAGTTAGGGGCATACAAAAGCGGATTATAATCGCACGCCGCTTTGCAAGAATTTAGCTGAGGAACAATGCAATCTTCGATGATGGGTTTACAAACAAACATGGTTTTGAAAACATCCGCCAGATCGACAATTATGGCAGGCGAATTTTTCATAGCCAAGCTATAAGCGGCTTTGATGAAAGAAATTGCTTTTATAACAAGACTTCCGGTACCTGTCGAACAGGTTTGTATGACCATGTCATAGCACATATCCCCAACCCAATAGAATTTATAGGCACCGCATTCCGAATAACATCTTGCCTGCTGTTGGGTATCGAAGTTGGTATCGGCAAAAGTATGTCTTGGGAATACAAAAAAAGAAAGGGTAACTAACAAAAGGATACTAATTCTTTTAGTTAATAAGGCTTTATTCATTTCGCACTTATATTATTGAACATTTTTTCCTCTGAGTCAATATTCTAATGTCTTTTGATAGTTAGTATTACTTAATACAAATTTTTGATAGTTAGCTTTATTATTATTAAACTCAGCAAGAAACTACGTATCTAAAATCAAGCAATAAATAAAGCAGATTGTATGTTTTAATTGTTACAAAGCCATCCGTAATCCCCGCGGTTATGTTAAATTCGATTGCGCAATGATTTAGATATGGTTATAATAAATAACATGAAGAAATTACTGATTCTTTTGATAATCTTTGCTATTTTTGGTCCTGTTTTTATTCTCGGCTACCTGGGTTTTATCCCTGGTTTGTCAACCTTGCTTGGTGCCAACAGACCGCGTGATTTAGGGATAAAATACACCCAGGATGATTTAAAATCGTGCCGATCTAAAAGCCACGTTGAATATACGAGCTTGCCGGATAGTTCTTCTTCCTCGCAAACTCGCCAATTTTCCGGTCAGAGAGAAGTTACGGCTGAATTTACTTCAACGGAAATTACTGCTACCATGAATAACCAACCTTGGCACTTCTGGCCTTATCAAAATGTCCAAGTTAAATTCAATGCCGACGGCTCGGGAGAAATTTCCGGCGCTTTAATTAAAGAAAGAATCCCAAGCTATGCCGAAACCATAGGTATTCCTAAAGAAGCGGCTGATTTTGCCATGAAATTTTTACCGGCCAAGCCGGTATTTTACGTAAAAATGAAAGCCGCCTTAACCGATAACAAAGTCTCCGTTTTTGAACCTCAAGCTCTACAAATTGGTCGGCTACCGATGCCTTTATCTCTTTTTCTGTCATTTAAAGGGCCGCAACTTATTAACGCTGCTTTTGCTCAGGATATAGGAGAAATGTCACAGGAGTTATCAAAAGTTCAAAATAAAAAGGCGTTGATAATAGGCTATATCAACAGTCGTCTTTCTTCTGCTTTTGGAAATTTTTATGCCAAAAAGGCTTATCCTGGTGAAAATAAATTGTTCTTTGAAGGTATTTTATCCGAAAAAATCTCTTATACTCCTTAATCTAAAATCAGTTTCATTCAACCTGTCAGGTTAGTTTTCGGGTTATGGCGGAATTCTACTATTGTGGTATCCCTGATATTTTTTCAAATAGGGCACCAAGGTCCTTAAATTTGACATCGGTCGGCGGATTGAAAACCGAGTCGGAAAACACCGCTGTCCGGCAGAACTGTTTCTCTTTTTCCAGATTGTTAACGATTTCCTCCGAGCTTAACCCTTTGTCTTTATTCATCTGTAAGGGCATGATTACCCCTTCTTTTTTATCTACATCCCAACTCCAGAGTTTATTGTCTTTAATAATAGCGCCACTTTTGGTTTTTCCAGTCCCCGAGCTGTCAACCCTTATGGTTGTCCCTTTAATATAGGCAACGGTCTTAGTTTTGTCAGTTTTATATTCACATTTAAGGCTTAATGACTTTGATATGGCATCTCTAATTGAATCAAAAACACCCTCTTTTTTTTCACCAGGTTTTTTTTCAGTAGTAACGTTCACGCCTGGTTTGGTGGTGTAGTTACGACTGACAAACATAATGGCGCCCACAGCTAAAACAACAAAAATAATTATTATTATTGGTGATATCTTTTTCATCCTGTCTCACCTCCTTTGATTTTTCTATTTTAACATAAATTGGGTCGGGTTTTTAAAAAGGTACACCTGTTCAATTAAGAGAAATGGATTTAAACCCCACTTAGAAGATTAAAGCAATCCATTGCGCTCCAGAGGTGATAAAAACTTAATTCTCTTAAACTGTGTATGATAAAATGAACAAATGATTAAAGCAATCTTATTTGATTTGGATGGCGTTCTTGTCAACACCCTTCCTTTATATATTAAAGCCTATGATCGGGCACTTAAAGAACAAGATTTTACTTTTAGTAAAAAAGAAATCGTCAAGACTTGTTTTGGAAAAACTGAAGAAACAATCTGTAAAAATTTAGGCATACCTAACAGAACTGAACAGTTTAGAAAAACATATTTTATTGGTGTAAACAACCATTTCAATGAAGGGAAATTATTTAATGGCGTTTTGGAAATCTTGAATTTATGCATTGAAAGACAAATGAAATTAGCCATTATTAGTTTTGCTTATAGATGGTATGTAGATAAAATGGTAAAAAGATTTAATTTTGATAAGTACTTCAAAATTATTATTGGCTTTGACAATGTTAAAAAGGCAAAGCCTGATCCCGAAGCCGCGGTTCTTGCATGTAAACGATTTAATATTACGCCGTCCGATGCAGTTGTAATAGGGGACAGTAAAAGTGATATTCTTATGGGAAAAGCGGCAGGATGCAAGACGGTTTTATTTTACGCAAAGGGATACGACTTGTTTTACGATTTGAAAGTACTTAAAGAGAGTAATCCCGATAAAATCATTAAGGATTTTAAAGAATTGAAAGAGTTTCTATTAAACTGATAAAATACTCCTATGATAACCTGTGTATTCGAAAATAATAATAAAACTTCTTTGCGGCATGTAACAGTTAACGCGATCGTTCTAAAAGACAATCAAATACTTCTGGGTAAAAGAGGAACTCTAAATGGCAAACCAATACTTGAATCAGGTAAGTGGGGTTTATTGGGAGGATTTTTTGATAGAGATGAAAATCTGGCCCAAGCAGTAAAACGTGAAGTAATGGAAGAAAGCGGTTGGGAAATTAACAATCTTCAGTTGTTGCAAATTAATGATAATCCTAATAGGCCTAGAGAAGACAGGCAAAACGTTGATATAATTTTTATAGCAAAAGCAGTAAAACAAGTTAAATCTTCGGACGAGGAAGTTAAGGAATTAAAATGGTTTGATTTAGACAAACTTCCTCCTAAAGAATTAATTGCCTTCGATCATGGAGACAGCATAGATTTATACCTAAAACACCTCAATGAGAAAATGACATTACCAATAGTGGGTTAAGAAGTAATAGATTTATTAGAAAAAATGCTTTTGTAGTTCGATAAGATCTTTACATCTATATTTTTTACATTCCTTGCAGTTTTTTATCTTTTTCTCAAAGCCGCAGTTTCTTATTTTACATCTTTGACAGTATAGATATATTGGTCCATCTGATAAACATCCATTGCAGTTTATATCCTCTGGTTTGATTGGAGATCTTCCACGATTATCTTTTCTATATCTTTCGTTCCACTCTTCAGCTGTCTTTTTTCTTAATTTGTCATCATTGTTTTTTGTAGCAATATAAGCATCGCAAGTACTACAGTCTAACCTGCACATGGAAGTATATTTTTTCATAATAAGTTTTTTATTTTTTGTAATTTAACCCTGTTTCTTTTAAAGGCATCTTCCATCACTTTTGATAGACTGATGTTGTATTTATTTGCCAGTTCCATCAAAGTAAATAAAACATCTCCTAGCTCTTCTTCGATATCCCCATGATCTGCTTGTGCTTTTTCACCACTTCCTACTTGTCTATCTCCTTCTTTGACAGTTATAGCTTCTCCAAGTTCTCCCATTTCTTCAACCAGATGGATATATTGAAGATATACAGACCAGTTGAAATTGAACTGTTTAACTAATTCTGCTACTTCTTTTTGATATTGTTCTAAGGTTTTAGTATTCATAATTTTCTACCTTTATTCTACTAAAAAAACGTAATTTTTGATAAAGATGATCTTGAAAAATAAGAAGGCCATTGTCATAATCCTATCAACCTATTATTGATGTTACACAACTACACAACAACCGCGTGGGGTACGGCTATTGCTTTAACTATTTAATCCCAAATTCTAATAATAATGGAAAATGGTCAGAAACATCAGAATCTATAACTTCAAATTTTTTTGTTTTAATCTCTTTACTAATAAATATATAATCAACAACATTTCGTTCTGTTGCGCTAAGTTCATTTGATTTGGGTCTAGTGCGCCCAATGTTATATTCATCGACTAAACTTCTGAAATTATCTTTCAGAAGTTTTATTGATTCAGTGTTGGGAAATAAATTAAAATCTCCGCAAATGAGTGATGGATAAGCAACTTCAGATGCTAAATGAGTCAATTTTTGACAAGCTGATTTTGTACGGGTAGTCCCTTGTTTATTTTTTGACCATATACCATGATAGTTAAGAATTCTTAGTTTCTGAAAACTATTTATCTCAATATCAGCAATTTGTACCATTCTCGGTTCTTCTCCCGGATGATCCGACACATATTCCCAATCTGTCATATACGAAAAATGACCTTGTACAAAAACACTCACGCCTTGTAAAATTTTAAATCTACTCTTAATATAATTTCCGTATTCTATGAAACCTCCGAAGTCATGCTGAAATATTTTCTTACCATGAAAATTGTTTTGTCTAAAATCCCTTAAACTCCAGTTAGGAGCATAAAAAGAATAAAATAATTCTGGAGTGGCTTTATCAATAGCGCTTTTAGAGACAAAAGAATCTAGAGCAGAATCATCAACTTTCCTTGTTGCTTCCTGTAAACAAACAATATCAGGATTTATTTTTTTAAGGAATTGAATAAGTTTCTCATTATTTTCATCAAAAATAGAAACGTTTAATGAGAGTAATTTAATTGATTTGTTCACAAGAATAATTATATCAAGGACTCTAAAAAATTGTCCTGAACTTGTTGAAAGATTTCAAAATCTAATATGTTTCACCCATTGAAGTCCCGCTGAGCGGGACGAAGTTGGGGATAGAATGGTTTGATAGGCTTACCATCTTTTCGAGCTCCTTGAGTCTGAGCGTAGTCGAAGGATTATTATCCTGAGTGATCCGCCAGCTGGCGGAGAGTCGAAGGACAAACGAAAAAAAGACTTAAGAAATTCTTTCAAATTTAGCTAAAAAGTGTCCTAATAGTGGAGGCGCATAAACTTTTTTAAGACCCTTTATTCTTTTGCGCCGCTGGTAAATTTTTATTAGACTGTCAGCTACGTAATCCAGATGATTGTTTGTATAAACTCTTCTAGGGATTGCTAATCTTAATAGATCTAATTTGGGTAAAATCATTTTCCCCGTTTTTTTATCTAACTCACTAAAACATGATGTCCCAAGTTCTACTCCCCTGACACCTGACTCTATATATAACTCAACTACTAAGGTTTGTGAAGGAAATTGAGCTTGGGGAAGATGGGCAAAGAATTTTTTACCATCAATAAAAACGGCATGACCACCCACCGGATTTACAGTGGGAATGCCCGCCTGATTAAGTCTTTTCCAGAGATACTTTACCTGTGCATGTCTATATTCTAGATAGCTTTCTCTTGTTGACTCTTGTAGCCCGATGGCCATGCTGGCTAATTCTCGACAAGCCAATCCGCCATAAGTCGGATAGCCTTCGGTGATGACTAACATGTTTCTAATCTTTTCAAAAATCATTCTGCTGTTGGTGGCTACTAATCCCCCAATGTTGGTCAAAGCATCCTTTTTCCCACTAAAAGTGCAGCCATCGGCAAAAGAAAACATTTCTTTGACAATCTTTGTTATATCTTTATTTTTATAACCTTTTTCTTTAATCTTGATAAAATAAGCGTTTTCCGCAAATCTGCAGGCATCAATAAAAAATGGAATTTTATATTTTTTTGCTATGTGACTTGTTTCCCTAATGTTTTCCATGGAAACAGGCTGACCGCCAACCGTGTTGTTGGTGATTGTCATCATTATCAAGGTGACTTTGTTTCTATTTTTTTTGACAAAACTCTCAAGCTTTTCCACGTTCATATTTCCTTTAAAAGCAACATCTTTGCTTGGGTTGTAAGCATCTTCTATCACAAAATCGCGGGGAATCCCACCAACAAATTTAACGTTGGCTTGAGTGGTATCAAAATGTGAATTGTTCAGTACCATCTGTTTGGGTTTTACTATTGAAGAAAAAAGCAGATGCTCACCAGCCCGTCCTTGGTGGACAGGGACAAAATATTTAAATCCAAAAAGTTCGTGGACAACTTTTTCAAGCTGATAATAACTATTGCTGCCAGCGTAAGCTTGCTTGGTGGTCAACATCGCCGCCCATTGTTTATCACTCATAGCGCTTGTTCCGCTATCGGTCAATAAATCAATATAGATATCATCGATCTTTAACTGAAAAACATTATATCCCGCCTGTTTAATTAATCTTAGCCGTTCCGGTTTAGTAGATAAACTTATTTCCTCAACCATTTTAATTCTGAAGGGTTCTGGTTGCATTCCTCAATTTTATCACAAAAAATCCCAGTTGAATTATTTGGCTTCGCCGATGCTTGCTTTCTTCCTCCACAGACGACAAAATAAATGCACGTTTTGATAATTTACCCCAGCACCAGAATGTCCCGTGCGTTAGTACGTGGAATGAATGGTTTTCGAGCGGGCATTCGGCGCGGGGTTTCGCACTCTGAATGCCCGAAGCGGCTGATGCCCCGACCGTAAGGTCGGGGAGTGCTTCACTTAATATAGAAATCTAAATCTTATAAAAAATGCTTTTGTAGTTCGATAAAATTTTTACACCTATCTTCTTTTTGCATTTTTTTAGCTTTGAAAAAAACAATTAAACTGTTTTTGTATTGATAAAGAGTATATTTTTCCAAGACCTTTTCAAATATTTCTATCCATTTTTCTTTGGTTGGCACATGACCAGCGTCAAATAACCAGTGATGTAAATCTAAACAAGGCTCGCATATAAAAATATATTTAAAGTTTTTTACTACCTTTTTGAGTGTTTTTTCTTTATCATAGGCATGATGAAGTGAAAAAGTAAACGTAGCCATTTCACCTTGTGGAAATTCACCATTGAAATCAATCTTTTGTACTTTAAATCCTTTCTTTTTTACTCTTTCTAGCATATATTTATTTCGATCGCATGCTATTATCTCTTTTGGTTGAAAAACTTTCTGTATTCGGATACTATTCCCTCCATCACCGCAGCCTAAATCGTAAATACTTTTATGGAAAAAGTCCTGTGGTATTTTTGATTTAATAAAGTCAAATAATGGATCGTGAAAACGATTATATAGACAAGGAAAGAATCTGTAGCCTATTTTTTCGACGAACAATTCTCTTATTTTTGCATTTAAGTTCATTGTGTTATTTTATCAAAAAGGTTGTAATCAATGCTCTTGTCCTGAGCTTATCGAAGGATTTGAAGATTATTATCCTGAGAGAGCTCTTCGATTTTACTCAGGGTAAGCTTCGTGAGTCGAAGGACAAACGAAAGAAAGATTGAGGCAGATTTATTTAATACAAGCTCCGTCCAGACAACCACTAGGACAATCATAAATCATTTTTCCTGGAACATAGTTTCCGCTTCCGGTGGGGCTTTCATAACCACATTTCATTTACTTGTGCCTTAGAGCCTGTACATTCATGGCTTAAGTGTCAAAAAATGGGTCTGAATTAACTACTTTAAATTGATATAATACTCCAAAGTTAAAATTTCATTTATTTAATATGATATTGACCGGGAATTATATTCAGCCAGCTTAAATAAAGCAGATGAAGGTGATAAAAGTTCTTGGCTTGAATATTTTACTGATGGGGTAAAGTACTCTCTTCAGAGCGTGCTTGGAAAAATTGAAACCGGATTATCAAAATTACAATTTGATCTAAGACCAACAACAAGAGAACAAGACGTTTTAACTTTAATCCAAAAATATCATCAACTAACTTCAGACAACGTAGTTAATGAACTTAAAATTAGCAGGCAGCAGGCTCATAAACTTCTTAAATCATTGGTGGAAAAAGGCTTATTGAAGAAAAAAGGATCGACAAAGAATAGTTATTATGAATTAAACTAAAACCCACTTGACTTGTTGATCTTTTTATTGGGTAAATTTGAACGAGTCAACAATTTGCTGTAGTGTTCCTTTGTTCAGACGCCTTATTTCAGAATTCCACAACCCCCAGCTCAAGCGGTACACATTTCCGTTACGATATATGTATATTGAAGTATCAATTCCTCCCTCATCATTTTCTTTTTCCAATACGATGGCTGGTTCATCGGAAATGGTTATGCTTTTTTTACTAAAACCTTGACTTGATAGACTTTGAATTTCAGCATTGGTTTCCAAATTCTCGCCTGGGTCCTCAAGTGAAGAAATCTCTATTGAGATCTCGTTACCCACAGGATCAAGATTCTCATCAACATTTGAAAGTCTAATTGTTGCCGGCGGAGGGGGATTATATCCTGTCTTATGGAAAAACCAATGAGCTGGGTAGTTTATTTTATAATGATACTTTGGATTAACATATTCTTGCCAAGAAGGGCTTTGATTATTGGCTGCTGATGGAATGATTGATGGAACCGGCATATTTGCCGGTCGTTTTGAAGAGTAATAATAGTACGCCGTTCCTCCTGCGCCCACCAATACCGCAGCAATAACTATGGCAACAACAGGAATAAAACCTTTTCGGTATTTTTTAAGATTACTATTCATTTAATAATTTCAAATTTATAATTGTTACTGTGTCTCCTTTTTTATTTCCTTCAACATGAGCCCTTAAACCATTCTCAAACTTTTTTTCACTACAGATTTGCTCGCCTTGACCATAATCACATTGACTACGATTATTAAAATCAAGCATCACCTGCAAAACCGGGGCGCCGGGTGCTTCATAAATAAACTTCCAAGCCATTTCCTCGTTCTCTTCTTTTTGGACAATAACGCCATCTTTAATGAAGTTGGCGGATTGTTCCGGAATAAGAGTCGCCATCGTTTTTTTTACATCACCTGGTTTTTTAAAAAGATCAGTTGACTGGCCAGTATTCGGGGGGAGTTTACTAATTCGATAAATACCGTAACCAATGACGATTATCACCAAAATAACAAAAATTTTTTTCATATCAAATCACCCCCCCCTTTTTTTTGTCTAATTACAATCGTCCTCATAATATCCAAGGCAATAAAACGTAGTTCCTCGCAGTCCTCCAATTCCTGTTTCCGGATCGCATTGACTGCAATAAGAACAGACGTTGGAAAATTCTTGTATGTCCAGTCTTTCTTTTCCGTTGTCAAAAACCAATCTTGTGTTTCCACAAACTGTATTTTTTGGTTGATTATCACAATTCATACTTGAGTTATATACGTCAGAAGTACATTTGGTAAGACTTTGTTCAGCATTAATTAAAGAAAAAGAGTTTAAAAAACATTTTTCCGTTTGTTCGTTTTTGTCCTTAAGATCGTCTGTTATAAAAATCGACGAACTCAAAAGATAATAAATATCATTCTTTTTAAAGTAATACATTTCCGAGCGATGCTTGCACGAGGTTGAGTTTTCGTCAGTTTGGCTGCTGCAAGCCATTTCTGTTTCGTCAATGTATTTTTCAACATTTGTTAATCCTTTAAATTCAACAGTGTCTTTTACCTGGTTGCCGGTATTGTTTTCAAACCACATGCCATAATTTTCGTCAGTTTTAAGATCATAGGTTGAAGCTAAAATTTCAAATCGGGATATTTTATATTTCGGATCGATTTGTTCCTCTGGTCTTGTTGTTGAGACTAAACTTCGGTAAGTTAGATTATCAGAGCTCCACTCGTCTATTGAAGTATCAGTCCATCCCGTTGGGATTTTAAATGAAAAACCAAATTTATCACTTTTATATTCTTGCCAATCACGGGTACAATCGTCGGTAATGGTAACTGAAGGAGGTTGTTGTCCTCCTCGCGTCTGACTGGCAGCGGAAACTAAACGATAACTGACATAATAATCACCAACGTCTTTATTGATATGTTTTGTCAAAGGCGAAGAATTTTTAGACCCATCTTCATAATAAGAAAGATTGGCAGAGCCGCGGAACGAATAACTATCCGGAAAACTAAACATCCCACTAGCCAATTGACTGTCTTTGTTTGTTCCTGTATCTAAAGAAACCAAACCAGAAGAACGGTTTATTACACAACCAAAAACTCCAAGATGGGTATCTTGACCAGCTTCCACAGGCTGGCCGTTTTGATAGGGGTAACAAAATGAAATCGGATTATATCCGCTTGCGGTAATCTCAAATCTTGCCATACCGGAAGAACCGGGAAACACAGCTTGAGGCAGCTCACCAAATTCAACACCGCCACTTGCTTTACTATTAAATTGTCTTTCTGTTAATAATAAATTGTCTGAGTCATATACTTTAATATTAACGCCTACGCCATTCGGGTCCAGCCTACTGCCATTTTCCAATACTTTCGTAAGTTGCACCCAAAGCTTAACATTACCGCTATTGTTCAATTTGTCTATAAACGGAACCAGATAATTACCCGGGATATGTTTTGTATGAAGAATGAATTGGTTGGCAAACCAATCATCAAAAAATATACCTTCCGCTATTGGTTTAACGCTTTTGGCAATATTTGGTATTTTATCTTTTAGATTTTCATCTATGGTTTGGCTGTACAAAACATTATTAAACCTGACAAAAAATTGATCGTCATTTATGTAGAGTTTGTACAATGCAGTTGCGGCAAGGGCTGAAGGTCCCGGATTAGCAGGATAAGAAAGACTCTCCATGTTTCCATTGACAGTCGCCCAAGCGGGATTTTGACCTGTCAGCTCATAAAATGGACATTTTATTCGCAGGTTTCCATCTTTTTCAGGCTCAAAAAGTTTAATATAAATATCTTTTGAAAGAAGATCTCTCATTCCTATTTCCCAGTTAAACGGCATATAAAAGCTTAAATCATCATGAACCGCCGCCATTATTAACCAGGTTATCAAAGACTGATTTCCTATTGAATGGCTCTGAAGAACTATTTCATTAGTGCTGGCATTGTAATAATTATCATCTCCTATTTTCATACTCACGCTAATTTGAGCATAAGCATGACCATATACCTCATTTATCTTTCTATAAATTTGACCAACGTCAGCGCTTAAATCCCTGCCGGTTTCAGCCTGATATTTTTCCTTTATATCGCCGATATAACGAAAGCTTAGGTCTCCGCTGTTTCGGCAAACATCATCTAAACAACCGGCCGGGCAATAGATGCTTATTGTCTTAGATTTTTTTCCGTCCGAATCACAGACAGCCTCGATTAAGTTTGTCCAGTTTTGACAGCTATCCCAAATGACTTTATCATCAGAATGACCTGAAGCAGGTCTAACATAGCCTCTAATATATTTGTCTTCTCCATCAGAATCAAAACACGACTGGTAACCTGTTGGTGTTGGAGGGGGCGGGTTGGTTGGGGTTGGAGTAAGTGGTTGATTCAAACAAACGCTGTCTTGACATCCATTTTCACAGCGAAAAGCCTCCCAAACAGGCAGTCCATCCTCACAATAACCTTCCAAAAGTCTACAAAAAAAATCTGAACAACTATCAACGAGTTTTCCTGTATAAACAGAATAACAACTGTCTTCGTAAGTGGTATTCCACCAGGTTGTGACGCCTTTTGTAAACAGTTTTTTCCCGCCGTCAGAATCAATACAGGGATAATTTGTTGGGGTTGGGGTAGCTGAAGGCAAAATTATAGGCGTTGATATTGGTTTTTTTGTGGGTATTGGTGTTGCGGTAGAAATAGGTTCATCATAAGGGGTTAAACAACGCCCATTTCTACAATTATATGTACATACTGTTCGCTGGAGCGTACACAACTGTGTTCCCCATTTATCACAATAATATTGGTCAATTGAAATTTGATCAGAAGTACATGCATCTTCAATCTTTTTTTCTACATCCTGACAAACACCTTTATAATAGATGTCTTGTGTTGGATCATTGTCAGTACAAGGTTCGGGGGTGGGTGAGGCTTGCCCGGAACGTGATTTGTCACTTCCTGTTGGTACATTTTGTTCCCCAACATTTTCTTCAGCAGATTTCTGTTCCAAATCAGGCAAGATCGGTTTCCCGTTTTGTGTCAAAACAATAACAACCGGTGTGTCTGGTTTCTCTACAGATGATGTTGAAGTAATTTTTGCCGAAAGAATAGTATTTATTTTTTCATCAAGCTCTTTTTGTTGTTGAACGGTTAGATTGTTAAGGTCTTCCTTTTTTATGCTTTTGGGCAATTCAACCGCATAGGTGCTTCCTAGAAAAGCGCTTGGTTTACTAAAGATAAATTTATTTAGTAAAAAATATCCTACGACGCCAAAAACTGTTATCATAAATAGAAAAATAGGTATTTTTACACCAGCAGGACAAGAAGAAAAAAATTTTTTCAACATCAATATTCACTATAACATAGAAAATAAAAATGTCAAAATTTGTCATCCATGGGTGATAAGGAGTGTGTTCTCTTATTCAGGAATAGAAAGGTTGAGATAAGCATAAACGAGGTCATTTCTATATTACTGTAAATTGATCAATCGCCTTAGAAAACTAAACAATAAGTATAAAAAACTCTTTTTTTCTTCTGAATTATCGTTTGTATTTCTAACGGGAATAATAGGAGTAAGTTCTAATATTGGATCCAATGCTTCTTTTTCTTTCAAAAATTTATTCGGATCATACCATTTTTTCCCAACTTGACTAAGAGAACTTTCGTGTCCTCTAAAATAAAGGCCAACTCCATTATATACTCCAAAATGCAGATGTTTTCTCTCTTTAGATGTTTCACTGCTAAATTGTTCTCCTAAAAAGGTCAATATAATAGGATTATTTTCTACTGTTATACGATCTCCAACTTTAATTGAAAGGTTTTTAATCTTAACATGTCCATATAAAACTGTAGCGTTTTCATTATCAAGCTCTTCTAATATAACTCCTCCATAGCCGGAAAGCGTTCCAATATAAGTAATTATTCCGGAAGACATGGCATATACCGGGACCTTTTTCTCAATTTCATTAGAAAATACCTCCAAATCAACCGCAGTATGATAACCATAAAATTTGTTATAGGGAAATAATTTTTCTTTTCCTCTATAAAAATTGTCGTCAATAAATTCTCCAAACCCTTTTATCGTTTGTCGTTCATAATATTTATCCATAGGGTAATACCATTTGGCATATATATTCTTAGGCAAAAACAAAAAAAATGAAGATAGCGCTAAAAAAAACACACTTATTTGTATAATCTTACCCATATTACGAAATATAACAAAAATTTCACGCTTTCATTTATTAATGATAAAATTTTTACTATGTCTAAACGAATTACATTATCATTCATTTTAATACTGGTTGCTCTTTTAATGGTTATTGTTGGAACAATTATTAAAAAATCTTCAAAGAACAATGTTGTTTCTCCTCGACGCTTGACAGAAAATGACACTAATGTTCAAGAACTGCCAGTATTTATTGAGTCGTTACGGAAAAGAAATTATCCTGCAAGCGAGATAGCAATCGAGGAGACATTAACATCAGGGGTTAATTATCAACGACATATTGTGTCCTATAAATCGGATGGGTTGAAGATCTACGGACTACTAACAATACCAAATTCATCAAGACCGTCAAATGGTTATCCGACGATCATATTTTTACATGGATATGTTTCTCCTAAAACATATATTACAACCAATGATTATATTGCCACTCAGGATGGTTTAGCCAGGAGCGGATTTATTACTTTTAAACCCGACTTGAGAGGACATGGAAAATCCCAAGGAGATGCAACAGGCGCTCATTTTTCGGAAAGCTACGTAGTTGATACGTTAAACGCACTATCGGCATTAAAAATTGATAAAGATGTTGATTCAAAAAGAATAGGTATCTGGGGGCATTCAAACGGAGGTGAAATCGGACTTAAAGCCATGGTGGTATCCAAAGAAATTAAAGCGAGTGTATTTTGGGCCGGTGTTGTTGGAAGTTTTCAAGACATGCTTGAAACATACAATTCTCGCATCCCTTTCATGAGGAGAAACGCGCCTGATCTAGTTGTCAAATACGGTAGCCCAAGCGCCAATCCAACTTTTTGGAACAAACTTGACCCTTACTCATCTCTTGATGACATCTCAGGCCCAATTCAACTTCATCATGGGACAGCAGACAGCAGTGTACCAATAGAATTGTCAATCCATCTTAAAAATGCATTGGAAAAAGAAGGAAAAAGAGCAGAGCTGTATAAATATAATGGAGCCAATCATAATTTTAATGGAGATTCATTTGCTACGGCTATGCAAAGATCAGTAGATTTTTTTAAAAAATATCTTTAGAAATTGATTTTGTTAGGTTAATTTTCTTTATCTTTTTTTCTCTTTTTTTTCTTCATTATTACAACACTTTTCTTCATTACGATGGCAGTCGCAGTCGCATTGACAACAACAGCAACAACAGCATTTTTTGTGGTGTCCCATAATCTTTATCAGCCCCTTTATTAATATATTAATTTATTACTTAGCAAATAACTTAAATAACCATCCAAGCAAACTACTTGATTGCTCCTCAAGAGCAATTTTGTCTTGGAGGGCAGTGTTTTGTTCAGTTAACGCCTGAATTGTTTCCTGAACCATAGCGATGCTATCTTGATTGATTAATTGATTTTTCAGTTGCTCAAGTTGTTGAATCCGCAGTTGGTTTTGTTCCATTTGCTTTTTTACATTCTTCAAAGCTTGATAGTTTGGTCCTATTAATGATTTCAACAATCCGCCTCTGTTGTCAACTTTCCCTAACTCTGTTTGTGTCTGATCTTGGGCTTGTTTTTGCTCTTGTGCGATCTGTTTTATTTGCTCGTCGATACCACCCTGCGTTGTTTTAGTTGTAAGTAATTCCATTACCTTTTGAGAAACAATGCTCATGTTTTTTTTTGCTGTTTCACTTCTTGGTGATTCGTCCTTGGGCATGTCTTGAGTTTGACTCTCTTCGTCATCTCCTTGGGTTTCTTGCTCTTGAGTGTTGGTCTGAATTTTTAAATCTTCACCCGCATTTTTGGTTTTTACCTGATTCTGGTTTTGAACTTGGTTTCCTGTTGCAGAAGGAGATATCTGCAATTGCTGTTGTGTTTGGGTTTGTTGCTGGACTTTCTGACCAGTATTGGTGTTTTGGGCGCCTGCTTCATTATTTTTAGCCGCAAAAGCGGGCACAATTAAACCAAAAGCCAAAAAGACCGGAAGAATAAATATTAATTTTTTCATCAATAATTTCACCTCCTTTCAGTTCTTTTATAACTATATCAAACATAAAGGAAGTTTGGAATCCTACGAAGAATAACAAAAAATGAAGTTATTTTTAATGTGTTTGGCGTGTCGGTTTTTGAAACACTTAGGCCCGTAGTTAAAAAAAGAACATAATTAACTTTTCAGGCAATTATTTTATGTAAAATATTATTTATGAAAGTCATTCTTCCCATCCAACCCCGCAAGCCATAGCCCTGAGTTAAACGAAGGGGATTGACATTGTTTAAATGACGACGGTTAACTTTGCATAGCAATAACCTGTAATATATAATACTCATTCATAATATATTCAATTATCGCATTGAATCGCCTCGAGAACCACTTCCCATTGAAGTTCATATATCCAGATCTTGTCGAGAAAACATAATCGGCGACGTTGATTTTAATAGAATTTTAAGTTTTGCTAATTATGATCGTGATTTTGATCCTGTTTTAATAACTAAGGTTGATGGTAGAAATGTTTTTTTTCCTTTGATTCAACCTTGGAGTTGCTATGATACCGTTGAAATTTCTGGTGCAGGATTTTTAGATTGGGGCGTAAGGAATAATGATAGATCACTCGTAATTGTTTCAAATCCTGGTCAGAGAAATATGACAATACAACCGCCATCTGCTCAAGCCGATAAATGTAAGATGAACACGACGATAGTTGTAGACGGAAAATCTGTTAATCAAACGTCCGAAGATCCATTAGGATCTTATACTGAAGAAAGGGCAAAGAAAAAATATAAAAATACAAAAAATATTTTTAATTTAATTGTAGATCATGATAGTCCGTTTTTAACTCCTTATCCGATTGCAACAATTAAATATCCAGGAATACCTGATGGTAAGGGTGGATGTCAAACTGCACTAGTAACTATCTGTCCAGCCAAAGGACAACGTATGAGTGACCCGATAATTAATTTTCTAAATTTCCTTGACGAAATTTCCGAAATCGAAGAAAGAAGTAAACAATTTCGTTTATTATATCCTAAATTATTTTTTGACGTATTAGTGAGATTGGGACAATCAACAAGATTTCTACATGATTATAATTTGTGCCATTATCAAATAACTCTGGGTAATGTTTCTCCACCACTAAATGGATTTCGAGATGGTCCTACAAGAATTTGTCTTTATGATTGGTCAACTCTTGAACAGACTGACACAACAGACCCTTCTTTAGCGAGAGCGACCGATATGGCTGGTCCTTTAATTAGTGTTACAGCTGTGTTAGATGGTTTTTATCGAGTCAATCATATACCTTTGGATATAATTGCATCCATGGGATATAGTTCTACTTTACACTATCTTGCTGGTTACTATTATATTGATCCTAGACAATTAGAGAGACGACTTGCATTATCGCAAGATGAAAGAGTAGATTTATCTCTAGTAAAAAATGAAGAGATTGCTCCGTTTTTAAAAACCCGTATCTTTCCCCTAGTTGAATAAGAAGTAACTTTTAAAATCCCACGAAGCCTCCTTTATTCTTGGATCTGCAATGGGTGAAAGCTGGCGGGCATAGACGGTGTTCGGACCTATTTTAAGGCTAATTATCTACAAATTCCCTTATATCCAAGTATTTGACTTACAAGATAATTTAAATCCCTGTCCATAAGGATTGACATTGTTTAATACTTAATAAAAGAATTATTACATCCTATTGAATTTGGAATAATAAGAAGGATATCAGAAATTGTATATATCCACTTGAAATATATTTGCCATATTTATATTATAAATTAAATGGTCGATTCTAATTTAACTTCTTATATCGGTAAACTGCGAGCTATGAATGTTTCTGATGAAACAATTAAGGAACAATTAGTTAAAAATAGTTGGCAAGAAACAGAAGTTCAAGAAGCATTATTACCCTCATCTCCATCAACGCAAACAATTCTTCCGCCCCCACCAGTTCCTAGATTTAGTATGTGGATTAGTTTTCAGTATGTATTGCTTTTTATAACGCTATGGATTTGGTCTATTTCTATGGGTAGTATCTGGAATTATGCAATTGATAAACATATACCAGACAATCTTGCCAAAAGCACGTCTTATGGTTATATGAATGCATTTAATAGTACTTTATTACAGGGATATTTAGCTGCTATAGTTGTCGCGTACCCATTTTTTATTGGATTATTTATATCGTTAGATAAACAAGTTGGAATAAATCCAGGAGTTCGTAATATTAAAACCCGAAAGATATTAATGTACTTTACTATCATAGTCAATTTTTTATACATGATTGCAATGCTAATTACCACAGTCTTTGGTTTTTTGGGAGCAACAACTTCAACAAGAACAATTCCTCATTTACTTGTTAATTTAATTATTCCAGGATCAATCTGTATGTTTATATTACAGGAGGTTCGCGAGGATCGTAAAACATCTGTATGAAAAAAAATAAAATCACCATGATTATTCTTTCGTTCATAGTTTTATCTACTGTCATTTATGGATTTATGGACGGGGGGTCTCCTCAAGCAGCTCGCAACAAACGGTTTGACGATACGAGAATTCAAAATGTCCAGACTATTAAAAATTGGGTGGGTTCATATTATCGTACAAATAAAGTATTGCCTCCCACTGTTATTGAAGCTTCTACAAGTTACAGTAGTGGAAATTCAAAAGTGCCATCTGATCCTGAAACAAATATTGAATATCAATATCAAATCGTTGGTAGCAAAGAGTATAAAATCTGTGCTACTTTCAGTACGAACACCATGAATAATGCCCCTCAATACTTATTAGAATATTCGCATATATCTGGTTTTTACTGCTTTACGTTTAATGGGGATAAATATTAGCCTCAATAACATTCTCTTATTCAACCCCGCAAGCTATGGTTATGAGTTCTTCGATCCTGCTTAGGATAAATTTAACGAGGGGCTATAGTCCTGAGCGAAGTCCCGCTGAGCGGGACGGTGCGGGGTTTCGCACTCTGAATGCCTGAAGCGGCTGATGCCCCGACCGTAAGGTCGGGGAGTGCTTCACTTTCATTAAAGAGAATTATAGCAGATATGATATTTTCCCCTCTAAAAAGTCCTCGACGTTATATAATTGAGATACAATTATGTTTATTGATGAAGCTGAAATAACGGTTCAAGGAGGTGACGGTGGATCCGGAAAGGTGGCTTTTTTTATTAATAAAAAAGGACCATGTGGCGGAAACGGAGGGAAAGGTGGAGATTTATATTTCATTGTAAACTCAAACGTTACTGATTTGAAAAAATTTAATAGAATTACTTTTTTCAAAGCTGAAAATGGGCAACAAGGCGGTTCAAATAGAAGAATTGGTGCAAACGGTAAAGATCTGTGTTTGCCAGTTCCTACAAACACGTCAATCATTGATAACAAAACCAATGAAGAAATTATTTTAACAGATGAATTCTCAAGTATTTTATTCTGTCGAGGCGGAGACGGTGGGTTTGGAAATGATGCGTTTAAAACTTCCACCAATCAAACTCCACGTTGCGCCACTCCAGGACAAAAAGGTCAAGAAAGAAATATTGCGCTTATTCTTAAATTAATAGCTGATTTTGGTCTGATTGGTTTTCCTAACGCCGGAAAGAGCAGTTTGTTAAACGCACTAACCAATGCCAATGTAAAAACAGCCAACTATCCCTTTACTACACTTGAGCCAAATCTTGGAGCTGTTAATGGCAAAGTCCTTGCCGATATTCCGGGTCTTATTGATGGTGCTTCAACCGGAAAAGGTTTGGGAATTAAGTTTTTAAAACATATTGAAAAAGTGTCATTGCTGTTACATTGTATTTCTAGTGAATCTGAAGACGTTGGAAAAGATTATAAAACAGTTGTTGAAGAAATCTCAAAATATAATAAGAATATTTTGTCAAAAAAAACTATCATTTTATTAACTAAAATAGATCTAATTTCTCAAGAAGTAATGAAAGAAAAAATAAAAATATTAAAAAAACTAAACACTATAATATTCCCTATCTCCATTCATAATTGGGATTCTTTAGAACAATTGAAAAAACTTCTTAGTTAGAAGGAATCTATTATAGAATTTAAATGAATTATTGTTCTATTCCAGAACGTTAATTTTAACTGAAGTAACTGCTACTGGATCAACAGGCGCTGAGTTTTCTCCTGACCCCGGATTAGGTTTAACTGGGGCTTGTGCTATTTTATTAACCGTATCTATCCCCTGACTGACCTTGCCGAAAATAATATAGTTTTTAGGTAATTGATAATCCTGGTGCATGATAAAAAACTGTGAGCCATTGGTATTGGGACCGGAGTTGGCCATGGCGACTGTTCCGCGAGTATATTCTCCTTCAAAGGGCTCATCATCAAATTGGTAACCAGGGCCACCAGTACCATTACCTACGGGATCACCTCCCTGAATCATGAAACCATTAACAACACGATGAAACACCGTGTTGTTATAGAACCCCTTATTAGCTAAATAGACAAAGTTGTTTACCGTAATTGGGGTTTTATCTACATATAAGTCAATGACAATATCGCCCACTGTTGTTTTGAGAACGGCTTGATAAGTTTTATTTTGGTCTATGCTTAACTTCGGCTGGGCTAAAGTTGGTTTTAAAGTAATCTTAGGGGTTAGTTTTTGAGAAGGTTCAGACTTCTTAATTTTTGACGGTTGAAAGACTAAATAAGCTAAGAGTAAAACCAGAAAAAATAAGAGTAAAATAATTTTGTTCGTCATGTTCATTAGTATAACAAATCAAGATTTAAACGTACACAATCTCTGATTATAAGGATAAGCATGAGAAAAAACGAAAAGAGTATTGGGCAAAACAGAAGGAAATTAACGGCAAGACTGCTAAACTGCACTTTGCCGACGAGGAATACTATTTAACCTCAGAATACCTGCTAAAAGTGGTAAATAGCAAGCAACCTCGGGAGTTGATTGGATTGATTTAATACATAGAGAAATGGTGATTTATCTCAAATAGATAACGGTAACAGTCTAAGCAACTCCCGAGGTTGACTACACCTTATAGTTTAAGGCTTTTACCAATCTCATAATATATAATTGACCTTATATGCCTTTTTATATATTTGCCTGGATAGCTTCATTTATATATGGCGTTGAGACCATCTTAATCAAAGCATTAAGCAAACACTCTGTAAAAAATCCTTGGTTATTAAATTATTTATGGGCTGCTGGCGGCGTGTTTTTTATTATTCCTTTGGCTTTCATTAAAAAAGCAGGATTTCCGGCAAGATGGGACATCATTATTTATTCTGCTCTTGCTAATGCGATATTTTCCTTCACATACATGATTGCCCTTTCTAAAATTGACGTTTCTGTGTTTTCACCCCTTTTCAATTTTAAAACCGTTTTTAGTGTTATTCTTGGGTTTATTTTTTTAAAAGAAATTCTTACACCAATTCAGATATTCTTCATCACTGTATTATTCCTTACTGGTTTTTTTGTTTCAATGGATGAAAAGTTTTCCATTAAGTCTTTTTTTAATAAGGCAGTTTTAATATTACTTTTTTCAGCTCTTCTTTATGCAGTATTTTCAGTTTTAATCAATCAGGCCGTAGTTATTAATGGATACTGGACAAGCAATTTATGGGTAAGTATTGTTAATCTAATTTTTTTGTCCCTAACTTATCCGCTATTTAAGAAAGATTTAAAAACATTAAAACTTGTGTATGCTTTACCGCTTGTAATTGTAGTATTGGCTGAAACAATAGGAAACCTCGCTTCAATAAAAGCTTTTTCGGAAAATGTTGGTATATCTTCAGCAATAATTTCCGTACCTTTTTCGATGCTGATGGCGATTGGATTATCTTTTATTTGGCCAAATCTATTAGAAAAACACAAAATTAAAGTTTATGCAGTTAGAATCCTTTCAGCGAGCGTCATGATTTATGCAGCTCTTCAGTTATCTAGATGAATTATCCTCAAAGTTACTCGGAGCTTTTTTATAAAATGACGATTATAATTCATTCGTTTGTATCGTAAAATCAAGCAATAAATAAAACAGATAATATGTTTTAATTGTTATAGAGCTATCCGTAACCCCCGCGGTTGAATTAAGCGGTTGAATTAACGGGTACAATTCTGTACCCGTCTGCGTCAAATTCTGCTTCTGGCTCTTGCGAAGCCAGGCGCAGAATTGTGCCTGGCTCCCCCTAAAGGACTTATTCCACAACAAAGAAATTGAGTTTAATATTGACTTATCACAATTACAAAACACCTTAGAAGCACTGAAAATCTCAAAATTTAAACCTGTTATAATTACAGCATGAACTCATCCAAACAACTTCCTAGTTTAAGAACCCTAAAAAAGCAGTACATCCAGAAACCATATGACACTATCGTTAATGTTTATTTCAAAAAACACTTTGATGAAAAAGATTTTGATAAATATATTAATAAGTTTGCATCTCTGCTTCCAGAAAAAGCTAAGGTTTTAGATATTGGTTGTGGTCCTGGAGGTGAAACAAAAAAACTAGTAGATAAAGATTTTGACGTTGTTGGAATAGATATATCAGAAAAAATGCTGGAAAAAGCCCGCCAATCAGTCCCAAATGGTAATTTCAAATATATGGATATTATGGCACTTGATTTCCCTAATAAATATTTTGATGGCATCTGGTCAGCTAGGACTTTAATCCATATTCCTACAGAACATCTTAAGAAAACCATTGCTGGTTTTAAAAAAGTATTAAAGCCAAATGGGATAATATGCTTAATTGTGCTTGGCGGCAAAGGTGAAGGAATTAAGCGAGAGTATTATGACCCAACGGGAAAAACTAGCTGCTTTTTTAAGTATTTTCAAAAAGGTGAGATAGACAAAATATTAGAAAAGATAGGCTTCACCGTTTTACAATCCGATAGTTTTACTATGGGTAAAGACAAAGAACCTTACTTCACAAC
>CAYYYW010000006.1:0-9306 GCA_964476245.1 uncultured Gammaproteobacteria bacterium
ATTCCAAGTTTTCTTTACGGGCTGATTTGGCAAACTGGGTATATTTATTGCGAGCCATACTTTCTCCGGCAAAGGCTTTTAATAAGTTTTGTTGGGTGAACAAATTTTTGTTTTTCATATGTATGCCACTCTGCTTTGATTTTGTCCCGATTTAATTGAGAGCATATACCTACCGTAGCTTTCAAAATTGAGAGTTTAATTTAATCTATCAATTAAAATTTAACTTCAAAATCAAAGCTCCGCTAGGTATTTATACCTTCGTAGTTCCGATGTAATCGGAACGAAGAGGTATTATACCCTTACATTTTGAAAGCAGAGGGGTATAAATATTATACCAAAATATTTTTCAGCTTTCTTTCAGAAAGGTATTTTATGATGCCTATTGCAAAAGGAGGTGAATATATAAATGAACAAAAAAATAATCGTGACTGTCATTATTACCGTTTTTATCGGGCTGGTTATCTTTGGCGTAACAACCACACAGGCCCAAACATCAAATCCGAACGGATTTACTAATATTATCTCCAGTCTGGCGAAAAAACTGGGAATAGGCGAAGATAAAGTACAAAGCGCCTTTGATTCAATTCGTTCTGAACGCCAAGAACAGATGGAGAAAGTATTTGAGGAAAAGTTAAATCAGTTGGTAAAAGACGGAAAAATAACCGAAGCTCAAAAAAAACTCATTTTGGCCAAACATCAAGAGATGCAGAAAAATCAAGAGGCCAATAAGAATAAAATGCAAACACAAAGGCAAGAACTTTTAGACTGGGCAGAGAAAAATAAGATTGACCCACAATATTTATTTGGATTTGGCGGGCGCGGAAAAATGGGTGATGGAATGAGAGGGATGAAAGGCGGATGGATGAAATGATATAGAAAACAAAGTACCCGACTCTCAACAACAGCTCCCGGTTCTTACCGGGAGTTGTTTTGTGCTGCTCTCCGACCCCAATCGTGCTGGCACTGGCTATTGTCCTGGTTTTATCGAAGGATTATAATCCTGAGTTCATCAAAGGATTGACTATTCTTCAACTTTGTTATTATGGTGAGCGAAGTCGAACCACTCAGAACTATTGTGTGGGAACTTTTTATACTAAAGCTTCCACTCATATTTAAGAGACAAAATACATTAGGTCGCTTTATATTTCATCTTATTAAGACAATCTTGACAAATACGTCTACGAAGGTTGCTTCTTTTTAAGTAGAACCCGGTATAATGAT
Organism: uncultured Gammaproteobacteria bacterium; assembly: GCA_964476245.1. Taxonomy (GTDB): domain Bacteria; phylum Patescibacteriota; class Microgenomatia; order UBA1406; family HO2-37-13b; genus CAYYYW01. The sequence goes on from CAYYYW010000006.1 coordinate 1,222, forward strand.
AAATCACTTTTTTACAAAAATAGCAAATTAGATCCTTGTTGCTAGATGAATGCAAGATTTCTATTTGAGATTTTATCGATTTCTTTAAGGATGGTTTATCTAACGATTGATCTATTCTAAACTTCAATTGTCCTCTAGTCCTTAGACTTTTATCGTTGCGGAAGGAAATGAAAAATTCAACGATAGGAATTGCATCGCTTTTATAACGATGGTTCTTAAACCAAGTGTTGATACTTTTTAAAATATCATACAGCAAGTTCGACACTACTCCGATGGAAACACCTGTCACAAATTGATTATTATGAATCCAAAGAATAATCTGTTCCGGGCTGGGCCCAGCTCCTAAACCCATTGGCTGATGATACCTATAACCTAAATTTTCAAGGTTTAAAGCAAGGACTTTAAGATCCTTTTCGTCTATGCCCCGCTTATCGTAAAAATAATACCAATTATTACTCATAAGTAATTTTTTACAGAGATCTAAAACACTTATGCCGGTTGACTATGTAGGAACTTATTACACTCAAAAATATCTTCATCTCCATGCTGGTTGAATATGTTGGAAATTTTTATAAAGCTAATTATTTCACTAATCAATTTATTATTTATACCACTAAACTATTCGCTTTTTAATACCCCCACACTTTTTAAAACAAATACATTATCGCTGTTATTATTTAATATAAGAAAGGATTTCTTAATTTTCTTATTTTTAACATCAATCTCCACTCCAATTTTATCGTTTTGATACATTTGAACTATTGCGAAATCTTTATGGTCTTTAGTAAATATAAGAAAATCGCTCTTAATAGATGCATATTTTTTTCCGATAGCAAAAGATAACATTAGACTAACTATAATTAATAATAGACCGAGAGTATATTTTAGTGCCTGTTGAGATAATAAAAAATCCATAAAAGTAATAATTCTATTATCTTCTTTTGTAAGTTCTGCTACCTTATTTTGATAAGAAATTTTCTTATTCTTATATAAAAATATTGGAAAAAGAAAATAATAAACCAATAATGTTATTAATATAAAGATGCTTGATGTAATAAACTGTGTAATATCACTATTAGTTGACAGAGCCAAAAAAGGTAAATAAATGATGAAGTAAATAGCAATTATGATTCTAAACGAATAGTCTATTGGATTTTGTTTATTCAATATTCCAGGAAGAACTATCGGAAAAATAATATACTCTGCTATCAAAAAAGAATAAACACTAATTAACAAAGTTAGTATAAAAGTTGTTACTATGACATTTTCAATACTTAATCTTATAAGATAATTAGGTAGATTAAAAAAAGACAAATACCCAACTTCAAAAACATAAGCAATAGAATAACCCCAAAATGGGAGACCCGCTAAAACAAGGCTTTTATCAAGTAACGAACTTTTCTTCTTTCCTTTCACAGCTTTATTGTATATTTCAATAGATTAAAATTCGATTGCTTAAACTTATATTTAGTCATAAGTTTTAAAATCTTCAAATATCTAACTTAGTATAATTTATTAATGGATTCAAGAATTGATAATCTTATAGCTAGTATTTCAGCAACACTAACAGGAATTGAACATTTATTACCTTCTTTTAGACCAAGCTCTCCTTTTTATAAAGATCCACAATGGTGGGCTATTGCTGTGGCTTTATTATTGGGTATTGTTGGAATTTTTCAAGATTGGATTCGAGCTATTTTTAAAAAACCTAAATTACATGTAGATATTAAGCTCGAACCACCTGATTGCCATAAAATAGCCTTAAGGAATTCTCAGACTGGACAATTTATCTGTGATACTTATTACTTCAGATTCAGGGTAACAAATGCAGGTAATTATCCAATGGAAGACGTTGAAGTATTAACGGCAGAATTACATAACAAGATTAATGGACAATACAAAAAAGTGAATAATTTTTTACCAATAAACCTGCACTGGGCACATAATCATGTTGTAACAATGCCTAAAATTCAACCTAAGTTATTCAAACATTGCGATTTTGGTCACATTATAGAAACAAATACGAATTTTGGCGGTAAAATTCTTACATATTATGGCTTCAATACCAAGGCAAATATAATAATGCAATTAGACACATTTATTGAACCAAATACTGGATCACATATTCTTTTTCCTGGAGAATATAAAATTAAAATTATTTTTTCGGCAAATAATGTGTCGCCTTATGAAATATGGTTTAAACTTACTCTTAAAGATAAATGGGATTCAAACGAAACTGCAATGCTTCAGAATAATATTTCTATTAAAAAAATAAGTTAAAGAAATTAAGATTTAACTTTAGAAGAAGTGATATATTAAGAAAGATTGCTTTTCTCATAGCTCCATGATAACGCTTCAATGGATTATATGCTACAGACAAATAATATAAAGTAGTTTAGTATATACTTGGTTTTTTTACGGAGCATGTAGGTCTTAAAGAAACGGCACTTCCAGAAAGGAGGAAGTTTGCTCCTACCATCCGCGAATTTCCGCAAGGAGTGACGTTGTTTAAGAATAATTACAATTTATTACCTTTTTCTAAAAGCGAGGAGAAGAGTTATAAGCAGAGGGATTCCAACACCAACAAAGGTAGGAACGCAATACATCCATCAATAGAGTCTGAGATTATTAGAGAGCTTCCTAAGGGGATAAACCAGCATAAATTGGTTTATCTTTAATGTAGAGTAATCAATGCTCCATTTAGGGATTCAAACCAAATAGTATGTTATTCAGTGATATAATTAACATTATGGATAATGACGATCATTCGCCAACAATAAAACCTGTCACACCTACTGGAGCTATTCCTGTTGGCTCTAAAGACGTTGACATTAATACAAACGTCGTTCCTAGCTCTCCGCTGCCTGAACCCAACGAAATTGAGAATAAATTAAACGATGCTGTCAAAAAAGACACATTTAAACCAATAGACAATAATGAATCAACAAGCGATCAGTAATGCTCCAAAACAGAATATTATCCTTGATACTAATATATTATTTTACTTAGGAGACAAGTTCATTAAATATGAATTGTCAAGATATTTACTGGTCTTAAATCGTATGGGATTTGGCCTTGCTATATCGAAAGTATCAATAGTTGAATTATTATCTGGCATACCAAGAATTAATGAAAATGGGGCTATTGACAAGCTCAACATGTTCATTAATTACGAAATCGACCATAACGTTGTTATCGTTACTGCACAAATCTCAACAGTATATAAAAATGATAAGCAAGTGGAAACAGGCCCAATTGATATCGCCGATCGAATTATTGCTTCAACTGCCATTCTCACTGGTTCTTTAGTTATGACTGCAGATGTTAATCACTTTCCCAGACCCTATTTTGTTGAAAAAAATGAGAAAATTTTCTCTTATAAGGAGAAAAATAATACGAAAATTAGAGTCATACAATTATTACAACCTAATTCTTCGTTGATTTACAACGCTTTCAGTTGTAGATCATAAGGTCGTAAACTTATTTTTTTAATGACGTCTATTAGCCTTATCAAGGCTAAAAAGTAGTTATTTTACTCCTATAATAGTTAATTTGATATCGTTATAGAATATATTTAGAAGCTAATCGCTTAAGTTCATTTGACATTCTATATGGTCTTTCTTTAATGATAAAATCTACATAATTAATCATTCTTCTCGCATTCTCTCCGCTCTTAAACCCCATTATTTTAGCAATTTCTCTTAATTTATTTCCTTGTTGTCTCAATTCCCATGCCTGATAATAACGTTTAAGATTTTTAGCCATTAAATAAGTCCTCAATTTTTTTCCAATCTTTATTTAGTTTTCCTTCTGCATATTCATATTGCTCTGAATTGTTGTAATACCAAATCCCATTTTCAAATATAGCTATTCCTCCTATATGCTTTGACCCTAATTGATTCAATCTTTGTGCAAGCGCTTTTGCTTTATCTTTAGTATCTTGATTAATCGCTGTATCTCCTTTTTTTGTATCAAATATACCGGTTCTACCGTCTTTAAATCGTATTATCCAATCAGGGTAAAATAAACGGTGTGCTTGATCAGTTGTACTAAAGTACCGAATAGAATAATATTCCTTTCCGAAATCAGCATTCTTAAACCACCATTCTATTTGTTTAGTTTTACTATCAATATAATTCCTAAAATTAGTTTCATTTTTTAAACCTAAATAATCACTAGGAAAATAACATTTGTCTAAAGCATATAAATTTGCTTTTACTTCTTCATAATCTTCTGTATAACCATATTCTTCTTTAATGCTAAAGATTGATCCAAGCTTTTCTTCATTCTGTTTTCTTTTATCTTCAATTAGTTTTTGAAGAATAGGTTTATAGTCTTTTATGGCTTGAGTAATTGCTGGTCTAAATACGCTTTCTGAACCTCGATAAATATCATTAATAAACAATCGGTAATAATAACTGCTATCTTTTGAAAGTACTTGTCTAAACCAAACACGAAGGGCAGATTTTAGAGGACTCCAAGAACGAGCAATATTTGAAATTTTTGCCTTATCTTCTGTTTGTTCTTTAAGTAAAGAAAAACACAAATAATTAAATGTCTTTTCGATGTCATTGATAGAAAGTTCAATATCTAGATCTTTTCCTTCTTTTTTAAATTCATAATTTAAATCATCGAAATCTGTAAATTTTGCATCAACAATGATTTTATTATGTATGTTGATATTAAATAAAAGTCCTTTTTTTGATAATTTACTTTCAGTCTTACCAATGATGTCTTTGCTTTTTATTCCAAAATACTTATTCATTGAATTGATAAAACTTTCTTGAAACTTTGCAGAATTAGCAAGATCTCCATATTCTGTTCTTGAAACATAATCCGACTGTAATTCTATATCAGACAATCCTTGTTTCTTTCTTGCCCAATATATAAGTGGTTTATTTATATCTGATCCGTCCCATTCTTTATTTACATCCTCTCGATGATAATTGGTATATAAGTATCCAATTCGTAGATTTGGACTGTTTTTATAATCCTCTCTCTTTTGCGGTTCTGGCATTCTCAATATTCTTCCAAGAGTCTGGAGATAAAACACAGGACTATTAATTTCCCTGAACATTACAAGTATATGAGCTCTTGGACAATCCCATCCAGTACCAGCAGCCTGTTTAAAAAGCATATAATCAACATCGCTTTGGTTGTCGGTTATATAATCAAGATTCTCTTTATGATTATCAAACCATAAAGCAATTTTGTTTTTATCTACGCCTTTAGAAGTTAAATAATTAAGCACAATCTCTTCTTTTGTTTTTTCTCCTCGATCTCTAAGCTCCTTATCATCGTTGGGTAATTGAATTAACACAAGAGGATTAATTTTCTTTCCTAAAGATCCAAATTCTTTCTTTAATTGCTCTTTCTTTTTTATACCAAGCGTAAGAAGTACTTCGTCTAAATCATCTTTTTTATGAGTTTTTAGGTCTTCTTCTGTCTGAAGCATTATTTTTTCTTTAATAAGCCCTTCATCAACTACTCGTTTTCGGTCAACTTCAATAAATGAGTTATGTCTTCGAGCTAAAAGTTCATCATCATCTTTTGGAGTGGCTGTTACATGAACAATAATTTTTGGTCTAATATAATCAATAATATCTTGAGCTAACTCTGTTGATTTGTTTTTATGCGCCTCATCAATAACTAATATTATTTCACGGTTGTCTTTATGTGTATTGTCAATAAAATCCTCAAAATACAGACCGGTTTCTTTCCTGTCATCTTCACTTTCAGGTCTTCTTAATATTCTTGTTTCTGCTGATCTTGACACAACTTTTTGCCAATTCAGGAAAAGAATCTCGTTCTTAATTAGTTTTCCTTTATTGATATCATTGACCGTCAATAAACCATTTTCGAGATTATTGTCAAAATATTCTTCAAATTTATGTTTGCTTTGCATAGCAAGATCATCACTGAAGGTAATCCAAACATATGCCTTATCATAATCCCAGTTTGGCAAATGGTTTAAACCTTGTATAAAGTGAGCAATCATCAGAGTTTTTCCACTACCTGTTGGAGATTTAAAAACTAAAGGTAGTTGATGTTCAGGTTTTTTCCAAAGTTTAATAAAAGTTGATAAAAGATCTTCCTTTGCCTCAAGTTGAAACGGTAATAAGTTAAACATATTAATTTAAGTTATAAATTTGTTTATATATTTCCAATATAGGTTGAGGGATACTTTTTACCTCAACTTGTGGTAACTGGCTAAAATCATCGGTAAATTCTACATGTCCCCAGCTAAAGATATAAACAACAACTTTACCTTTAAGTTCAGACACTTTCTTTACAAACTGACTAAATTTGTTTAATTCTTCTCTAAAATAAATAGCCGTGTACTTATTTTCATCTTTAAATATTTGCCAATAATTATTTTTTTCCTTCAAGTAAAGAGTATTTTCTGCAAGAGAAAGAAGTTCGCCGGCATTCTGGGCAAGTTCAATCCTATCCTCGTCTGATATTAAATTAATATTGTTTTTACCAATAAAAGCTGTTTTATAATACTTTATCGATCCGCCTAATCCTCTATTTGAGTTATAGCCTTTAATTACTTTTTTTATTCTTGGGTAACAAATATCACTCATTATTTTATGTTTTTGTCTATTGGTTATTTCATCATTAGTTGATACTAATATAAATTGTCTTTTCCCATTATCTTCTTCGTTTAATTGCATAACGGAATCTCCCGTTGTCCCTGATCCTGCAAAAAAATCTAAGACTAAAGCATTTTTAGTAGCAGAAGCTCTAATTATTTCTTTAACTAATTTGGTCGGTTTTGGTGTATCAAAAGGAACTTCCTCTTCGCTTACACCAAATATGTTGGCTAATTCCTTTTTTGCTGAATTAAGTGATCCTAAACCTTCAAGTATTGTTTCAAAATAGAAATCTTTTTCTTCATTTTCGAAAATTTTTAAAGCTGGGATACCATCTCCGCTTTTAGGGAAGTAAATTCTTTTATCTTTTATAAGCTCATCAAATTCATTTTTGCTAATAAAAAAATGTCTTGTAATTTTTCTACCAGAAGGAGCCTGAATTGTGTAATAGTTCTCTGAATTTTTATTTTCTTTTTTGTGTCCCTCTTGAAAAGAAATAATACCTTGTTTATATGCTCCTCTAGGATCATTGTCCGGATTCGTGTATTTATTCAACCAGTTGGGCAATTTTTTAATTTTGTCAAAAACCGTATGTTCTTTATTCTTATAAACAACTAAAATATATTCGTGTATTCTCTTAGTTCTTTTGGTTATTTTTGCATTCACATTTCTGTCATACTTAGGATCAATTTTTTTCCATATTACAATATCAACATTTTTTTCGCCAAATATCTTATCACACAATAGTTTTAATTGCGCCATCTCATTATCATCAATATTGATAAAAACGACACCGTTTTTATTTAACAAATATTTTGAAAGTTCAAGACGCTTTCGCATAAAAGAGAGCCAATAGCTATGTCTAAACGGGTGGTCAACTGGGACATCCGTACCATCGGGAAATTTGTCAATTATTCTTTTATCTTTATATTTGAAACAGTCAGAACCAGTATTATAAGGAGGATCAATATAAATTAAATCAACTTTCCCTTTGTGAGTGTAATTAAGACAAATTAATGTGTGATAGTTATCTCCTTCAATTAAAATATGAGTTGGCTTTCCATCATTATTTTTTATTGCTAAGTCTGAAATTTCTTTTAGGATGGGTATTTTATTTTCCGATTCTTTTTCAAAAGCTTCCGGAATATCCATCCAAACTAAACCATAATCTTTCTTTTTGACAGCATTCTTAAGACGATTAATTTCTTTAATAAGGTCTTTTTTTGAGGATTTTTGGTAATTATCTGTTGAGATTGACATAGCCTTGCACGGTTTTATAAACAAATCTTCTGGCGTTTAAACAAAAACTCCCCGCCAGCGATAGCTTTCGCTACCCATGATTCTTTCGAATCATGACCGTGCAAGGTTTCTGACGAGGAGTTCCTCGCCTTGCACGGAATTTATTGCCATGCTCCGATTAAATCGAGGTTTAGGCAATCGAACTTAAATATTATAACAGTTAAGAATGGCTTGTGTTATTCAGAGTAAA
>CAYYYW010000006.1:9406-57387 GCA_964476245.1 uncultured Gammaproteobacteria bacterium
TTTCAGCCTTTTGACTTAATTAATTGATTAATTAAATCACAATGTACAATCGTTTAATCGATTAAACGATTAAAACATAGCGAAGAAATCGGCAATGATTCTTCTTAAGAACCTCATGACAACATCTTTAGCTTTTAAAATTTAGAACCACTTCTGGAGTGAAATAGATTTTACCACAATAAATAAGACTGATGGATCGGCCTAAAATCCATATACTGCGAGCTATTTTATAGCCAACGTCTTACCTGGTTTTTATATTCCAGATATTTCTTTCCAAAACACTTTTCCATATTTTTCTCTTCAAGCGGAATGAATTTCCATTCAAGAGTTAGAAACATTATTCCTGGGACAACAAAACTAGAAATAGAACCAAGAATAATAGCAACTCCTAATAAAAGTAAAACAAACCCTAAATACATCGGGTGACGGCTAAAACGGAAAGGCCCGTTAATTATTAATTTTGAGGGAGTATTATCGGGTTTAACTGTTGTTTTGTTCTTCTTAAACAAACTGTCTGCCCAAAGATTAATTACCAATCCAAATACTATAAACAGAATTCCTAAGAAATGGTAAGAACCAACTATATCTTTTATTGGAAAAAAGGAATGCAAGGCTAATGCTGTTATTAAATATATAAATAAAAAGTTTGGGGGAAGTAGTGTAATTTTTCTTTTCATAAAAAGATTATAGCAGTTGTGCTGGAAACCGTTTTTGAACGGTCGCTTGATGTTAGGTATGTCGGTCTTGAACCTTTCTATCGTTAAGCAGTGAGGGAAACTAGTTAGTTTAATATGTTTAAGTGATATTCTTTCCTCTGTGAAAAAATATTATGACCCCTATCGTTCCAATTAAAAACCCAACAGGACAAATAATAGTTGCAATAATAAAAAATACTACATGAAGCAGTTCTACTAAATGATATAACCCAAAGATGTGTTCCGTTATTACCCCCAGAGCATAAAAGAAATTGTGTAATAAAACACTAACAAAGAAACCTGAGGCAGAAACCCCTGTAAATATTAAAAACTTTTTAAGATTTCCTTTTACTTTTTCCTTTAACGTTAATAGTATTAACATTGCTCCACACAAAGAGAAGATAATAAATGGAAGTAAAAAAAGAAGTGAACCTCTGAATAGATTTCTAACAGAAGGAATGAATAATTGACCCAATATAAAAACAAAGATTACTAACAAAAACCAAAATGTTTTTTTTACCATTATGTTTCGGTACCGTCCACAATTTAGTTGGTGAAAACGGTATTTTTACCCCAGCACCAGAATGCCCCATGCGTTAGCACGTGGGATGAATGGTTTTCCAGCGGGCATTCGGTGCGGGGTTTCGCACTCTGAATGCCCGAAGTGGTTGATGCCCCGAACATAAGGTTGGGGAGTGCTTCACCTGTAATGATACCATAAAATAATTTGTAGTATAATATTGAATTGATAACACGCGTTGTTGATGCGTGTTTTTTTATACTCTCACTTTCCGAATTAATCGGAATTAGTGAGAGTAACCCTCCAATAGACGCAGCACGAGCCGTATTCGAATAGAATTGGAAAGGCGAGTGCTAAGTTATGGAGGGTAACTATTATGTCAATACGAAATGTGGCTATCATCGCCCACGTGGATCACGGTAAAACCACCTTAGTTGATGCCATACTTAAACAGACAAATACGTTTCGGGAAAACCAGAAAGAGATGAACCAAACTCTTATAATGGACTCGAACGCGCTAGAACGGGAAAAAGGCATTACCATCTTAGCCAAAAATACAGCTGTTTTTTATAAAAACTGCAAAATCAACATTATAGATACTCCCGGTCATGCCGATTTCGGCGGGGAAGTTGAGCGAACAATCAATATGGCTAGCGGCGCTATACTTTTGGTTGATGCGGCCGAAGGTTGCCTTCCCCAGACAAAATTTGTCTTAAAAAAAGCTCTCCAAGCCAAACTTAAAATTATCCTTGTTGTCAATAAAATTGATAAAAAGGCCGCCCGGCCTAAAGCAGTTCTCAATGAAGTAGAAAATCTTTTTTTAGAACTGGCAGATAACGAAGATTTACTTAATTTCCACACCTTATATGCTGTCGGTCGGGACGGTAAAGTTTTCTTTGAGTTACCCGAACATTATTCAACTCAATTGCCAGGAAACCTTAATCCGCTTTTTGAAACTATTTTAAAAGAAGTGCCTGACTCTGCCCAAAATCAAGACAAACACTTTCAGATGCTTATTTCTACTTTGGATTATGACACATATGTTGGCAAACTCTGCATCGGAGAAATTTCACAAGGCAAGCTTAGCAAAAACGAACCAGTGACGCTTGTTGATGAAGGAAAAATAATTGGAACATACAAGGTCCAAAAACTTTATACGTTTGAAGGACTGCAAAAAAAAGAGGTTGATTTAGTGAGTGCCGGTGATATCGTTGCTATTGCAGGTATTCCGAAACTAACCATCGGACAAACAGTTACCCATCCTGATTATCCTGTCAGTATGCCAAAAATACAGGTGGAAGAACCGACCATCAAAATAACAATAGGACCGAATACCAGTCCTTTGGCCGGTCGAGAAGGAAAATTGGGTACTTCCCGACAGATTAAAGAACGACTTCTTAAAGAAAAAGAAACCAATTTGGGTCTAAAAATAGAACAAGATTCCGAAGGAATGAATTTCACAATTCATGGGCGTGGAGAACTGCACCTCTCAATTCTTATTGAAACGATACGCAGAGAAGGATTTGAATTAGAAGTTTCTAAACCTCAAGTGATTTATAAAACAATTGACGGGGTTGTATATGAACCATATGAAGAAGTTGTTGTTCATACGCAAAAGGAACATCTTGGAAACATTTCCGAAGAATTTGGCAAAAGAAAAGGGGAGCTTCTTGACATGAAGACAGAAGCAAATAATGTTAAATTAAAATACAAAATCTCCGATAATAATTTATTGGGAATTCGCAGCGTTTTGCTAACTAAAAGTAAGGGAACTTTGACAATAAACAGTTATTTTTTGGGTTATCTTCCTAAAGGGTTACAGGCAGGATCTATACGAAACGGCGCTTTAATAGCTGTTAAACCAGGAATTTCTCTTTCTTATGGTTTGGTTAATGCCCAACAGCGAGGTGATTTGTTTGTCGGGCCGGGAGTAAACATATATGAAGGGATGGTTGTTGGTGTTTCCAGCAGAAACATTGATATTGACGTCAATGTCTGCAGAGGAAAAAAATTGACCAATAATCGATCCGTTGGTGAAGGCGTTTCCATTCCTTTAACTCCGGCGACAATTTTAAGTCTGGAACAGTCTTTGGATTTTATTAATGAAGATGAGATTCTGGAAATTACTCCTCGAAATATCCGCATCCGCAAAAAAATTCTTTCTTTTGTCCGAAGACGGGTGGCCAAAAGATCTTCTTGAAGTGGTATGCCCGTAACTCCCGCGATTAATTAAAACTTAAAATAATTGAAAACTTCTTTAATCGCTTGCATGCCTCGGGCGATATTTTGTTTCATGGTCTGGGACGGATCTATGGTTGACCTTTTTTTTCTTAAATGCATTTTGGAAATTAAATATCGTAGTTTAAAAAATTGAAATTTATCTTCGTTATTTTCTAATTTGCCAATCCGATTATATCCTTCTTTAAACCAAGTAAGCCTGGGCTCTCCATAAAATAGGCTGTAGGCAGACGTTTCCATCATTGGATCACCACTGAAACATTCATCCCAGTCCATAATTCCGGTGACTGATTTTCCATCAAACAATTCATTCCAATCAGCAATATCGTTATGAATCAAAGAACCTTGTTTGCATACCATTAATTGTTCGCTTTTATCAAATAAATTCATTATTTCCTTATGTTGTTTTTGGGCAAAAACGTTATTATCAACAAGAAATTTAAGGTCGTTAAATAAAGCGGCAAACACATGCTCTTTAAATGATTTGTATTGACCTTGTAATACTTCATCTTTTTTTGCCAACTGATTATCAAAAAAGCCAAAACCAACAGGCTTTATTTTATGAATCATGGCGGCGTATTTACCCGTTTGCGTAACAAGTTTCCGTTCTAAATCTTGTGTTAATGGTTGACAATCTTGTATTGGCCGACCCATGACGGAAGACACTATCATAAAATCGTAGGGAACCATTCTTTGAGAATCGTCAACACAAATGGTTTCATAAGTGGGGATACCTACTTGTTTAGCTAAAGAAGTGGCCACTTTTTCAACCCAGAAATATCCGTTTTTCACTCCTTTAGGATGAATCCGTAAAACAATTTTTCGGCCGCTTTGTAATAAAATAGGAATTACTGAATTGACCGAACCCCGTTTTATAATAGGATCTGCTTTTTTTATTTTCGTGTCTTTATCTTTGTACCCAGCTGTTTTCATTCCGTGACTCACAATTCGTTTTAAAGTTTCTTCATCTAGTTTTTCATGCCGTTCTATAAATATTTTTTTTGTTTCTTCGGCGGTCAGAGGTCTATTTGTTTGCCAATAAAACATATTTTTTCTATTAGAAAGATCTATTGTCATGAAGAAAGTATATCAAAAGTCCGAATTCTAAGAGGGTTTGAGCTAATTTGATATTTTGATTTGAGGCTAAAAATTTTTCTAGTGCTGGCTATTGTCCTGAGCAGTTCGGCAAGTTTACACTGAGCAAAGTCGAAGTGCTCACTGTAACAACTTGTCGAAGGATTGATTATACTAGAACTTTTTATCTTAGTAAAAGATTGTGTAAGTTCGATGGTATGGTTTAACATTTGTCTGGTTTTGGCTAATTAACCACAATGCATTATCTATATCAGCGGCAGTATATTTTTCAAGCTTTTGACGAATTAATTCTATACACCAAACAGTTACTGAACGAATTTCAATTTCTTCTCTACTCCCTGCAGGAATTAATACATAGCTATCAACTTTTTTAGCTAAATTATCTTTGTATTTAATGACGTCGCACTTTCTTAGCATTTGTGGTAGTTTATAGTCTGCAAAGGCAGTTAAAAGATGAAGATTGTTTATTCTTCTATTTTTATACTTTTGTGTTAAATAAGAAAGATCTTGTGCAAGAATTTGAGCGCGCTTCAGGAAGAAAATATCTTTTCCATTCAAATGAGCAATGTCCTTAAACGAACTAAAACTTTCATATACGGATTTTACTATTTTTATCGCATCGTAATCTGCTGCGTTTAATAAATTTACAAATTTACTGAAAAACTTATTCTTTAAAACTTTTCCTACTTCGCGCAAATTCTCTAACCGTTTTTCAACTAATGGAATATCTACTCCATTTATACCTTTAAATATTTCTCTTACTTCCGGCAGTGTTAATGCGATCAAGTATTCTGGGTTCAAAATTGCTTTTTTATTTTTGATCGCTCTTTTAAAACAATTTACAAGTGAGAACCATCCTCCTGAAGGTATCTCTCCTTCTGGCGATTTCACCCGCCATAAAGGTTTATCTTTTTCTGACCAGAAACAGAAATTGATAACATCTTCAAGGAAAATAAGCTGTAGATCTTCTTCATAATTTTTTGCAGTTCCAAATCCAATTTTATATGTATCTAAACCTTGTTGAAGTCGTTCGGTAATTTTTTTTGATATTAAATCAAAGCTGTCTTCGTTTATTTCTATATATTGCAAATTTTCAACGACAAATTTTGTGGAAGACAGTATACGGAACGGATCCTGTTGGAGAATGTTAAATTTCATTAAAAAAATTATATCAGAAGTTCTATTTCGACTCGTAACTGGCTATAACTCTTCAATAAACTCAGGGTTATAAAAGTAAGCGAGTCCCAATCTTTCGCCGGAAAACGTTTTCTAATATTGGGTGTGCCGGCTGAACCCCATTTTGTTTATTGACAAAAGATTCTATTATCACTAGACTATATGAATATGGGTTCATATAATTGTTGTACATTGTCAAGCAACAAGTCAAAAAAAGTTGTTTCGCTATCCTCGCTTCTAAAAATTGTTTCAGAGGAAAGTAGATTAAAATTGCTTTGTGTTTTGCAAAAAGGCGAACATTGTGTTTGTGAAATGATGGAGTATGTTAATCTTTCGCAAAGTCTTATTTCTCATCATTTGAAAGACCTTAAAGACGCTGAAATTGTCACTGATAAGAAAAAAGGATTATATGTTTATTATTCACTTACTAAAAAAGGGAGACACATTATTAATTTATTATTTAAACTATGAAAATACAAGTGCTTGGGTCCGGTTGTCCTACTTGTAAGAAGTTATACGAAATGACAAAGCAAGCTGTTTCACAACTGGGATGGAAAGAAGAAGTAGAATATATCACTGATATTTCTAAAATTGTTGAGATGGGAATAATGCAATCTCCGGTTTTGGCAGTTAATGGGAAACCTATTATGGTTGGATACCTTCCTGGAATTGAAAAGGTAAAAAGTTTGCTACAAGAGTCTAAAGAATAACCATGGATATTTTTTACCCGATTCAACTATTTGCCGATTTTGTCACCCATCAGTGGTTAAGGATTCTTCCCCATTCCTATTTAGGCGATGCTGTCAATTTCTTTGTATACGACACGATAAAAATCGGGCTGCTATTGGTCGTTATCAACTATATTATGGCTATTACTCGCTACTACTTCCCTATGGAGAAGGTAGGGGATATATTGATGAAACGCCGCTGGTTTGGCTTGGATTACCTTTTTGCAGCATTCTTAGGAGTTGTTACTCCTTTCTGTTCCTGCTCGTCTATCCCTTTGTTTATAGGTTTTATTGGTGTGGGAATACCGCTTGGTGTAACTTTTGCTTTTCTTATCAGCTCACCTTTGGTAAATGAATCATCGCTTTACCTATTTCCTGTTATGTTTGGAATGAAAATAACCGTTTTATACAACGTTGTTGGAATAACGATTGCGGTGTTAGGAGGAATGCTTATTCAGAAATTACATGTTGAAAAATACGTCAAACAGGAACTTTTGAAATTTAAATCACGCCACCAGGTTAAGGCAGAGCATGGAGGAACTTCGCTTTCTTTCAAAAAACTTCTTTTTTATTTTTGGAAAGACGGAATGACAATCACCAAAAATGTATTTCCTTATATTGTTCTTGGTGTTGGTATCGGCGCCATTATTCATGGATTTGTTCCAGCAAATATAGCAGAAAAATATTTATCAGTAAAAGCATGGTGGACAATACCCTTGGCAACTTTACTTGGAGCTCCTCTTTATGCGAACTCTATTAGTGTTATTCCCGTCATGGAGGCTTTGGTTGGAAAAGGAGTACCGTTGGGAACGGCGCTTTCCTTTATGACGGCTATTGTAACTGTTTCCATTCCGGAAATGTTAATCCTCAAAAAAGTGATGAAATGGCAACTGCTTTTTTTATTTTTACTGATAACAATATGCGGAATAATGCTTATCGGATATTTGTTTAATGTTTTAACTATCTAGGCCGTTTATTACTATCTTTACGACATCTTTCTTTTTTACGTAAGGTTGTACCGCAGGCAATTGAATAAGGTAAGAATAAGTTTTACTTCATTCACTCAGGGTTATAACTTTTTTAATAGAATTTTGCTTCCTTGAATCAATGCTTCTTTTTTAACTTTTATCCATTTTTTCACTTGCCATTCTCGTTTCATCGCCAGTTGTAAAGTCGGATATTCTTCAAAGTAGACAAGCTTTACAGGTTTTTTTGCCCTTAGATATTTTGCTGATTTATTTTTATCGGAATTATGTTCTTGTATTCGTCTTTGAAGATTGTTTGTCTGACCGCAGTAAAGGGAATTGTCAGAACAACGAAGAATATAAAAATAATAACTCATGAATTTTACTATACTCCTTTTGATTCATTGTTTTGTTCCTTATTCAGTGTTTTCGCCTCGTTTCGGACTCCAGTTCTGAGCTTGGGCTACAGCCCTGAGCGAGCGTAGCGAGTCGAAGGGTTGTAAATACTGGATAGAGCTAGAACCTATATCTATTTGAATTATAAAAATGGCGTTAAGTATATTTATAAATTTATTCCTAATAAACTGGGTTCTAACTTTTACTATTTTGAAGCCTCAAATGCTTTAGGAAAAGCCAGAGCCGCAATTATTGATTCTCCCGATAATGGGCCGGTTCTTTTTGATAGTACCTTTGCTAAAAATGAGATCGCAGTCGTATACAGTGAAACAGGTCAGAAAGTATTAAGTTTTCAAACGAAAGAAGAGTGGGTAGGTGGAATTGCTTTGTCCGATGATGGAAAATATCTAGCAGCAAAAACTTCTAACCATGTTTATCCATTTGACACCCAGAAATCTGACAAACCGTTATGGGAATTTCAAAGCGGTAGTGAGGTAGGAGGAGACGTTAAAGGCGGTGTAGTAATTTCCGGTGATGGCAGTAGAATTTTTGTCCTGATTGGTTCTATCGCAACGCTTTTTAATAAAAACTCAAACTTTTTACCGTCAACTATTAATAACCAAAAATCCACTTCGGCTGTTTGCGGTAATAATATGTGTGATTCAGACTTTGGTGAAACGAGGGAAAATTGTCCTAAAGATTGCTCGGAAGGAAATTGATTTAAAATTTAATAGCTCTCTTTTTCCGAAAGTAAAGAAGTACAGATCCTAAAACAAAGGCAATAACCATTACAAGTAAACTTCCATATATAAATCTGTCAGCCAGATATAAAAATGTCTTTTCGTAAAAAATATATCTAATAATCACTTTTAAACCATGAATAATAAAACTATACAAAACTCCCAAGAAAAATAAATTGCCGTAACTAAAATTTGAACCTTTAATTAATTTGTAAGCAGAAATAGCAACGCATATTTCCCAAATCCACTGGCTAATTCTTATTGACATTAAATTATCATCGATCTTGAGTCCAAACAGATACTGCCAGGCGACAATACAGATGGAAATAAGAATAAGATACCAAATAGGCTTGATGTATTCTTCTAAGGTTTTACCAAATATTTTTGTTTTAAATATTCCTATGGCGGAAAAAAAGACAATGATCGACAGAAGAATCGTAAAGAAAATTGGATCGCTGCGTTTTTCCAGAGAAGGGATTTGTGGCAAGAGATTAAGTTTATCACCTACAGTAGTAAGTGTCCTACCAGTTTGCGGGCAATCGACTTTTTGATCTCCGACGAAACACTCTCGGTTTTTTGTTCCGATTTTTCCTGAAATATAAACAAGGCTTTTCATCTTTTCTTAAATATTTATTTTAAAAACCATTGCTTCATCTTTATACCTAATTTCAGCAAAAACAAATAAAGACAATCTCACGTTAATAAGTTTTATTTACGGGTCAATCCATGTTTTACTACCATCTGGAGAAGTACCCGAATCCGTATTTTGACTTCCACTTTCTACTGTATTTCCCCCCGAAGTAGTACCTGGATTTCCACCTTCTACAGTTGTTCCACCATCACTATTTGAACCTCCCCCAGTTTTAACTTCCACATTCTTAATGTCAGCCCCACCGTTTCCACCACTTGAAGTTCCTGGAGCAAACTGTATTGTTCCTCCCTCGATAATCACTCCTGATTCTCCTCCCGGTCCTGTCCCCGGAGCCCACACATGTTCAACTTTTTGAAAAAATTCAGTTGCCCCCTCCGATCCATTTACATCAATAATCTTTTGCGCTGTCTGATTTACAACCTGTTCTTGAACCTGAACAACTTTTTGTTTTACGTCTTCGTCAGTCTTTGTTTTTATCTCCTCTATTGTTTTTTGTTGTTCTATTGTTTTTTCTTCAACTTTCTTCAAAATCTCCCCGCCGTTGGTTTTTCCTAATAAGTTATTCTGTCTTTCTTTTATTTGAAGGTAGTTTTGTAGCAGGTTTTGCAGCTTTTCATTATTTCCATCTTTCGCATAACCTTGTGCCCTGACCAACCTTTTTTCAGCATGTTTCTCCAATACCTCCACTTTTTTCTCAACTCTGAAAGCGAAGAAATATTCAATTCCTTCCTGTATTTTTACCACAATTGAATCCTCCGAATTTAACATTTCCTGTAAATCAACAGCTTTTGAAGTTCCCGGAGCAATAAAACTAATAGAAAAGAAAAATAATATTAACAATAATAATCTTTTAATATTCATATTAAATAATAATACACCAATTGTAGTTAATAAATCAAATAAATTACGGTTGTGTTAAATAGTTCGTGGTAAGAAAACGATACTTTTAACTGTTTCAGTCTTCTAAAGTCTTTCTAAAATCTGTGGCACAGGATTTTTAATGTTTTTTTTGTCATTCTGAGCGATAGCGAAGAATTTAGCAAAGCGTATTATTACGTCCCGACGTATCGTCGGGACTAGATCCTTCACGGAGTTTACACTGAGCTTGTCGAACGTGTTCAGGATGACTATAAGATAAACAGCTACCACACAATTTGACATAGAACCATAAATTACATTAATAATTAACAACGTTTCATTTGAGTACCTTTTTAGTTGCGGGGTTTGGATTAAGTAGAACCAGGCCTTTTTTTCTTAGTTCTTGATGAATATTCTCGATAAATTGGAAGCTGGTTTTTCAATAAACTTATATAGCAGACTTGAGAAGCTTACTACGATTATAAAACCGGCAACTGTGCCAATTAATACACTGTTCGGCAATATTAAATATGTGTATTTAATAACAACAATGTGTATAAGATATGCGCTGTAACTAATTATTCCCAAATAACGGATTATTTTATTTTCAAAAAATAAACATAAATTACTTTTAAAAAGCAGCAAAGATAAAATAATTGAACTCCAAAGAAATCCAAATATGGAAAATGGCAAAAAAAGATTATTACTAAATTTGGTTAAGCTAAACATCTTATAGGAATGAGGCATTAGAACAATTAAAACAATAATTGGAATATATAACATAAAAAGATATAAACTTCTTGATAGCTGTATTTTTTTATTAATAATTGTCAAATAAACAAGCGACATAATAATGCCGATAATAAAAGACGGTATATAAAAAAGAATATTTATCTGATTTGCAGTTGGCTTCAAAAAAGGCAATGTAATTTGGCTGTAAAATATACCAGAAATCACAAATATAAAAAACAATAACGATAATACAGTTAAAGTTCCCTTTTTAAGAATTTTTTTCAACAAAAATATAACAAAAGGTATAAGTAAATAAAATTGTATCATTACTGGGATTGTCCAATAATGCTGTCGTGCATCAAGCAAGAATAAATGAGACAAAACTTTTGAAAAGCTGTAATTTCCGACAACAAATTCAATCAATAAGACAAATACATAGATTGGATAAAGCTTAAGAATTCGTTTAAAAGCATACACAATCCAAGCTTTAACAGTATTCATCAAATCAACATGAGAAATAAAATATGTTGAAAATAAAAAGGAACTAATTATAAAAAATAAAGTAACGCCAACTTTTCCAGCGATATAAAACGTTTTATATTTTTGGCCTATATGAGCAACATAGACAAACATGAATCCTAAAGCCCGTAGACCGTCTAAAAAAGGATAATAATTCCGTTTCATGCTAAATTTGACAATTTATCTTTAAATATTTTTTAATTTTTCAATTGATTCTAAAAGACGTAAACTTAGAAAAATTTCGTAAAGTAATTTTATAATAATTTTTAGATAGACACAATTCTGCACCTGCCTGTCGGTATCGGTTGATTTATAGTGAGCGAAGTCGAACTACTATTTAACTTTCCAATACGCGTTTTAGTTTCTCTAACATCACTAAAGTAAAAGGTTCTTTCAATTCACCTTTGTCTACCCATTCGAAATATTCAAGTTCAGTAATATTTTTATCTATCGTTCTAAATGAATATCTACAATGATAGGTTTTATCTTTTGAAACCCACTCTACAATTTGATTTTCTTTTATATTAGTTACAATTACTTCAGAATACTCTCCCTTTTTATTTTTAAGTTTATATATCGTTCCTACTCGGATAGGCCATTCGTTTGTTTTTTCTTCTACTACGCCATCAATCCATAAAGTGGAATTTGGTGGAGTTATAGTAAACATAAAAACTTCATGAACGGATTTATTGATTTTAATAGTTAATTTGTTGTCTTTCATTTTGTTTATTATTTACATTCTGATTACTTGTTTTTTACTGCAATTGCTTCTATTTCAACCACACAACCTGGTTTAATTTAATGTTGTTTTACCTTTATTTTATCTCTTTTAAACTTTCTTTTAACAATAATTTAAGCATTCTTTTTCCGGTAGAGGTTTTTAAATATCTTTCCCTATTTATAGCATCTGTTTTTGAAAGAAAATATTCACAATAAATTAATTTAAACGGTCGACGTGGAGCGGTTGACTTTGAACCACCTTTAATATGAGAAGTTAATCTTTGGTGAAGGTTGGTAGTGTAGCCAATATAGAGGTTATTATCTTTTAAGCTATGCAAAACATAAACACAGTATTGGAGTTTTTTCATATTGACTCTTTAATTATAGAGTCATTAAAGGTCCTGAAGTAGAGCAAAGCTCACTTCAGGACAGTGAAGTGACCTCGCTCTGCGGGGTCTACTTCACTGCTGCGGGGCTTGGATTCGGACCAAGATAAGCAGCTTCAAAGGCTGCTGTCCTACCATTAGACGACCCCGCATATATTATTTTTCCTTAAATACGTTCTTTTTTAAAAATTTTCTTCCACTTGTTGACTTTAAATATTTTTCTCTTATTCGGGCATTTTTTCTGTCTGCTACTTTCTCTAAAAATATCACTTTAAGATAAGGATATTTTACCACGTTAATCGTAGTTTTACCCCAGCACCAGTCCCGCTGAGCGGGACGGTGCGGGGTTTCGCACTCTGAATGTCCGAAGTGGTTGATGCCCCGACCGCCACAGTGGGATACCCCACGTGGTGTTCCAGAAGGTCGGGGAGTGCTTCACCAAAAAAATAAAATAAAAAGGGCCGCCTTCGGTAGCCCTTAAGTATGATACAATTACTTCATGAAAAACGGAGTAGTATTATTAATCGGCAGGCCAAATGTTGGTAAATCAACTCTTTTAAACAATCTCATTGGTCAAAAGGTGGCCATCACTTCCCCAAAACCCCAAACAACCCGCTTTCCTATAAGGGCTTTTTATCAAGAGGAAAGAGGACAAGTTATTTTTGTTGACACGCCGGGAATTTTTAATAAGGCTAAAGATACTCTTTCAAAGAAAATTAACTTACGGGCGGCAAAAGCTTACGAAGAAGATATTGACTTAGTACTTTATATAGTTGACCCGACCAGAAAACGGGACTTTGAGGAAGCAAAGATTTTGGGTATTGTCCGAAAAATTGAAAAGCCCAAAATTCTAGTCATTAACAAAACAGATCAAGAACTAAAATACCTGCCTCTTTATAAATTTTTAGAAGAAGAATTTAAAGAGATTATTCAGGTTTCTGCCCTCAATAAAAAAAATCTGAAAGTTCTTTTAGAAAAAATCTTCCAATATCTTCCCGAAAAAAAAGAACCTTTAATTGATATCAAAAACTTCCCATTCCCGGCCATGAACATTGATAGTAAAACCTTCATTGCTGAAATTATTCGGGAGAAAGTTTTTTTACAAACCCGCAACGAAGTGCCTTACAGAACCATGGTTTTGGTAGACGAAATTATAGAAAGAAATAATAAATTAACTTATATTAAAGCCAGGATTTTAACCACGGATGATCGTTATAAAAAAATGCTAATAGGTGAGAACGGCAGAAAAATAAAAGTAATTGGCAGCATGACAAGAAAAGAGTTAGAGTTAGCCACTAATAAAAAAATCTATCTTGAATTAACTGTTGAAACCGATCCTCACTGGCCGGAAGTTTATTATTAAAAACTTTTATGTTTTGGTTTAAGATGATCGTTAACGTTGTGTTTTCTCAAGCACAATAATACCTGTTCCTTTAGGGTAGTCGAGTTTTTCTCCATTGTTGTTTTCCAAGTGCATTCGTCTAGATAAAAATTGCTCATAACCCTTTTGCTGGTAGCTTTTGGCAATTTTAACCTTTACTCCATGCTCGTTGGTTGTAAGTTTATTTACTAACATTTCTTCGTAGGTATCAACGTCCGCTATCCCATACTGTTCCCTTTTCTCCTGTTCCCAGTGATGATGCCAACTGTAATGATATATGATTTCAAACGCCTCAGCCTTAGTAAGACGTAAAGTGGCTAACTTGTTTTGCCATTTGCCTTGGGTCCTTAATTCTTTAATTTGTTGTTTGATATTTTCTTGCCGTTCCGGAGTTAAGACGCTACCCTCAAATTCATCAAGAAAACGATCAACAAACATTAGTGGATTTTCCTCGCCAAGTTCAATAGACTCGCCTAAACGCAGAATTACTTCTTCCTCCGGATTTTGTGGCCACATCATATCTCGAATAATCAGTCTACCTCCGACTCGAAGAGCGGCAAATGCCTGTTGATACATCTCAATTACCTTTTGTCTTCCTAACTCGTCATTGATTTTTCCATCCTCGCTCCCACAGTAACTATAGATTTCATGGGTAAAGGCGCAGGCAATTATCGCATCTATTTCTCCGTAAGGAATACCTTTTTCTTTTGCCCACTCCTTCAGTTTAAATACGTCCCCCAGCACTGGTATTATTCGAGATTCTTCGGCGGCAATTCTAGTTAGTTTATCAACCATTTCTCTCGATATGTCTATTGCATACAATAGGCCATCTGTACCCAAACTTTTCACCCAGGCAAACTCGGCTTCTCCTCCGCCGGCACCAAGACTTACGACATGTTTTGCCTCGTCTGGAAACCAATGGGCAATCCCTGCTTTATCGCTTAGGGCCTCTTCTGATTCCATCCCCTCAATATAGCTTCCTTGGTCCATTACTCGGTCCCACTCATCTGCTTTTAGATTATACATAGTACAAAGTCTATCTTTTAAATTTTGATACAAGGGATCAGTTCGATCACGTAAGGTGTTAAGATAATAAAATGCAGCTTCAGTTTCTTCGCTAAGGCCAAAATTTACTTCAACCACGTTTCTATCCCGACTCATTTTTCCAATAAATCCCGTCAAAGCTGGCTGTTGATCTGAAATTTCTTCGTTGTTTTTAACTAGTCCACGGATTTTATTGTCATCCATAAGATCTTGCCAACTTAGTCTTTTTATAAATACTTCCACTACTTTCCTTTTCCAAAAATCATAAGTACCATCGGGTCGGCGAATCTTGTTCATAAGTCTAACAAAGGAGAGATCATAATTGTTTGAGGTATCTATTCTTCCTGACACCTCAGCAATTCGCATACCTAAAAAAAGGAGTTTCATCTGATCTTCGGGTGTAAAACAGGAGGTGGCGTTTTCAGTATACCACTGTTGACAATGAGAAGAAAGTTGAAGAAATTTTTCAAAAACATCCTCAGGTAATCCGGCTAAAGTATTGAAAGTCCAACGCGCTGGTTCTGTACTACTGCGGATTGGGCCTGCTCTAAGTTTCTGTAACCGACCAGCAAAATAGCGTAATTTGGCTTCGTGTCCTTCTTTTAATCCAGACTCTGCCGAAAAAATATCATCCCAGGAGGTTTTAAACTGTTCATCGGAAGATGTAATCACCGACTGAAATGATTTTTCAACATCAAGAAACTGATCTCTCAATACATCGGTATACAGTCCACCCCGGACACTAGCCGTATCGATGACATTAACAAAATGGAAACAATCTGTCAAAAATTTCGGTAAATTTTCTGACATGATCTCTCCGTGGGACAAAACCCCAAAAATCTTAACCAATTCTTGATAATTTTTACGGACCCAATCGGTAAAGTCAGAAAAGACGTATCCGGTGACTTCTCCCCTAACTTTTTGTCCAATTAAGCCGTGAAAGCCAACCATATGGATAGCCCAATCAATTAATAATTGTTTCTGTTGTTCGTCAAGAGAAGCTTGGCATAACACATCCAAATTTTCTAGAATTCCGCCGTTTTTAGCGCCAGAAGGCAAAGTATTTTTAAGGATTAGTGCCGCCGCCTCATTGTGTCGGAGAGGATCAATTCCTAATCTTTGAACCAAGCGTTTTTTATCTTCCTTTGTTCCTCCTTTGGCGATATCCAAATGCAAAACAATTGCCTTAAAAAGTGATAGTAGCCCGAGGTTTTTAATTTTTTCAGCCACATCAGTTTCTTGGCTAAAAGCTTCCCTACTTAAGTCTTGCTCGTTAAAAAGACGGTAATCTTTCTTTATTAAGCCGGCCAATTTTTCTCCCACTGAGCGCTCAATCACTTTTTCAAACAGCGAGAAATCCCAACCGGGTGGATTAAAAGAAGGAGAAGCATAATCTTGTGTCATAAGACTGTCTGATGGTTGTTGACGGGCGTAACCTAAAATTTCCGGGATTGTCTGTCGTATTTTTTTGCCCAATAGATTTTCTTCTCCATCACGTAATGTCTCTAAAATTACCCAATCATTCTCCAGATTTTCAATAAACTCTTTTCGAAATCTGGGGAGTGACATAGAGACATAGCGATCTAAGAGTTCTTCGCGAAAAGAAACAGTCTGTATTATTTGATCTGTTATAGAAACGAGAGAAGTATCAGAGGCATTTTTTAAGACATCGGTAACAATTTTTTGTACTTGGTGGAATCCCACATAACGCAAACAATCACCCAGAGTCCTAAAACATTCGGCCACCCGAATTGCTTTTTTTTCAATGCTGTTGTCTGAGGTGATTGTTTCTTCAACAATTTGCTTATCTAATTTGGCTAGTCTAATAATTGGATGTTTTAAAACCTCATGTATGGCTATAAGGCTTTTACAATCGTTAGCTAAAGTTGGCAGCTGTTCTTCTATTGTTCCCACTTCGGCCAGAATTTTTTCTTCCCCGCTTTCGTCACCGCGAAATTTTTGTTCTATTGATTTTTTGAAAGTCTCAATATCGTCTACCTCTGTAAGATAGGCAAAAAGACCGATTCTCTCATCCAAAATTCCTGGAGAAGTGTGCATAAATTCTCCTGCTGGTCCAAGAGGAATAAGTTTTTGGGGATCGGTTTCCATTCCTAATTCTTCCTGCAATTCTCGAGCCGCCACTGCCCGAGCGTCTTTTTCCTCGTCCATCATTCCAGCCATAATTTCAACAATTGCTCCACCAGCCGGCAATCTATTTTGCTTTACCAAAACAACATACTGCTGACGCGTCTTTTTATCAATCACTACGGGTATAACTCCTACGGCATCTCCTCTAATAATCTCGATGTTTGCTTGCAGTTTTTCACCATGTTGATCTGTGGCGTCTATTTGAACTGCTCCAAATAGAAATTTTTCCTCTCCTAACCTTCCTCTAACAACGGCCCAAGGTATTTTAATTCCTTCAATTTTGAATGGAGAGGTTGAAAGTCTTTGGAGGAAGCTAAGAAATTTTCCAGAAGACAGAATAGTTTGTTGTTCAATTTCCCCTAAAGTAGGATCTAAGATTTCTATAGGCCACCGATGGAGAAGGTTCTCGGTAGTTAAAGGTGTTAGTCCTTCTTCCATATCTTTTATTTCACTTGGCAAAAATTTGTATTAAGACTCTGGTTATATTATCAGCAAGATCTCCAGCATCAAAAAACTGCGACTTTTCTTCCTGTAAATTTTCGCCAGTTCTTTTGAGTATGTAACTTGCCGCGGCTGCTGCTACCAGTGGTTCATTAATGCGCGAATACAAAGCGGCGCAAACTCCGGCTAAAACGTCTCCAGTTCCTCCTTTAGTCATAGCGGGGCTTCCTCCCGGTGAAAAAAACCAGCCTGAGCTTCCGGCGATAATATCAATTGGGCCTTTAAGAAGAATAGTAATTTTAAATTCCTCAGCTATTGCCTGGACTCTTTGGGCAACTGTTTCTATTTGTGAAAACTCGGCATTCTGGGAGACAAAAAAATAATGATCATTGTCAAAGCCGAAAAGATTTTTCATTTCGACCCGATGCGGTGTAATGATAACTCTATTTTTTCCTCTTAAGCTTTCTGAAGAAATGACCTGTAAGCTGCCGGCGTCCAAGACTGTCTTTTTATCGCTTGAAAGAACTCGATCAGTAATCATTCTAGTAAAGTTGCTTTCTCCTTCTGTGTCTGGCCTGCCAATATCTGCTTCTCTCATAAGACCAGGACCAACCAAAACCGCATCACATTTAGAGAAATAGGCATCAAACTGGGAACGGGTTATACCAATGAACGTATCACATTGAGCTTGTTGAATTAGTAAATTGTGGGGTGTTGAACAAAAATAAACCATGTCGTTAGTGCGACTAGAAAAATCAATGATTGTAGTAATAGCACTATTTATTTTATCTGCCGATTTTGTCGCTAGATGTCCGGCACCGTGAAAAAGAGGTGAGCCACCAACAACTAAAACCCGTCCGTTATCGCCTTTGTGAGAATCGGGATGGGGTAGTAGTAAAGATTCTCGAAACACTTCCGGTCTTACCAAATGATTCCAAATTTCCTTCTCTTTGTGACCAAGCGTTTGCCATAGTGTATAACCTTCTATCATCATATTTGTGATTTAAAACAATAAAGTTTTTACATTAAAATTTTTACTCTCTCCAAACACTCTTTTTTACCCAAAATTTCCATTGATTCATTAAGCGGGGGAGAGATTTTTTTGCCGGTTATCGCCACCCGAAGAATCATAAAAAACTCACCGGTTTTTATTCCTTCTTTTTTAGCCAGATCCTGCATTTTTTCGCCAATAACTTCTGCTTTCCAATTTTCAATCTTTCCCAGCTCATCATAAATTTTTTTCAATAATCCTTTCTTGTCAGCTAAGTTCACCTCGTAGGTTAACGGGGGCTTAAAGAAAAATTCACAAAGAGGTAAATAATCAGAAAGTTTTTTAATTCTTTCTTGAATTAACGGGATGGTTTTTTCAACAATGTCTTCTGGATATTTTTTCCCAATAAATTCTAAAACTTTTAACTTTAATCCGCCAGTTGGCGGATTAACTTTTAACTTTCTTAAGTATTCTCCATTCATCCACTCAAGTTTTTTTAGGTCAAAAATAGGGCCGACTACTTTAATATCTTTAAAATCAAATAATTTAATAAATTCACTAAGTGAAAAAATATCTTTTCCTTTAGGATGACTCCACCCCATTAATGCTAAATAATTAAGAATTGCCTCAGGCAGAAATCCTTGTTTTTGATACCACAAAACATTAGTATGTCCTTGGCGTTTTGAAAATTTGGATCTATCTGGGTTCCGAATTATTGGCGTGTGAATAAAAACAGGCTCTTTCCAATTAAAAAATTCATATAAAAGTTTAACTTTGGGAGCCGAAGTTAACCACTCTTCTCCTCGAGCCATGTGAGTGATCTTCATTAAATGATCATCAACGACGACTGCTAAGAAGTAGGTCGGAAAACCATCAGATTTTAACAATACTTGATCGTCAACCGTATTAGAATCAAAAACAATCTTTCCACGGATTTCATCTTTGACAATTATTTGTTTATTTTCTGGTACTTTTAAACGAATAACCCAAGAGTTGTGTTCTTTTATTTTTTTATTGATTTCTTCTTTTGACAAGCGGAGACAAAGCTTATCATACATAGGAACTTTTTTTTCAGCTTGCATTTTTTTTCTTATTTCTTCAAGACGTTCCTTCGAGCAAAAACAATAATATGCATGGCCTTTTTTTACCAATTCTTTAGCGAATTGTTGGTATAGGCTTAAACTGTCTGATTGACGATAAGGACTATAAGGGCCTCCTTTTCTAACACTTTCGTTTTCTTCCAACCCGAACCAGTCTAATGCCTCAAAAACCTTTTTTTCAGCATCAGGGACTAACCGTTTTTGATCGGTGTCTTCAATTCGAACAATAAAGCTACCACCATGCCTTTTGGCAAATGCGTAATCGAATAATACTTGATAGATTGTGCCTATGTGCGGATATCCTGTTGGTGATATTGCCACCCGTGTTCTTACCATAGCTTGAATTATAGCAGAAGAATGGATATATTAGTAATATGACCCTAACTGAAATTTCCTATTATTTTCGAAAAACTGCTCCCATGGTGATTTTTGGGTTTATTTTCTTCATCTTTTTTTATTTTTTAATAAAACTAATGTTGCCGATTATGTTTCCGCCGCCACTAAGACCCTTAGCGATAGATCCCATCTTTGGAAAAATAGCTAAAATAAAATTTTCTCACTCTATTGATTATCCATCCGGTCCTGAGTTTATTTTTGATACGATAGAGGGTGAGCCTACAACAGCTACCCAAACAGCTAAGATTTATTACCTTTCTCAAACCTCTCCCCGTTTTGGTTACTTACAAACAGCCTATTTAATGGCTGACAACTTAGGTGTTGACACAGAGCTTACTAAGCATATAATCGACGGAGAAAATGTTATTTTTCAAGATGAAGAAAAGAAGTTGGTTGTTAATATTACAAAATTTAATTTTGAATATGAATATAATTATGCAGATAATGAAAGTATATTCCAGAATGCAGTCTTCGCCAGCGACGATTTAATCAGAGAAAAAGTAAAAGAATCTTTGCGGGTCCTTGGTCGATATCCTGAAGAATTAGCTCAAGGGAAAGACAATCTTATTTTTTTATACTACAATTCTCAAACAAAAGAATTTGATGTCGTTGACAACAGAAACAATGCCAACGCGGTGGAAATTGATTTTTACAGGCCGGACATAGACTCTTTTCCGATTGTAGCTCCAAAGTATTTTAATAGTCAAAATTATGTAGTGGTGTTGTCTCAAGGCGAACAGTATAAAACTTTGAAAGCGCAGATAAATTTTTTTGAGAAAGAAGAACAAAAAGTGGGAATTTATCCGTTGAAAACCGGGGAACAAGCCTGGCAGGAATTGAAGGAAAAAAGAGGAGCGATTATTTCAGCAGGAAGAAATAATAATCAAATTACCATTAAAAAAATGTTCTTGGCTTATTACGACCCAGACGTTTATCAAGAATACCTGCAGCCGGTGTATGTATTTTTAGGTGAGAATGGATTCGTTGCTTATGTGCCGGCGATTAAAGAAGAATACATGGAATAAAACCTGCCAACATATTAAAAAACATTTACATAATCTACGTTGTTATTTATCCACTCAACTACATTCTTTGTATCTTTAAATCTATCCTGACTTTTTAAAATTACAATTAAGAATTGATGGCGATTTTTTTTGTAAAACGAGACCAAGTTTTCGCCGGCATCGTTGGTGAATCCTGTCTTTAGTCCTCCAATTCCCGGAATTTCTCCTAAAAGTTTGTTGACATTTTTTAACTCATGAAAATATTTAAAATCAACATCAGAGATAGTAATGCTTTTGGTGGAGACAATTTTCGCTAATTGTTTATTTTTTAACAGTTCCCGACCGGCCAAAGCCAAGTCGTAAGGAGTGGTATATTGGCCAAAATCATCCAGGCCAGCCGGATTTTTAAAGAATGAGTTTTTCATTCTTATTTCTTGAGTTTTCTTATTCATTGCCTCAATGAATTTATTGAATCCTCCTTTATAATTATCAGCCAAAACATAAGCGGCATCATTTCCAGAGTGAACCAGGAGACCATAGAGTAGATTTTCAAAGGTGATTTTCTCACCTAGAATTAAACCTATGACTTGTCCTTCCTCGATTGTTCGGTTTACTGTAAGAATCTCGTCGGTTTTGAAATTTTCATAAGAAACCAGCGCTGAAATAATTTTTGTCGTTGAGGCGGGTAAAAATCGTTGGTAAGAGTTTTTTTCAAAAACCGGAGTGAAAGAATCAAGATCAACAATATAAACTCCTTCAGCGCTGACAATTGGATCATAGAGGTATTTAAGATAGGGTACGGGATTGCTTTTCAAATTTAATCTTGTTGGTTGATGAGAGAACAAACCACGCTGATTAGCAAAAATAAGAAAATAATAAGAATCACCAGGGTAAAATAAAAAGAACAAAGTGTAGAAAATGAATAAAAGAATAAATTTAAGACGCATTTTAAATCTGTAATTTTAACTTGTTAGCGCGTTAACGGGTTAACGTGTTCAATTTTAATTCCTAATTCTTTAAGTTGTTTTTCCTCAACTTCTGAAGGGGCATCCATTACGGCTGTTTTTCCTCCGGACGAAGAGGGAAAGGCAATGATTTCGCGAATAGATGATTCTCCAAGAACAGCCATAAGGAAACGATCAATGCCGGGGGCGATACCGCCGTGAGGGGGAACTCCATAAGAAAAGGCGGTTAACATATGGTCAAACTGGGCCTTTTGTTCTTTAGTAAAACCAATTAATTCAAAAACCTTATTTTGTATTTTAGAATCATGGATTCTGATACTGCCGCCGCCAACTTCAAAACCATTAAGAACTAAATCGTGTTGAAGTCCGCGAACCTTTAAGGGATCTTTGTTCAAAAGAGGAATGTCGTCGGGGTGGGGAGAGGTAAACATATGGTGAGAAGGAGCGAATTTTTCTTTTCCAGATCCATAAAAATAATCTTCTTCTGTTTGTTCTTTAAATAAAGGAAAATTTAAAGTCCAGGAAAAAGCCAGTTCGTTTTTATCGTTTTTATTTTTTCTTAAATCAGGTTTATCTGTCCCGTATTTTCCCATTACTTCTTTATGGGTTAATCTTGGCCAGGGAACTTGGCTGATATGTTTTTCTGGAAATATTTCTTTAACTAAATTTGTAAATAAATCTTCTGCTAATAATAAAATATCTTCTTGATTAACAAAAGACATCTCTAAGTCTAATTGGGTGAATTCTCCATAGGCCCGGTCGGCCCGTGGATCTTCATCGCGGAAACAACGGGCAATCTGAAAATATCGCTCAATCCCAGCCACCATTAATAGTTGTTTATATTGCTGAGGCGATTGGGGTAGGGCATAAAATTTACCCTTCTGGAGTCGTGATGGGACAATAAAATCTCGGGCTCCTTCAGGCGTGGTTTTTGTCAAAATCGGTGTTTCAATCTCAATAAAATCCTTTTTAATTAAGTAATTACGAATAAAAGCAGTGGTCTTGGATTTCAACATTAAGTTTTTTAGCATTCGCGGACGCCTTAAGTCTAAATAGCGGTATTTTAGGCGGACCTCTTCATCAATTTCATATCCTTCGGTATTAACAGGAATTGGCGGCGGTTTTGCTTTGGCTAACATGGTAAACGATTTTGCCTCAATTTCAATTGCGCCGGTTTTTAATTTTGGGTTAACCAGATTTTTAGGTCGTTCTTTGACAATTCCTTTAATACAAATTACATCTTCGGAGGAGAGGCTTTTAAACACTTCACCACCAACTACTTGGACGATGCCCGTTCGATCGCGAAGGTCAATAAAAATAATCTTCTTATGATCCCTTTTTGAATCAACCCAGCCGTAGAGCTCAACTTCTTGGCCGATTTTATTAATTGTCTGTTCAACAAAAAGATTTTTCATTACAGCAATTTAACAATGTAACAATTTAACAATATAACAATTGTAATATCTTTTTCTCCTCTTGACAAGCGTTTTTCGATTAGTTAAACGAAGTATAAAGTTACAAATTGAACAAATTGATGATATGAACATTTCGGCTGTCGATCCGATCAGAGCGAACAAGATCAGGGTAAACTCCGTGAAGCAGTCCCTAACTAATAAATTGGGTAACAATATTTATATATCTGGCAATGCCTCTCTAATTTTCAATGTTCGGTAACATTTATGATTTGGCAACTCGCGAAGCTCTTATAGTTGCTTAAAATTAGTGTTTTTGGTAAAATACAATCTGGTGAAACACAATTCAACCATAATTATGAGAGAGTCTGAACTTTTCCCAGGAACAATTAAAGAAGTGCCCAAAGGCGCAAAAAGCATTAACCATCAATTACTCGTTCGTGCTGGTTTTATAGATCAATTAATGGCTGGTTCGTGGACTCTTCTTCCTATGGGTTTGAGGGTAGTAAACAAAATTAATAGAATTATAAGGAAAGAAATAAATGCGATTGGTGGCCAAGAAATATTGATGCCAGTTATGACTCCAAAAAGTATTTGGGATGAGACTGACAGATGGAATAAGGCCCAAGAAATAATATATCAGTTTGCGGATGAAAGAGGTAGAGAACATGCGCTTGCCTTTACTCATGAGGAAGTTGTTATGGACTTGCTTCGTAAAAGAACAAGAACATACCGAGATCTTCCTGTTTATGTTTACCATTTTTCCACAAAATTCAGAAGAGAACTTCGCGCTAGAAGCGGGATTCTAAGAGGTAGGGAATTTTTAATGAAAGATTTATATTCTGTTCATACTAGTGAGGAAGATTTGATGGCTTATTACGAAAAAGTTAAAGAAGCTTATTCTCGGATATTTCAACGTTTAGGATTTGATTTCAAAATAACGGAGGCTTCGGGTGGTATTTTTACCAAAAATCGTACCCACGAATTTCAGGTTCCGACAGCAAGCGGAGAAGACACAATTTATTTTTGTAACGCATGTGATTGGGGTCAAAACAAAGAAATATTTGAAGGAAATAACGGTGATGCTTGTCCAAATTGTAATGGGGGTAAAATTATACAAGCAAAGTCTATAGAAGTGGCTAATATTTTTCCATTGGGAACCTGGTTTGCCGAGAAAATGGGTGTTTATTTTACGGATTCAGACGGTGTTAAAAAACCTGTGTGGTTCGGTAGTTACGGAATTGGTACAACCAGGGTTATGGGTGCATGGGTAGAAGTTTCCCATGATGATAAGGGAATAATTTGGAGTAGAGAAATTGCTCCTTTTGATGTTCATTTAGTTGAATTGCCCGAAACGGAAAATGCTGGAGAGACGTATGAAGAACTTACTCAAGCGGGGTTTGAAGTTCTTTGGGATGATAGGAGAGATTTGCCAGCGGGTCAAAAATTTGCCGATGCAGACTTAATCGGAATACCAGTTCGATTAATTGTTTCAAAAAAAACAGGGAATAGAATAGAATGGAAAGGTCGAGTTAGTGATAAGACTGAACTTCTTTCTCTCGCTGAGATCATAAACAGATTAAAAAACGATAAAGAATAATCTATAAATTGAGGCTAATTTCCCCTCCAGTGAATTATTTTTCCTTCCACTAAGTCAAAAAACTTACTTCCTATGCAACCAAGAAATCCTACAATAATTATAATCGAAAAAATTTCTCTTGTGTTGTAAACCATATAGGCATCTACTACTCTTCCCCCTAGCCCCAAGTGACCATTTAACATTTCAGAACCAATTGTAACAATAAGAGCGATACTAAAGCCCATTTTCATCCCGGCAAATATACTTGGTAAGGCAGAAGGTAAAATTATCCATAAAAATTCCTGCAACTTCTGTATTTTGTAAAGCTTTCCTATATCAAGAAAGCTTGTTCTGCTGTATCTAACTCCATATGCTGAACTTATAAAAAGGTAAACGAATACTGACCAGGAGATAACAATAAAGGACGAAAACCAGCCTATCCCAAATAATAATATTGATAAAGGAATAAGGAGCAAAGATGGTAAAGAACGAAAAAAGTCTAAAATTAATTCAAAAGATTTATATGTTTTTTCATAGTATCCAGCAATAATACCCAAAATTGTGCCGATAATGCTGCCAAATAAAAAGGAAGTAAAAATTAATATTAATGTTTCCGTTAAAGAATTTAAGAAAAACTTCTTAATAATAAAACCGCTGAAAAGATAGACCAACACATCTTGAGGTTGGGGAAGCAAAAGCCTATCTACTATTTTTCCGTAACTTAAAACAGACCATGCTAAAATTAAAAACACGAAACCAACAAGAGGATACTTTTTCATATATATTTTTTGAATAACTTTAAAGCATCGCGTTTAATGTTGATAAGTTTTTTACTATTTAACATTTCTGGTTTTCTTTCTGTTTTTTTAAAAGATATTTGTATTTTATCAATGACTTGCGTAGGTCTTCCGCCGAGTAAAATTAATTCATCCGCAAGAATTATTCCCTCTTCTAATGTATGAGACACAAAAACTGTTGTGGAATTATTATCTTCATTATGAATAAGATCAAATAAGAATTTTGTTCTGTTCAAATAATCTAAATTCGAAAACGGCTCATCCAAAAACAATATATTTGGTGAATCTATCATAGACCTCAAAACTACCAAAATTTGACATTGTCCACTACTTAGCTGGTAAGGGTAAGAATTAAGTGGAATATTTAATTTAAACTTGTTTAAAAGATTTCTAACAAAACCAATACTTTCTTTTTTATTTACCCCTCTATTTTTTAGAGGAAAGGCAATGTTTTCAAAAGTGCTCATCCAGGGAAAAAGAAATTTTGAAGGATCTTGAAAAGCATACCCTATTTTTAGATTTCCTTTGCTTGAAGAATTATTGTAAAGAATCTGTCCTGTAAAAAATTTATCTAAACCAGACATTATTCTTAAAAGAGTAGTTTTCCCACATCCATTAGGTCCAAAGAAGGCGGTATTTTTCTTAGTTAGCTTCAAGTTAAAGTTTTTAAAAACGTAATCTTCGTTATCAAATTTTTTGGTTAAATTTGAGATTTCGATAGATTTTGGGTTGCTGATAGTATTTATCATGCCTATATTTTATATTAAAAACACATAAAATTCAGAAATGAGTATTCAACTGTGAAATAGTTCTAATTATCTATCGGAGTACGAGGTTAGAAACATCAATTTTATTATTGAGAATTCCTACGTCTTTGTAAATATCCGCAACTTTTTGTAAACTATCAAAGTCAATTTTTTCATTGGTTTTTATTTTAAAATAATTGCCCATTTCTTTAGTTAAGTCTTCTTCAAGATTTGCATATTTCGAAAGAAAACCTTTTGACTCTTGAGGGTTATTCCTCATATAATCAATAGCCGTATCTATTGCCTTAAGATATTTTGCAAATAATTGTTTCCTCTCTTTGTTCTCAAAATAATTAGTTCTCACAACTCCTCCTCCCGACCAAAAAGGATTAAGAACGTGTTTAGCTCGAGGATTAACTATTAAATATCTTGCTGAAGTTTGTCTTTTAACAACTGCCAATTGCGGCTGGGTCAAGTATACTGCATCTACCTGTTTGGAAATAAAAGCTTGAGGAAGGACATTTTTGTTCATTTGTAGTATCTGGATTTTGTTCTTTTCTGGTTCAAGGTCAAGTTTTGTAAGAACCGTTTTCATAACAAAATAATCTACGCTACCTTCAGGTACGCCAACCTTTTTACCTTTAAGATCCTCTATTTTTATAATTGGAGAATTTTCAAAAACAAGAATTCCCTCAACAACTTCGTTATCATTATCATTAATTCCTCCCAGATGAAATATCTTTACTTTGTTAGGGGATTGAGCTTCAATACCGAAAGGAAGAGTAAGACTCGTTGCAGGGATAATATCTATATCTCCTCTTATTAAAGCGTCAACTTCTTCCTTGTATCCAAGTGGAACAAGCTCAACGTCTAAGTCTTGATCTCTAAAGTAATTTTTTTCTAGAGAGATATACACTGGAAGTTCTGCCATTGCTTTTATATAACCTAACCTTAATTTAGAGGGGATCACTTTCTTGGAAAGATTTATTTTGTCTAAGGTAATTACAACCAACACTATAAAAAGACATAAAATTCCCAGGATGATAAGAATCTTTGGTTTTCCTTGAGATTTCATATGGTTTGTATTATAATAGAGCCATGAAAGAAAGTCAAGCTGAATACCCAGTAACAATTCCGCGTCCGCATATACGATTTGTTGTTACACCGAATTGCAACTTATCATGCAAGTCCTGTCAACCTGGTGGAGAGGCCTATACAAGACCTTGTTATTCTACTGGACAAGAAGCAGATATAATTTTACCTCCTGAAGTACAAACACTTGCTCAAATTGCCACAGACGTAGGTTTCACTCCTGTAAAAATTACAGGTGGAGAACCGTTAATAAGGCCCGACGTATCTGAAATAGTTGCAGCTTGCAAAGAAATTCCAGGTGTTGTGGTTAATTTGGGAACAAACGGGTTACTGCTTGAGGAAATGGCTCAAAAATTGCGAGAAGCTAGGATAGATTCACTAAACGTTGGGCTAAACTCTTTAAGTAGGGGAACATACAAGAAAGATACAGGAGTAGATGGTTTACCGATGGTCTTAAAAGGCATAGAAAGAGCGAGAAAATTAGGAATACCAGTTAACGTCAATGTTGTCCTAATGAAACAAAATTTGAATGAATTTGATGATTTTATTGAACTCGCAGAACGATACGATCTAGATATCAGAGTTTTGCCACTAAGTAATCTAGGAGATTATTCTTATTGGTCTTCACATTATGTACCTTGTGATGAGTTGGAAGCACACATTTTTGAAAAATATAGAGTAACATCAAATCTTATACAACCCTGGTCAGGATTAGGAACTCCAATGAGCACCTTTTCTATAAATGGTGTTGCAGTTAGAATTATTAATCCAGAAAATGGAGTTTTCTATTCAGACTTTTGCCAAAGTAATGACTGTGGTAATTATCCATGTGCTGATGGTATCTGGGCTTTAAGAATTGATCCCAATGGAGATTCTAAATATTGCTTTTTCCCTCGAAGCGGCAGAGAAAGCTTTAATTACCTGAGAGCATTAAGAGATGGCGACTTTATCGCAATTGTAGAAAGAATGGAACAAGATTTCGACATTCTTAACTCTGCTGAAATGGAGAATTTGTGGAGTCCTGAAGTCGAAAAGAATAAATATACAAAATGATTTAAAGATTAAGTGTTTCCCTATTAAGTGGGATGCAAACCTGCTTTATTATAAATCCCGACTTCGCCGACTGATTTTATTCAGAAAAACATATTGCCATAATAACCTCTTTTTTGGTAATTATATGTCTGGCGTATTCCACGTTTCCTATTACTACTGCGTTATTAAGATACTCGAAAAGGCATAGTTTTCTTAAAATTTTTATTTCAACTCTTTATCAACAGAAAAGATTTTGGCGGTGTTGTTTATTTAAACTTAGCTTGGATTATTTTACCCTTTCCCCTTATTTTTTCTTTTCCTCTCCAACGATCTATTTCAAGATTGTGAACAACAGCGATTTTTTGCCCGCGAGAAAGTTTAAGAAAGTCTTGTCCTTGTCCAAAAAAAACAAATTCCAAAGGAAAAGAAGAGTCATCTTTTAAATAGATTTTCAAATGATTGTTGTTTTTTCCAAAAAGTTTGGCGTCAACTAATTTGCCTTCCGAATAAAACAACGGTTGAGGATTACCAATGCCAAAAGGTTCAAGACTTTCAATTTTTTTAACTAAGGATATATTAATTTTGCTCAAGGGGATTGCTAAATCAACCTTTATTTCTCGCTCCAAGTTTTTTTCGGTTAAAATCTTTCCGGCGTCTTTTTCCGCCTTTTTAATAAATTTATCTATCTTGTCTTTTTCTATGGTAAAGCCGGCGGCGGCTTTATGTCCGCCAATATCAACCAGGTATTTTTTTTGCGACCGTAAAAACAAAGTAACGTCAAATCCCGAAATTGAGCGAGCTGATCCTTTAGCAAAACCATCGTTGATCGCCATAATAATTGTGGGTCGGTAAAATTCATCAACTAATTTTGAAGCAATTAGGCCAATGATTCCCTCGTGCCATTTATCTGACGAAAGAATAATTATTTTTGGCATTTTACTGACGGACGACCATTGACTACTAACAATTTTTTTTGCTTCTTCAATGGTTTTTCCAACCAAATCCTGTCTTTCCCGATTTTTTTCTCCTATTTTGGCAGCTAACATTTGCGCCTTTTCTTCCTTGGAGGTGCATAAAAGCCGCAAAGCATCAATAGCATGTTCAAGTCGTCCCAAAGCATTAATTCGAGGAGCGATAATGAAACCAATTTCATAGGGAGTAATTTTTCGGTTTTCAATTCCGGCTTCTTTTAAAATATGTTTTATGCCCATTCGTCCAACCTTGGGAAATGCCTCTAAACCGTATTTAGTGATTGAACGAGATGGGCCAAGTAAGGGAACCAAATCGGCAATAGTACCGATGGAGGCAAGGGAAAGATAATCAAAGGAAAAATTATTTTCAAGCAATTTCCAATTAACCTCCGAGGTTTTTTTGTTGTCTTTAACCGCCGCGGTTCCAGATAGACTATTTTCTAAAACCGCGGCGGTTCTTCCTTGGGTATTCTTAACTGTGGAGGTTTTATAAAAATGGGAAAAAATTTCCTTAGCAAAAAAATAGGCAACTCCGGACCCTGAAAGTTTATCGGTGTGAAAAATCGCCAAAGCCACGTCTGACGTGGCCAAGGCATCGTCGGGTTTTTTGGCTGATTTCATATGGTGGTCGGTAATAATGATAGAAATTCCTAAGGATTTAGCGTAGGAGATTTTCTCGGCCGCAGAAATGCCGTGGTCAACGCTGATAATTAAAGACGGATTATAAAGCTTCTTAATTTTATCAATTCCTTTTTTGGAAAATCCATAACCTTCAAGTTTGCGATGGGGGACATAGGGCATTGCCTTAAATCCTAAAAGGTGTAATGTTTCCCAAAGGATGGCGCCGCCAGTTATTCCATCAGCGTCATAATCCGTATAAACGACAACCATCCCGCCTTTTTCTTTTATCTCTTTTAGTTTTTTAATTACTTTATCAAATTCTTTTTTAGAAAAAAACTCGTTAAAGGAGATTTTTTCCGGACATTTTGGATTTAAAAAATCTTCTTTATGTTTAATGCCGCGATCTTTCAATAAGAAATCAATAATTTGTTCATCGCTAAATTGTTTCTGCTTGTCTATTTTCCTTTTGATTTTTATCTTCATAGATTTTGGATTTATAGTAAAATGTTTTTATGGAAAACAAACTCATTCTACCAAAATATGTTTCCGATTTTATGGGGCTTTATAAAAAAAACGGCTATCAAATTTATGTGGTTGGCGGGGCAGTACGTGATCTTTTATTGGATCGACCGGTGGAAAATTGGGATTATACTACCAACGCTAAACCGGAAGAAATATTAAAGTTGTTTCCTAAGGGGATTTATAACAATAAATATGGGACAGTAATAATTCCTGTAGAGACGACCCGTCGGGTCGTCTCTACAACAAAAACATTATTCGAAATTACCCCCTTTAGAAAAGAATCCGATTATACCGACCTTCGTCACCCGGATAAAATCGTTTGGGCAAAGACGGTAGAAGAAGATTTAGCCAGACGCGATTTTACTATTAATGCGATCGCTTTTGATGGTGAAAAACTCACCGATCCATATAACGGACAAAAACACATAAAAGAAAAATTAATTATGGCTGTTGGAAATCCTGACAGAAGATTTTCTGAAGATGCTCTTCGATTGCTTCGGGCGATTCGTTTGGCCTCACAACTTGGGTTTCTAATTGAAGAAACTACGCGAGCGGCCATTGCTAAAAACGCTCATTTAATTACAAATGTTTCCTGGGAAAGAATCAGAGATGAACTTTTTAAAATACTATCTTCTAATTATCCGACGGAGGGGATTCTTTTTTTGCGAAATACCAGTCTTTTAAAATATGTTCTACCGGAGCTTGATGTTTGTTTTTCTATTCCTCAAAAAAGTCCGAAAAGACATCATATTTATGATGTTGGAACTCATTTGGTAATGTCTTTGAAATACTGCCCCTCAAAGGAAGTTATTACTCGATTAGCCGCTCTTCTTCATGATGTTGGAAAGGTAGAAACCTTTAAAAAAGATA
This sequence comes from uncultured Gammaproteobacteria bacterium, assembly GCA_964476245.1. Lineage (GTDB taxonomy): Bacteria > Patescibacteriota > Microgenomatia > UBA1406 > HO2-37-13b > CAYYYW01. The sequence continues at coordinate 40,939 of CAYYYW010000006.1, forward strand.
AAAAAACCAATCTTATTACTTTTTTTAATCATGAAATTGTCGGGACAAGATTGGTAAAAACCATTGCTGACAGACTAAAACTCTCAAACGAACAAAAAGAAAAATTTATTTGTCTGGTTAAGTATCATCAGTTTACTGTTTCGGAGATTCAAACAGACAAAGCTATTCGTCGATTTATCAGGGAAGTGGGCAAGGAAAACCTTGATGATATGCTTAATTTACGGCTGGCCGATCGAATTGGCTCCGGCGCTAAACCGACCTCGTGGCGTTTTGAATTATTCAAAAAACGCTTGGTTGAGGTACAAAAGGAGCCATTTAAGATTGCCGATTTGAAAATAGACGGACATGATGTAATGAAAATTTTAAATCTTAAGCCTGGGCCAAAAATCGGTCAGATTCTAAAAAAAATTTTTAGTGAAGTAGTTGAGAAAAAAATAGAGAACAAAAGAGAATTGTTATTAAAATGGATTAAAAAATTTCATGAAAGATCCTAAAATAGTTGATTATAAAAATTTAAAAAAATTAATTCCAAAATTAACGGGTAAGAAAGTATTGGTCGGGGGGTGTTTTGACATTCTTCACATAGGACATGTTTGCTTCTTAAAAGCAGCCAAGGAACAAGGAGATATATTAATTATCGCTTTGGAAAGCGATGAATTCATAAGAAAAAATAAAAAAAGGGAGCCATTTCATACTCAATCAGCCCGAGCTGAAATTCTTTCCTGCTTAAAAATAGTTGATGTGGTAGTTCTTTTACCGTCTTTTAATTCTTATGACAACTATTTAAAGCTAGTTGAGATAATAAAACCCGACGTTGTTGCCATTACAAAAGACGATCCTCAGATAGAAAATAAAAAACGACAAGTTAATAAAGTCGGGGCTATCTTAAAAATAGTTACTCCCCACATCAATAATATTACCAGTAGTAGTATGTTAATAAAAAAACTGGCAAAATTCTTCTTTTAGAAAGTTAGACTTCACTTAACCGGTTCCAATTCTATACATTCCAGTGCTGCAATCTGGGCACTTAGATTTTAGAGCTGGTTTACCATTCTTCATAGTAACTTTTTCTGGATTGGTTACTTCTTTTTTTCCTTTGCATTTAACGCAGTACATTGATACCATAATTATTTTCACCCCCCTTCGTTAGAAACTGTTAGCGAGTTTCTTCGAGCTTTACAGATTCTTGCGTCCGCCTAAAATCGCCCCACGAGCCGTGTACGAATAGTACTAAAAAGGCGAGTGGGAAGATTAGGCGGATTATTTCATAATACCCTTAAGATTAGCATAAAAAATAACAAATTCAAGAGTAAGAATAAACAAGCTAATAAAAAAAGTTTTTTTAAGATCTTGAATAGTAAATTTGGCTAATGATTTGTCATATTCTGATTCTTGATAAATCGATTCTTTAATTAATATAGGTGCTGGCATTGATGATGATTTTTGTATTTGTAATGGGGTTTGCTGAGTGGTTTTTTTTATGTTAGCGGCCGTAGTTATATTTTGGGCAGAATACAATTGCTTTAACTTTCTTCGATATTCGGCTAAGATTTTTTCTTTTTTTGTTTTTTTTGGCATAAATATTTTTGAGATCCCTCGACTGCGCTCGGGATGAAAATGCGACTAATATCGCATTTTCATTTTTATCATATTGACAGAAAACATTCAAGGAGATAAAATGTTCAAATGACAGTAACAAATACAATTCTTGGTTTATTAATCTTTTGGCTATTGATAATTAGCTATTTTGTTTATAAGATTAAATCTCACTACGATCGCCTTGTTTCTAGGACGAAAAAAACAAAAATAGATGAAATTTTGGATGTATTAATAGAAAAAGACAATGTTTTTACTAAAGAAATCAGTCAGATAAAAAAATCTATACAAGATATTCTTTACCAGGAAAAATTCCATTACCAAAAAATTGGATTTTTACGATTTAACCCATTTGAAAGAGTTGGAGGAGAGCAAAGTTTTATTATTGCCCTTCTAAATCAAGAAGATAGCGGCATAATCTTAAATTTTCTTTATACGAGAGAAGGAGTCAGGGTTTATGCCAAGAAAGTAAACAAAGGAGCGAGTGAAGAATATGGATTATCGGCAGAAGAGAAGGAAGCGATAAAGAAAGCAAAATAAAGAAATTTGCAATAAGCAATTAGCATTTGGGAAAAAACACGGATTCCTTAATTACAAATTACTAATTACTAAAATATATGAACAGAAAATTAGTCATCTTGGCTGTTTTTATCGTTTATCTATTGTCTACCTATTTTTCTTACTCTTTTTTTTCTGGCAGAGAGGGTGGTGGGTGGCAGTCGCCAGTTTCTTCTTATGTACCGCCGAAGGGGAATGGTGTTGTTACAGAAGGTGTTAACGTACCTAAAACAGAAGAATGTCCTTTGAATGGTGAAATGTTAACAAAAAACCAAAGAGCTTTATGGGAAAAAAGAAGGCCTCTTGGAGTAATGATTGAAAACCACAAGGAAGCAAGACCGCAATCAGGACTAACAGCCGCCGATATTATTTATGAGGCGGTTGCCGAAGGAGGGATCACGAGATTTTTAGCAATTTTTTATTGTAAAGACGCTAAATATATTGGACCGGTTAGATCAGCAAGGATATATTTTGTTGATACGTTGCAAGAATACGGGAGATATCCATTATACGCTCATGTGGGTGGAGCTAATACCCCAGGACCTGCTGATGCTTTGGGAGAAATCCGCAGACTTAATTGGGATTCCTACAATGATTTAAATCAATTTGGCGTTCCCTTTCCTTATTATTGGCGAGACTATGAAAGATTGCCTAGTCGAGCAACAGAACATACCGTATATTCAACCACTGCTAAACTTTGGGAATATGCAAAAAACAAGAGGGACTTGACCGACGTTGATGAGAATAATAAACGCTGGGATGAAGAGTTTATTAAGTGGAAGTTTAAGGAAGATGCTCAAGAAAAAGGGAATCTGACAAAAGTTTCTTTTGATTTCTGGGTTGGTAAATCAGACTATTCAGTCGAGTGGCAATATGACAAGACAACAAATAGTTTTAAACGCTTTAACGGAGGAGAACCTCACCAAGATAAAAATAACGATAAACAATTAGAAGTAAAAAATGTAATAGTTGTTTATATGCAAGAATCCTCAGCAAATGATGGGTACGAGGGCGGTCATTTACTTTATAAAACAATCGGTGAAGGGAAGGCAATTGTTTTTGAAGATGGGAAAGCGACGGAAGGAATATGGAGGAGAAAGAGTGTCACCCAGAGAATTAAATTTTATGATAAGAAAGAACAAGAGGTTACTTTTAATCGGGGACAGATTTTTATTGAGATATTACCCGTGGGGAACGAGGTAACCTACTGAATTATGCTACAACACATTATTCCTTCAAAAACCAGGAGGAAAACCTTAGCGCTTTTTTTTCAAAATATAAATCAAAATTTTCATTTACGTAAAGTTGCCAGAGAAATAGATGAAGAAATAAACGCGGTAAAAAGAGAACTTGACATATTAGAAGAAGAAGGGTTGCTGAAAAAAGAAAAAAGAGCCAACAAGGTAATTTATTCTTTAAATCCTAAGTACTTTTTTTATGACGAACTTTTGCGAATTTTTACCAAAAGGTGTAATTTGACACAGACTATCCTGAAAAATCTTTCTAAAATTGGAAAGTTAAAATACGTAGTGCTTTCTCATAAATTTGCCAAAAGACAAAAACTACCGGAAGGAGAAGTGTATTTGCTATTGGTTGGGATAGTTGTTTTACCCGAGGTGACAAAGATTATCGCCGAAGAAGAAAAAAATTATGGTAGTGAAATAAATTACACCATTATGACAGAAGAAGAATTTAGCTTCCGAAAGAAAAACAATGATCCTTTTATTTGGTCATTCTTAAAATATCCAAAAATTATGATTCTTGGCGAAGAGGAGAATTTGATGAAAAGTTGAAGCTTCCACGACCTAATGGTCGGGGAATTTTTACAAACATTTCGTCGGAGCTGTTACCGCAAATGCGGGATCCCGCTTTGGCGAGAAAATCCGCCGAAGCACCGCTTAGCAGGGCGAAGGCGGATTAATTTTTCCGTTTATGAAGAAAACAAAACTTGCCTTACCTTTTTTTTTGCTTATATTTTTTTTTATAGTTCTTATTGATCTTCCAGAGAATATGCCGATTCGATTTAAAATTGGCAATTATAAGATAGATACCAAGATAAACCCGTTAAAATTAGACATCACCATTTTTGGCAAACGAATTCAAAAAGATTTTAAAACGCGTTTGGGTCTTGATTTAAGAGGAGGAAGCCATTTGGTTTTTGATGCGGACATGAAAACAATTAGTTTGGCAGACAGAGAAGATGCTTTATTATCGGCAAGAGACATTATTGAAAAAAGGGTTAATTTTTTTGGGGTTTCGGAACCGACCATACAAACACTAAAATCTGGCAATAATTATAGAATTGTAGTTGATTTGCCGGGGATAGAAGATGTTAACGAAGCGATTAACTTGATTGGTCAAACAGCCCAGTTGGATTTTAGAGAAGAAGCAAGCGTTGAGGCAAAGATAGCCACCAATAGTCCAATTTTTCTTAGATTAACAAAGAAAACAGGTTTAACCGGCAAACACGTAAAGAAATCAACCGTTCAATTTGACAATAACACCGGAAAACCCGTGGTTGGTCTTGAATTTAATGATCAAGGAGCTAAGTTGTTTGAAGAGGTGACTAAAAGAAATGTAGGTAAACCAGTAGGGATTTTCTTGGATGAATTCATTCTTTCAGCGCCGACAGTTCAGCAGGCAATTAGCGGCGGTCAGGCAGTAATCACAGGAAGTTTTAATCTTAACGAGGCAAAAAAATTATCCATCGCTATCAATTCAGGCGCGTTACCGACAGCAATTAAATTAATAGAACAACGTCATATAGGACCGACTTTAGGAGAAGAACAAATAAGAAAAAGTATTTTTGCCGGAATGATTGGTCTTTCGACGGTAATAATGTTTATGATTATTTATTACACTAGACTCGGCATCATCGCCTCCGTTGCTCTTTTAATTTACGGACTAATCTCGTTTGCAATTTTTAGGGCGATCCCGGTCGTTTTGACTCTTCCGGGAATAGCTGGATTTATGCTTTCAATCGGTATGGCGGTTGACTCAAATATCTTAATTTTTGAGAGAATTAAAGAGGAGCTTAGGCACAATAAACAATTAGACGTGGCTATAAAATTGGGATTTGGTAAGGCAATTGAGGCAATAAAAGACGCTAATTTAACCACTCTTTTGGTGGCGTTTATTCTTTTCAACCCCTTAAATTGGGATTTTTTCCCCCAGTTTGGGTTGATTCGTGGATTCGCCTTAACGCTGGGAATAGGTGTGGCCACCAGTTTGTTTACGGGCGTGGTCATTACCAGAAGATTGATTGAAGTTTTTTACAAACATGATTAATTTTTTAAAATACAAATGGTTATATTTTCTTATATCTGCCATTGTTATTGGTGTTGGATTATATTCTATTGTTGTCTATGGCTTTTCTTTTTCTATAGACTTTGTTGGTGGGGCGGTTATTGAGTACCAATTTAATAAAAAAATTGATGAAAAAACAGTCAGAACAGTTTTTAAAGAAAAAAACATTAAGATTTTCTTACTTCAGAATCATAACAATACTCAATATCTTTTGAAAACAATACCTATTGATGAGAAAAAAGAGCTGGAAATAAGAAACGAATTTGAAAGTAAACACAAAAAAAAGCCAATTGTTTTACGATTTGAGATGGTTGGTCCCACTCTAGGTAAGGAAACGACAATAAAAACAGTTACTGCTTCATTAATAGCGATTTTGGGAATCTTAATATATATAACTTTTGCTTTTAAGAATTTTAAATATGGTTTTGCGGCTATTTTAGCCATGATTCATGATTTTTTTGTGGTGATTGGCAGTTATTCGCTCATGTCTAAATTTTTAGGTGCGGAAGTAGACACGCTTTTTGTAACAGCTGTTCTTACGACCATGTCATTTTCCGTTCATGATACTATCGTTGTTTTTGATAAAATCAGAGAGTATCGAAAAACAGACACAACGACGTTGTTTTCTGTTTTAGCTAATAAGGCCCTGACCGAAACCATGGTTAGATCTTTGAACAATTCCTTAACTATTGCTTTAATGCTTTTGGCTCTGGTGCTTCTTGGCGGAGAAATAATTAGGTTTTTTGCGGCCGCATTACTTGTCGGCACAATTACCGGTACCTATTCCTCACCGTTTATTGCCACTCCGCTTGTGGAGTTTTTTGAAAAAGGGAGAAGACGATCAAAATAAAAAACTCAGAATATACGCGTTTATTGACAGTCAGAATTTAAATTTAGGAACAAGTAAAGATATTTATAGGAATAAAAAATTAATCTACGAAGGCTGGAAATTAGATTTTAAGAAATTCAGAAAATATTTGTCTGATAAATTTCGTGTAAGCAAAGCATTTTTGTTTATCGGTTATATTAAACAAAACGAAAAGCTCTATAGGCGCCTGAAAAATTTTGGCTACGAATTAATCTTTAAGCCCACGGTTAGTGATAATCAAGGTAAACCTAAAGGAAATGTTGACGCTGAACTGGTGCTTTACTCTGCGGCAATTGAGTACCCTAATTATGATAAAGCGATTATCGTTAGCGGCGATGGCGATTTTTACTGCCTTCTGGAATTCTTAAAGAGGCGCCACAAGTTAGGGAGGATCGTTATTCCGAACATTAAGTCAGAATCATCGCTCCTAAAGCCATTTCAACAATATAAAACATTTATCATTTTTGAAAAGGAGAAGTTGGAATTGAGGCAATAAAAAGCGGGAGGCGTTGCTAATAGACACGTAGTCTATTGTTCGTATTCTCCCTGATGATTGATAATATTGTATCACAAAATTTATAAACATTTGTCAAGGAGATTATTTTACTCCCATTTTTAACCTTTGACTTAATTATATTGATTAATTGAACCGCAATGTACAATCGTTTAATCGATTGTACATTTAATCATTTCCCAAACTCCATCATCTATCCAAACTCTCTAAACTCTTTAACAATTGAACAATGAAGCAATGTAACAATTTAAAATTTTAGTAATAGAAAAGAGAAAAAGTGATAAAATATTAGATATGACTACGCAAAGTAAAGAAGAACTGGAAAAAATTCAAAAGGAATCAGAGATTCAAGAAAGACCTGATCAAAAAACGATAGTATCGGTTTCTTCTCATATAAGAAAAAGGTTGCATAACTTACCTGATCCGAAAAATCCGCCGTTAGGTTATGATGAGCATAAACAATTTGATAGAGTATTTCCTTGGATCAATATTCCCGCTCTTCACCCAAGGAATCATGGAGACACAGTAATTTTTAATAATCAAGACGCACCTGCAAATAGACTTTATTTAGGAGACAATCTTCAGGTTTTACGGACATTAAAATCAGAGTCAATTGACCTTATTTATATTGATCCGCCTTTTTTTAGCGGCAGAAATTACAACGTAATTTGGGGAGATACCAATGAGGTGAGAACTTTTGAGGATATCTGGGAAGGGGGAATTACATCTTATCTTATTTGGTTAAACGCCCGCCTTTGGGAAATGCGCCGCGTCCTCAAAAAAACCGGTAGCATCTACGTCCACTGCGACTGGCACGCAAGTCATTATATAAAAACGGAAATGGATAAAATTTTTGGGTATGAAAATTTTATTAACGAAATTATTTGGGGGTACAGTCAAGGAGGTAAATCGAAAGAACATTTTGGAAGAAAACACGATATTATTTTTTGGTACTCAAAAACTAGAGAATATATTTTTAATAGTAAAGAAATTCGAGTTGAAATGAAATCTGGTAAGGAAAGTTTTGGAGGTAGGTTAGAAACCGATCAAAATGGAAGAAAATATAGGCTTGTGTATGGCACAAAGAATAAGGATGGATCAACTAAATATTATAAATATTATTTAGATGAGGGAAAGATTCCGGAAGATTATTGGGTTGATATAAATTCATTGCAATCAGGCGTTCAAGAAAGAATAGGATACCCGACACAGAAACCTGAAGAATTACTAGAACGGATTATTAAAACTTCAAGTAACAAAGAAGACGTGGTAGCAGATTTTTTTGTTGGTGGAGGAACAACTTGCGCAGTAGCGATGAAGTTGAAAAGAAAATTTATTGGCTGCGATTCATCACGGGTCGCAATTTCAGTTACTTTAGATCGTTTAGTAAAAATTGGTGAGCAAATGAGCGGAGTAAAAAGCAATTTAACTACTAAGGAGGAAGCGTTTCAGTTGGGATTACAGATGGAAGGCACAGTAGAAAAAATTCCTAATATCATTGTCTATTATTTAGGCGTTTACCCTGTTGAAAAATTCAAAAATCTGGATCAAGAAGAATTTATTAATTTTGTTTTGACAGCATATGGCGCCAGCCGAAATACCGGAGAAGGCGTAACTCACGGATATAAACCACCAGCTCAACAAGAACCAATTTATATTGGTCCAGCCGACCCAAACAAATCTATTGAAGCCGAAGAAATTAAAAAATTCTTTGATGAAATAAAGTCTAAAGTTGAACCAAATAAAATGATCAGGGCAAAAATAATCGCTTGGAGATTTTCTCGACAAGTGATTGAATATATAAAAATCTTACAGAGATACTCTGAAAAAAATAATTTGCCTATAGAGCTTGAGGCAATTCCGTTAGACTCAAAGGAATTTAGAAAAAGAATCTTAGAAAGAATGCCAGGCGTTGAAGAAGCAGAGTTATATTTACGTTTTTCTAAGCCGCCGGTAATTGGAGATATTAAACTTAAAAAAGTCGGAACCCTTGAATATGAACTTGAAGCTGTAGATGCGATTTCAACCAATGAAGACGGGTGGTTGGTTAACTGCCAGTGGGATTTTGATTATCAAGAAGGCCATTTTGCCGCTGATAAAAATTATATTTTATCCCGTGAGAAAAAAAGAGATAGCAAACGAGGAGAAATTTTTGAAGCAATTTTCAAAGCGAAACATAAATTTGAGAAAGAAGGAGAATGTGTAATCGCCTGTAAAATTCAAGACAATTTAGCAGGAGAAGTAATTTTATATAAAAAAATTAAGATCATTTAAATATGAATGACAAACTTTTATCTGAAGCAGTAAAACATTTATCATCCATTGCAAAAGGAGTAAATTCTTTATGGTCTTTTATATTTGCCGCTATTAGTGCTATTTCTGCGGCGGTCGCAGCTGTCGCATCGTTATGCGCCGTACATCAAACAAGAGAATTAGAAAAAGATAGATTATTACCTATCGTAATTCCATTGTCACCAATTATTCTAAATAATCAAACAAAGGAAATAAATCTTACTGTTGAAAATATTGGTCGTGGTATTGCAAAAGATTTCTATCTACGCATTAACAATTATGAGGTAAAAGCAGGTAAAGAAAAAATAAACAAAGTAGAACAGCATTGGAATTGGAATATTAAAGTTGGTAAAAGAGATATAAAATCACCTTATAGCTTTATACAGATAAAAAAATTATTAAAAAAACAATCTAAAATCGAGTTGGAATTTAACTACAAAGATGTTAATAATAGAAATTTTAAAACTATCGGTACAAAAATTAAGGTAGAAGAAGATAGACTGGAGATGAGAGAATGGGAGTTCGATCCATAAAAAATATGCAATATTTTTTTAAAAAACACGAACAAAATTTTAAGGAATGGCGAAAAACTTACGAGGGGATTCCTCCTGCTGGAGTTACTTTTTTAAAGCATGTTAATTCTTCTCACTTTAAACCAAATCTTGAGCTTTGGAATGAAAAACAGTGGAAAAAAGTACAGATAGAGGCGATTGAGAGATGTGTTTATTCCTTTGAGATTTTGGGGTTGAAAGATGTTCTAACCAACATTGTAACTGGTGGCGGCAAAACAACAGTCATTGGAGCAATGATTGCTTATATGATGATTGTCCGCGATCAATCGAAATTTTTACTCTTAACTCCAAACACTATTGTTCGTTCTCGTCTAACCGATGAATTTGATCCCAATTCTGAAACCTATATTTATAAAATCTTTCCGTTTTTTTTCAATTCATATTTACCTTTAAAAGATCGTTTGTCACTCCATATTATGAAAGCTGGTGAAAGTTCTGCCGGCGTCCGAGCAGGAAATATTTTAATTGGCAACATTCAGCAAATATATGAACGAACAGATAATTGGAAAGTAATCATGGAAAACGTTGATTCTTTGGTAATTTTTAATGATGAGGCCCACAATACAAAGGCCGAACAATACAACAATTTGATAAATAAACTTAAACCTAAAAGATTTTTTAGATTAGATACGACGGCGACTCCTGATAGACTTGATGGTTTACATCCCGATAGCGAAATGATTTTTGTTTACGGAATAGCGGAAGCTATGCACGACAAAATTATAAAAAGAATAGTGGTATTTCATCCTGATGTAACAAAAGTTAATTTAACTTACGAGGATTTAGAAACTGGCAAAACAATTTCAGCAGAAGAAGTTCCTTGGGAGGAAATTGAAAAGCGAAAAATCCCTGCGAGAAGATATATTACAAGCATCAAACCAATGCGTCAACAATTGGCAATTGCTCTTGAACTTCTAAAAAGACAAAGAATTTCCGTTCCCAAAAGCAAAGATGGACAACCTAGATTTAAGCCACTTTTATTTGTGATTGCCCTATCTATAAAAGACGCAGAAAATATTACCGGAGAGTTGGAAAAAATTGGAGGCAAATATGGAATTAACAAAATTCTTATGGTTCATAATGAGCAAGATGAAGAATATATTGAAGAAGCAAGAACTCTAAATCAGAATCCTCGGCCTGACGTTGACGCTGTTGTATCAGTAATGATGCTACGCGAAGGGTGGGATGTACGAAATATTGCCATTGAAGTACTTTTTAGAAAATTCAGTTACAAGGAAGTTGATGGACAAAAATTTTCCGTATACGGGCCTCAAGTAATTGGTCGAGGTTTACGCAGAATGGGGAAAAGCCGAGAAGAGTGGGAATCGCTCTACGTTATGGATCATCCAATTTTAAAGCATAAATGGTTGTGGGAAAACTTGAAAGCCACAGAATACCCCGAGACATTAGATCCAGCCAATATCGTTATTGACGAGCAAAAAATCCCAACAGAAAAAGAAACAATTGAAAAAGTTGAAGAAAAAGAAGAAACAGTAAAAGAAGCCGAAGAAAAAATTGATCTTTCAAAACTACCCCCAACTCCAGATCCACCTGAAGTGATTGAACCAATTTATGAATGGCAAAAATTTTTAGACGATTTCAAATATGATTTTTATAAAATGAATATTTCTCAAGAAATTGCTCAAATTAAAAGTTTGAATCTTGACTCGACTTTAACTACTTTTGATAAAAGTGGATTACCGGAGATCGACGTTAAAGACTTAGCTCAAGTAACAAATACGGAAAATTGGAGCACAGATGAGTTAAAAAAACAGCTAATCAAACAAATTCATTCCATTGCTCAAGGAGCTTTGCTTGAATTCGATAGAAATCCGGACGACAGACAAGCCTATCTTATTAAAGTAATTAGACAGCATATAATTAAAAGATTTTTGCTGGGAAAAGATTTAGATGAAGCAGATGAAAAACAATTAAGAATTCTTTGGGCAATAATTGATCAAATAAGAGATGTTTTTATAAGACCAGAGTTAATAGAAGGAGTTTTAACTAATAAATGATATCAACTCGCGGTAGATTAACAGAACTAAAAAAGAATCCAGATGGTTGGGAGAATTATGATTCGGCTCTTGAGCGGGAATATATGGTTGAACTTGAGCGCGACCCAGCTGTAAAGAGTTGGACTAAAAAACACGGAATTAAAATCCCATATAAATTTTTTGGGTTTACTCGACATTATCTGCCTGATTTTTTAGTTGAGTATCACGATGGTAGTAAAGAAATTCATGAAACGAAAGGATTGCCTTTGTTGCTGTGGTTATCAACAAAATTAAAAGGAGAGAGCGCAGATGAATTTTGCAAAAAACAAGGATGGAAATATAAAAAAATTACCAAAGGAAGCTTGGCGTTTTATTCGAAAATTTAACAATCTCCGAAAAAGATTCTATAATATTTTAGCAGATAATCTTGACTTCTGATAACTTTTTTGGTAGTCTTAACAATGGAGGCGTTTCGTCTCCTGAAAATAATTGCACTTTAAAAACTCACCTCCATGTGAACTTAAAGTTCATCTGAAAAAAAACTTTTATTGATACTTTAATCACTCTAAAAGATATCAATTTAACCATCGGCGAATAACATAGTGTCTCATTTTGTTTTTCAGACACTTAATTATTGACGATATAGTTGATAATATTTGTATTTGCTGATAGGTTCAATTATTGGCTCGTTGAGTGTGAAAAATTTCCAGAGTGTGGTTATTAATTTAGCGAAAGAGAGGAGGTGAAATTATATGGAAAATGCTATAAGTTGTTTAAAAAATAAGGATTCTCCAATTTTGGAGTTAATAACAATAAAAAGAACAGAGAAAAATAAGATAGAAAATCTATTTTATTTAAGAATTGGTGACTTGATAAACTTATTGTTTAAAAATCTTTTTAAAATAATTAAAAGCAACGAGCTACAAAATTGTAAACCAACACTAAAAATTAAACTTTATCTTTATTATCAAAATAAAACCAATTATATATTTAACTTCATTAACTAAAGTACTAAAAACTAGCGAAGAAGAATTAACTTCTTTATGCAAGAATATTAACGAACAATATTTCGAAGATTTTCAATCAAAAAAAGAAGGTGGATTAAGAAAATTATCAAAACCAAGATACAGATTAAAAAAAATTCAAAAATTAATTAAAAAAATCTTAGAAAAACTTCCAATTTCCGAAGCAGCTCACGGCTGGGTAAAAAAGAAATCAAGATTCACTTGCGCCAAAATACATATTGGCCATAAATATTTATATGTTTTTGACATTAAGGATTATTTTGATTCAATTCGTCATTCAAAAACATACTGTTTATTTAATGAAGGGTTAAAATGCTCTCCCGATATTTCAAGAATGTTAACAACACTAACCACATATAAATATTGTTTACCACAAGGTAGTCCAGCGAGTCCGATCACTGCTAATTTGGTTTTAAGAGATTTTGACGATCAGATTAACAATTTTGCCAAAAATAACAGAGCTTTTTATTCAAGATTTGGAGATGATATTTTAATTTCTGCAAATAAACCCGTAGATAATACTTTTATTACTATTAAAACTACCTTAAGAAAACACGGTTTAAAAATTAACGAAAGCAAAAACTATTATTTTGATACTTTCCAAAAAAGGAAGTCAGTCTTAGGATTAATAATCAATAAAAAATTAAATATACCCAAAAAAGAAAGAAAATTGATTAGAGCGATGATATTTAATCTAAAAGAAAAAGAAATGAAAGACCCAGAAAAGCTAATACAATCTATAAAAGGAAAGTTAATCCAAGTAAAAATACTTCATCCTAATTTAGCTGATAAAATGGCTAAACAAATAGAAAATTTTAATTAAATTTAGTAAATTATAACTATGTCCCAATACTACAGACCAAATAGAAAATACAATTTATACAACCCTGACTCAAAAGAAGCATTTCGTTTAAGCCGATCCAAAATAGATTTATTTCTCAATTGTTCTAGATGTTTTTATCTAGATCGCAGACTTGGAGTTGCTCAACCGCCCGGATACCCATTTGCTCTTAATTCTGCTGTGGACAAACTTCTCAAAAAAGAGTTTGATATTCACCGAGCTAAAAAATCTGCTCACCCTTTAATGAAAGCCTATGGAGTTGACGCCATACCTCTTGATGATAAGAACATAAACAAATGGAGAGATTCTTTACGAGGAGGAATTGAATATTTACATAAGGAAACAAATCTTTTTATCACTGGTGGAATTGATGATGTATGGGTAAATCCAAAAGGAGAATTTATTATTGTTGACTATAAATCAACCTCAAAGAATAAAGAGATCACCATTGACGAAGATTGGCAGATATCTTATAAAAGACAGATGGAGGTTTACCAATGGCTTTTTAGAAAAAACAATTACAAAGTTTCTTCAACAGGATATTTTGTTTACTGCAATGGAAAAACCGATAGAGTTGCTTTTGACGGAAAGCTGGAGTTTGAAATAAAACTAATACCATACGATGGAGATGATAGCTGGGTAGAAAAAGCTATAAAAGATTTACATCAGTGTTTAATGAGTGATGTTTTACCAAATTCAGGAGATGACTGTGATTTTTGTAAATACAGAAAAGCGGTGAAAGAAGTTGAGAAGTAAACTTATAATATGCAACATCGGAAGTTGATTGGATTGATTTAATCCGCCTTCGCCCCGCCTAGGCGAGGCTTCAGCAGGATTTTCCCGCCACAGCGGGATCCCGCATGTGCGGTGACAACTCCTGACGAAGCGTTAATTAAAGATTCCCTGACCGTTCTTCGACAAGCTCAGAATGGTGAGCAAACTCGAACCATTAGGTCGTGGGAGTTTCAACCCTAATGATTCAAATCGTATTCTCTTAGATATCTCTCTGCTTGAAGAGTATACAACATTGCGTATTTACTTCTGTTCTTTATGAGTTTTTCGTGATTTCCGTCTTCAATAATTTTACCTTTATCTATAACCACAATTCGTTCGGCATCTTTTATGGTAGAGAAGCGATGTGAGATAAAGAAAACAGTTCTATCTTTTGTTTCTTTATTCAGTCGATCGAAAATCTGCATCTCGGCTTTCGCATCAATTAATGAGGTTGGTTCATCAAGTATTAGAACTGGCGTTTTCCTTACCAAAGCCTTTCCAATAGCAAGCTGTTGCCATTGTCCACCTGAAAGATCCACCCCGTCCGTGTAATTTGGTCCAAGTTGTTGGTCCAGTTGTTTTGGAAATTTTTCAATGTAATTCCAAGCGTTGGACAGTCTCAAAGCTTTAATATACTCCTCATCAGCAAGTTTTTTTCCCGCAGCCAACTCCATATTTTCTCTAATGGTTAAATAGAACTTTCCAAAAGATTGAAAAAGGGTAGAGTATGTTTTAAACACAATATCTTCAGGGATGTCTTTAAGGTTAATACCATTTAAAAGTATTCTCCCTGCCGTTGGATCGTAGACACGAAGAAGTAATTTAACGAGGGTTGTTTTTCCTGCACCGTTTTCACCAATGAGAGCGATATTTTGCCCGTAAGGAATTGTTAGATTGATATTTTTAAGCACTAGTTTCTCCGAATTAGGATAATGGAAAGACAGCTCTTCTATAACTATCTTCGGATTTTTTAATTTATGAATGAATTCGTCTTTTTGAGATGGACTAACTTTTAGAAAGGTTATTTTTCCTTTTATATTGTAGTAGTCAATTGCATCGTGGATGAAATGACTATCGGCAAGCAACGTTCCCAAAAAGTAACTAATTCCACTTAACGCTCCTGAAAAAACAAAGATATTAGTGAACAGAAACACAAAAGTACCTGTTGTGATGATGCGACTTTCAAGTTGAAAGATAATTATCAAGAGAAAAACAAATATAGCAAGTACCGGAAGCATTTCAATGAAAGTCAACGTTATCCAAGCTTTTTTGAACAATTCAATTTGTTTTTTTGAAAACAAACGCCAAATAGAAAGAAGCTTTTCTTTAATAAATCTAAATCCTTGAAATTGCTTTATTTCAATTAAAGTATCTCTTTGTTGTACAAGTGATGAGGAGTACTCAAAACGGCGACGGGTTTCTGAATCAGCTTTATAAATATTAAATGTTTGCTCGCCAATTTTCGCTTTCACAATTATGGGGACAATATTAGCAACAACAATTAATAAAGCACCTAAAGGAGAGGCAACAGCAAAAATAATAATGGAGATTGAGAGTTCAATACTCCTTTCCAGAAGTCTAATTATAGCATCAAGATAGGCTCTTAACTGCCAAGGGATACGATTAAATGAGCGCCAGATCTTATCATAGATTTGCGGATTCTCAAAGTTGGATAAGTCAAGCGTTGAAAGCTTATTAATGAAGTCGCTAGTGTTATAAAATGTTTGTTTAATATCAATAAGATTCCATAAGTATTCCGTAAGCTTCTCAACTGCTTTATTAATAATTTCATAAACAAGCCGCAGTACTACTAATGACATGATACTTAACCCAAAAATTGTTTTTTGTCCACCAGCAGTATCAATTACTTCTTTAAAGATGAAAACGTTGACGATAGTGGTGAGAGAGACTATAACACTGAGAAAAACATATAGAATAAAAAGTCTTTTTGTCGCCTGAAGCGTTCTGGTAACAACAAATTTAACAGCCTGAACTGTTTTCATCAAAATCAGTATACTATAATAGTTCCTGCATTTAAGACTTGGTTTGAAAACTTGAATAAATTCCTGCATAAATTTTTCGCGGATGTTATACTTTTACGTATGA
>CAYYYW010000007.1:0-31665 GCA_964476245.1 uncultured Gammaproteobacteria bacterium
ATGAAATCAATTTTGACTTTACCAATAGTTGAATTGATAGAAAACTATCGTCTGTCAATTGCTTCTAAAAACAAAGAAGGTGCTGCTACTATCCACGTTGATGAAATTGCTTCAAAAATCGCTCGTTTCTATGAACAAATAAGAAAGGTCGTTGATTGGAAAGAAGAAAATGTCCTGCGCCGAAGCGCTATCTTGCGTGTTTTAAAGCGTTCTCTTATTGCCAAAATCTCTTCTTTGTCGGAGATATTTCCTACAGATTTAAACTACATGGCGGAATCTTTAACTTTGGAGCTTATCCGCGGCGGACATCTTCCCAACGATGAAATTCCCGTAGAACAAATCGGAGTCGTTGCCCAAACCTTAAAAAAATATGTTTACATTTTAGAAAAGGCTCCTTTTACCGAGAACAAAAATGAACCGCTTCTGAAGAAAAAAGTTAATTTTTATAATTGGATTTTAGAAATCGCCGCTTGCGAGATTGAAAACATTTTAGCTCCTCCAGATAAAGAAAATGCCTTAATAAAAGCCATGACTTTATTAATGAGCGAAAGAATACAAGTCATTAGTGATAAACCATTAGGTGAACCGGAAAAAAGAACCCTTACATATATTGCTGTTTGCCGAACTTTATTTGATCTTGATGAGTCCTATATTACTTTTCACATGCTAAAATACCATTATCCCCAATGGACCAACCCCCCGAAAGAATTTATTGATCAAGCTGCTCGCGAGATCTTCAACATTGCTAAAAGAATAGAAAAATATTTAAAACATCCTCTTTCCCGGGATTTTTTTAATATCTGTGAAAAGACCGATACCGTGTTCACTCTTTTAGGTGATCTTCTGGATTATTACAAAAAATATCCCTCCAAAATTACCCCAGTTATTAGCAATCAAAATTATTTAAGTAAATTATTCACGCAATTTTATAACAAACGTCTAAAGTCTTTAAAAACTCGTCTATTCAGATTGGCAATTTTTTCTACGCTGTCTGTTTTTCTTTCAAATTGGGTTACTTATTTTATTGTTGAAGTACCATTAGCCCATTTGTTTTATGAAGGATTTAGTTTTTGGGCAATGGCGGTTGATTTTGTCATTCCAAGTATTGCCATGTTTGTTTTAGTGGTCATTATTAAACCACCCTCCTCGGAAAATTTAAGTAAAGTTCTCCAAGTGTCATATAAATTTATCTATCGGGAGCAAGAAAAAGAGACTTTTCAGATTAAAACAAAAAAAAGAAGAAGATTTTTTTTCGATCTTATCATTGGTTTTTTTTATCTTGTCGCCTGTTTTTTTTCTTTCGGTATTGTAGCGTGGGTATTTTACATCGCAAAAATTCCTAAAACGTCAGTTGTTATGGATACGATGATGATTGCCGTTAATGTTTTTGCCGCTTTGGTCATTAGAAATAAAGCAAGAGAACTTACCGTTCAAGAAAAAGGCAGCTTTACGGAGTTTGTTTTAGATGCGGTTTCCGTTCCTGTTGCGCGAGTAGGCAATTTTTTTGCTAATAAATGGAGAGAGTACAATGTGATTACTGTTTTTTTTAATTATTTTATTGAAATGCCATTTGTTACTTTTATTGAGTTTGTAGAAACTTGGAGGCAATTTCTAAAAGACGAAAAAGCAGACATCCACTAAAATGATTATATTAGCCACAGATTCCGGCTTAGAAAGAACTGGTTATGCTTTATTTAAAAAAAAAGACAATGATTTTACTTTAATTAATCATGGAATAATCTTAACTAAAAGAAGTTTTTCTTTAGAAAAGCGATTAATGACGATTTACGAGAAGTTTGAAAGTATAATAAAGAATTATAAACCGAATTTAATGGTGATAGAAAAGATTTTTTTTAATATCAATCAAAAAACAATCATCTCTATTGCTCAAGCGCAGGGCGCTCTTTTGGTTTTGGCGGCTAAATATAATATTGACGTGGAATTTCTTACTCCTCTTGTAATAAAACAAACCGTTACCGGATATGGCCGCGCGGATAAATTACAAGTTCGTAAAATGGTGAAATTACTTTTACCCGAAGCAAACCTTCCCAAATCGGATGACGTAATTGATGCCATTGCCTGCGGAATAGCCTATTGTAGTATAAAAAAATATGATCGGTAAACTTAAAGGGAAACTCTCAGAATTAGACGGAAATATTGCCTTTATAGAAACAAGCGGCGGTGTGTTTTATAAAGTTTTTTTGCCTCCTAAAATTATTTTAAAAAATAAAATCAAAGACGAGATTGAAATTTATACATACCTCCAGGTTAGAGAAGATAACTTAACATTGTTTGGTTTTGAAAATAAAAAACAATTTCATTTGTTTGAAATGCTGCTTTCAGTTGACGGCATAGGTCCAAAATCTGCGTTTAATATTATTTCGTTTGCCGATACAGACAATATTCTTGAGGCAGCCGCTCACAATAATCTTGATTTTTTTAATAGTATCCCGGGAATTGGCAAAAAAACGGCTCAAAAAATACTTCTTGAATTATCAAGTCAGCTTAAAAAGCCTTTTGATTTAACGTCAATCGTTCTTTCCCAAGATGACATTTTGGTAGTTGACGCACTAGTTTCATTAGGGTTTAAAAAGTTCGAATCCACCAAAATTGTAATCAAACTAGGTAAAAAATTATCAGTCGAAGATAAAATAAAAGAAGCTATTATTATGATGAGTAAAAAATAAAAAAACATAATTTATGACTAATAAGCCTATCATTAAAAACAGAACATCTTTAGAATCGCAGTTACGTCCAAAATCGCTTAAAGAATATGTCGGTCAAAAAAATATTGTTAAATCGCTTCAATTATTTGTTGATGCGGTTTTAAATCGCGGATCGGTAGCCGAACACATTTTGCTTTATGGTCCTCCCGGTATTGGTAAAACAACTTTAGCTTATATCTTAGCTGTAGAATTAAAAGGAGAAATGAAAATTACTTCCGGCCCGGCGATTGAAAGAGTGGGAGATTTAGCCGCGATTTTAACTAATTTGAAAGATAATGATGTTTTGTTTATCGACGAAATTCACCGTTTGCCAAAGCCGGTTGAAGAGGCTTTATATCCAGTAATGGAGGAATATTTTTTGGACATTGTTTTAGGCAAAGGTCCGGCCGCCAGAATTGTCAGGTTGCCCCTACCCAAAATAACCATTATCGGCTCAACGACAAGAGTTGCCCTTCTTTCATCTCCATTGCGTGACAGATTTGGATTAATTTTACGATTAGATTTTTACAATGATAATGAAATGAAAGAAATTATCCTTCGCTCAAGTGAGATTTTAAATTTGCCAATTGATGAAGAGTCAGCCCAGCAAATTGCCAAAAGATCAAGGAGAACGCCAAGAATTGGCAATCGGATTTTAAAGAGAGTCAGAGATTTATATGAAGTTGAGCATTATAAAGCGATAACTAAAGAAGTGGTTAATGAACTTTTCTCCATTTTGGAGATTGATGAAATCGGATTAACCGATATTGATATAGAATATTTGAAAACAATAATTAAAAAATTTGACGGTGGACCAGTTGGAGTTTCTACCATGGCCAGTTCTTTGTCCGAGGATCAACAAACAATTGAAGAATTTATTGAACCCTTTCTTATTCAATTAGGTTTTATCAAAAAAACTCCTAAAGGACGAGTCGCTACTGAAAAAGCTCATAATCATCTTAAACTTCCAAAACATAAAGAAAACACCAAGCAGCAAATTTTAGTTTGACCCCGCATCATAAGATTCCAGGATTCTTGACACAAAATTGTCATTCTGACCCTGAGCGAGTGAAACGAGTCGAAGGGGAAGAATCTCCCACGAATGTGGGATTTAATTTGATATAATTTCTTACGATATTGCCGAGGTGGTGGAATTTGGTATACACGCAGTCTTGAGGAGGCTGTGCCGCAAGGCGTGCGAGTTCAACTCTCGCCCTCGGCACAAGATAACAAAGAGGTTCACCCCGAACCACGTTGGGTTCGGGGTAGCCCTGAACCGCCCGCCAAAGGCGGTCTGGTTCATGGGCAAGTCCTCTCCGACCCACTTTAAGACATACAAGGTAAAGACCGCTTAGCTCAGTTGGTAGAGCGTTGCGCTTACATCGCAAAGGTCGGAGGTTCGAGCCCTCCAGCGGTCACATTAGAACCTCTTGACGAGCTAAGGAGGACAAAATCAAAGCAAAACGGCATGTCAAACGTTTCAACAAACGCCCAACGAGGCTAATGAAGTAAAACAGAGATAACTTATGCCACTTCGGCCACAAAACCTCCGCACAAGTCAACATACAGCGTCATGGGGTGGAAAATAACTTACATTCTTCGTTCAATCTCCGTTTGAGCCATTTTTATTCTGTTATTATACGGGTTTCCTCGATAAAACAAAAACGAGATTAGCTTGTTATTATTTTCTGTATAGCTTCTTTTTCTGTAGAAACCTCTGAACTTATTGGTTGCTTGGATCATGCCCTCCGGATTGGTCATATTTTTTAAGGAAAAATTATCAGCCTGATATTCGTGAGCTTTTCCTAAACGGATCATAATAATGCCAAATACCACTCCAAGAGCTATAGCAGAGAGGATAGAAGTTGGAAACGGACTTATTTTTCTCAAAACTAAGATGCCGATAGCAAGTAAAATCGTTCCTGCTATCAATTCGACTACTCCATGCCAGAGTTTATAATGCCCAACTTCGTGTAAGAGGACATATTCCATTTCGCCGGGAGTAAAGGTGTCATAGAGATTTCTTGAGAGGATCAATTGAGGTTTGCCGGGGATACCGATCATCATGCCGAATGGTCGGTTTGATTCTGAAATCTTAATTAACCTAATATCTGTTCCTGTCTTTTTGTTGATGAGCTGTCGTATTTGTTCGTTTTCAATCACCGTTATCGGAAATTTCTTTTGACCCAAACTGCTCAAAAACAGGTTTATAGGAACCCAAAGACAAGTATAAATAAAAACGATAGTAAAGAAAAAATATTTTAGTATATTTAGAAAGTTCATTTTTACCCTTTCTTAATTTTATCAAAATTTTTGGTTTCTATATTTCTTGAATACTCTTAGTCAGGTTTGTTGACGTCGAGAGGTTTTATGCTGGTTTTTCTGTCATAATATTTATGATTATGATAATGAAAATTCTAAAAAATAAAATAAAAAGTACTGTTTGGCGTTATTATCTTTTCTGTTTTCTAAAAGATTTCGCCTTTTTCTCGGCGGTACTTGTTCCCTTCTTTACCGAATGGGGACATATTTCTCTGGGTCAAGTACAGATTCTTCAGTCGTGGTTCATGCTGTGGATTTTTTTATTAGAAGTGCCAACGGGAACAATTGCTGATTATCTGGGGCGTAAGTATTCACTGGCTTTAGGGGCGATTGTAGTTGCTATAGCCGCCCTTATTTATGGAAGCGTACCTCGATTTGAAATATTTTTTCTTGGAGAATTCTTCTTTGCGATGGGGATAGCTCTTATTTCTGGGGCGGATAGCGCATTGTTATATGACGCGTTAAAAGAAGAAGGCAAAGAGCAAGAAAGTAAGAAGGTGTTTGGAAAAGCGCACTCCTTCCATTTGTTGGGTATTTTTATATCGGCTCCTCTTGGTGGTTTTATTGCTTCCAGATTTGGACTAAATGCCCCCATGCTTTTTTCTGCAATACCGTTTATACTGGCGGCCCTTGTAGCTTGGAGCATAAAAGAACCAACTGTTCATGAAAAGACTTCAGAATCAAAACGCTACATTGATATTACCAAGAAGGGGTTTTCCTACTTTCGCAACCATAAAACTCTACGGTTATTAGCCTTTGATGCCATAGTGGTTTCCTCTGCCGCTTACTTTGTTATTTGGCTGTATCAGCCTTTATTTATAAGCATGAAAGTCCCAGTTGTTTATTTTGGCTGGTTTCATGCGCTATTGGTGGGAGTAGAAATATTAATTGCAAGTAATTTTGTTCGTTTAGAAAAATTCTTTGGTTCCGGCAAAGCATACTTACGATTTACAGCAATCATCACCAGTACCGCTTTTTTCATGGTAGCTGCCTTTCCAAATATTATTACAGTTGTTTTGTTAATCATACTTGCAGGCAGTTTTGGATTGACAAGACTTGAGTTAATGTTTGCTTATATGAATAGGTTTATTCCTTCTGAACAAAGGGCAACAGTTCTTTCTTCAATTTCTATGTTTAGAAGGTTTGCTCTGGTGTTGCTCAATCCAGTGATAGGCTTTACTGCTGATCACTCGTTAAGACTTGCTCTTGTACTGGTTGGTTTATTGCCTTTGTTGGTATTTTTCTTCTCGCCAATAGAACAAGAAACATTAGAACCTGCTAAGGCAGAGAGTGACTAATTAAAGTAAAATGGTTGTTGAGTTTGTTTTTCCGGAGGTCATTTTAAAGTATCTCTGATACGGAGGTTTAATCTGGGACAGGACAAGACCTCGCTATTTTAAAGAATAAATATACTTAATTAAGGTATTTCCAACTATTTCTAAACTACTTGAGCTGCATTTATCAATAGTGTCTTCTGTTGTGTGAAATGGTGTATATTTGAAATCAATCACCAAAAAACTGGGAATACTTACTTGATTAAGTGATGTGTGATCATCATGAATTTCTTCTCCAATAACGTCCTTAAAAACACTACTACTAATTTTCTTTCCGATTTCCCAAAATGCTTCTACTTGTTCTGGTGCGTTTTTTACTGATGATCGTTCTTTAATAATCTCCAGATCTCGATCGCAAATCATGTCTAATACAACACCTATTATTGGTTTTTTGTCCATATATATTTCACTTAAGTGTTCTGCAAAATAAATAGAGCCGAGCGGTTTCCAATTTTTGTAATTACCACTCATGTTTTCTTCACCTTCTTCTCCGTCAAAAAATATGACATCAACGCCTACATTAGGTATCACCTCAGAAGAATTTAATAGAGCACGTGACAGTTCCAACAAGATTGCTACTCCTGAGGACGAGTCATTGGCCCCAGGAACAGACTTGTTCGGTTGCGCCAAATCTCTATCAGCAAATTTCTTACTATCATAATGAGTAGCTAATATAATTCGTCTTTTTTTTTCTGGCCAGAGGTGGGCAATAATATTATTTAATCTATATGTTTTACCATCGGTGGTGGAAGTATGTTGAAAGCTTTGTATTTTGATTTCTTTTGTCAGCATGCTCATTTCGGCAATCAAAAATTTTTGAACTTTTTTGTGTCCTGTGGCGCTTATATATCGTGGACCGTATCGTAACTGTTGATCAATAATAGCCAGCATTTCTTTGCCATCAAGAAATTTTTGCTGATTAAAATTTTTTTGGAGAATTTTGGACGTCAAGTATTCAATAGGAGAAAAATTATCTGTGAGTATTGAATATGGAGAAAGTTCAAACCTATCTAAATTAATATTTTTCTCTCGTAAAGATTGTATTATTGGAATTTGGTACTTTGCAAGTTTTTGGTAATTGAGGTTTATTTTTTTATCACTGTTGTATCCAACAAAAATAATATTTTGTGATCCGGTTTTCTTCGGTGAATCAACAGCAAAAAAATAACTGTTTGGAAAAACGGTCCGAAATGTTTTTATTTCTGACATAATTAAAGACGGCGCTTGTCTAGATAAATCCCCAATTAAACTGGCAATAAATATCCCGTTTTTATTAAGTTTATTTTTTGCTATATTAAAAAATTCTTGAGTGGTAAAGTGAGCCGGGACGGAGAACAGGGAATAATATACATCGCTAAATATCAGATCATATTTTTTTTTAGTATCGTTAAGAAATCTGCGTCCGTCTTTTACATAGTTATGTATATGGTCTGTTTCTTTTATTTTAAAATATTTTTTTGCCAGTTCAAACAGGGCTGGTTCGATTTCTGATACATCAATAGTTACCTGAGGTATATCTTTAAGTAGCGCCTTTGGAATAGAATATGCACCGCCTCCTATTACTAGTGCATTTGTTACATTAGGTTTAAAAACTTTGTATAACGCGTAGTATTTTGTGTAATCGTAGACTAATTCATCCGAGTTAAGAAACATAGCTCCTGAGAGACTACGATCCTGCTGGAAAAATCTTGTTGGTTTCCCACCATATTCTCCATCGTAAATAGTAATCTTTTCGTATACGCCATCATAACTGTAGATAATGTTGCTACTTTTGTTGAAAGAGGACAGCAAATTTACAAAAAAAATTCCGATAATAACAAATAAAATAGTTTTGAAAATTGATCGCCAAAAGTTTCTAAATTTTATTATCGGGAAAAGTCCTAAAATTATGAGAATTATACCAGTGACTAAAATAATATGACTTATCCCAAATTGAGGAATGAGCACAAATCCAGCAAGCAAACTGCCAAATATGCTGCCCAAGGTTGACCAAAAGAAAATTTCTCCCGTTATGCTTCCTATACCTCTTTTAGGAAGACGTAGTTCTTGTAACTTAATAGCAAATGGAGAAAGCATACCAAGCAATAAACTTGGTAAAAAAAATAAAACAACCGCAGAGATAATAGGCCCACTTACAATTGAAAGATTATATCCAAGTCTTGGAAGTAAAAACAGATTTAATAGATGAAGGAGAATAACACTTAATCCACTTATTAAAATTATTGTATAAAAGTTTTTTTCTGCCGGGTATTTATCCGCTAATTTTCCGCCGAAATAATATCCAAAACTCAAAGCCGCTAACACAACACTAATTACACTAGAAACAGTAAAAATTGTATTACCGTAATAAGGAGAAAGAATACGAGTGGCAACAACTTCGATAATTAAAACACAGGCACCTGTCAAAAATACAACAAAAGGCAGACAATATCTTTTTAGAAAATCCATGAGTTATCTAATCAAAATTAAACTGTCATCAATGTCTCTTTTAGTATCATTTTGTTGACAATTTTCTAAATGTGCGCTCGGAGCGACTCGAACGCTCAATCTACTCCTTAGAAGGGAGTTGCTTTATCCATTAAGCTACGAACGCTAAAAACCACCTGTTTCGCTTAGCGGGACGACCTGCTGTTTATCACAGAACTATCGAAATTTGTTATGAGCCGAAACGGGGATTCGAACCCCGAACCTGCTGTTTACAAAACAGCTGCTCTACCATTGAGCTATCTCGGCATATTAGTGCCGGGAGAGGGGGTCGAACCCTCACGGTGGGGTTACCACCACCCGCCTAAATGTGCCGCGGGAGAGAATCGAACTCTCACGATGGGTTAAACCATCACAAGATTTTAAGTCTTGCCTGTCTACCGATTTCAGCACCGCGGCAATTTTTGGCGGGCTGTCTACCAATTTACCCTGAAGTGAACTTGTTCTACTTTAGGGTTCCAACACCCCGGCTAAATTTGGTTGTAATCAGTTATAACTGAATTATACTATTTTCTCTCAATTGTGTAAATGTAAGGATAATAGATGAAGTGAGCTGGTAGATCGTCCATAATTACCTCTTGAAATTGAGTATATATTTTTTTCCTATCCTCAACATTAATAACCTTTCTTCCGTCTTCCAATAGTTTATCCACTTTTAAATTCTTATAATTGGTAATATTTCCTTCGCGTTGAGTTGAATGCCAAAAGTAATACTGATCGGGGTCTGAAGATGGGTTCCACATCGTCAAAAGAAGATCAAATTTTTGCGGTAAATAGGACAATACACTAAGATTTACTTTTAAACCTATTTCTTCATAGTTTTGTTTTACTTGTTCGGCAACGCTGATATAGTCATAAAAAGTATATAAATTAACCTCAGCTGAAAGAGAGGCAGAAGTATTTTTATTAAAAAGACTTTCAGCCTTTTCTAAATTAAAAGGGTATTTTTTTAAATTGGTGGAATGAGCCCAAGACATCGGAGGGATAGGACCGCTAGCTTGTTCTCCCAACTCTTCAAAATAGGGAGTAGCATAAGCCAGAGATTTTCTTATTTCTTTTGAGGACAAAATATCAGAGTTGGTATTAAAAAAAAGAGTCAATATTTGATTATAATCAACCGATTTTTTTATTTTGCTATTTCTCCATGAAGAAAATAAATCAACGATACTTTTTCTAGAAGTTTTTATAACATTAACCTCTCCCTTTTTATAAGCGGTAATCAACCTGTCTTCCGTATCATAAAACTTATATATTTTGTAAGGGATGCCTACTTTATTGGGTGATAAACGCAACATGGTCAAATTTCCTTTATTCAATTTATAGTTTTCTACCTCATATAAACCAGCCACCCCTTTTAAAGGATATTTCAAAATGACCTTAGACAAATATATTGGAAAAATGGAAAGAGGCTGATCAAGTTTAAATTCAAGCGTGTTTTCATCAATTGGTTTTATAGAAACCTCTTTAAATCGATAATTAATGTCGTGGGCAGTAAATTTTTTGCCGTCATTCCAATAGAGATCAGGCTTAAGATAAAAGCGATAAACTTTGCCATCTGGAGAAACTTCCCAAAATTTTACCAAAACCGGCATAATTCCTCCTTTCTCATTAACAGTTAATAAAGAATTGGATATTAAATTTGTTACCTCGTTAGGTGGATTTTGTAAGGTAAATTTTCCAACCAGACCTATTTTTTCTTGCTTTTTAAAAAAAAACGAGCTTAGAAATGGAAAAAAATTAATTGACAAAAGAATTAAAAAAAAACTAAACACGAAGCTAAGAATAAGAAGTCTCAAATTTTTTTTAGTAAAACCGGAGAATAACCAATAAAAGTATCTAAATTTTTTTTTAAGAAGAGTCATAATATAAGATTAACTAAGGAAACAATAAAGAAGAAGACGATAAAAACAATAGTTAATCTTAATGTCCATTTTTCAATTCCCCGTCTGGTTTGGAACAACTCTCCTCCCCCACCCCAAGCGCTTCCTAATCCAGCACCTCGACCTTGAATAAGAATGAACAAAATAATGAAAAGACATAAAACTATGTTCGCAACCAATAAAATAACTTTCATAGAGTCATTTCTAATAAATTTATAATGGTTGAATATAATACGGATGAAGTAATTAGAGTAAGCCAATAATTAAATTCAATTTGGGGAATTGAAATTCCACCAAAATTACCACCAGGAAAAACCCATGGGTGTATCACCACTAAGTTAAATTTATTTATGACAAAATTAAACAATAAAATATAGACAAAAATTGATACCAAACCTAAGGTTAGAATATTTAAAGGTAGTAAAATAAGTTTAATTAATGGTGTTATCAAGTAGTAGACAATAGCTAAGATAAAAGCGGCCGTAATTAAAGAATATGGATCTGTTTTAATAGCAAAGCCTTTTATTATTAAGGAAGTTATATAGAAACTTAGTCCTGAAAAAATAATCATGCGAAGTATTTTTTTCATATTTTTATTATAACATCATTTTTTTTCTCCTCAAAAGCAAGTGATATTTTTTTGCAAATCGATGCGATTCGTCCCGTATATGTTTTAATAAATTTAAAAGGGAAGAATTCTCTTTTAAGCGAAAAGTCTTAAAACTATCAGGTGAAATAACCCTATCAGGATTTTTGACTATTCCCAAGACAGGGATTTTAAGTTTAAAGTCACTTAAGATTTTAATGATTGTTTTAACCTGAGGTCTTCCGCCATCAACAACTAAAACATCAGGAAACGGCCAATCTTTTTTAATCAATCTTCTTTTTAAAACTTCGTCTAGCATTTTAGTATCAGAGATTTGGTTAATTGTTTTAATTCTAAAACGTCTATACTCTTTTTTATCGGGCAACCCATTGGTAAAAACAACCATGGAGGCAGTTGCTTCCTTACCAAATAAATTACTAACATCGTAGCATTCTATTCTTCCGGTAAACAATGGAGGAATTTTGCTATCTGGCAAATCTTCATCAACAAAGGATCTTCCCGATAGTATTTTGCTCAAAAGATATATTTCGTTTCTAATTCTTAAACCTTCTTCATATTTTTCTTCCTTAATTGAAACTTTTAATTCTTTTTCTAAGGAATTTAAAACAACGTTAGTTCTTCCTTTGAAAATATTAACTACTTTTTTAATATTAAAGCGGTATAGTTTATATAGAACCTCCTTTCCCGCGCTTTCAATATTGTTTGGGCAGGGATTGCATAAACCAATCTTTGAATAGAAACAGGCTTTTTTACTTAATTTTTTTTGAGTGCAAAACGGAATAATTTTTCTTATTTCTCTTAATAAGTCATTAATGATTCTAATTGAACTAAAAGGACCAAAATATAAAGATTCGCCGTCATTTTCTTTTCTGACCGTGAGCACCTTTGGATATTTTTCTTTGATAGTGATCTTAATGTAAAGAAAATTTTTATCGTCTTTCCAGCGGACATTATATTTTGGCTTATGTTTTTTAATTAAGTCTGCTTCAAGCAAAAAAGCTTTTAACTCACTATCGGTGGATAAAGTTTTAATCTTGTCGGTATTTTCTAAAATTAGTTTTTCTTTAATGTTAAGTTTCGCATTATGGAAATGGGAAAGAATCCGTGCTTTTAAATTTATCGCTTTGCCAATATAGAGAGGATAGTCATTTCCGATGAATAAATAAACTCCACATTGCGATGGAAGCTCTTTAATTAATTTTTTTGTAAGATTCATCCTTAAATACTTAAGGTAAATTAA
Source organism: uncultured Gammaproteobacteria bacterium (assembly GCA_964476245.1). Taxonomy (GTDB): domain Bacteria; phylum Patescibacteriota; class Microgenomatia; order UBA1406; family HO2-37-13b; genus CAYYYW01. The sequence goes on from CAYYYW010000007.1 coordinate 12,573, forward strand.
TAGGTTTTGTTACGTTTTTTAGAAAGCAGTAGATAGATTCCTAACAAGAAAGAAAAACCGATAAAAATACCTAATGATTTATAAAAAATATCTTGACGAAAAGAAATGATCTTTACATTTTTTATTTTTAATGGAGCGCCATTAAAGCTAAAAGCAATCGTCTCTTTCTTATTAAAATTCTCTAAGGCGCTATTATAATATATAATTTCATAACTATATGTTTGGTAGGGAGCAAAAAGGTCAATTTTAATTTTATTTGGTGAGATTTTTAATGATGAATTTTTTATCTCCAATAGAGAATTTTTAAGGAAAACATTACTAGAGTTACTTAAAGTTAATCTGGCTTTATATTTTCCATTATCAAATATTTCAGATTTAATATCATCCTTGATTTTAACTTCAATCCGTTCCTTTGGCAATGTCGGGGCGATTTTAACGATGATGTCTCTTGAGTTTTCTATTTTATAACTACCCGCCGGGAAAGGAATGGTGGGGCTTTTCCCATGGATGGCAAAAACTATATGATTTAAATCAAAAGCGTTAAAATAATCAATGCCGGAAGTATTTTCCCAGGTAGGATCTGTCGGTTGCCAAAAATGACTATCTTGATCAAAATATTCCGGCCATGAATGAAGTATGTCAGAGATCAAAGACAAAGGTCTTAAATTTGGATCATCAGAAAAGCCGTAACCGTTAATTTCCCTAGCATAAATACCTTTTTCTCGAGCAAGGGCAATAAATAAGTCGGTAAACTCCATACAAACAGCTAAATCAGGTTGCTTCAAAATTTGTTGAGCTCCAATTCTTTGAATGTTTTTTTTGACACGTTTATAATTGTAATTAAGATTGTTCGTAACAAATTTATAGATTTCCTCAACTGTTTTTAATTTCATTAGTTGATCGCTCTCAACAGCGTCTTTGTCTAAATTCCAAAATTGCCGCGAGGTTAATAAGTAATTCTTTTGATGAGAAAAACTACTATTGACATAATTTGTTAATTCTTCTTGAGGTTGAGCTAAAACTTGAGCAAAGCCGTTAAAAATTATTTGGCGTTTTTCTTTACTTCCAAGAGTATATCGACCAAGATAATTCCCATCTTCATCAAGAAATGTCTTTTCCGGCGGAGGTTGAATTGATTGAATTAGAATCTTTTGGTATAGTGTTTCTGGTGGAAAAGCAACATCGTAATAAACCGGAATTATTTTTTCATTTTGAAGGTTGTAGGTTAAATTAAGTTGGTATGTTTGCTGGTCTCCAAAAACTGCATAGACCATCTTTGTTCTAACTTCATTCCAATATATGCTGTTGTCTTTAATCAAAGTTGGTTTAGGCTTGGCAATAGATAGCTTTTTATTCATTTGGGCGGGAAGATGAACCATTATGTTAAATACAGAGTTTTGATTGTCGGTTATCGCCGGTAGAATTACTTCCCAAACATTATTATTAACTTTAAAAAGATTTTTTTGAACAAAATTTAAGTAAAAGTTGTTTTCTGAATTTCTTCCTGTGCTGGGAGATGTAAAATTTAATTTCACTTTAAAACTTCGCTCCAAGTTTTCAATTTCTGTAGTAATATCACCCCAATCGTCACGGGCGACAACATTTTCAATGGCAAAACTTGTTGGAAAAGACAGACTGAATTCTTTAACATAAACATCTGATCTTAAATTAACAATCTTAATATTTAATTTCACTTGACTATCGCCTTTTAAATCCGGAAAGTATTCGGCTTTATATTCGGCTTTATATTCTTCTGCTGCCAAGCCCTTTCCCGCAAAAATAAATAGACAACAATGTAGCAATATGGCAATATAAAAATATCTTTTAAGTTGATTAAATAATTGAAACATTATTCAAATATTGTCCTGTGTATGAATTTTTAACTGATAATATTCCTTTAATCGGTCCCTGATAAATTATTTCTCCTCCTTGTGCACCGCCCTTCGGGCCTAAATCAATGATGTATTGACAATTTTTAATTATCTCCAAATTGTGTTCGATAATAATCACCGTATTGCCTCTATCAACTAATTTATATAAAGTACGAAGAAGTTTTTCAATATCATAAAAATGAAGGCCTGTTGTTGGTTCATCCAGAAGATATACTGTTCTTCCTGTTTCTTTTTTTGATAATTCATGGGCTAATTTTATTCTTTGTGCCTCCCCACCGGAGAGAGTTGGAGCTGGTTGACCAAGCTTGATATAATTCAATCCCACATCTTGAAACGATTTTAATTTATTAAAAATCAATGGATGACTTTTGAAAAAATCCATAGCTTCATCTACGGTAAAATTTAACACATCGTATATATTTTTGCCTTTATATTCCACTTCTAAGGTTTCGCTGTTATAGCGGTTTCCTTGACAAACATCGCATTTTACATAAACATCGGGTAAAAATTGCATTTCCACTTTAATAGTTCCTGCTCCGGCACATTTCTCACATCTTCCTCCTTTAACGTTAAATGAAAACCGGCCTTTTTTATATCCTCTGCTTTTAGCGTCGACCGTTTGAGAGAATAAATCTCTTATTAAATTAAAAAGATTAATGTATGTTGCTGGGTTAGATCGCGGTGTTCTCCCAATCGACGATTGATCAACTAAATATATTTTATCAAGGTATTGAAAATTTTCCAGTTTATCAAATGTACCAATTGAGTCTTTATAATTACCTTCCAAATAATATTTTAGCGCCGGATATAATGTTTCAGAGATTAAGGTTGATTTTCCGGAACCAGAAACACCGGTAACACAAATAAGTCTACTTAAGGGAAAGTGGGCAGTAACATTTTTTAGATTGTATTGACGACAACCAGAAATTGTTAAAACACCGTTTTTAATTTCAGTTTTTCGCTTATAGATAGCATCAATACGACTGATTTTATTTATTCCTGATAAATACTTCCCAGTTAATGACTGCTTGTTTGTTTTAAGCTCGTTTGCCGAACCAGTAAAAATTATTTTGCCGCCGTTTTTACCAGCATACAGACCAAAATCGACAACAACATCAGCGGCTAAAATCACTTGAGGATCGTGTTCTACTACGATTACTGTGTTGCCTAAATTCCTTAAATTTTTTAAAGTGTTTATCAGTTTACTAATGTCTTTGGAATGAAGACCAATGGACGGTTCATCCAAAACATAAATTACTCCAGTTAAACCACTACCTATTTGAGAGGCTAAACGGATTCGTTGAGATTCTCCACCGGCTAAACTACGAGCTCCGCGGTTAATAGTTAAATAACTTAAACCGACATTTTTTAAAAAAGAAAGTCTATTTTTTATTTCATTGATTATTAACTTGGCAATTTCTTTCTCATAATCATTAAGTTTTTTTTCTAATTGTTCAATAAACATATACATATTATCAACAGAAAGTTCCGAAAGTTCAAAAATATTTTTTTGTTCAATTTTTATACTCAATATTTCTGGTTTTAATCTCTTCCCGTGACAATCTTCACATATTTTCTCTTTCATGTATTTTTCTATTTCTTGTCGGGCATAGTTCGATTCGCTTTCAAAATATCTTCTTTCAAGCTCAGGAATGATACCGACGAACTTTTCCCAAATAGATGTTTGTTTACCAAAGCGATTTACTCCCTCAATCCGGTAAATCTTCTCTTCACCCCATAACAATCGTTTGAGCTTTTGTTGTTCTATATTTTTTATAGGTATATTTGGATCAATACCCACATCATCTAAAAAAGTTTTAAATAATCGCGAGAACCAAGTAACATGATAAAAAATTTTACTAAAGGAAAGAATTCCGCCCTCATTAATTGATAATTTTTTGTTTAATAATAATTCCGAATCTATTTGGGTAAGAAAACCAAGACCCTTACATTTAGAACAAGCACCTAAAGGAGAATTAAAAGAAAACATTCTTGGCTCGATTTCTGGTAAGGAAAGATTACAATTTGGGCAAGAAAATTTTTCTGAAAATAAATGATGAGTTTTGCTGTTTTCGTCTATTAAAGTTATCAATCCGCCAGAAAGATTTAATCCTTGTTCAACGCTGTTAAAGACTCGTGAACGAAAATTGGCTCTAAAAATTTGATCTTTAAGATTGCTGTGGTTTAAAGAATACTTATCAATAATTACCTCAATGGTATGCTTGTTAGTTTTTATAAGTAAAATTTCTTTTGCTAAAGTATGTTTCTTGCCATCAATAATTATTTCTTCAAAACCTTTAGATTTTAAATTGTCAAATAAAGCCGAAAACTCACCTTTTCGCTGGCGGATAACAGGTGAAGTAATAACTAGTTTGAGAGGTTTAAAAGGATCTTTTTTGAAGCAATTCTCAAGGTAATAAAAAATTTTATTAACAATTTCATCAGTGGAAAGCTTTGTAATTTTTTTTCCACAGGTTGGACAATATGGTAATCCAATTCGGGCATAAAGAAGACGTAAATAATCATAAATTTCTGTAATGGTACCAACGGTTGAGCGAGGATTATGACTCACAAATTTTTGATCGATGGCAATTGATGGTGATAGTCCCTCAATAAAATCAACGTTTGGTTTATTCATCGTGCCCAGAAATTGCCGCGCATATGATGAAAGCGACTCAACGTAGCGTCTCTGGCTTTCGGCGTAAATGGTATCAAAAGCCAGCGAAGATTTGCCCGAACCAGAAACACCGGTAAAAACAATAAGTTTATTTTTTGGTATCTCTAAATTAATGTTTTTAAGATTATGTTCTCTAGCTCCTCTGATAATGATTTTGTTTTCCATAATTTTTCTAATTACGAATTGCTTTCTATTTCTTTTATCTTTTTTCTCATTGTAATTGCCAATTCAAAATTTAAATTTTCAGCTTGTTTTTTCATCTCTTTCTTTAATTTCTTAATTAACCTATCTTTATCGTAGGGAGTTAATGAATCAGGATCTATTTTATTAAAATATTCAAATCTGGTGTCATTTAATCTATCTATGGGATCGCTCTTTTCTTCTGCGCCTATAATTTCTTCTCTAATGGCTTTATATATATTTTTGGCAGTGATACCATGCTTTTTATTATATTCAAGCTGATATTTTCTACGTCGTTCAATCTCGCTGGATGCTTCTTTAATTGATTTGGTTATTACATCCGCATAAATAATTATTTCACCTTTAATATTTCTAGATGCTCTTCCCATCGTTTGAATTAGAGCAGTCTTGCTTCGTAAGAATCCTTCCTTATCGGCGTCTAAAATAGCCACAAGAGTAACTTCAGGTAAATCTAATCCTTCCCGAAGGAGATTAATCCCAATCAGAACATCAAAATCTTTTTTTCGTAGTTTTGTTAAAATACGGCCTCTTTCTAACGTCTTGACATCAGAATGTAAATATTCAGCTTTTATGTTTTTTTCTTTTAAATAGGCGGTTAAATCTTCTGCTATTCGTTTTGTTAGAGTAGTCACTAAAACTCTTTGTTGCTGCTTAACTCTTTTTTCAATTTCTTTTAATAAATCTTCAACTTCGTTCTCTGCTTTTCTAATTATTATTGGGGGATCAACAATTCCTGTCGGTCTTATCAATTGTTCAACAACACCATTATAAGTAATATTTGACATTTGACATTTGACATTTGACATTTTTAGTTCCCATTCATTCGGAGTCGCTGAAACATAGACAATTCGAGGAGCTTGTTGATAAAATTCCAAAAATTTTAAAGGACGATTGTCTAGAGCTGCTTTTAATCGAAAACCAAAATCTATCAATGTTGTTTTGCGAGCAAAATCACCGTTATACATTCCTCGTAATTGAGGTACAGTCATATGAGATTCATCAATAAATACAAGCCAATTATTGCCAAATTTTTTAGTTAGATAATTAAGGAGGGTATATGGTGGGCTACCTGGTTGTCTGTTATCAAAATAACGAGAATAGTTCTCAATTCCATTAACATAACCCATTTCCTTTATCATTTCCAAGTCATAATTGACTCGTTTCAATAGTCTTTCGGCTTCAAATAATTTATTTTGTTTTTTTAGTTCTCTATATTCAATCTCAAGATCGTTTCTTATTTTTGCCTCCGACTGACTAAAAGTTTTAGGATCGGTTAGATAATGTTTTGCAGGATAAATGACAATTTTTCTTAAATTGTCATCCTGAGCGACCCTGAGCGATCCGCCAGTTGACGGAGAACCGAAGGGGAGTCGAAGGATCTCTACCCCCGTTAAAGGATTAAATTTTACAATCTTTTTGATTTTTTTATTTTCAAATTTTATCTTGTAGCCAAAATCTTCATAAGCCGGATAAATATCAATTGACTCACCTCTTATACGAAAAGAACCTCTTTTAAAATCAAATTCTCCTCTTTCATATTGAAGCTCAATTAATTTCGTCAAGATTTGATTTCTTTCTATTTCTTGACCAATGCTTAGCTTTAATTTAAATCTTTCATACTCGATCGAAGAACCAATATTATATATACAAGAAACAGACGCAACTATAATTACATCGTCACGGGTTAAAATATTGGTTGTAGTGGCAAGACGCAATTTATCTATCAATTCATTGATTTCCGCCTCTTTTTCAATATAGGTATTGGTCTGAGGAATGTAGGCTTCCGGCTGATAGTAATCGTAATAAGAAACAAAGTAAGAAACGGCGTTTTCTGGAAAAAATTGACGCATTTCCTGATAAAGTTGCCCGGCCAAAGTTTTATTGTGAGAAATAATAAGTGTTGGTAACTGTGTTTTTTTAATTACATTGGCCATTGTAAATGTCTTTCCCGAACCAGTCACACCTAAAAGAACTTGGTTTTTAAGATTATTTTCAATTCCAAAAGAAAGTTTATCAACCGCTTGTTTTTGTTCTTCTATTGGGGAAAAATCTGAAATTAATTTAAACATAGGTAATCTATTATTTTATCAAGTTTGATTTGGTTTTGCCAATTTCAGAAGTTCAATGATTAAGTGCAACTATTTTAGTAAATACCTATAGGATTTCTAAACTGTATATTGACTATAGGATATTGTATGATATAATAGAAAGTATTAATAGCTATTAAAATTTATTATGAGAAATTCAGAATTTGAGAGATTACCAATACATTTCTTAACGAACCCATCGTTATATCAACTAACACCTTCATCTACAGCTCTAGTCGTTCTAACACCAGGGGGTCAACCAAATCAAAATTTTCCCGAATCTTTGTTACCATATTTAACAACATTGGCCCCCATTGCTATTATAGGCCTTTATTTGCTTTATAGATATAAAATAAAAGGATTATTAGAAAAAAGAAAAGGGAAAAAACCAAAAGAAATATTAGCACCAGATCAAGTTAAAACAGACGAAGCATTAACTGGTATAGAGATGGGAGGGAAAAAAGCTATTGAGTGGTGTCCGAGGCCACAGCCTTTTTCTATTCCGGGTTCTCCTAATCCAGCATCAGGTGACAAACAGGCTCAATTTACAAGTTCTCATGAAGAGATTCCTTGGTATTAACATTATGGAAACAGAACATAAGTCGGAAATTTCTCAAATAGGAACAACAATGCGGGATATTTGTGCGGAAATGCAATACCGTACTCCTACAGCCAAAAGACTAATTGAAGCTCTTGTTTTTTCTATTTTAACCGCGGAGGACACCTTAATTGTAGGACTTCACGGAGTTGGAAAAAGTAGAGCCGTCAGAGAGATGTCCGCACTTTTTCCTCAAGGATCGATTTTCACTACCAATTGTCATGAAAGAATGAGCGCTGAAGAATTATTGGGATTACCAGTTATTGAAGCGAGGTTGAAAGGAGAAGATGTAATTAAGCCTAAAGGACTGGCTGTTTGTAGGTTGGGTATATTAGAGGAAATGCTTGATCTACCCGATAGAACTTTAAGGGACGCTATTATTCCAGCCTCTGACACACCAGTAAGAAAAGTAAGTAGAGGACAATTTGAAATGCAGCCATTAATTTTAGATAGGCTACACAACATATGGGGCACATCAAACACTTATCGACTCAATGATGCTACTATGGCTGTACTTAACCGAATCCTTTTTCAAATATACGTCGCGCCAGTGATGGATGCTTCAGGGCAAATAGCCATTGCTGAAGCAGCCTCATTAGGCCTACCGCAACTAAAACCATTTGAGGAAAAACAGCTTGAGGCGATTAAAAAATACACGGCGGTAGATAACCCAGAAATTGTTATCCCCCATTATATTTTAAGACTAAAAGATATTATCTTAACCGAAATTTCACGGATATTATTTGATTCAGAAAGCGGTATAAAAAGTGAAAGGTTCCCCCCCTGTGATATAAGGTCAAAACAGCAAGCAATAAAATTATTAAAAGCAGGGGCACTTTTTGAGGGAAGAACAATAATTCAACAGAATGATTTACGAGTGTTAAAATATTTTTGTTTATTAGCCGAGTACGACACTCAAGTTATGAATTTAATAATAGGTTTAGTTGACAATTATATTAGTTTGGTTAACGCTCATTCAGGTGAAGCTCGTCAAGCCGATATAATATTAGCTTCTCATGAATTACTTCAAAAAAGAGGGCTAGTTAACTTATATAGAAGGCAAGATAAAAAAACGGAGGGAATATTTTCCTATATCCATATTCCTGAAGCTCTTAGAACCTACGGACTACCTCGATTAAGCGACCTAACACTGAAGCTAAATAGCTTTACATGTGATAGTCCACAATTAGAGAGATTAAGACAGGAGACTGTTAGATTGGCTGAAGGGCAAAAAGGAGAACTATTAGAGCTGGAGGAAAGCCATTATCAACCAAAATCAATTAAGCATTATTAAAATACTATGGTTGAAAGACACAGAGGATGGATTTCTGAAACAATTTCTGATTCTGTGGCGTCTCGCCTTAGAGGAAGATTTCCACAATTATTTAGGATCAATCCGCCAATAGCGCCTGGGACAAAACCCGAAGTTACCACTTTAACCTTAGAAGTTCTTGGTCAACAGGAACAATCGCCACAATGGCAGCCCAACATAACTTTTAGTGATGCTTTGACGAAACCTATTTCAACAGGAGATTTAGCCAATTTATTACTTGATAAACCTCAATTTGTTAAGGATGCGGTTACCCAGAGAGTTCTAGTAAGACAAAATGGGGTTCCCGAAGATTTAGCAAAAGAGGAAACACGTCCGTGGCTTGCTCCTGTGGCAGCAGAGGTAAGAGTAAGCCCGGATAAACCAGCACGCGTCATTGTTACTGATCATAGCCCAAGCATGTCTCACCGTGTTTTTCAAACAATAGTTGAGGGAGTCCTTAAAGCTTATAATGAGACTCAACCTGATATAAATTTATATTACATTGCAAACACAGCAGTAACAGGGTTGAGAAATTCTCCTCCTGATCAGATAACGGAAGTTGCAGCAAAAACCTCAATTCTGGATACTCTAAGATTAATTAAAAAACAAATAGGTACGAAAATTGAGCCGGAAAGATTAACCCAAATACTTATTTTCACCGATGGAGAAATGTTTAAAGAGTTAGATGATCCACCGCAAGTTCAAAGAGAGATAGACGAATTGGCAACAAGAGGTATTGAAGTAAAAATTGTTGTTCTTACTGATAAATACGCACAACGAGACGGAAACTTTTATCATCTACAAGAAGTATTAGGAGAAAAGGTTATTACAGAAATAGATTTAGAAGAGCTTTTAGATATAAAAGATCCAAGGACGCAAGAAGCCATAGCTTCATTACCAAATACAAGATTAAGATCAAAAAGCAGATTTGATTCAAAACAGATAGAAAAAACGTTGTGGAAGCTATCCAATCTTCTCGGAGGGTTTCCTTTGCTTAGTGTTGGTTTGATGGGTCTCGGTGTCTATTTACAGGCAATGGTTAATCAAGTATCAGCATCGGCACAGTATGGCGATCCTGTTCCTTGTCAAGGTCAACACTTATGGGGACTTATCAAATATATGTCTAACGACTGTCATTATTTAGATTTTACTAAAGCTAAGTTTAATTGGCTTATTCCAAACGCAGAAGCATTTGGTAAACATGCAAGGCACATTATAAATACAGGCGATACCCTCATGTTGCTTGGACTGGCCCTTCTTCCTTTAGGAATAGCCCTTCTTGCCCTTAGCGATACTTTTATAGAGAGAGTTTCTAAAACGGTAAAAAAACATGTGGATCGTTCGCCTAAAAGAGTCGAAATCCTTAATCGTCCTTTAGAATTATAACGTTAATGTGTTACAATCTTTAAATGATTGATCAGATAATAGGTTTTCTTACTCATGTAATTATTCAAACAATTTCATCAACAGGCTATTTTGGAGTCTTTATTTTAATGGCTTTAGAATCCGCTCTTATTCCCATTCCATCAGAGGTGACAATGCCTTTTTCCGGATATTTGGTAACTACAGGACGGTTTAATCTTTATTTAATAATTTTTATTGGGGCCGTAGCTAATTTAGCTGGCTCGATTGCTGCTTATTTGCTTGGTTATTGGGGACAAGAACACGTGGTAAGAAAATTAATTAGAAATTATGGCAAGTATCTTTTAATTTCAGAGAGAGAATTTAACAAGTCCGAAAAGTGGTTTAGGAAACATGGAGAAAAAATTGTTTTTTTATCTCGTTTGCTTCCGGTCGTAAGAACTTTTATTTCACTTCCCGCGGGCATCGCCGAAATGAATTTTGTGAAATTTTGTTGGTTGACTTTTTTTGGTTCATTAATCTGGTCAGCTTTTCTAACTTATATAGGATATTTTTTAGGAAAAAACTGGAATTCAATTGAGGTTTATTACCGAAAATTTGAAATTTTGATTTTTGTCGCCGGATTAGGAATCGTTATCTATTATATCTGGCATAAATACCAAAAGACAAAAACTAAAAAATAATGTTTTATCTTGTTGGTACTTCTCTCGGCAACATTAAAGATACCTCGTTTCGCGCAGTAGAAACATTAATCAAGGTAGATGTTATATTATGCGAAGACACTCGAACCTTTAGCGTTTATTACCAGAAAGTCCAAGATCTTTTTAAGATTCAGCCAATCAAACCGCAAAAATTAATCAGTTACTATCAAAAAATAGAATTTGAGAAGTTACCTTTAGTTCTTGCTTATTTAAACGAAAATAAAGATGTGGCATTAGTTACGGAGTCAGGTATGCCCACCATTTCAGATCCCGGTTCTATTTTAATTAATCAATTAATTAAAATAGAAAGTCCATTTACTATTATCCCTGGACCAACAGCCTTTGTCAATGCGTTAGTTTTATCAGGTTTATTTTCAGGAAAATTGTTATTCTGTGGTTTTTTTCCTAAAAAAATTTCCCAAGTGTATCAATGTATCGATACAATGATGCAGATAGATAAAATTTATCCGAAGACGTCATTTGTTTTTTATGAATCTCCCCATCGGATTAATAAAACGCTGGAGATTATTAATCAATTAATCCCCAATGCTGATATTTGTGTTTGTCGCGAAATGACAAAGAAATTTGAGGAAATAATTAGAGGAAAACCAAGCCAATTGATAGATAAAAAATATAAGGGAGAAATATCTGTTATCTTAAAGCTATAGTTCTGTTATATCAAATCCGTTTAAATAGCACAGACAAATGTCATTCCCGCGCCATGCCTGCCGGCAGGCAGGAAAGCGGGAATCCAGAAAAGAATTGTATAGATTCACGATTAAATCGGGAAGGACAAGGTGATTAACAGAATTTTATATTAATATTCTTCTAAAGTAGAAGTATCGCCTATCGGTAAACCTAATTCCTTGGCTTTAAGAATCCTTCGCATAATTTTCCCCGATCTAGTTTTAGGAAGCTTGTCGATAAATTCAATTTCACGCGGAGAAGCATGACCAGCTAAATTTTTTTTGACAAAAAGCATTAGTTCATTTTTTAGTTTGTCTGACGACGGAAAGTTTTTTTGTAAAACGACAAAAGCCTTAATAATTTCTCCTCTTAATGGATCGGGCTTGCCAATTACACCAGCTTCAATAACCGAAGGATGTGCTACCAAAGCTGATTCAACCTCAAATGGACCAACTCTCTCACCAGATGTCTTTATTACATCATCAGCCCTGCCCACAAACCAAAAATAACCATCTTTATCCTGATAAGCCAAATCTCCCGTGAGATAAAGGTTCTTTAAAAAATATGATTGATATTTTTTTGGTCGCCGCCAAATCTCCTTCATTAATGAAGGCCATGTTGACTCTAGAGCTAAATTGCCTATTTCATTAACCTTTAACTCACGACCGGAGTCGTTGACTATGTGCGCCTTAATGCCAGGAAAAGGTTTTCCCATACTGCCTGGTTTTATCGGCAAACAGACATAGTTAGATATAACAATTCCACCTGTTTCCGTCTGCCAGTAATTATCATGAAAAGGGAGGTTAAAGGCTTTAAGCCCCCAATAAATTGGTTCAGGATTTAAAGGTTCACCAACACTGGCCAAATGTCTAAGACTTGAAAGGTCATATTTTTTAACTATATCCAATCCTGAAGCCGCTAACATTCTAATAGCCGTTGGGGCAGTATACCAAACATTAATCTTGTATTTTTCAATAATTTGGTACCATTTTTCCGGTGAAAATCTGCCAGAAAAAACAACGGTTGAAGCACCATTCGCCCAAGTACCTAAAATCTCATAGGCAATGCCTGTTACCCAACCCGGATCAGCCGTACACCAGTAAACATCATCTTCTTGGATATCCAAAACCCATTTGGCGGTTATATATTCATGAATAATGGCTTTATGACAATGGACAACCCCTTTTGGCTTACCAGTAGTTCCTGATGTATAAAGCATGAAAGCATTATCATTTTGATGCGTCTGGGCAATTTTCAAAGATTTAGGTTGAAGAGAAACTTCATGAGTAAAGCCTTTATCAACAAGAAGAATTCTTTCTAAATGAGGTAAGTCTTTTTTTACTTTTGATAATCTTTTTGCCATTTCTGAGTTGGTAATTAGTACTTTGGCCTGTGATTGAGAAAGACGGTCAAATAAGGCTTGTGGTCCAAAGGCAGAAAATAACGTTCCGGCCACCGCCCCGATTTTAAGAATGGCAATAAAAGAAAAGTAAAGATCGGGAGTGCGGGGAAGAAAAATAAATACTCTATCGCCTCTTTTAATGCCCAATGATTTTAAATAGTTAGCTATCTGATTAGATATTTCTTCGATTTCTAAAAAAGTATATTTGGCTTTTACATCATCGTCACCTTCCCAATATAAAGCTATTTTATTTTTACGAGAAGATAAAGCGTTTTTCGTTATTGCATTATAGGCAGCATTAATCTTGTCATGATCAAACCAAACTAATTCTTTGGTGTGTTTTTGGTAGTTAAAATTTTTAGTCGTTTTGTCGTAATTTTCCAAGTTTGGAGTTCTTATTAAATATTTGTCTTTTTCAATTATTTTAGTTTTCATGGTTCGATATACTCACCATAACCCTGAGTTTAACCGAAGGGTCATATATATTTATCCTAAATAAAATAATTAGTAATGTCAATTGATTTTTATTTCTTTGTTTGTTATGTTTTATATGAAGACTGTCTTTATTAAAGACAGTCTTTAGAAACTTTCAAAATATGTATGATCTTGTTACTATCGGTGACATAACAATTGACCTTTACTTTAAGGGTGAGTCGCTTACTCAAAAAGACGATAGATTTTACTTAGCAGTCGGCGGAAAGTATGTTGTCAACCATTTTTATGAATCATTGGGCGGCGGCGGAAGTAATGTTGCCATTGGCGCTTCTAATTTTGGTTTAAATACGGCGGTTCTCGGCAAGGTAGGAGAAAATGTCTTTAAACAAATCATTATCCAAAAATTAGTAAAAAAAGGCATTTCCACAGAGTTTCTAATTAGCGATAAAAATTATCTGAATATTTCGTCAATTTTGCTTACTGAATCAGGTGAACGTACCATCATTCACTATCTGACGCCTCACGAAACTTTTCAACTGAATAAAGCCATGAAGCAAAATTTAGCAAAAACAAAAATTGCCTATATGGGGAATCTTCCTGATATTTCGATTAAAGAACGAAAAGCATTATTAATGCTTTTTAAACAAAATAATGTACCTGTTTGTTTAAATATTGGCATTGTTGATTGTCGTAAGCCGCTTTCTGAAATATGTGAATTAATCTCTTTATCTGATGTTTTTATTATTAATACTTACGAATTTGCCGAATTGATTAAAAAAAACCGTCAACAAATTGATTTTACTAAAGACTGCGGTCGCTACTTAAACTTCAGTGAAAAGATATTGGTATTAACCGACGGTGATAAGGGCAGTTATCTTTATTATAAAAAAAACGTCCTGTATCAAAAAGCCATAAAACCAAAAAAGATTGTTGACACCACCGGGGCCGGGGATGCCTACACCAGTGGTTTTATTTCTTCTTTTATTAACGATGGGAATTTAGAAAAAGCCATGAGAATTGGAACAGAATATGCCGCAAAAATTTTAGAAAAAATTGGAGCTAACTAATAGCCCACTTCTTCTAATAAATTTCTACCCGTCATCTCTATCGGTTTAGGAATATCTAATAAGGAAAGAATTGTTGGGGCTACATCGGCTAAAATTCCCTGTTGAAGTTTAATTGCTCTACCTTGAAGTTTATTATTGACAACGATAAAAGGAACCGGATTAGCTGAATGTTCTGTTGAAGCCTGACCAGTTTTTAAGTCAATCATTTCTTCAGCATTCCCATGATCGGCGGTAATTAAAACAGTACAATCTAGTTTTGAAGCAAGTTCCGTAATTTTGCCAAGACATTCATCAACGCTTAACACCGCTTTTATTCCTGCTTGAAGATTACCGGTATGACCCACCATGTCAGGATTAGCAAAATTTACCAAAATAAATCGATATTTTAACTCATACATTTTTTTTATTAATATGTCGGTCATTTCATAAGCTGACATTTCTGGTTTTAAATCATAGGTAGCTACTTTAGGAGAAGGGACAATTAACCTATCTTCAAAAGGGAATTTAATTTCTCGTAATCCATTAAAATAATAAGTAACAAATCGTTCTTTTTCGCTTTCAGCTAATCGTAATTCAAATAATTCATTTTCGGACAATACTCTTCCCAGTGGCATTTTAATAATAGAAGGCGCAAAGGCTACGGCCGCTGGTAGATCTTTTTCATATTCTGTCATTGTCACAAAACATAAGTTGTCAATTTTTTTACCTCTTTTAAAAGGAGGGTTAAGAATTTCTTCCGTGCTAAAATGTCTTTCACCGTATTTGGTAGCATATGGATCGTAACTGACCTTGTTTGCTTCTAATTCAAAATTTTGAAGAACAAAGGCCTTTGTTAATTGTCTCGGCCGATCAATGCGATAATTATAAAAAATTACCGCATCTCCTTCTTCAATTAAAGCTATCGGACTACCGTCTTTTAAAATATTTGTTGGTTCAATAAATTCATCCGTTTTTCCTTCTTTATAAGACTTGTCTATTGCTTCAGACCACGAAAGAGCCTTGGTGTCGACTCCCTTAGTCAAGCATATATAAGCTTTTTCTGTTCTTTCCCATCGTCTATCTCGATCCATAGCATAATATCTTCCCATGACTGTGGCAATTTCTCCAAAACCTAAATGGTTTAATTGTTGTTGAACATTGGAGAAATAGTTCTTAGCCGCTTTAGGCGGAGCATCACGACCGTCGGTAATTCCGTGAAGATAAACTTTTTTAAAATGATTTTCTTGGCAAAAAAATAGAAGAGCATAAAGATGATCTATACTAGCGTGGACCGAACCTTCGCTGACCAAACCTATTAAATGTAATTTCCCCCGGGTTTTTTTTAAATGTTTTATTGCTTCATTCAATGCTTTGTTTTTATAAAAACTTCCATCAGCAATGTTAAGGTTAATTCTTGGTAAACTTTGATAAACAACCCGTCCCGCTCCTAAATTTAAATGGCCAACTTCGCTATTGCCAACCTCACCGGTGGGTAGACCAACTGCTTCTCCTGAAGCTTTAAGCTGGGTATTGGGAAATGAGTAAAGAAATGAACTGATGTTTTTAGGATGAGCCAGATAAATGGCATTTCCAGGACCTGGCGGTGCAATACCATAACCGTCAAGGACAATAAGAATAACAGTTTGCATATTGACAACTTATTTCTATTAATTTCTATTAATTTCTTCTTCTATCTCTAACAACCTATTGTACTTCGCTACTCGTTCACCACGTACCGGAGCGCCAAATTTAACGAAATCTGCTTGAATAGCCATGGCAAAATCAGCAATTATTGAATCATTTGTTTCTCCCATACGCTGAGAAAAAATTATTTTTAAATTCGCCTCCTTGCATAAGTTAATAAATTCTAACATTTCGCTAATCGTTGAAACGGAGTTAAATTTAATCACAATTACTGAAGCTGCTTTTTCATTAATCGCCCGTAAAAGTCTTTTTTTATTACCGGCGACAAAATCATCACCGACAAGATAAGTATTGTTTCCTAATTTGTCATTAATCTTTTTCCAGCTCTCAAAGTCTTCTTCTTCAATTGGATCCTCCAATAATAAAAGACTATATTCCTTATTAAGGTTAATTAAATATTCAATATACTCATTAATTGATAGTGGACTAGGTCTATCTTTTATTGTGTATTTTCCATTTTTATAATAATGAGACGCCGCTAAGTCAAGGCCTAAAAAAATATCTACGCCCAGTTGCTTTTTCTCTTGGAGAAGAGTTTCTCTAATAATCTCTAAACCGTCAATATTTGTTAGAAGATTTGGAGCAAAACCGCCTTCTTCGCTCACGGTAGTACCGGCATTTCGATAATCTAATACTTCTTTTAAACTGTGATATATTTCTACTCCTAATTGCAGGGAGGAAGAGAAACTAAAAGACGTTGATGGTATTATTTGAAATTCTTGAAATTCTAGATTTTTAGTTCCGTGTTTGCCGCCATTTATTAAACAAAATATTGGTGCGGGAATCTTCTCAATAGGTAGATTTTTTTTAAAAAAATCGTTATATAAAAAATTAAAATACTTATATAATGGTAAATTTTTTTGAACCGCCGCTGCTTTAAAAACAAGCTGAGAAACAGTCATTAAAACATTAACTCCTAATTGACTGCTGTTTTCTGATCCATCTGCCAGCATCAACCAATAATCTATGTCTGCTTGTTTTTCCGGAGAAACACCAATCAATTTGGGCCCAATAAGGTTATTTATATAAGAAATAGCTTTCTTAACCCCTAAACCATTATATCTCTCTTGGTCTTGATCTCTAAGTTCTACCCTTTCGTATTTTCCTTTTGATTCACCGGATGAGGCGATTGCTGTTACTTCTTTCTCATCATCTAAAATAAGTCTGCCTTCTATTGTGGGAACGCCTCTTGAATCTAAAATTTCTCGAGCGGTTATTTTCTTAATTTTGGCCATAAGTTCTTTTCCGTTTCAAAAACTTGCAACCTTGTTCTTTCAACCGCATCTGGAGTGAGAGAAAGACTTGTTATTCCCCAGCTTAATAATTTTTCAACCAAATCAGGATAATCAGACGGTGCTTGTCCGCATACCGAACATGTAATATTGTGTTTAACACACGTGGTGATAATTTTTTTTAACGCCCAGAGAACAGCCGGATTTCTTTCATTGTATAAAGAAGCAATTTCTTGGTTATCACGATCAACCCCTAATATAAGCATAGTTAGATCATTGGTGCCTACAGAAACACCATCTATACCGATTCTGATAAATTCATCAAGCATAATCACAGTTGAAGGAACTTCAACCATAATCCACAGCTTAAAGGAAGGCAACCCCAACAGATCAAAATCTTTTAAAATTTGTCTTATTTGTAAAAGCTCAATTGGCGTTCGTATAAAGGGAATCATTAAATAAATGTTTTTGAAGCCCTCTTCTCTTACTTTCTTTATGGCTTGAAGTTCCATAGTAAAAACTTCTTTATTAACAATATATCTCGAAGCGCCTCTAAATCCAATCATGGGATTCTCTTCTTTTGGTTCAAATGCTGCGCCACCTCTTAAATGACGATACTCGTTAGTTTTGAAATCTGTCGCCCGATAAACAACTGGTCGGGGCGAAAAAGCTTTCGCAAATGTCAATAAATTTTTAGTTAGGTGATTAATAAACGATTTTTGTTTTTTTTCTCTGATGATTTGTTTTGGATGAATGCCAAAATCAGCCATCATAAATTCTGCCCTTAATAATCCAACTCCATCAACATTCATTTTCGCCACTTTTTCTGCTTGGTCAGGTTCGGCTAAATTGACGTATATTTTTGTCTTTGTTTTGATAATTTTAACCTCCGAGGTTTTCGGATGGATTCTCAGAACCTCGGAGGTTTTCCTATCTGAGATTGATGATAAAACATTTCCTCGAAAAATCTCTCCGGTTGAACCATTAACTGATATTATTTTTTCGTGCTTAAGAATTTTAGTGGCGGATTCAGCCCCAACTACCGCCGGTATTCCTAATTCCCGAGAAACAATTGCGGCATGTGAAGTCCGACCGCCTTTTTCTGTTACAATGGCGCTGGCTTTACGCATCGCCGGTACATAATCAGGATTAGTTTGAGGGGCGACTAAAACGTCGCCTTTTTTTATCCTATCTATTTCTTTGGGAGAATAAATTATCACGGGCGATCCATAACGAACGCCAGGAGAGGCCGGATCGCCTTTTAACAGTAGTTTTCGGTTTTCAGTAATCAGATTATCAATTTTTTGCTGATTACTGACGACTGATGACTGATTACCGGTCGTCGTAATAGGCCTTGATTGAACAATATAAATCTGATCTTTTTCGATTGCCCATTCAATGTCTTGAGGAAAAAAATAGTGTTTTTCAATATTTCTCACCAACCCGGCCACCTTTACAATTTCATCATCGGTTAACTTTTGTTTACTGCCCACAGTTTTATTAATTTTTATTTCCTCATTGCTTTTTCCTTTCTTGACATATTTAAGACCTTGAATTTTAATTTCTTTTTTTATTATGTTTAGTGTTTTTTTGTCTACCTCGTAATGATCTGGCGTTACCTTACCTTGGACAATGTATTCTCCCAATCCAAAAATTGCCTCGATGGTAATTGCTGACTTATTATTAGTTACCGGATCAATGCTAAAAGCTATGCCAGATTTTTCCGATTCAATCATCCGCTGAACCACAGCCGCCAG
>CAYYYW010000007.1:31765-54473 GCA_964476245.1 uncultured Gammaproteobacteria bacterium
GTCAAATCCTTGCTGATGGCGGTAATAAATCGCTCTCTCGGTGAACAAAGATGCCCAACATTCACGTATTTTTTGAATTAGAATATTTTCCCCTTTTACGTTTAAAAATGTTTCTTGCTGTCCGGCAAAAGAAGCGGTTGGCAAATCTTCAGCCGTGGCTGATGAACGAACCGCCACGAGCGGAGGATTAATAAGAGATTTCATTCGGGAAAGAACCCGATCACCCTTTTTAAAAATTTTTACTTCGCGGACAGGTAAATTATCGTAATACTCTATTACTCTCTTAATTAAATCCGAGGGTATCTCTGCCTCAAAAAAAAGACTTTTGATGGCTTTGGAAATGTCGGTTAATTCCTTAGGGCTTTCGCAGTTAACAATAGAAAGTAGATTTTTTATTTTCCGAGCTAAATTGTTTTTTTCAATAAAATAAAAATAGGCATGAGAGGTAACTATAAAACCGTATGGAACAGGAAATTTGCTATTTATCATTTCGCCCAGATTGGCTCCTTTTCCGCCAACTAAGTCTACGTCTTCCTTTCCCACTTCCTCAAACCAGACAATAAATTTTTTTGACATATAAATTCAGTATAAAGATTACGTTTTATAAAATCAACTAAAAAATTGTGTGTGATGTAAAACTTCTAGATGAAGATAAAAAAAGAAATTACTTAATTATAGATAATCCGCCCAAGTCCTTTTTTCTTACTTCTTTGTATAACTTGTTTCTTAAAAGAGCTGGTTTACCTTTATACTCTATAACATAATACGCAAAACCTCGCATTTTTTTCACAAGTTCATAATCGGCGTGTCCGGGGAGACCCACCGGATCAACTTCTTCAAAGTTGACTGGGCTGTCATCCGCTGTTACTAAGTAAGTTAATCCTGTATTTGCAACCAAATGACCGTAACCTGCCTCCATATAAACATTACTGCCCATTTTAACTTTTATCGCTTTAAATTCTTCAACAACATCACTAATCATCTCGCCGTTAGCATCGACAGCGAGTTTTTGAACTATTGCTATTCCTTCTCCAAATAATATCCAATAAGTCTCATCTAAATTACCCATGTGATAATGACCGTATGTTTTAACATATTCGCCGTTAACTGTTCCTGGTTCCCAGATAGTTATATTTTTTTGATCTTTGCCGCCTCTTATCATGTAATAATGGTTCGATGGACCACTTCCGTTGGGATTCATTAAAACTTCTTTCATTTTTTCATGAGTCCGAGCAGCATAATGTTTAGGAACATATTTAAAATCGATATTCATATGTTTTTATATTAAGTTTATTTATAAATATTTAAATTTTAATGTAAGTTTTTAAAATAACAGATTGTTTAGGATCGGTTGATTTAATTTCATATTCTCCTACATTTTTTGGTAAAAAACAAGAGTGACCTTTTGATAAATGAACATTGCCTCCATCTGTATTTATATTAATCTCACCTTCTCTAACAAAAAGATGACAAAAAGAATTGCCAGTGTTATCTTTAATTCGATCTGATATTTCCAAGATGTCTAAAGTATAATATTTTGTCGATAAAAGATTATTGTCTGATCTTTGACAGATAGCTTTCTCCATCTTATTATGTTCTATATCTAAGTCTATAAATTTAAAATAGTCTGCGATATGAAGTTCCCGTATATTTCCATCTTCTTTAAATTTTCCTTGATCAAAACAACGGATAGTTGATACAGAATCAGGCATATCCTGCTGTATTTCGTAGAGAATATTTCCTTTTGGATAATTTTTCAAGTCGTCTTCCCATGAATGATGCAATCCACCCATGCTTAAATCAATAAGAATGTTTTTATCCACTTTATGAATATTGACAAACTGCCAGGGATTAAGTTGATGAATAAATTTTTTAGCTTCATCTTGTGCGTCGCTTAAAGCCATGTCCCCTGACAGAATTTTACTGCTTAATTGCCTCATTCGGGTATCTATAGCTTGACAAGTTTTTTGGTAAACTTGTAAATTTATACCCTTTTTAATGCCAAAACTTAATAACCCATCTTCAAAATAGTACCAGGATTCTGCTTTAGGTCGCCAACAATGATGAAAAACATTAGGTTTAATATGAGTTTGAAATGAATTTCCTAAGGCTTGAGTGAATTTAATAAGAATCGGCATTTTAAGGAATTTTTCTAAAATTTTTTTACCTAATATTTGTTTAGGGTTCGACATTACTAAATCAGAAAGATTAATTTTTTCGAGAGTGTTATCTTTATTTTGATTTTTTGTATACGTCGTGCTTAAATAAATTATTTCTGGTTTAATTCTAATATCGCTACTGTCATAAATATTGATAAGAAGATTTGACTGATCAAAAAGTTCATAACTCTGGCCTATTTTTATATTTTTAAGATCGGATTTGTCTAACCAATTTTTATATTTAACAATATAATCCCCACCCCATGTAGGTTGCTCAATTAATTTTGGGACAATTAAGTAAGGTCTTCTCGTAGACAACATAGAATATAATTTTTTTTCTTAACTATGAACAAGTTCAAGCGATTAAACGAATGAAACAAATTTGTCTGATTATGCTAATAATAATTTTTTTATCAATTCAAAATTTTTTTTATTCGATGAAACGAGTATCTTTCTATTATTGCCTATATCAACAAAATCAACTATTAATCCTGATTCTTTCAATATGATAATACCCGGCATAATATCTACAAGCTTAACATGTTTATGTAATATTATTGAAACATCAATTGCTCCCGTAGCTAAATACACAAACAAGAAATTGCCTGTAATTCTAATTCTATAAAATTTTTGAATAAGAGTTGAAATGAGTTTTAATTTCCATGGAGTTTCCTCATCATCTCCTCCAAAATCGACGTCGACAATAGATTCGTCAGCCTTTTCTCGTGTCTTTGTAACAATCTTTTGATTATTAAGATAAGCTCCATTACCAAAACTGGCAGAGAAAAGTTGCTTGCTTACCGGATTATAAACTTGTCCGAATATTGGCATGCCATTTTTGACTAAGGCAATTTGAGTAAAAAATAATGGGACGCTATTAACATAATATTTTGTCCCGTCGATAGGATCAATATACCAGTTATATTCTTTTGATTTATCTGTTTTGCCTTCTTCCACAACAAATCCGGCTTGGGGAAATAATCGTTTTAGTTTCTTTCTTAATCTTTCCTCAACTTCAATATCAATCTCGGAAGAAACATCTCTTTTATCTTTATAATTCAATTTATGAATTTTGTTCCAACTTTCTAAAATATATTCTCCTTCTTTTATTAAAATGGGAGAGGCTTTTCTTTCTATTTCTTTAAGATCTCTCTGGAACAATGTCATATTTATAAAAATTATTCTAAGGCAGAAGTATTAACTCCAGTTTTAAAATCAATCTCTTTAAATTTATGCAAAATACGGCTTATTTGGATTTTTAGTAAAGCATATTTGTCTTTTGTCTTTGCTTCAAATTTAATAGTTAAATAAGGACCGTTTTGGGAAGCGCGGATGATAATCATCTCGTCTTTTGTGTCCATTCTAACACCGTCAATTTCTATATATTTAGCCTTAGGATAAAGCTTTTTAATCTCTCCACCTATTTTTTTACTTACTAATTGAAATTTAATATTATCAGGACAACCGAGTTTAATTTCAGGACTAGAGAAATAATGTGGCAGCTCAGAAACAGCTTGAGAAAGTGATTTATTCACTCGCGTAAGATAAGCCAATAAACGTAAAGTAGCGATTGCGCCATCATCGTGGCCGTAGAAATTGTCAACAAAATAAAAATGACCGCTTAACTCTCCTCCAAAAGGCGCTCTCTCTTCTCTTACTTTTGCTTTTATAAAGGAATGACCGGTAAGCCATATAACCGGTATACCACCGTTAGCTATTACTACGTCATTCACCTGTTTTGAACAAAGCGTGTTGTAAACAATCTTTGCTCCTGGTAGAAAATCTAAGACGTCTTTTGCGTATAAAGAAAGAAGCGTATCATTCCAAATTAAATTGCCCTCTCCGTCCACAATACCAATTCTATCCCCATCAGTATCGTAAGAAAATCCTAAATCAGCTTTCTCTTTTAGCACTCTTTTGGCTAAGCGTTCTTGAACTTCTTTTTCCGTTGGATCAGCCACACCAACTGGAAAATTAGGATCCGGTTTTGTATTTTGTTCTATTACTTCGCAACCGACCCGGCGAAGAATTTTTGGAAGAAATAAACCGGGAGTAGCCGCGCAAGCATCAATTACTACTTTAAACTTTCTAACTGGATCAATGTGTCGAATTATATCTTCTAAATATGCAGAAAAAATATCCTTTTGAATATGTTTTCCTTTAGGTATTCTTTTGTTAAATTTTCCGGATTTGACCAGCTGTTTAAATTCTATAACTTCCTCTGTAAGCATGGTTTCGGAAAAACCCGTCGCGAATTTAAAACCGTTATATTCTTTGGGATTATGAGAAGCGGTAATCATCACCATTCCTCTTGTTTTAAAATAATATTGAGCAAAGTAGGCGATTTGAGAAAGCGTAATGCCTATATCATAGACAGTAATCCCCGATTCCGTTAAACCTTTAACAATGGCATCGCGAAAAGCCGGACTTGAAGCTCGTGAGTCAAAACCTACAACGCAATCGTAAACTCTTCGGTTGAGAAGCCAAGTGGCATAGGCTTTTCCAAGAATTTCCACATTTTCTTCGTCTAATTCTTTACCAACGACACCACGTAAATCATATCCCCGAAAAACATTATCTGGAATTTTTTTCATATGACAGTATCATAAATAGTAACAAAATAAAATGTCAAGTGATTTTTTGATTGAGTAATAACCACTGCTTGTTTTTGTTCTTACTTCTATTCGGTAAAGAGCATCATAAAATGTAACCAATTTATCACCCATCCATTTTTCCGCCTGACTTTTTAATTTATAAATTTGCCATTCGGCCAATTTTTTTTCAGTTTTCAAATTATTCTTAATTAAAATTAAATCGCGAAGTCGCTTTTGCAGCATGTATAGAATAATGTTTTCATCAACGTCGCCGAAGATTTGATTTAAATAATTGATGGTTACCTCAAGGTTGGCCGGATAAACAGAGTCTAAAAATTTAAAGATGTTATAGGGCAACTTAGACTGATGAATCTTGGCATTTTGAAAAATAAATTTAACGATTCTTCCTTCAAGTTTTTCTTCCCACAAAATAAAATCCGTCTCTTGTGCCTTAGTATCATATTTCTTTAATATTTCTCGAAATTCTTTTTTTGAAAGAAGATTTTCTCCAAAAAAAACTTTTTTTTCGGAGAATAATCTTTGAGACTGATATAACCATTTGTCCAGTTCTAAAATATTAGACTCGTTGAGAAGAGAAATTTCATAACCTTTGTTTTTATAATCTTCTTTTAATTTAACAAACTCATTTCTTGATTCGGAAACATCATCGCCTAAAATTATGTGGATCATAAAAGAATTTTATACCACTCCGCTTAGATTTTCAATCTTGTGATATACCTACCGTAGCTTTCAAAAAGAAATTTATAAATACATAGAAATTAGCGATATCAATATAGGAAACGGCGACGCAGGTTTTAATGAAATAATTGGTAAAGAATTACCGGTTAACGCGCGAATACACACCAAGGGTGACGAGCTTTTAATATCAAAAGTAAGACCAACAAGAGGTGCAATAGCTATATTGCCAGAAGATTTTAACAAAAACTTTATTTGTAGTAATGCTTTCTCGATATTCAAAGCCCAAGAAATTTTAAAAGAATATTTATTTGTTGTGTTACGTTCTGTGGTAGGAAGATTACAATTTGAAAAACCAACAACGGGAACTTCTTACCCAACGATTGCCGATGAAGATGTAGAAAATTTAGTTATCCCAATCTTACCCAAACCCACCCAGCAAAAAATTGCGGGTTTGGTCCAAAAATCCCACCAAGCTCGCAGGAAAGCAAAAGAGCTGTTAGAGCAGGCAAAACAGAACGTTGAGAGTTTAATTGAGGTAGGAAGTTATACAAAACCACATTGACCAGTTAGTTTATAAACCCCGAAGTACAGCAAAGCTGACTACGGGGCAGGCTCTACGGCCTCCTGCTTCCACCGACGCTAAAGCTTTGCCGGATAAAGAAGCTGTGCAGGGCAAGGAAGAATTTGAGATTGTGGAGGAAAAATAATATGGCTAAAAGGAAAAAAATTAAATTAAAAAATACACAGGTTAAAACTATGAAAAAACTACCTGATAATCAAATCGTTTTTTACCAATCACCGGACGGCTTGGTGAATGTAGAAGTGTTGTATGCCGAAGAAAACATTTGGCTCACCCAAAAGAAAATGGCGGAGCTTTTTGAGACAACAGTTCAAAACATAACTCAGCATCTGAAAAATATTTACTTGGAGAATGAAGTTAATCAAGAGAGAACGTGTAAGGATTTCTTACAAGTTCAACAAGAAGGGGAAAGAGAAGTTAAAAGAAGCACCTCCTTTTATTCATTGGAAGCCATTATTGCCGTTGGTTATCGGGTTAACTCCGCAAGAGGCACGCAATTCCGTCAATGGGCAACTAGGATTTTGAAAAACTACATCCATAAAGGATATGCTCTGGATAATAACCGTATGAAATATGGCTCCCGTTTTAGCACCCGGTATTTTGATGAACTCTGCGAAGAAATCAAAGACATTCGTACCAGCGAACGGATGATCTATCAGAAAATTACCGATATTTACGCAACCGCCATTGATTATTCACCAAAGGCATACGAGAGCAAACAGTTTTTCGCTACTGTCCAAAACAAACTTCATTTCTGACTTTGACCTGTTGGTGAAAAAATTGTTAAAGAGAAATAAAAAATGAAACACTTTCGCGGCTTCAAGGGACAAGTTGGCGGAACAAGAACATGGAATAAAAAGAGAACCGTTGTCTTCTTTCAAACCCAATAATAGATGAGTTTATCAGGTTTTTAAGTGATTTAGTGAGCATTTTTAATGAAGAAAGTAGAATCATATACACAGAAAGTATATAATATAGACTTATGTCATGCCCTGAAAGAACTCCAAATGCTTGTCAACAATTTGAACATATAAGAAATAATCCTTTTTTAATAAATCTTAATTCAAGAATAACTAGATTATTAAATCCTACAGGTCAAGCGTATTTACATAGTGGAAGGAAAAGAGCACTAGATATAATTGGAACAATTGTTATTACGCCTATTTTACTCCCAATTATTGCAGGAGCGGCTATTGCAATTAAATTAGAAGATGATGGCCCCATATTTTATATTGCTAATATTGTTGGAAAGCAGGGAGAAGAGTTTGGAATGATAAAATTACGGAGTATGATACCAAACGCAGATACAATCAGAGAATTTAATGGTGAAGAAACTTTCCGAAAACAGAAAGATGATCCTAGAATTACAAAAGTAGGGAAAATAATTCGCAGATTGTCTATTGATGAATTTCCGCAGTTTATTAATATCCTGCGTGGAGAGATGTCTTTGGTTGGACTACGTCCAGTATTCCAACGAACAATAGATTTTCAAAGTAGTTTAGATGATTTATCAGATGTCCATCCAGAATGGCTTCGTGGTTATTACTTAACTAGACCTGGGGCAATTGGTCCTAAAATGACTGTAGGAAGAGCGGATGTGACTCATTCTGTTGAAAACCTAAGGAAAGGAATAGAAGCGGAAACCTTTTATTTAATACATGCCTCTTTTGGCGAAGATATAAAACAGATTATAAAAAGTATAGGTGCTATCATTTCTCAAAAAGGGGCATATTAATTATTTGTGACGTCCCATAAATTTACTATTTACTTAAGTAAATTCTATGGGGGACGGAAAATTTTTTCACTAGATAGAGACTCCTTGTTTCCCGGTTCTCCATTCTTCTAAAAAGCCATATAACATATCAAGAGCGTTTTCAAACTCTTCAGGTGAAAGAAATTTTGTTGAGCGAATAACATTTCCTGCCTTTCCACCTCCTCCGCAGTGATAATAAGCCCCAAGATCGTTTACGTCAAATTGCAAATCAAACCTTTCTGGATGAGCATACATTTCACTTCCAGGCAGAGGTGTTAGGACAGAAAGTTGGACGTCGTCAGGTTCTGTTTCCTCAATAAAGTTAATCATTCCTCTAGCCGTTTCAAAGCTATCTAGTGCTGAACCAAACATAAGGTAAATCTTAACTCGGATTCCTGCTTCTTTAGTGATGGCGATTGCTCTCTTATTATCCTCAACCGTTGTTCCTTTTCCAAAATATTCAAGAACCCGATCATCGGGATTTTCTACTCCATAGGCAATCTCTAAACAACCTGCTTTTTGCATAAAAGTAAGCCTTTCCTTATCAATAGTTCTGACATGCGATTGACAACGCCAGGTAATCCCCAAAGGCGTTAGTCTTTGGCAAATTTGTTTGACTCTTTCTTTGACTAAAGTGAAAATATCGTCATAGATCATGAATTGATCAATGCCGAACCGTTCTTTAATCATTCTTACTTGATCAATAAATCTTTCTGGACTATGATAACGGACGATTCTTCCACTGACCTCTTTGGCGCAAAAAGTGCAGTGAAATGGACAGCCTCTTGAAGAAAGAAGTGGGGCGGTGGGCTTAGCGGCGCCTGGTCGCTGATAAGACTTAAGATCAAAAAGGTGGTAGGCGGGTAAAGGAAGAGAGTCAAGATTAGAGACTCTCTCTCCAATTATTAATTTTCCGTCATGTTTTCCCTCAACCAAACTAATTATTGCCCTTTCACCTTCGCCCACACAAACATAATCCCAGTCATCTAGAAGAAGCCTTTCTTTCATGGCAGTTGCATGGGGCCCGCCTACAGCAACTATTGGGAAATGTCTTTTTTCCTTCCTGATTGCCCTTAAGATGTTTAAAGCTTCTGGGTATTGAGGAGTTGTTGTGGAAACACCGACGAATTCAATATTAGCAAATTCTCTTAGGTCGATTTTTTCTCTGCCAACATCGAGCATTCTCACTTGGTGACCGGCATCTTGTAATACGGCCGCAAGGTAAAGAATGCCCAGTGGAGGAACTACTTTTTCCTGCTCGAGCATCGGCGATGGAGGATGAACTAAGACTATCTCTTTAGAACTCATAATAATTGTTTTGGGGCTTAATTATAACATATTCTTATCATCACCTCCGAAGTGAAATGGATCGCTCTGAAAATCTAAAAGTGAATTTCTAGAGCTTACAGAAGTTAGACTATTATACTGTATTGAATTTAATTATCGATTCTAGTAGCATAATAGCTCCAATCTTATGTCTATAGAAACGACTCATGGCCGAATGAATCCAAACTTAGTAAGAAATGTAAGCTGGAGACTATTACACTTATTATCCAAAGATATTACTTTAACAGGAGAGGAGTATATACCCAAAGAAGGACCCGCAGTAGTTGTCACAAATCACATGGGTATCTTGGAAGTTTTACCTCCTTATGTTTATTTACCCGAAACTCCTGTTGTGTTTTCAAAATCCGAGAATTTTAGGAATCCATTATTAGCTAGTTTTTTAAGAAGATTAGGATCTATACCTGTTTATCGCGGGGAAGTAGATCGCAAAGCATTAAGAGCTGCAACTACTGTGTTAGTAAATCAGAGAGGAATTATTTTTACCTGTCCTGAGGGCACAAGGGGGCGGGATAGAGATGGTAATAGAACAGTATTAAAAAAAGCGAAAAGTGGAGTAATTTTTATAGCTCAGAGAGCTGCAAACGAATTACAAAAACCGATTCCGATAAGTCCATGGGCTACCTGGGGTACCGAAGGAGTATTTCCCGAAGTTGATGAGTCAGGTCCAATAAAACAAAGGCTTGCATTCCACCGAGACCATGTATTTATAACTGTTGGAATGCCATACTTTATTTATCCTTCTGACCAAAAGCAAACAAAAGAAAATATGCAAACTCAAATTGACTTTGTTATGCAACAGATCAGAGATATGCTACCTCCAAAATATCATGGCTATTATGCTAAATGATCCTCTAAAAAACTGTGAGTCCATCACTCCCAGAATGGAACACCTTAGAAAGCTATTTTAATAAAGTTTATCAAATCTTTACCTAAACAAAATAAACAATTCCGTTGCACCAATATAAATTGCAACTACAAAAAAAAGCACGATAAAAATTATTAAATATAGTTTATAAACTCTACGGCCTCACAACAAAAGAAATAGAAGTTGTAGAGAAAACATTATAATATCATCACCTCCGAAGTGAAATGGATCGCTCTGAAAATCTAAGGATGACTCCACGGATTAGTAAAAACTATTTTGATGAACCGTTTGTTTGTCTTATTTTTTCTTAATCGAAATTGTTTTTTTAGCTGCCTTCTTTTTCTTTTCAACATTGTCTGTTTGTTTTTTAGGCTTTGGATCTTCTATTTCTTTGACCATTTTTTCTTCTGGAACGACTTTAGTGGAAACGACAGGGGTTAACATTTTTAATATTTTATCAAGCTTGGTATTTAGTACTTCAAACTGTTCCTTATATTGCTCGGTATTCCTGCCTCCCCTATCATTTTTACCTTCAAAACACTGACTGCAGTAAACTGGTTTTCCGCCTCTGGGTTGAAACGGAACTTTGCAATTGGCTCCACATTTATCACATACGACATTATACATTCGTCTATCGCTAAAATTAGATTTTCCAGAATTCCTTCTATCAAACCTTCTTGAATCCGAACCACGATTTTTATCAAAACATGTGTTACAGTAAACAGGCTTGTCACCGCTTGGTTTAAACGGCACTTCACATTCGTTTCCGCATTTACTGCAAGTTGTTTTGTGCATGGGTCTATCGGAACCTCTTCTGTCAAAACTGCCTCTATTGAAGTTTCGTCCATCACCAGATTTGTTGTCTCGTTTAAAATTTCCCATAGCTTCCAATTATACCAGTTTATTATCAGAGTTGAGGGGCAATTTTCTATACCGCTCTGCTTTGATTTTATCCCGATTAAATCAAGAGGACATACCTACCGTAGCCCCGTCTAACGGGGCAAAGGGGTATAAGGAGTGAAATCAATTACTTTGAAAATCTAAGGGTGGCACGTACCGGATTTGATATATCAAGAAATCAATATAGTCTCCAAGATTTTTTTCTTTGTCTCTTTTTCTCCTCTTTTTCTTTTTTTCTTCTTTTGTTTGATGGGTGAAATTTTCTAAGTGTTTCAACAGTGTCAGTAACACTAAGCCCTTCAGGCACGAGACATAATATTTTCCTTCCCTTAGCTACCGCTGCTGCTTCTCTTAGCAACATTCTGCCTGGACCTCGATTCCTAATTGCGGCTGAATTAATTTCTGCTTGAGACATTTCGTATTGAACGTCAGGTGTATCCTTATTAGCAGATATAGGATTAGCTTCCATCCTATTTGGATTCCTTAATCTTGTTACAAATCTCTCTACCTCACTCATCATAGCATGAGCATTATCACAAGAGAAGCGAGGGTCGGTTAGAGAGTGTTCTTTAGATATCACAATAAATTAATATGATAGAAATTATATCACATTTGAAAATCTAAAAGTGACCCCAGGGGGATTCGAACCCCCGATTTACTGGCTGAAAACCAGTCGTCCTAGGCCGCTAGACGATGGGGCCTTACACCACAAAACAAATCCATTATATCAAACATAATGGATAAGTTTGACTTACCGCTCTCAAACAAAAAATCAAAATCGTATTTACAGCTTTTTCTTAAAATCTTCCAGCATTTCTCTGGCAATGTCTTTACCCCCTAAACCGAAAGATAAACCACCGGCCAAAGTCAACATGGCGACAATTCCAGTAAACAGTATTCTTATTAGATCTTGAGCTATCCCCAACTGGTGCATGACAATTAACACCGTAAAAAAAACAATAGAAAACTTTGCCATAGCCGCCAATGTTTTGGCCGATGTAGAACCAATCGTCTTTGCCCCG
The DNA here is from genome assembly GCA_964476245.1 of uncultured Gammaproteobacteria bacterium. Classification (GTDB taxonomy): domain Bacteria; phylum Patescibacteriota; class Microgenomatia; order UBA1406; family HO2-37-13b; genus CAYYYW01. Next base: position 43,685 of record CAYYYW010000007.1, read on the forward strand.
TGTTTTACCAGGTCCGAAACTAAATTAGCAAAAATTATACCCACAAAACCGATAACCACCGCCACTAATACATTGGGTAGGTAAAACAATAATTGGTTCAAAACTATGGTTACTTTTGAAAGTCCCCAAACTTCTGCGGCTGGAATCAAAAATAGAATTACCACTGACCAACGGAGCAGTTCTGCCAATATTTCTTCCCAAATTTTTACTTCTTTTTCGCTAACTAATTTAGTTTTCTTAATCAATAGTTCTAATTTGAAAAAATTAAATAGCGAAATTAGAATTTTTTTTAATATCTCCGACAAAACTAACCCAATAGCAAAGATTAAAAAACCGCCAAGTAGGTTTGGTAAATAAGTTATAAAACTTCTTAAAAAAGTAGATATCACCGGATTTACTGCATCAAATAGCATATTTTATCACCTCCTTTGTTAGAAACTGTTAATGAGTGAAACGAATTTACAGTTTCTTACATCCGCCGTAGCGAAATTTCGTCTGCGTGGATGTAAACCACGAGACGAATTTGAGCGAAGGCGGACAGCCACCTTTTTACTATATCACAAATTTCTTCCTATCTCCACCCATGAACCACTATAGGGTTCAGGGTTCCGCTCCAAGTATTTATGCTTGGAGCTCCACATTTTCAAAATGCAATAATTTTTTTATTGACTTATCCGCATTAAATTCAATTGAAACAACATCAATCCGCATTTTCCAATCAAAAAGGTTATTTTTTAACAAATAAAAATAAATTGCTTTTTTAAGATGATTTAATTTCCAGTAAGTAATTGATTCGTAGGGTTTGCCTTTTAGGTCATTGTTTCTTGCTTTCACTTCAAAAAAAATGAGTTGTCCATCTTTTTGACCGATTATATCAATTTCGCCTGCTCGCGTGCGAAAATTGGTAGTTATAATTTTATATTTGTTTTTCTTAAGATATCGAGCCGCTTCTTTTTCTCCTAATTTTCCAAATGTTTGTGATAAATTACTCATTAACTAAGAAAATCTTTGTCGTAATTCACCTTCAGATAAATTTCTTATAAAATATAACTTAGCTCGACGAACCTTTCCTTTTTTAACGATTACAATCTTATCTATGTATGGAGAGTTCATTGGAAATATTCTCTCAACGCCAACTTTGTCTTTAGTCCCTTTCCGAACGGTAAACATTTTATTAAGACCCGATCCTTTAATAGCAATCAAAATTCCACTAAAAATCTGTTGCTTTAGCTTGTCTTTTTCTTTGAATTTATAATAAATCTTTAACATATCTCCTACATGAATCGTTTTATCTTTGACAGTAAGTGAATTTGCCATAGTTAGTTATAATTCAACTATTTTACCAATTCTTTATGCTTTACACAAGCATTTATAAACTCTAAAAATAAAGGGTGAGGAAAAAATGGTCGACTTTTATATTCCGGATGACCTTGTACGCCGATATAAAAAGGATGAATATGACGGGGAAGCTCTAAAATCTCTACTAAATTTTCTATTTTGGAGCGAGCGGCAATAACCAAACCTTTTTGTTCAAAAAATTTCACATATTTATCATTAAATTCAAAACGATGACGGTGACGTTCACTAATCAAGTTCTGTCCTCCCTCAACAAACCCTTTATGTTTATTATAAATTTCCCAGGTATAAGTTTCTTTTTTTATCAAAGCATCCCAAGCGCCTAATCTCATTGTCCCGCCATAGGCTCGTCTTTTAAGAAGTTCTTTTTGTTTTGGTATAAGATGAATTACCGGACATGGTGTTTTTATATCATTCTCAATCGTATTAGCCTTTTGCCAGCCAAGAATCTGCCGCGCAAAAGAAATAACCGCCATCTGCATACCGTAACATAAGCCTAAATAAGGAATCAAATTTTGTCGGGCGTAACCAGCAGTCGTAATCATGCCTTCTGTCCCTCTTTTTCCCCAACCAATAGGAACAATTAGGCCATTGATTCCTTTGGTAAATTTTTCTATACCTTCTTTTTCAACTTTTTCAGCATCGACCCACAAAATACGCGCCGTTGTATTAAGTGACCAAGCTGCATGATTGACAGCATCAATAAGAGCAGCATAGGAATCTTTCAGTTGATAATCTCCCGTGGCAAAATATTTTCCCACAATGGCAATTTCTATTGATTTTTTATCCGGCTTTTTTATTTGCTGGATAAATTTTTTCCATCTGATTAGATTTGGTTTTTTTACCGGAAGATGTAATTTTTTTAGGATTAGCCGGGTAAGGTTTTGTTGTTCGAATTGAAGCGGTACTTCATAGATATTATTAACATCGGGACTGGAAATTATATTTTCAGGACGCATGTTACAAAAAAGCGAAAATCGATCACGCCGTCTTTTGTCTAATGGTTTGTCAGAACGAGCAATTAAAAAATCTGGCTGGATACCCATGCTATTCAGTGTTCTTACAGAAAGTTGGGCTGGTTTTGTCTTTGGTTCTCCCAAATGAGCTGGAGTGGGAAGATAACTAACATGAACGTGAAGAACATCGCCGGGATTTTTGAGAGTCAGAATCCGCGAGGCTTCGTAGTAAAAGATATTTTGATATTCTCCGGCGGTTCCCCCCAACTCAATAATGCCAATCTCGCCTTTTTGTTTATTGATAGCAGCGTTAATTCTTTTAATAATTTCATCGGTAATATAAGGAATTGCCTCAACATCTTCTCCCATGTATTCAAACCTTCTTTCTTTCTCAATCACTTCTTTATAGATTTGACCCATGGTAATAAAATTGTCTCTAGTCATATCAGTATGAAGAAATTTTTCATAACTGCCCACATCCATATCTGCCTCAGTCCCATCTTCACATAAAAACGGATCACCGTGTTCAATGGGATTAATTGTCCCAGCATCAATGTTCAAATAATTTTCACATTTGACAGGAACAACGTTAAAACCTGTAGATTTCAGAAGAAGGGAAATTGAGGCAGTAGTTATTCCTTTACCCAGTCCTGAAATAACACCACCGGAAATAAAGATGTATTTATATCTCATTAGTTATTAGTTCATTAATTTCATAACTTAAGACATTTTAAATCAATAGATAAAGATGGTCAATAGCTAGTTTGATTTTTAGATTATAAAATTAATCCGTAGTGGAACCCTCAAATAAACTCTACTTATTTGTTTTGAATTAATTAGGTAAGGAAATGCATTATATCGAATGGTTATCATATTATTTAACACTTTAATATAAGGGTTGATAATTGCCCAAATTAATTTATTATCGTCATTAATTTTGTAAATCGTCTCCCGATGAATTATATTAGTTAACAAATGAGTAAGCAGAAATTGACAGTTAAATAAATAACGAGGCAAATAATCGATTTTATATGTAATTTTGACTCGGGAAGCTATTGATGGATTTTTTCTTAAATCACTATTCCACTCCAAGGCAAACTGATATTTTCCTTTAATTTTGGACTCCACTGTAAAACTCCAAACTTGAGGAGTTAATTGGTCGAGAATTAAACTAAGATTCTCCAAAGGAAAACCATATCTTTTTAATAATTCTCCCTCAAAGCAAAGTTTTAACAAACTGCCTCGTTTATAAGCTTTTACCTGTGTTTGAGATGTAGAAATGATATTTTTGAGCAAGTTCTGTAAAGAATTGTCTGGTGCATTCGTACCAAATATGTCTGGAACAGTCCTTTTAAAAAAGCTTATTGACTTGTTTGTATCAGTCAATCTTTCACTTATTTCTTGAACATAATCCCCATTAAGTTTTTTCATAAGATAGATGAAATTATAAGCATTTTGTTTTATATTGCTTGACACTGAAACTAACGAAAAAACGTAATTTTTACTAAGGTATGTTATACTATGACAAACTATGGCTGTCTATTATGATCCGTTTAATAAAAATACATTTAAAGAAATTTTTGGTCCTTGGGTGCGTATCATTAATCATCAAGAATGTGGGTCGATTGTTCACCTACCCAAACGTGATCAACTTTATCGACTTAATCAATTCATCCAAAGTACATCATTTCTAAAAAAACATCTGTCAGACTTTTCACGAATCCAAATGCTCCCTGTAGATTTAGTTGCTTTAGCTCTTGATGACTATCAAGACATTGAAGAGTATCTTTCAAAAAAATTAAATAAGCATAAAAAACCGGTGCTTATTATTCTAGACGCGGACCGATTAATAATGGAGAAACGGAATCTATTATCTTTTTTTGATTCAATTTATCACAAAAAATCAGGCTCGATTTTGTATCTGTTTCAAAAAAATATCACTTACAAAAAATATTTAAAAGACCTTTCTTCGTACACGACCCTTTTCCAAAACATGGTCGTTTTTCCTTACTATAACATCGATGATTCACGACTATTTATAGATTATCTTAAATTAACATTTGGAAAAGTACCGGATCAGATCCAGCAAAACATTATTAATGAGTGCGGCGGTTGTTTTTGGCTCATCAAACAGGCTGTTCGCTACTATAGCCAAACAAGAGATATCCAACAATTATTCTCACACGACGACATAAAAATAAAACTTCAGATTTTATATAAAGAATACGAGCCTGAAGAACGCCATATTATGCAAAAGATTGTATTAAAACAGTTTAACTTTAAGAGTGAAGATAGAGAATGTCTTTCTCATTTGTTAAAAACTAAACTGATTAAACAGCAAAAGGGGAAGTTTTCTTTGACTATTCCTCTTCTTCAAGATATCATCAAAAACGATATAAAGGAAAAGAACCGCTTGGAGATTAAAAATAATACCATTGAACTAAATGGGGTATCAATTGAGATATTCTTGTCCAAAAGCGAAAAAAAACTGCTTCGCCTTTTTTTAGAAAAACACAACCAAATCATTTCTAGAATGAAAATAGCATCAATCTTATGGGGAGAAATAGACCAAAATCAATACACCGACTGGGCACTTGATCAGATGATGTACCGCTTTCGTAAAAAACTTGCCAAATTAGATCTTGATAACAATCTTATTAAAACTGTTAAAAATAAAGGCTTTATTTATCAAATGTGATATGAAAATTAATCCATATGAAGGAGCACGATTTAATCATGCACTTTTATCAGGCGCGGAACAGGTGACTTTAAATTTAGCAACTATGAAACAAGAATTTTCTAATAGTTTAACCATTCCATTTCAGGATTTATTAAAAAAAACCCACCCGCAGGCTCCACCGGAAGTAATAAACGGTATTCTCGCCATAATGTCAACTTTAAGATTTTTTATGACTTATGACTTATCAGAAGGATCTTCTATGTATCTTCGTGGCGGAACGATGAGAAAATTGCTGCGCAAAAATAATCAATATGATCAATTAACTACAAAACTGTGGAAAAATATTATTTTAAATGAGACTCGAGATCCTTTTACCTATGAAGTCTTAGAACACGCATTTGGGCCAAAAGACATTGACGTAGTCTTAAATTATGGGAACGTTATAGTAAAAGGAGAAGAAGTAATTAGACCGTTTGATGAAGATTTAATAGATATGAATATTGCTTTGGCTTTAGAAAAAATGGGTTGGGAATATAAAGATAATAACCTAAGGTTCGGTGATTATCTTGCTCAAATTTCTTCTTTTCCGATTGACCGAACCTCTAAACGATTACTTCATAAAGTGTTGTTCTCCCAGAAAACCGATCAATCACCAGTTCTTGAAATTAGTTTTGCCGATCGGCCAAGAACAGAAACAGAGCTTGAGGAAGACATTCGTTTTTTTAACGATGGATTTTCGATTGATGCGATGGCAGTGGGCTATGTTGAAGTTGACGAGAGAAATAAAAACATATATCCAAAACCGGTAACGGTTACTTATGAAAAGGGAATATTGGACTATGACTTAAGCCTACGGTTGTTATTGCTTTATAGCCAAAACGGAGGATTGTTTGATTTGACAAAATTTAACGATGATTATGTAAAAGCAGTTATTGAGGGATTTAGAACAATTGATATGATGTTGGGTGATCCGGTTGCTTGGTCGATACATTTTGGATTTAAAACGTTACAAGAAAATCTTGATTATTGGCGCGAAGTATTAATCCCAAACCCGACCACAATGAAAAAGCGAAGACAAAATATCCGTCTTTTAAAAACATCCGTCCGGCAACAATTACCTTATATAAAAGAAAAAGCCGTGCCGCTTTTAAGCGATATTCTATTTAGTCTTACCACAGAACCTTATTTAGGGTTGATGCTTGTCTATTTTACGGGCATGATGGAAACAATTAATCTTGGAGAAATAGTCAATTCCGAAGAACGATTAATAAAGTTTATGGGAAATGTCGCTTGTCCTTCTCCTGAAGGAGGTGCGCTTAAACAAAGTTTAGTAGGATTAACCGCGAGGCATCATGTTAATTCAGATCCCTTGGTAATTTTGGACGCATTAAAACAATTTGAATTTTTGGATGAAGAAAAACAACATCTCTCATCAATAGGACTCTATCCTGAACAAATACCGCGATCAGTATCAAGTTTACTTCGTTTTTTAGTTCCAAGAGGTTTGTCTCTTAAGGATTTAGCTTAATTATGAATGATTGCCATTTCTTTTTAGCTCACTTAATCGCCAAACGGCAAAGTCGCATTTCGGATAGTTACGACAACTATAAAATCTTTTTTTTCTTCTGGTATATTTTATAATAATGTCTCCCTGACATTTGGGGCATTTTTTGTCTATTTTTTCAAAGTAGGGTTTAGTAAACTTGCATTTCGGATAATTGGAACAAGCATAAAACTTACCAAATCGTGAGTAGCGAAATACCAGATCATGATGACACTCGGGACATTTCTCATCTGTTTTCTCTTGAACATCAATATGTTCTTTGCTCTTCATTTCTTTAGTTAAAATAGCCTGAAAAGGCTGATAAAAATTGTTCAAAACTTGAATCATATCTTTTTCTCCCGTGGCGATTAAGTCAAGATTGTCCTCTAAGTTAACGGTAAAATTAATTTCAAAAATGTTAGGAAATGATTTTGAAAGGTAATTACATACTGCAATCCCTATGCTTGTTGGAAAAAAACGTCCATCCTTTTTTTCAACATATTGACGCTCTTGTATCGTGGAAACAATTGGCGCATATGTTGATGGCCTGCCGATACCTCTTTCTTCCAAGGTTTTAATTAGAGAAGCTTCATTATATCTTGGGGGTGGATTAGTCATGCTTTCAATGAAATTTAGAGATGTCAATGTCAGCGCTTGATCATTTTTAAATTCTTTATGGATTGTTTCTTTTTTTTGCGGATAAATAACCAAATAACCTTTAAATAAAACTTTCTCCCATTCTGTTTGAAACAGGTATCCTTTTTGACCCAAAACATTGACTTTTGTATTTTTAATTTGCGCCTCTTTCATTTGGGTTGCAATGATCCGATTAAAGATTAGGTTGTAAAGTTTTTGATGAGATGCAGTCAATTCATTATGTTCGCTGATATTGACTCGTAAATTCGTCGGTCTAATGGCTTCATGCGCCTCTTGAGCATTTTTAGATTTTGTCTTGTAAAGTCTTGGCTTATTAAGTGAGTACTCACCGCCGTATTTTTCCGCAATATATTGTTTTGCCTGACTCAAAAAATGACCTGCTAAATTAAATGAATCGGTTCGATGGTAAGTAATCAATCCTTTTTCGTAAAGACTCTGGGCTAAACGCATAGTAACCTTAGAAGAATAACCAAATATTCGTGATGCATCTTGTTGAAGTGAAGAAGTAATAAACGGTGGAGGTGGAAATCGTTTAATAATTTTCTCTTCAACTTTGGAAATTGTATAACTATCTTGCTTAATTTCGTTTTCTAATAAATTAATATCTTTATTTTTAATAGTTGTTTTTGTGTACCGATATTTACCATCAAATAAATGAATTTCGTAACTTTTTTCATAATTAATACTGTCCTTAGAAATTAACTTTGCCTCAATTAAATCCTGATTGTTTGAAAAAGTACCCACAACCCGATAAAAAGATTCGCTTTTGAATTGTAAAATTTCTTTTTCACGCTCAACAATAAATCTTAAAGCCACTGTCTGTACTCTACCGGCAGACAACCATCTTTTACCAATCTTTTTCCAAAGAAGAGGAGAAAGCTTATAACCAACTAATCGATCTAATAAACGCCGAGTTTGTTGGGAATTAACTAAATTTAAATTAATTGTTTGAGGATGATTAAAAGCTTCTTTTAAAGCCTCTTCTGTAATTTCATGAAAGACAATTCGCTTGATATTGCTATTTTTAATAATTGAGCTTTTAGGCCAATTCTCTTTAATCTGACCTAACAAACAAGCAATGTGATAAGAAATTGCTTCTCCTTCACGATCCGCATCCGTAGCCAAAATCACAGTATGCGCTTTTTGCGCTAGCGATTTTATTCGTTCAATAATTGATTGTTTTTTTTTATTAAGGATATAATCTGGTTTAAAATTATGATCAATATCAACAGCGATTTTATTCTCCGGTAAATCACGAACATGACCCATGGTTGCTTCAACTTGATATTTAGTGTCCTTTAGATATTTATTAAAAGTATTGGCTTTTGTTGGAGATTCAACAATAATTAGATTCATAAAAAGAATCCTACCTTAATGATTTAAAATAAGCAAGAATATAATACTGAAATCTGAAGTTCTAATTTGTGAGACATCTATGTCCATTAGTACGCGTAGGCTAAATCCCTTACAGGACTTACACCATGCGCCTATCAAACCCGTAATCTACGGGAGGACTTAAGATTTTTTATCTTGAGGAGTGCTTCATACTTGATATGCTTTCAGTATTTATCACGTAGAGATATAGCTACCCAGCAATGCCCTTTTGGGACAACTGGTACACCAGGGATCTCTTCTGCCAGGTCCTCTCGTACTGTGGCAAAGTCCTCTCAAAAATCCAAACGCCTGCACCGGATAGAGTCCGAACTGTCTTGCGACGTTCTGAACCCAGCTCGCGTACCGCTTTAACGGGCGAACAGCCCGACCCTTGGAACCTACTACAGCTCCAGGATGCGATGAGCCGACATCGAGGTGCCGAACCGGACCGTCGATATGAACTCTCGGGTCCGACTAGCCTGTTATCCCCGGGGTAGCTTTTATCCGTTAAGCCCCGCCCGCGATCACCGCGGATCGGGGGATCACTAACGCCTGCTTTCGCATCTGTTCGGCTTGAAAGCCTCACAGTTAAGCCAGCTTTTGCGTTTGTACTTACACTCCGATTTCCATCCGGAGTAAGCTGACCTTTGCACTCCTCCGTTACCGTTTTGGAGGAAACCGCCCCAGTTAAACTGACCACCTAACACTGTCCTCCAACATTACGTCAGAGTAAGACTTGAAATTTTTAAAGAGAGGTGTTTCATTGATATCCGACGTAAAGTCGGATTCCCTCCTACGCTAAACAGTTAAAAACTTCTTATCAATATCAAGCTTCAGTAAAGCTCCCGGGGTCTTTTTGTCCAGGTGCAGGTAGGCCGCATCTTCACAGCCATTTCAATTTCGCCGAGCAATGGTTCGAGACAGTTTTCATCTCATTATACCTTTCATGCGGGCCGGAACTTACCCGGCAAGGGGTTACGCTACCTTAGAACGGTCAGAGTTACCGCTGTCGTTCACCGGAGCTTACACCTCGAGCTTCCCTGAATAAATCGGAGTCACCCAAAGTGGTTAACTTACCGGTACTGGACAGGCATCAGCCTCTATACTTCCCCTGTTTGGGTTTGCAGAGACCTGTGTTTTAGGTAAACAGTTGGATGAAATTCTTTTGTTGTAGTCCGACGTAACGTCGGACAGAGCATCTTGCAAAGCTTACGCTCAGTTGTATTGCCGAGTTCCTTGAACCATCATTACTCGAATGCCTTAGTCTTCTCGACTTATCCACCTGTGTCGGTTTAAAGTACGGATTTTAAATTAGCTCCAACAATAACTTTTCCCGGAGACTTAAATCTCCTAATTTACCACCGTTACCGGCAGCAATCCATTATTATTCACCCTCTCTTGCGAAAGGACTTATAATTTAGACTCACATATAGTGAGATTAAGGTATCAAATCTCGTCATTACTGATGTAATAACGCTAATAAAAAAGTAGTTGAATATTAACAACTTGTACATCCCTTGTACCCAACGTGGTACAAGGTTAGATCCGACTAACCCTCAGCTGATTTACATTGCTGAGGAAACCTTGGATATTCGGCATCCCGAATTTTCATCGGGAGAATCGCTACTCATGCCAGCATTCTCACTTCTATTCGCTCCACCTCACCTTACGATAAAGCTTCACTGCAAATAGAAAGCTCCCCTACCATCCTTCGCCAAAGGCTACGGAAGGCAAAGCCATTCTTCGCTTATTAAGGCGAAGGATGAGCCTCACCGAAGTCCCGATAAAATCGGGACGAAGGCGGGCCGCTTTACCAATCATAGTCCTCGGCGAAGAATTTCCATCTTCGGTAAATTATTTAAGCCTCGAATCATTTTAGGCGCGGAATTTCATCCCCGCTCAAAAGCGCAAGCGCTCTGAGCGGGATTATTCCGGTGAGCTGTTACGCACTCTTTAAAGGATGGCTGCTTCTGAGCCAACCTCCCGTCTGTCTTTGAAATTCTACTTCCTTTTCCACTTAATAATTATTTAAAGACCTTATATGGGAATCTGGACTGTTTTCCTCTTGACTAGACCTGCTTATCCAGGCCAGTCTGACTCCCCTGAAAATAATTTTATGTATTCGGAGTTTAGTTGATCCCGATTGCTTACGCTCTCGGGACCATCTAGTAGCTCTACCCCATAAAACTTTAACAGGAGGCTATACCTAAATATATTTCGGGG
>CAYYYW010000008.1:0-49330 GCA_964476245.1 uncultured Gammaproteobacteria bacterium
GAGATGAAATCCCGGCGTTTTTTTACCCAATACGGGAATCTTTTTGGCATTAATAATCAACCGCAAGAATTAAAATTAATTGAAGTTAGTAAATCTGACCAGCCCATCTTTTTTGGTAAATATAAATTAGGAGAATTCCCCACCGAACAACCACCATTTATGCCTATGATCATTAGAACTCACGTTAAGTTTCAACAAGTCTATAATAATATCCCTGTTTTCTGCCAGGAAGTGATTGCTCATCTTAAAGAAAATCAAATTCAATCAATCAACGCCGAATTTACTCCCAGTATCACTATTGACTCAACCATCCCAAAAATAACGGCCGAACAAGCTAAAGAAAAAGCCAAACAAATTTGGGAAAGCGAAAACAAGCAAGCAAAATATATTGATACCCCAATTCTTTATATTTTTAACCCATCGGTCTTAAGTTCAAGAGAAAATCATAATTATCTCATTTGGTATATAGAAATAGCTAATTCAGCTACCCAAGCAACGGAGAGAGAATTTCTTTTTATCAACGCGATTGACGGTAATCTGGTTTTTCGTCTCCCTGGAATTTTTGAGGCAAAAAATATTCAGGTTAAAGACAAAGGTTATGACCCAAATAATAGGTACCCCAATGATCCCGAAGATGCCCGCAATTTTGCCGGACAAACTTACGATTATTATTTTGATAAACACGGCCGAGATAGTTTTAATGGCGCTGGAGCAACCATTTATGTTAACGCCCGTATTAGCGGTAGTTGCCCCAATGCCTACTGGAACGGCTCAAACGTAAATTTTTGCGCCGGTATGGCTGTTCGCGATGTTGTTGCTCATGAACTCACTCATGCCGTTACTCAATATTCTTCCGGACTACAATATTCCTATCAATCAGGCGCTATAAATGAAGGTATGTCTGATATTTTTGGCGCGGCCGTGGATAATGACGATTGGACGATGGGAGAAGGATCGATTCTGGGCATAATCCGCTACATGGATGACCCAACAAGAAAAGGACAGCCTGACCGGCTTTTTAGCCCCAACTATTACTGCGGCAGTAGCGACTACGGCGGCGTCCATAAAAATAACGGCATTCCTAATAAATTGGCTTACTTAATGGCCGAAGGCGGCTCTTTTAATGGCTGCACAATTTCTGGACTTGGTCGGGAAAAAGAGGAACGGATTATTTATTTAACCGCCACCAAATATCTTACCTCATCTTCCAATTTTGCCAATTTTTATCAGGGAATTTTGTCCGCCTGCGAAGAGCTTTATGGAAAAGGCAGTTTTGAATGTCAAAACACAGATAATGCTGCTAAAGCGGTAGAAATTAATCAAGAAGACGCGGGATCTCAACAAGGAGCAAAATGCCGAGGAAAAACGCGCGTTGCCCCAAATTGTTCAACCACTAGTCCTGTTCCAACCACTCCACCAACCGGCGTCCCAACAACCACTCCTCTGCCGACGAATCCCCAAAATCAACCAACCAATACTCCCCAGCCAACAACGCAAAATCCAACTCCTTCCCCAGTATCAGTCGCCATTTGGAATACCATGATGCAAAATGGTCAAGAAATAATCCTTCCCCAAAGCAGCCGTCTTCCTAAGGGAACTTTGATTTCTGTTTGCTATAATCGTGCTCCAGGAGAAGTCACCATCACGGTAGATCGGGGAAATGGTTTAACCAGCAGCTATTCAGGTGTACTTACTGATTCTGTTGAGTTTGGTTGTCTTCATTCCGGACAACAACGTTTTTTTCCTTTGGGAGATTTAGCCGATCAACAAGGCTCTTTGCATAGTTATACTATCAACAACAACGGCCAAACCGCCTCAACTAACCTATTAGTTACTACCGGAGATATTTTTATTCCAACAGCTCCGCCAACAACCGAACCAACTAATATCCCAACCGCAACAATCATTCCCACTACTCCACCGGGACAACCAACCAATACTCCTCCGCCAACCGGCGGACCAACCAGCATACCAACAGCTACCCCTTTACCAACTAATGGACCCACGCCGACCACTACAAGCTCGTCTTTACAAAACCTTATTAATAGTGTTTCTGAAGATAAATTAAAAGAATATCTTACCAATTTGGTTGATGACGATGAAATCGCCGGCCAAGACGAACAACAAACTCGTTACAGTCGCTACCAAGGACACATAACAGAAAGTGAATATGCCAAAAATCTATTTCAATCTTTTAGTTTAGAAACCCAATCTCAAGACTTCAGTTTTTCAAAAAGCGGAACTACATTTAATACGCGAAACGTCATTGCCCGTCTTCCCGGAAATAATGCCAACCAAGTTTATTTAATCACCGCCCACTTAGACTCAACCGCGGCCAATTCCGGAACCAACGATCCAGCTCCAGGAGCTGATGATAATGGTTCAGGCTCGGTATCTGTTCTTGAAGCAGCTCGGGTTTTGAAAAATTCTGGAATTCAATTTAACTCCACCATCGAATTTATCCTCTTTTCTGGCGAAGAACAAGGACTTTATGGCAGTTCTTATTATGTTAATCATCGAGACACCAACAAAACAATAAAAGGCGTGGCCAATCTTGATATGATTGCCAATCGTGGCTCATCAGGTGACTGTGTTACTTTTGGTTACCGTGCTTATAATGGTGGTAATGTCATTTCCGATAAAATCGTGGCTATGAATAATCAATACCAGATTAACCTTACAGCCAGCTCGGTACAATCCTCAATCACGGCTTCAGACCACGCGCCGTTTTGGCAAGCAGGTATCCCAGCCATTTTTGGTTTTGAATGTGATTTTAGTTCGGTTTATCACACAACTTCCGATAAAACTGATAGAATTAATTTTGATCAATTGACTAAAACTGTGAAAACAGTCACAGCCGCTATTGCCAGTTTAGCGTTAGAATGATAAAAACTAAAGACTGTCTTTATTAAAGACAGTCTTTAAATAAGAAAGTTCCTATGCTATGAAAAAAATAATTTTTCTTATAATAATCATTTCTTTCTTTTTTGTTACATGTTATATGTTACAAGTTACAAAAATAATGGCTCAAACCAACAATTATTATCTAACAGTCATTCCCTACCAAACCCGTGAAGATCTTGACGTCCTATTCGCCGAAAGTAGCCGTGTCATTGACTATCTTGAAGGCGAAGGAGTTGAGGAACCGATATTTTTAAGTATAATCACAGAGCCCCAAAGACAAAATCTTACCAATAAAAATTTCAAAATCAATATTCTTGATAGTCTAAATAATTTGAACGATATTGCCAATTATACTCTACTCTATCACCCCGAGCCAGATCAATCAAAACTGTTGGCTAACTTTGGAAAAGTTTTTGTCGTTTCCAAACATTACGCTTTACTTAAAACTTCACCTGATAAACCATTTGTTTATCGGGGAGTAGCCGCCAAATTTTTTGTCATTCCCTTTGCCAAAGAAATCGTCACTCCACCTTACCGAACCAAAACAATCGTTCCCACTAAAACTCCGTTACCATCTCCGCCAGCTGGCGGACCAGTTAAATCACCGTTTTCCTTGATAAAAACAATTTTCGTGAGTCTTTTTTTAAGCTTAATCATTACCGGAGTTGTCTTTCTATTTTTTCAGCAACGAAAGAAAAAATTGCCTATCGCCACCATCGTAATTATTTTCCTAGGGCTGGTTTTAATTATCAGCTTTCTTACCTCAAAACTATCCCCCAAATCAAATTATCCCACTAATGATTTAGAAATTAAAGAAACAGAGGAATTTTAATCAGGTTATTTTATCTACAAACCATTCAACTAATTTCTTCTCATCACCCATTATCCACCCAGTAACAAACTCTTTAAGTTGATCATAAATTCTTTCGTATCAAAAATGACCACAATCGTTGACAAATTTGAAATAATAATTTTTTGTAGTCATTAAAATTGGCAGTGGCGCAGAGCTTTAATCCCCGCCGACGACGAACCTCCAAGGTTGTCCCAGTACCCCGCCTAATTCGACGGACGGTACGGGATATCGTTTACGGCTTGTTAAGAAGATAAAGAGAAGTATTTTTAACCTAAAAGGTTGAATTAATTAGAATTGTCTATTCAAGAGGCCGGAATATTTTGTAAAACTCCATTTTCATCCACATTCGCCTCTATCTCAAATTGTCTTAAATACCAGATCTCCCCGGCGGTATATATATCTGTTTTCATCTCTCGCGCGATCTCAAGTAAAGTGCTAATCATCTCTTGGGCATTGTCACGAACAAAAGGAATAACGTGTTCCCGGACAAATTTTTTTTCTGCTTCGTCATCAGGGAGCTCCATATATTCCGTATCGGTTTCTCTTAGGTAAAAATATAATCTTTCCATTCCCGCCATAGTAACTGAACCGCAGTTGCTTAAAACCTCAGGCGGCATAACCATTCCTAACTTTGCTGCCAAATTAGCCAACTGCCACTTATTCCCTTTTTTTAAGATATTATTGGCACCAGCTAAAACAACCTTTACCCCCGCTTCTTTTAGTTCTTTTAAAGTAATTTCAGTTAATTGCTCTTCCTGACTAGAACAAGGCATAAATATATCAGCTTTTTGTCTGTAAATATCGTTGGGAGCAACAAGAACAACTTTTTGACCAGGATAATCCTCTTGAAGTTCTAATAAACGTTGGTATAATTCTTGATCAAACTCGGGATCAGTTATTAGTGGAATACCTAATTCATCAACGGGCAGTTTCATATCAGAAAGATAAATTTGCCGAGCGCCTCTATCTAATGCCAATTTAACCGCGGTATAACCGATCCGACCAAATCCTGGAATCGAAACAACGCTGTCTTTGAAATCTGGAGTGTCAGGTAAATTGTCTATTAAGGCATCAATAGTTGCTTCCATAGAATAACGACAAGCACCAGGGGTATCAAAGTTTTCTCGGGTACCACAGATTTGAGCATTTCTACCATCCTCAACAGCCAAAGCACTACCGCGAGCCATAGCACCAATAGTTTCCGGAGTTTGACGAGCATCGGTTCCTGTTAGGGCACGTGAGAGTCTTTGCGGAGAATAAAGCCACCCAGTTGCTTCTTGTAGGGCAGACGATTTCTCCCAATCGGACAAGCCACTCTTTCCGGATTCCATAACTACAGTTGCTTTCATGCCGCTTAAGCCAAAATGCCGGCGCAGTCCAGACATAGTAGTTTTATGACGCATGGCTAAAGCTAGGGAAAGAGTATGCTCTAGAGCAAATTCTATCGGACTTCTATCTTCAGGGGTAGAATAGACACCGGTACCGCCAATGACCGATAAGGTTCCATAAGCATGATGTCTCTCTGCGGGGACAAGCTGATCTTGACAAATAACCATTAAGGCCCTTTTACAATTGCTCGTTTCCATGAAAATCAAATGTCTTTCCATCTCATCTACCGGGTCCAGCTGCCATATTTCTAATCTCTTCATTTGTCTTCCTAGTTCGGGTTGGTCTATCTGAAGATCATGGAGAAGATTAGTACATTCTCTAATAGGTGGAATTTCTTGACAATCTTCAAAATATTTTTCAAATCCCCCTGGAATATTTACTGCGGAAAATCTTTCACCTTCTAGTGTCTTAAGCTGCGTCATATGTTTATTTCTTAAATAAAAATATTGGTTCCAAAATTAAAATAAATTTAATTATAGGATTCATATTATATCATATAATTTTCTTTTTGCAAGTACAAAAAAGTCAATAATTAAACTGCCGGAGAAGTCCCAAGTTACGTTGTCAGTTACTGGAAACTGAAGAATTGTTAGAGGTTATTTTGCAGAACATACCATTTGAAATCAACCAGTCAGCTGTCAGGTTCGGTCTCGGGTGGGAGTTATTAATAATCTACAGTTTGAGTAACGATTCTAAATCTCTGGTTCGGCTCCAAACCAGGTCTTGACCCCATCTTGCCAATGTTTTCGGAGATTTACGGAGAATATCAGCGGTTGAAACCACTCCTAAGGAAAATCGCATATGATTCCCCGTATCTCCAAAAACACTCCCCGGTACACCAACAATGCCCAATTTTTTTATTATTTCAAAAGGAGAAACACCTTCCTGAAGTTCCACCCATAAATATAGCGGGACATCTTGTTTTAACACCTCCGCATTAATTTTTGAATAACCGGGAACAGAAATAAGATCGAGGTTTTTAAAATATTGTCCTTCTGGATTAAGATCTCTTAACACTTCGAGTAATGCTTGCTGTCGTTGTCTAAGCATAGATATGTAAGCAGCTATAGTCTCTGGCGGAATTATGTAAGACAAAGCCCGAAATAAAACGTCAACTTCTCCAGAAAAACCAGGATAATTTCTAATGGTGTCAGCCTGAAAAACTTTTTTTAGCTCTTCATTAAAGATAACCGCCGCGCCAATCCTTGTCCCCGGCCGAGCCAATCTTTTTGATTCGGAAATAGCAAAAATAGCTCTTTGGTCTACCCCGGTTTCTTGAATTACAGCAATTAAGGCTTTAGCTTTTTCTACCGGAATCATTGACATATAAGCCATATCAAAAATAAAAACAATCTCTGGATTAATCTCCTTCATTTTTAAAAGAACTTGTCTTAAGTTTTCAGCATTATAGGAGCAAGCTCGAGGATTGTCACCAGGAGTAATAAACATGATATCCGGAGTTTTTGCTCTCTCATCTAAAAACGTTTGAATCCTTTCAGCGGTTATTTCTTGATGGAGTAAATCGGAGGTGGGAATATATTCAACTATTAATCCATTGTCCGAAGCCGCATTATTGGCCACGGTAAAACAGACAGAAGGAGACCATAAGACCGCCTCTTTTCCTTTTTGACGCTTAAAAAAATTGCTTAAAGCCCGAAATGATCTACCCAGGGCCTCCATTTCTCCATGAGCCATCCAGACTTGTTCTTCTGAATCAGTATTTAGTCCTATTGCTACCATTTCCCGCCTGATAAGATTTCTCGCGTCTCTTGTCCCTCTTGCCTCAACATCGTAGCGGGTTCCATAAACGCCTCTTTTTTTACTTTTAATTTTCAACTCTCTTATTGTTTCCTCAAGTCTGTAATATAAGGTGAATTGAAAAAATTTATTTGCTTCTGTTATACTAAAAATCTATGGAGAGTCAGGAAATTTTTAAACAGGGATTAACGACCAAACACGCCGAAAAACTGCTGGCACAATACGGCTTAAACGAAATAAAAGAAGTAAGAAAATTCACCCTGCTTAAATCCTTCATCAGCCAATTTAACAATTTTTTAATGTTCCTCTTGCTTTTTTCTGCCATTATCTCTTGGCTCTTGGCTGAAAAGATTGACAGTTTGTTTATCTTTATCGTAATTTTTATGAATTCCTTTTTTGGTGTTTATCAAGAATTTAAGGCCGAGCGGGCGCTGGCCACTTTAAAAAATTTAACCATCAGCAAAATTAGGGTCGTCAGAGATGGTAAAGAACAAGAAATTGATAGCCGTAGTTTAGTTCCCGACGATATTATTTATCTTGACGAAGGAACAAAAATTCCGGCTGACTGTATACTCTTAAAATCCTGGTATTTAGAAGTAAACGAAGCCAGTTTAACCGGTGAGTCACTCCCAATCATGAAACAGGAAACCGACCAAGCTCAGCTTGGTCAAAAGTCAGCTCAGCTGACTGACGACGAGCATAACAAAATTTTTATGGGCACCGTCGCTGTTAAAGGTCGAGCTTATGCTAAAGTATTAAAAACCGGCGAAAAAACGCAGTTCGGCCAGATTGCCAAAAATCTATCCTTGATTGAAGATGAACCAACACCGCTGCAAAAAAAATTGGCCGTCTTTACCAAGCAAATTGGTATTATCGGTATTTCCGCCTCAATTATTGTCTTTATTTTATCTTTTATCAAATATAAAACACTTTTTGAAAGCTTTATTTTTGCCGTTAGTTTAGCCGTCGCCGCTGTTCCTGAAGGATTACCCGCGGTTATGACCATTACTTTGGCTATCGGCGTTGAACAAATGGCCAAAAGAAAAGCCATCGTACGAAAATTAAACGCCATTGAAACCTTAGGCTCAATCACTTTGGTGGCCACCGATAAAACCGGAACATTAACCACCAACCAGATGGCGGTTAAAAAAATCTGGGTAGATGAAAAAATTTATGATGCCCACAATCCTCCGAGTACCACCAATCATCCCTTTGCCAAGCTTCTTCTCAATGGTATTTTATGCTCTACCGCCTCTCTTGTTTTTAAAGTTGATCATGGAAAATTTGACGTTATTGGTGACCCAACCGAAGGAGCCCTTCTTCTTTTAGCTCAAAAAATTGGCCTGGATCCAACTCTGGTAAGAAATGAATGGCAAACTATTGATGAAAACGCTTTTAATCCCGAGACAAAACGAATGACCTCAATAGTAAAAAAAGGGGATGAAACGCTTGTTCTTGTCAAAGGCGCTCCGGAAACAACTCTTTCAATTTGTGACAAAATTTTAATCGGAAAAAAAGAAGAACCCTTAGATGAATTAAGAAAAACCGCTATTGAAAAAGAACTTCAGCAAATGGCCAAAAAGGGACTGCGACTTTTAGCGTTTGCTTATAAAGAGACTGTCAATTCCGCGATAGGTGGCACGGGTGCCTGCCTGCCGGACAGGCAGGGAAGGGCTCCCGGCAGCGCGCAGTCCGCCAGCCGGCGGACGAGCACTGACGGGAGGGAAACCCGCGACAGAATCTATCGCGACAACAATAATCTGGTTTTCTTAGGCTTCGTTGCCATCCACGATCCTCCCCGACCGGAAGTAATTGAAGCAGTGAAGAAAGCGCAAACTGCCGGCATTAAAACAATTATGATCACCGGTGATAATGAGTTAACCGCCGAAGCAATTGGAATCGAAACCGGTATTATCAAAGAAGGAGAAGATATTATTACCGGGTCTCAAATTGACCAATATTCAGATAATGAATTGCTGAATCTTTTACCCAAAACAAAAATCTTTGCCCGAACTTCACCTCAGCATAAATATCGGCTGGTTAAACTTTTTCAACAATCAGGAGAAATCGTCGCTGTCACCGGAGACGGGGTCAATGATGCCTTAGCTTTAAAACAAGCCGATGTTGGCGTCGCCATGGGAATCACCGGCACCGATGTGGCTCGTGAAACAGCTGATATGATTATCACCGATGACAATTTTGCCACGATAATTTCCGCCATTGACCAAGGAAGAAATATCTTCAACCACATTAAAAATGCCATTAAGTTTCTTTTGGCTTGCAACTTAGGTGAGATCATTTATATTCTTCTGGCGGTTATCACTAATCTGCCTGTATTAACCGCCCTGCAGATTCTCTATGTCAATTTAGTCACCGATGGTTTACCGGCGATTTCTTTAGCTTTTGCTCCCTCCGAGGGTGACGTAATGAAAAGACAACCAAGAAAAACAATAACTATTTTAGAGAAACTTGATTATAAATATATTTTTTCTCTTGGGTTTCTAACTGCCGCAGTCTCTTTCTTGGCCGGTATTCCATTTATACTCAGCCACAACCAAGCTGTCGCCCAAACTATAATCTTCACCACTCTTACTTTGATCCAACCGGTAATTTTGATTGACCTCTGGCTTTCTCATAAACCGATTTTCAAACATTTAGCTCTTTTGAAAAAACCTATCTTTTTAATCGCTTTTCTTTTTCCTTTTTTCCTCCACCCGTTTCTTCTCTATCATCCTTTATTGCAAACAGTTTTTAAAACCACAGGCTTAAGTTTTGGCTTATTATTATTTTCCTTTAGCATCCCCTTTTTAATTCTTCTGCTTATTGAGATGAGAAAACTGAAAAAAATAAAAAATGCTTCTTGACAAATTTTGCGCAATTTGTGATAGTTGTAAGTAAGCAATTTTGTCAAAACGATGACCTAAAAGTAGCGCGCAAAAGCGATCAATTTCAAAATTGTCAAACCCGGCAATTAATTTTTTCCGCCAGACCAGCTTCTTTAAGAATCTGGGGAACAGTCTGGGAAAAGCCTAAAAAATCTTTAACAAAAATTTTAGCCATTCCTGTTACTTTGTCTTTTCATGAAGCCAGCCTCTGATTTTTGGCCAGTTTTGTTTTAATAAAAGCAAAAGAAGAAGAACAATTATTCCCCCAAAAATTAGGTCTTTTTTGCTCAATTGGCCGGCAAATTGAGGGGTTAAAGAAGGACTGGGCGTAGATGGTTGACTGGTAACCGTTAATAGTTGACTTGGGGATAAAACAATAACCTCTGTTGGGAGAATGGGTGTCATTGTTGGCGGAACAGGAGTTTCCGTTGGTGGAACCGGAGTCTCAGTTGCCTCCGGAGCCGGGGTAACTGTTGGCGTAACCGTTGACGTTGGAGTGGAAGTGGGACAAGTTCCAAAAAATACACAGGGATTTATTCTTATACTATCTAAAGGGCCTGCTTGAACAGTTATTACGCTTCTTCCCCCAAACAAAACAACTAAGAAAAGAAACAGTAAAACAACCAAAGTTTTCCTTGACAACATAATAGGAACATTATAGCCAATTTTTTTCAAAAGTCAATAATTTTTTAAAATACCTCTTGACAAAGTGGAAAAAATGTTTTTTAATAAAATTATGAAGAAAATTCTTTTTTCGTTTTTTTTAGTTTTAACTATCGTTTTATTCTCAGGGATAATATTCGCCCAAACATCGCCAACACCTGGCGGACCAGCCGCTTCGCAACTGCGCGTTCAACTCTCTCCTAAACAAACCGGGCGAACCGTTGAATTGTCCGGCACTGGTCTTGTCCCCAACTTTGATGTTTATATTGTTGATTGTCTACCTACCAACGAGGGACTAAAATGCACCACTGGCAACACTGATTATGATAGCGAAGCTATATTGGGTATCGGAGGTATTTCTCCCCAAGTGAAATTTACTGACGGTGGTGACGCTTTAAGAAAAAGTGACGATTTAGGCCTGGTAAAAGTCTCGGTAGAATTCATTGTTAACCGAAGTGTTGGTAATGTTTTTTACGGAATTCAAATTAATCCCCCCTTCCTAACCAACGAAGGCCGAAGCGACAGCCTTCAGTACGGGACTTTCCAATTTGATCCAGCCATAACGCCGATTAGTTTTGACGCTGATCCTTTTGGTCGCATTTTTGACAGCCAAAGTTTAGAACCAATATCTGATGTTAAAATCCGCATCTTAGACCAATTAAGTCCTGAAAGATTAGCCGACGCCCAACCCGTCTCCACAGTCAAAGTCGGTCCTGATGGTCAGTTTAATTTTATGGTTCCTAAAGGAATTTATTATCTACGATTGGATCCTGCCACCCACCCAAATCATACTTTTTCCGCCACTCCCAATTTGCATCCCAACTATACCCACGCTTATACCGAACCAACTGAGAATTGCTACCCTAGCGGTGATCACCAAACCTGCGCCATTCTTTATCAACCCGATCAACCAATAAACGAAGTCCCACCCGATGAAACTGAACGCGATATTCCCTTAGACCCGGGCAGCAATCCACCGTATAGAAGTAACGAGGTGTCTACTATGAGTTGGGGACATACTTCTGTTGGTGTAAATACCCGTTATGACGGGAGAATTTCTCATCCATTTTCAATTGTCAAATTAGTAGGAATAACCAGCGATGGTGAATATGGGAATGCTACGGCTGATAAATATGGAGTTTGGACCATTACTATTCCCAATAAAGACATTCTGCAAAATGAAGCTTTGGAAGCACGCTACACTAAGGTTGATTTAACCACCAGCCAACCAGTTTCCAGTAATCACAGTTTCCTTTCCCGGATAGTTAAATTTTTTTCGTCATTAATTAATAAAACTGTTTCAGCTCAAGCAAAAACCCCGGTTTTCCAACCCATCCCCCGCTATATTGAAGGCTACGCCTATGACAACGCTGGAAAAATAATTCCCAATGCTAAAGTAACCATTAAGCTTGATATGTCTCCAACGAAAGCGACCCATTATCAAACAACTGCCGATGAAAATGGTTTCTTTAAAGTTGATCCCAAAGATCTTCCTATTTTCAGTTACTATTTGGAATTTACTAAACCTGGTTTCGCTACTCCGGTAAAAATGACTACGGCTGATTTTGCCCAAAAAAATGCCAGTTATCTTGAATCTAATAAAATTGAACTGATGACCGCCAAAAAAAATAATAACTCCCTTTTAACTGTCGTGGCCGCTCAACCAACAGCCGGTCAACCACCAGTTGGTGAAACAACCACCCCGCTAACTCCCGTCAGCCAACCGGCAGGCACATCTACCGTGGTTATTGTTTTACTTCTTCTTGGTTTAGTTGGCCTTACCACCGTCTTCTATCTTTACCTACGGAAGAAAAAACAACAAGAAACAACCCCAATAACATAATTTCCCTCTCATAAACTCTGTTTTTTTGATATAATTTTTGTGTTTATCCCGAACATAAACAAATTTCACAAGAAATTTGAACGGAAACGGGTGAATTTTGCCTGGATAGCTCCCCGAAGAACGCTCGCCATTCCCAAGGCTTACAGCCTTGCGTCATGGTTATCGCGTCTACGGGGCAAGCACTGGTAGGACCTGCCCGCATTGCTACACAAAGCGTTGCAGGCGGGGCACGGACTTGCTCAACTCGCAGTTTGCGATCCGCCAGCTGGCGGAGAAGTCGGAGTAAGTACGAACAATGACAATTGCCGTGATGGCTCAGTGGTAGAGCGAGTACTTGGTAAGTACTAGGTCGGGAGTTCAATTCTCCCTCACGGCTCATATATAATGTCGGCAAGATACTACTGGGATAAGCACTAAATATGAAAATCAGACCCATTGAAAAAAATGATAAAAAAACCGTCAAAATAAAACTTCTTCTTTTATTAATTCTTATCATCGTAGGTTTTTTTATCCCTGTTTTTATTAAAAAACCGACCGAAGAAAACCTTAAGAAAAACGGAGAAGTTTTTGGCGAAGCGATTTCAATCACCCCAATCATCAATTTTAAAGAACTGGAAAAACAAGGCAATCAATTAAAAGAACAAATTTTAGGCGAAACCGCCGCCTTCGTCAGTCAAACCGCCTCGTCAGCCGGAAACACGGTCTCCTCCTTTATTTACGACTCGACCATCAAACCGATCATGGACCAAATCCAAAAGCTCCCCAAAAACCAACAGGAGAAAGTGAAAAAACAGATTTGTAAATAATACATTGCCTCTGCGTTTTATCAACCTTCTACTTTCAACCTTCAAGGTCTACCTTTTACCTTCCATCATCAACTTTCTTACTCTTCTCTAACAATCCCATAGTTAACAATGAAAAAATCCTATAGTTGACAAAAGAAGAATCTCATAGTATAATACGGTCCTATATGAAAAAAATTTTTGCCATCATTTTGTTTTCTATCTTCTACCTTCTATTTTTTGTCACTGTTCATGCTCAATACGGTCCTTATGGTCCGGCTGGCGCACCATCAATCCTTGTTAACAAAATGGTTGGTAAACCAGGCGGACAAACTAAAGGCGGTCTCTCCTCGTTGGAATACGTTGATAATTTAAGTGTAAACGATTATAAATTCAAACCGGGCCAAGAAATATTCTTTCAATTAAAAGTAAAAAACACCTCTAATCAAAATCTTGATAATGTTACGGTCAAAGATTATGTTCCTTCATATCTTGAACCAATTGAAGGACCAGGAACTTATGATGGCAATTCCAGAATCATTACTATTAATGCTGGAAGTTTCTCTGTTGACGAGGAAAAAATCTATGTTTTTAAAATGAAGATTCTTTCTCAAGACAAATTACCGGCAGACAAAGGTCTATTCTGTCTAGTGAACAAAGCTGATGCATCAACTGACGGAACTTACGACGATGACACCTCACAATTTTGTATTGAAAAAGAAGTGGTTGCCCCTGTCAAAGTCCCTTCCGCCGGACCGGAATTAGGATTGATTTTATTAGGCGGCGAACTAACAACATTGGGCTTAGGAATCTGGCTTAAGAAAAAAAATTGACTTTTTCGTTACGATCGTACAATAAAAGTCAATATTTTATATCTTTCTTTTACCTCTTTCTTAATAAACAACTCCATCTGATCTAGTATAATCAAAAATATGGCAATTCTTATTGCGGTTTCTTTTATTTCTGGCATTTTAACTATCTTCTCCCCTTGCGTTTGGCCGATTTTGCCGGTGGTTCTTTCCTCGTCGTTGAATAGAAATGCTCTTTACGCCTTTAGTTTAACTTTGGGAATTATTACCACTTTTATTACCCTCACTCTCGGTTTATCGTCTTTCTTGAAAATATTTTCCATAAACATCGAGCTTCTCCGACTAATATCTTTGGGGGTCATTACCATTGCCGGACTGGTGATGGTTTTTCCTCGATTATCACAGATTTTTGAATCTCTTTTTAAACCCCTGACTAATTTTTTTCATAAAAAAACTGATAACTATCTTGGTCCTTTTGGTGGATTTATTAACGGAGTTTCTTTGGGAATATTATGGACACCCTGCGCTGGTCCAATCTTAGTTGCCGTGGCCGCTTTAACCGTTCATCAGGCAATCACTGCCTCAACAATAATTATTATAGTTTCTTATGCTTTGGGAGTTGCCTTGCCAATTTTCGGCCTTGTTTTGATTGAACAATGGCTATTTCCCCATCACCAACGACTGACAAAATTAACGCGAACCGTCCAGATTGCCGCCGGAATAATAATGATTACCAGTGCAATTTTAATTTATAGTAATTATGATAAAGTTCTTTGGGCAAAAATTGCTCCCCTTCTGCCCTTTATCCCCAAAAACATCACTCAACTTGAAGAAATAAAACCGGTAGAGAAAGAATTAGACAGATTAAAGCAAGCAACACCCACTACAATTATATATATATCACCTTCACCTATTTTGACTCCTGTTTTCCCAAAGGCGCCGGAAATCACGGGAATTATCAAATGGTTTAATACTGAAAACAATTCACCAATTCTTCTTGAACAACTACAGGGAAAAGTCGTCCTTTTGGATTTTTGGACTTATACCTGCGTTCCCTGTATCCCCAATATTGCTTATCTTAAAAATCTTCAACAAAAATACCAAGATCAAGGTTTGATTGTTGTCAGCGTCCACACTCCCGGCTACGCAGAAGCAAAATTAGAGGAAAATGTTAAAGCGGCTATTGAGCGTCATGCAGTCCCCTACCCGGTGGCCATGGATAATGACTGGCAGACGTTTGATGCCTATAAAAACAAATACTGGCCAACCGAATATTTAATTGATCCTGACGGCAATATCCGCTACTCTCACGAAGGAGGAGGAGAAAATGAGAAGACAGAAGAAGCGGTTAAAAAACTTCTTAGGGAAGTTAAACATTAAACGTTTAAAGTTTAAGTTTCCAATTAACTCATAGTATCGCAAATAAGGTCTTTGTTAATAAATTGTGTATAAGATTTGAAATAACCCTCCAATCAAAACTATCACTTGACAAAGAAAATTTTTGTGGTATATTATAAGTTGTTATAATTAAAAATTTAAATTATATTTAAAACCAAGTCTGACTTGGTAAAATAAAAATATGGCAGCAAATCCAAACGAAAATCTACACCCGAAGCACAAAATAAGGAGTGCCCTTCTCCCATACTTGTTTGCAGTGAGCTCGGCTCTTGCTGCTTGTTCCGGCAAAGCACAACTTGTAGACACAACGCCTCAAGCACCTGTACCTACAGCAACCCCAGAATCATCAAACATTCTCCATGCCGTTTATGGACAGGATGGAACAACAGTCGTCGGATACGTCGACGGCTATGGAATATATAATCCAATTTTAACTTCTGAAGTCAACAGCGCAATCACCCCGAATGCGGGAGGAGCTGAAGTTCAAGCAACGTCAACCCCAGATCAAACAGCAATTGCAACAGTCACTCCAGCGAAAAATGAGTTAATGAATGTAAGTATCAACAATTTAAGAGAAGCTATTTTAACAATTGATGAAACTGCTGTCCCCTGGCCCGATGTTAGAGACCAAAAAAAAGGCTACCCTGAACAAGACACACAGGGATTGCCTGAACATCGAGCTCGTGTTGATGTTGATACCGGCACCGATGATATGACATATCTTGGAGGAGGAAGATTTGATTTCCACGGAACAATTGGAAATGTTGGTCAAACAGATTCTGGAAAAAAGCTTGACGGTTACGATGGACAAGTAATAATCGATCCTGTATCAAAAGAAGTTATCGCCGTAGTTAACGGAGATAAAATTTCTTTACCAGGAGGCAGTGATAACTTTTTTAGAACAAATATAATCTTAATTGTTGGAAACCATAGAGATAATACCGTAACTAAATTTGAAGTGGACACGGCTTCGTGTTTTAAGGAACAAAGGGCTACCGGAATAGCCAACACCTCTGATCCTTCCTCGGACTTAATCTCAGCAGAAGGTATGCAGTGGCTGGCCGCTTACGCAAAACCTTACGTTAGAAGCGCCGGAGAAGCAGGGCATTGCCATGGAGCAGAAGGCTGCGGTGACGCTGTCGGTGTTTACCTAGTAAAAGGAGCACACGATGATCCACCAGTGGGTCAACCTGCCAAACTCTTATTTGGGGCCGTATTTACAGGAGCAGAACTAAGACAGGCATTTGGAAAATAAAACTAAAATAGCAAATAAAAATTAAAAAATAGAGCTCAAAAGGCTCTATTTTTTTATCTTAAAAGCGCCAATCTTCTGCCCTGTAGGCAATTTATAGGAATTAACTAATTTAAGATTGTTTATTAAAACATAGATTCTTAATTGATCTAAAACCTTTTTATTAAATAAATAAAAAGGGTTTATGTCATCTTCTGAAACTAGCGCATAATCAAATCGCCTCACATAGTCTGGGATTTCATCTTCTCTAAGTTCAGTTACATCAAAAGGATATATAAATTCAACATTTTTAATATTATTTTTATACACGAAAAGAGCGAAGTTGCTATTATTAATTTTTTCGTGATCTATTGTCAGTAGGACTTTTTTTGGCTTTGTGTCTATTCTTGATAGATCGGTAATAATTTTTTCATCCGGCCATTTGTTTGGATCAAATTTTTCAACCGGATAATCGGTTAAGTTTAAATAGACAATGTCTTTAATAAAAGGTAAATTTACCTGTTTACGCAATCCTTTTTCAAAAGGAACTCCAAAAGAAAGAGTAAGATAAACGGTGATGTTAAATAATACTATCAACAAAAGAACTATAATTGCTACTATTTTGTGTCTTTTGTATGACTCATAAAATCCTTTGGCAAAAATCAGCGAGGTAAAAGGCAGTATTGGAAACAAATATCTCATGTCTTTATTAGGAAAAATTGTAAATAAAATATAGTAAAAAACCACTCCGCCCAAGATAAAGAATTTATGTTTAGCTTCATGCTTTATGAAATAATATAAAAACACAACAAAAAAGATAAAAACAAAAAAGCCAATTTCATAATCAATAAAGAGCTTAAGATAATGGAACCATGTAGTTAGATTGAGAAGGTTTACTGGATCAACAATTGGCTCTGCTTTAACGGCAACAAAAAAATAATTAGCGATATTCTTAAAACTAAAAATTAGCCAGCCCAGGATAAATAATAAAAAAAACAACCCACCTATTAAAATATTGTATAGTCGATAGAATCTCTTATTTTTGATTATTACCATCAACGAATAACCCAAAGGAACGATCAAATAAATTAATCCCTGAAGTTTTGTTAAAACAACTAAAGAAAAAGATAAAAAAGCAAACAGGCTATATTTTCTATTCTCAAAAAAATCGCTTTCAATCAATAAATAAATTGAAAGAAGAACGAAAAATATTAAAGGAATATCAAGAAGTAACCAACGAGAATTATCATAAATTATCTGATAAAAAGAAAAGATAAACGCTGACAAAAGACCAATCCACTCACTTAAAAAAAGTTTCTTCCCAAGTAAATAAATTATTATGATTGTTAAAAGGAAAAAAATCGTTCCGGTAAATTGAGCCAGTTTTATGTTCGGTGTTAAGACAAAAAGAATAAAACCAGTCAATATTCTTATCAATGGTCCATAAGAATCAGAAAATGGTTGTAAAAATTCTTTTAAATTAAAATTGCCGGTAAAAGTATTTTGAAAGAAACGAGCAAATTCAAAAGAAAGCTTTGTGTGATAGGCCTGGTCCCACGCTGGCGGGGAGTTGTTTAATTTTATCCAAACGATATTGCTAATTAAATGAAAAAGGATCAGGACAACCAGCAAGTCGGATGGTCCAACTCTTAACTTTTTAAGCATAAATTGATTATAATAAAAATTAACATGATCGTCCAATTTATAAAAAAAAATATTTTTTTATGTCTTTTAATTTTTGTCGTTTTTCTTCTTGCAGTAGCAAATTATCAACCAAGTACTTACCTTTCCGGTTGGGACACTCTCCATCCTGAATTTGATTTTAATTTGAATTTAAAAAGGATTGTTTTTGGCGTTTGGCGCGAAGAACAAGGATTGGGCACTGTAGCTGCTCATTCTCATATGAGTGAGTTGCCGAGAGTTATTTTATTATGGATTTTCCATTTTTTCTTACCGCTTTCTTTTTTGCGTTATGCTTATGTATTTTTATGTCTTCTTTTAGGGCCTGTCGGAGTTTATTTTTTTCTTGAGAAGATAATTTTAAAAAGTCAGATAAAACATGTTAGACAAACTGCTGCTTTTTTAGGATCGCTTTTTTATCTTTTGAATTTCGGCACCGTACAAAATTTTTATGTCCCGTTTGAAATGTTTCCCACTCAATTTGCCTTTATTGGCTGGATTCTTTTATTTGCCTTTCAATTTTTAGAAGAGGGGGGTAAAAAAAATCTCTTATTGTTTTCTACCTTCGTGATCTTCTCTTCTCCCATGGCTTATGCCTCTCAACTTTGGTATGCCTTTTTTTTATTTTTTCTAATATTAATCTTTGGCTACTCAATCAAAAAAGGGTCTCCGTATATAAAAAAATCTATCTTGCTAACTTTATTATTAATCATTCTTAATTCTTTTTGGCTTTTGCCTAATTTATACTACATAAAAAACTATTCAACCGTTCCCCAACAGGCAAAAACTAATCGGATTTCTTCTGAAGAATTTTTTTATCATAATCAAAAATCTGGGACGGTAAAAGAAACCGCCCTACTAAGAAACTTCTATTATAACTGGGTAGAATATAATTTCGCTACCAATAAAAATGAATATTTAATGCAAGAGTGGAAAAAACATTTTCAAGATAGATCAACTTTAGTGCTTGGCTATGCTTGTTTCTTAGTTGTTCTTGGCGGGTTAATCATTTCTTTTATTAGATATAAAAATTTTTCTCTTCCTCTGTTTCTTGCTTTCACCTTAAACTTTTTTGCCATCGCCAGTAGTACTTTCATAATCTCGGATATTTTTAAATTATTAAGACGTTCTTCATTATTAAGTGAGGCATTAAGGTTTTCTTTCAATAAGTTTTCTATTAATTTAATCTTTCTCTACGCCATATGTTTTTCGATTTTTTTTACTGTACTGCTTGAATTCTTAGAAAAAAAAATAAATCGGAGGATTTTTTTAGTTGTTGTATTTATTATTACTATCTTCATTTCTTATCTCTTATTTACATACACAAAGCCTGCTTTCTTAGGTTATTTAATCGATCCTCAAATGAAGATTAAGATTCCAGATGAGTATTTTCAACTTAACCAATGGCTGAAAGAAAAACAAGATAACGGGAGAATTTTAAAACTACCAATCAATACCCTTTTCGGTTGGCTATATTATGGTTGGGGCTATCAAGGAGCTGGATTTAATTGGTTTAATATCAAACAACCTACTTTAGATCGAGACTTTGACCGCTGGTATCCTTATAATGAGCAAAGCTATCGAGAAATATCGTATGCCGTTTATTCCCAAAATAAAACTCTTTTTGAAAAACTTCTGTCAAAATACAATATTAAATATGTTCTTTTGGATGAAAATGTGACAATCCCCGGCGACGAATCTCAACAGAAAAAATTATTTTATCCCGAGATAAAACAATTATTCAACTCTTCAGAAAACATAAAACTGGAACAAAAATTCGGCCAGAAAATTTCTCTCTTCGAATATTTACCCAACAAAAGGAAAAAGCCGGTTGAGGTATTAACCGATTATAAAATAGTCAGCCCCCCATACCGCTGGAATTACGTTGACGAAGCCTACAAACAATACGGAGATTACATTACCTATACGCAACGGCCGTCACCTTTAGGTAATTTTATTTACCCGGCGCGCAATGTTTTAACCGAGCAGGAAAAAATCAATCAAAAAATTTTATCTATTGGTCAAAACTCATACCAAATTAGTTTTGAAAAAAGTCAGTCTTTGGAAAATGGTGAAATTAAAATCCCAAGTCTTGCTAATACTGAATTTGAATTCTATAGCGAAGTTTATGCCAAAAAAATAGACGATCAATTGACAATTGAAAATAAATACCTTTTGCCGTATCTGGTTACCGGCGATGTCTATACTCATCAAATGAGCTTTAAAGACGAAGGACAAAACTTGTTCTCAATAAATGATAAGGTTTTTACTCTCCCCTTCTCTTTAACTGAAAATCCTATTTTCTTAGGCGAGGAAATCCTTTATACCCAGAAAGAGAATACTCTACGCTTTTATAATGATAAACCAGTCCAACAAACTTTAACCAGCTTGACTAAACTTTCTCCCTATCTTTGTTCGCCAGCCAAAGAAAATCAAGTTTTTGGAGCAGAACCAACTCCGGAAGGATTAATAATATATGGTCAAAAAGCAAAAGTTTGTCTTGAGATACCGCTTAATGAGATTGCCAATATTGAAAAAAGTGGCGCTTTAAAACTCTATTTTGATTATAAACTTGAAGGAAAAACGCAGGCAGATTTTTGTCTTTTAGATAAACAAAAAAATAAATGCCTGCTTCAACAGAAACTAAAACCAACGGTTTTAGTTAATCCCTATTTTGACGACTATTTTCGCTATGAAAAAGAAAAATTAAATTCTCACTATTTGAAATTCTTATTTGACTTGAGCGAAGAAAATGAATTAAAGACGCTTTTAATTAAAAATATACATTTAACCGCCTACGAAGAAAAAGGGGGGAAAACTTTTTTTGTCGAAATACCAAAATTTGACTTAAACACCAGTTCTTTTACCATTAAGGGTATTTTCCCCCACCAGAGCACATTAATTAACCCTGAAAGTATCGGCCAGGAGAAAAAAGACTGCGGCTTTGAAAAAGCAAAAGTTATTGATAAAAAATTTATTGAGGATGGCACCAATATAATTTTAGAATACAAAGCAATCGACGGCTCTATTTGTGATTCAGTCGCTTTTCCGAATTTGTCTCAAAACATGGGATATATCTTGGCAATTGAGTCGCAAAATATTGCCGGACTGCCCTTAAAAATATGTTTTGAAAATGATGAAACGAAAGTCTGCTCGCTTGAAGACAGGCTTTCAAAAAACAAAGATCAAAATATTGATTATTTTATTATTCCCCCCTATTCCAGTAGCTTCGGTTACAGCCTTCTTTTAAGCAATCTTTCAATCGGCAATGTTCCCACAATTAACCGGATAAAAAATATTAGAGTTATTCCTTTTCCCTATAATTTTTTTCAATCAATCCGATGGGAATCTGATAATCAATCAGCTGTATCATTGTATCGATACATCGATACAGAAGTAGAAAAACATTCTCACTTTTTATATTCCATCAAAATCAAACAACCTCTTCCTAATGAGTCAATCTTAACTTTAGATCAAGCTTATGAAAAAAATTGGCGAGCTTACATTGTGCCTAATTTTATTACCAGATTTCCTATCCTTTGTTGGCTCTCTCCTGTTTTTGGTCAAGAAATCAAAGACTCCTCCTCCGCACAAGGCTTCGACAGAACACAGCATGTTTTAGTCAATAATTGGGCTAACGGGTGGCGCCTTCGTCAAGATTTCGGCGACCCGAAGGGCAAAAATATTGTCATTATCTTTTGGCCTCAATATCTTGAATTTATTGGGTTTGGATTAATGGTTTTAGGATTGTTATGGGTCTTGTTAAAGTTTAAAAATGTCCCTAACTAGTGTTGACTTTTAACCCTTCTTTTGATATATTATAAGCTAACTTAAGCAAATAGATATGGTAAATCAAATCAGTCAACAAACCATTTCGCTAATTAATCAAATAATCGCTGGTTTAATCGTAATCGTTTCTCTATTTTTAATACTCCAGCAGGTCGGTCAGTTCTTACATATTAAAGCAATTGATGACTGCGCTAAGATTTCCAGATACGAAAAAGATCTTCCTGAAGAAAATGCCAAAGTATTTTATCCTCTTACCGATATATACAAAACCTGCCTAAAAGATAAGGGATATTAATATCGGAAATCCTCTATAATTGAAGTAATGAAATACGCTCATGCTCCCGATATAAAAGAAAAAATTGATCTTCTGATTAAAAAGTTAAGTCTTGTCCATATCAAACCGAAAAATATCCATTGTATCCGCAGTTTTGATGCTAAAACCAGGGCTTATGCTCGTATTTGGGGTATGGCTAAATTATTTTGCGAAGTGGTTGGAATCGAACCGAATTATATTATTGAAGTTAACGCCAAACGTTTTGACAAATTAGAGAAAAGAGAACAAATCAAAACTCTTATCCACGAACTACTTCATATCCCTAAAACCTTCTCCGGCGCTCTTCTTAGCCACCACGGCCGCTACCATAAAATTAACGACCGCGAGGTAGAGAAAATATTAATGAAGTTCTAACTTTTCCCACTTTTTGACCAAGTGATTTTTTAATTTTTCCATCTGTTTCACTTCTCTTTTGCTTTCTTTTTGTAACTTCTGAACAACACCATCAACTACTTTCAAATATTTATCTTTGTCAATGTTGTCAATGGTTTCTTTTAACTCGGCCAATCTCTTTATCAACTCCTCTTTGGCGGTAAGATAGAGATTTTTTGCCTCTTCGCTGACTTCGCCAAAAATTTCTCCGACTTTCTTGTCAACTTCTTTTTCTTCAAGAATTTTTTTTAACTTCTGGATTTTTTTTGCCATCTCTTCTCTTGTTTCTTTCCCGGATTTGGGCGCTAAAAACAAGCCAGAAATGGCGCCGGCGATCATACCAATTAATAACCCAAGTCCAAATTTTGAAGGTTTTTTTTCATCGGTCATAGTTTTTTATAACTTAAATGGTAACATTCTTACTATAACTAATCTAAAAATACAAGTCAACACTATGATAAAATATATCCTATGAAAATTCTCACTGTCCCCCGCCCCATTTTGAATCAACCGGCAAAGCCGGTTTTAAAGGTTGATAAAAAAATTCAGCAATTGGTTAAAGAGATGATTGAAGTCTTAAATAAACAAGTTGACCCTCCAGGCGTTGGGCTGGCTGCACCCCAAGTTGGCATCCCGCTTCAATTGTTTATAATTAAACCCACTAAAAAAGCAAAACCGCAGGCGTTTATTAATCCTTTTATTAAGAAGACTGTCTTTAATAAAGACAGTCTTCAGAAAAAAACTAAAAAAACCCATCTCGAAGGTTGTCTTTCTATCCCAAAAATCTGGAGTCATGTGGAAAGAGCTAAAAAGGTTTTGTTGGAATACCAAACAACGACCGGCGAAAAAAAAACCGAGTGGTTTTCCGGTTTTGCCGCCATCATAATTCAACACGAAGTTGACCATTTAAAGGGAATTCTTTTTACCCAACGCACTCTGGAGCAGGGATTAACATTGTATGAGGAGAAAGAAGGAAAGCTGATTAAGAAAAAAATATAAATTAGCGGCTATTGCCGAATGAACACTCCATTGCTGTTGTGTAGGTTGTTTCATCTTCCCAAGCTAAAAGAATTTTTTTTACCGGTTGATCAATATAAAGAACTGCCTCTTGGGAAAAATCAGCCAGTCGAGCGCCAACTGTCTGAGTCAAATCATAATTGGTCAAATCATTTGGGCCTAAAGTTGTCACTCGCATTTTATCACCAGAAATACTTACGCTGACAACTTTTTCTTCAAAAGTGGGAAAAATATTTAGATCACTTTTAGGTAATATTTCTCCTCCGGGGTTTACTCTAGTTAACGGTATAAAATCATACCACACCCCATCAGGCGCCTCCCTCAAAAACACACTTAAAATTTCTGATTCTCCATTCTCTTTTCTTTCAACTAATAAACCGGAAGGAAATCCTTCCTTTGCGATAGGAATAGGTCGTATGGCTACGTTATCTCTATCATATAAAACAAAACGGTCATCACCAATCATGACTCTTTCAAAATAGCCTAAAGTGTAGGGAAGAGCTTTCCTCAAGGCTTCGCTTTCATTTGAATTAAAAACATGAGTCAACTTCCATCTCCATTGAGAACCCACTTCATCTTTTGTCAATCCTAAGATCCCCAAACTTCCATCTCTGTCTTGCCAATCAAGTAAAAGCCTACCATTAGCAAGAGGTGTTTTCTCAAGTCTTCCCTCAACTACCAAAGTATCAGTACGAATCCCCTCAGGTAAATTCCTAATTGGTATAGCATCAAGACATCTTGGCCAAACAAAAGCAGATACTTCATCTCCATAATCAGTGGTTCCTGCAAGACCAGATTTAATTGGAACAACTCCTACTTGATGGCGAAAGTCTAAAGCTCCCTCTGCTTTTTGAGTAAAACTAACCCACCTCGGATCTGCTTTTTTTATAATCTTGTCAATTGATTTTTCATAACCCGCTTGCTTTTCTTTTTCTTCACCGGTCACAGCTATTTCTATTGTCCGTTTTGGTTTTCCCAGCTCTAACCAAGGCATGCCCAAAATCCCAACAACGGTGCCCGGCGGGTAAGGCTGAATCCCGAAATTATACTTAACGCAAGCAAAGCATGAAGGAAATATTTCTCTAATATGTTCAGAAGTAAAAGAGTTAAATAATGATTGTAGCATTTTCGGTGGAACGTAACCAACTCTTTCAGGTGAAACCTCCCTTGGCCAACCCGGAGAATAGCCTTCTGTCCAGGCTAAAATTTCACCAGCGTTATTTATTTCATCTGATAGGCCTGTTTTTTGTTCTATTTGTTTTGCTGATAGTAGTTGTGCAAAAGCCACTCCCCCGAGTAATGGAAGTGCTCGTCTGAAAACAAAATCTCCTGCTTTTAAAAAAAACCCTCGACGTGAAATATTTTCTTCCATAAATCTAAATATCAATTAACTGTAAAAACTATCTCATCCCGTTGTTTCATAAAAACCTGTTTTACTGACTGAGGTCCTGACCGTATCACTTTTTGGGCAATAGGCTCATCGCCTGGGTCATCAATAAAATTTAATAAATTTTCCCCCAAACCGATTGAGGTCAAGGAAAGCATGCCAGCGGAATCATAATTTGGTGAAATAGCCATTTTAACCAAAAATTCTTCTGGCCCAAAAAATCCCGTATCATCAGCCGGTTGAATAATTTTATCAGAAGCTTTCTTGAAGCGTAAAAAACTGTATCCTCTCTCATCCCCAAGACCAACTCCTAAAATCCTAGATTCTCCTTCCACTCCCAGTCTTTGGACAACAATTCCGGAAGATGCGTCACCAACGCTCTCTTTGTCGTAATATATTTTGGGAGAGACAGACTCCTGTGATAAAAATTGACTGATTAACTTACTCATCCGATCACCCATTAAGCCAACCTGCCATGGCCAACCATTTTCTCCCCTTTTCAAGCGTAAAACCCCTAAACTTCCCAGACCGCTTTCTTCCCAATTAAACATTAGTTGATTACCCGGTAAAAAGGGTTTATTGGTCGAACCCTCTACAATGGTGGCGGGATTGACTACGACTGCGGAGGAAAGCTGATTAACGGGTATTGATCTAAGTTCTTTACTTGTGACAAATTCGGGCTCTTCAACTATAGAAAATGCGTCTTTGGTGACTCCTCCTCGAAGCGGCGAAACAAGAACTTCTTTACCGCCGGCGTTGTCAGAAGGTAAAATTGCTCCCAAAGCTCCAATAGGAAAGGGTTGTTCTTGCCCAACAGAAACAAAAGCAAGGCGAGGATAGCTATCTTTCTGACGACGTAACATTCGGATTATCTCTTCGGCAGGAAAATATCCCCTCTTCTCCGTCTTGATAATATCGGAAAGTGACCGTTGCCAGTCAGCTTCCTTAATTCTTCTTCCTGTTTGTAAGGCAATTAATTCTAGTATTTCTCTTCGAAAACTTACCTCTTTAATTGCGCTTAATCCTAAAAATCCAAAAAAATTACCCAACAATAAGTCCCTAAAGTTCCTAAATAGTTCCCTTCTAGTAATTTGTTTTTCCATTAAATTTCAAAAAACTTAAGAATATTGTAACATAAATTTGGTTAATTTTCAAGTTGTTTTATCTTATAGGAAATGTTATAATGCGGGGACTATGGAAAAACTACAGTCTTTGTTTTACCCCCTTCTTGATAGAAGTATAAGCAGGAAACTCCCAGAGGGTCCAACTGTCTCCAAAGATGAAAAAACAATTGCTATAGAGGAAACAGGCTTTCAAGCGACCAAAGAATTTCTAGAAGATTTATATCCACGCCTTAATCTTTGGTCGTCAAGAATGCAAATAACCAATATCGCAAAAGCGATTTCTAGAAATAGCCAAAGAGTATTAAATGGCAGACCATCTTTAGGAGTCTTGTGTGGCGAACCAGGAACTGGCAAAACAATGATTTATGAACTTTTAAATAAGACGCAGAGTGATAAACAACTGAAAGAGAATTTTTTAGCCTTATTTGGCCCGTCTTTACCTCTTCAAGATTTTAAGCTGATAAAAATTGACATCACTCAAGCCGGTGTTGCTCTCGGTGCTGAACCTACGGTAGGAATCGGTAAAGAGCCGGGAACATATACTTATGCCGACTGGGTAAAAACATTGGAAGAAAGCTATCCTGATACCTTAGTCATTATGTTTATTGACGAGGCAGATAAACTTATGGGGCATCCTTTATATAAAGAAAGATTAGTAAGACTGCTTGAGTTAAGCGGTGGAAAAATTGGGGACACTCATGCGTTGGGTGAAAAAAGAATTAAAATCCCGCCGATGATTATTTTTTTAGCCGTTAACGAGATCGAAAAACTTTATACCCCGGCTAATCCCGAAACTTGGTTTAATGAGAGAACAGTAAGAACAGATTTTGTAAAAGCCCCACTTTGGGATATGTTATCAAGTTTAATTGAGACTCTAAAAAAGATGAAAAATACTCCATCCTGTAATGTTTTTAGTAAGGTGCTTCAGGCGATGTATGGGTCGCAAAGTTTATCTGGAAGGACACTGGTTGATATTTTTGGGGACACTAGTAAAGCTGTGGAAAGGCTCGTTGCTGACGATAAATCTTCCGATTATTTCTTTGGACGCATGATACAAGAAATGGCAAAAAATAATTCCCCCCTGCCTACCCCTGCCTTTATCGTCGCCCGAGATTGCTTAGCATCACCCGAACTTAGCCAAACTCACCTTCCGTTTAGACAAGAAAATCCACCAACCAGATTAATTACCCGTACAATTAAAAATTTAGGCTATCAACGGTTTTTAGAAAAGTTAGAAAGTGATAAAACTCTTAGATTCGAGGCCATAATTACTGGAGTTAGTTCTGGAAAAAAAATTAGCGTTGTGGTAGAGGATAATGCTGGCGCCAGTTTTTCGCTATTAATTGACCCGCGGTATAAAAACTCTGTTAAGATTGGCGACCAAATAGTTATTTCACCCGCTATATGTCCTGGAGCAAAAATTATAATCGGAGGGACCTCGATTCCTTTAAAAAAAGTGGGTTTTTCCTCTCCTCCAAAAAAAGAAATGTCAATACCAGCTTATCCCGGATATTATTGGCGTGCTAACGGTAGAAATATTACTTTAATGCATAAAGTTCCAATTCCTGAAGCACGTAGACCATATTTAGCCGAAAAAGATAGAATTATAGTAAGCGGCGAGGAAAAGAAAGAAAAAGATGTCTCACTGATTGGAGGATTAAATTGGGATGGAAGCACGGTGGTTGTTTTAAATAATGATAGAAGAAAAGCCCTTCTTATAAGACCACAAAAAAAATTCGTTTTAACAACCAACACCATAACTATCAACGATCATAATTACGGTCTTCCAGCCGTATTTAAAAAACCGATTGAGGAAATGCAAGTTATGGACGATTTAATTATCATTCATACCAAAGAAGGAGATTATATTTTCCGGTATCTAAATAATAGATTTTCAGCTCTTGAAGCAAGACCGTATCATCGGGCAGTTATCGATCCAAGAGGACAATTTATCTTCATCCAAAAAGAGAAAAAAAGTGAAGTTTTAGTCTACCCTTTTATATTGGGAAAATTTGATATGACTTTACCAGTCTATAGTTTTTACCCAAAGAGAGGTTGGAGTTTGTACCCTCAATTAGACGGCCATCTATTAATTATAGAAGATGGAGGAACGTATCATCTACTCTTAGTTAAAAGTTAACTTAGTTGCTGTGGCAGAAGAAGTTATAGAATTTAAACCGGCGCGAACCCATATATTGGCTGATTTTGATAAGGCTTTATTTTTGTTTTTGACCAGTCAAAGAATGCCTTGGGCGTTCACAGGTGAAAATGTTGGAGAATTAGTTGACAGACCAGAGGCTGTCAGACAGGCTTTGACTAAGGACCGCCGACCTTCCCGACCTCCCACCCGCCTGATTGCTGATGAAGAAGTAGAACATACTTTATTAGGACAAGGAAAGGAGAAAGGACTTGTCATGGCGGTTGCTTTTGACACCGATTTGAATTTGCCTGAATTATCTGAAGAAATTTTTACATCTTCCGATTTTTTAAGACAAACTCAAAGATTTGCTTTGGAAAACAAACTTCAGATTTATCAAGGCTTTAGTAATAATTTCCACGGTCTTTTAGGCTTAATAAATGACAAAATAACCCAAATAAATCCTGAGATTGTAAGAGTTATTCTATATTGCCCAGCTCTAATAAGAAATGATGAGGCCTGGATAACCTTTAGAGAAAACAAAATTCCTTTAACTGAAGAATTAACAGAGACAGTCATTTCCATATTTCATAAACAGAGCATACCTTTTTCAAGTATTGGAGTAATGGTTGTTTCTTTAGAAAATTTGGTTTGGAGAATATCATAATTTAACACTTGAAAGAAAGGCACGGGGTTCTGTTTCTGTTTCTTGCAACTATTATAGGACTATGATATAATTTCTAAAATATGTCCAAAGAAAGAAAAGTCGCCACTCTTTTTTTATCAAGTATCGGGATTTTGGGGTTATTATTTGCTGGTCTAACGTTTGCTGACCCTCGTCAAACAGAGATTGTCAAACCGAGAATAGATTCCTCCTTCGATTCTCTCGTTGTGCCGACGCGCGTTGTGCCGACGCGAACACCATACGATTATTGTATTTTTAATCCCCAAGATCCTGACCCATTTAGTGCAATTGCCGCAGGGACACCTGTACCTTTAGAGGTCAAAGCTCTATCTATTAGCGATATGAAAGCCATTCGCTCTTCGCAATTAAGTATGGAAAATATTATTTACCCTGAGAGAAACAATAATAAATATCATGTTTTACTTATACCCATTGGTTACGATAATCCCGCTGAATTAAAACAACAAATAGAATATTTGGTTGGGATATCTACAAAGATTTTCAAAGACATAAATATTAGCTTTTCCTATTTAGATCAATCTATGCCTCTAGGGATTCAGAAGATTGATCGTTTACTTGTCCCTACAGATGAAAAAGAGGCTGATGTTTTATTGGAAAAAATAAGAGAGTTTTATCGGGTAGATAATGCTGTGATAGTATTCAATACCACTGATGGTTTAGGAGCCTGCGGTAACTATGCAGTTGTTAGTGGCAATGATCAATATGCTGCTTCTGGCTTAGCTCATGAACAAATGCATAAATTGGGGTTTTCTGATGGCTACGAACTATTTTATGGAGAAGGTTTTGCAGAAAATACCGAACTTTTTACATCCACCCAGTCGCTTGCATCACTAATCAAAGTAGCCTATGATGTAATAAGTCCTACATTACGAATTGTTAGCTCAGAAAATGTTTGTAATGGTCAACCTGTTTATACATTCAACAGGTACAGAAATGTAATGACTTCTCTTTTCTCGGATAGCGAACTTCAAGAATTATTTGCTAATGGCGAAAACATACTTACTCCGATGCATGTTGAATTAGCCAATCGCCGTATAAAGGGCGTGTTAGAATTAACATTTTAAAATATAATTTTATTTGATATAATAACCTAATATATATGTCAGCAGTTGAAGATAATAGACAACCATCAGTTGATAGGCTTGTTCAAGGCATTGATCAATTAGGAGGAGAAGCTCCTGTTATACCAGAAACTCTACCACCACAAATCTCTATGAAACCAGGCCTTGTTACAATCACAGCGGAACAAGTAAGTCGATATAGAAATCTGGC
This sequence comes from uncultured Gammaproteobacteria bacterium, assembly GCA_964476245.1. Lineage (GTDB taxonomy): Bacteria > Patescibacteriota > Microgenomatia > UBA1406 > HO2-37-13b > CAYYYW01. The sequence continues at coordinate 30,334 of CAYYYW010000008.1, forward strand.
CGTATTGGGACTTTTGGTGATTGGTCTCCTAGCCAGAGGAGGAATAGCACGTTATTTTTCCTTAAGATATAGCCCCGAAATTGGTCCTGCTCAAGAGCTTATTGAGACCACTAATACGGTTGGTCCCCCAGCCCAAGAACAACTAGTTCCAACTTTACCGGCAACTTCAGAACAAATACAAAAAGAGCCAGCCGTTTTAGCTCCAGGGGAAACAACAACTGTTCAACCAGAGTCAATTGGCACGCCTTACATATCACCATTGCCTTATTCTCCTGCTCCTGAAGTTGTTGGGACAGCTCCATCAGAACAGGCTACAAAAGTTTTGTCTTTGCAGGGAACTTCGACTCCCTCTGAGCAAATCAATAAAGAAGCTCAGCCAATAGAGGAACCAACTCAAGAAATACCACTGGTCGGAACAGCTGTGGCCCAAGAAACAGCAGTAATTTCTGGAACAGCAACCTTAACACCTTTACCCAAAACAGCAACCCCAACTGGAATATCTACACCAACCCCAGCTAAAACACCTCCTCCTAGTGAAACCAAACAATTAAAAGTCCCGGTCTCAACTGCCACGGCGACTCCTCAAACTCTGACTGAAGAACAACAATGTCAGCAGGAAGGCTATCGGAGAGGTTTTCAACATGGTATGATTTTGCCCCTAAGTACTGGTTCAGTGATTCTAATCTTAAATCAACTTAGACTTTTAATAAGACCCAGAAAAAAACAAGAAGCCCAAACCCCACTCTCAGAATCAATCAAACCTCAAGACAGCAGCTTTGGACAGTGATAATTAACATATTAAAACGCCTTTAATGTCATGGCTGAGACCAATCCCAAGACAATCGAAATAGATGACCACCAATTACTGCCGTCAGCTCTTGAATTAGACAACACACCAGTTTTGTTAGGTTTATCGTTTACTCCAGATCATGTTTCCTCGTCTGTAATAGGCCCAAATATTGTTATCGACAGTGCGGGATTAACACCTAATATTATTCAGACTGATCAATCAAAAGATACAACAATTAAGACAGCCGATATTTTAGAAATGGGTTCTAATATTAAGGAAAGGAAAATAAAACGCAATTTGACCATTTTAGGCAGCGCCCTTCTTGGGTTACTCTTTGTTTCGGTCAAATGTATAAACATACCTCCTGGACCTGGTGGTTCCTGCGAGCAACCAATTCTTCCCATAGTTGGTTTACCACAACCAGAGGTTCAAATTGCTCCCTCTTTTCCTCCAATAAAACTTATTTTTGTTTACTGTCCGGAAGGAGCATCCTCTTCAACATCAATGCTAACACCTTCATCAACTGAAATACCCCCAACATCTATGCCAACCCCAACAAAAACCCCCACCTCTACTTATACTCCCACGCCATCCCCAACTCCAACTCCCACCCCAGAATTAATGTCAACAATAATAAGGTTAACACCTCCATCAACTAACGTATCCCTAACATCTATACCAGCCTCAATAGAGACTCCAACTCCTACTTATACTCCCACGCCAACCCCGACTCCAACCTTAACTCCAACCCCCCCTAAAACAAAAATATTTGAGGATTTAGATGAAGAAAAAATGAAGCATTTAAAACCAGAAAGACACGTGGAAATTAATCCATTTGTCATGGCTTTATACATTTATGGATTTTTGGATATTGCTAATTTAGGATATTTCATAAAAAAAAGAATAGAGCGAGGAAAATTGATAAGACGAGTATTAAAACAAGAAAAAGATCCGCTTCTGCGAGCAGAACTTAAGGCGGCCCTTTCATACTTAATAAATCAAAAACCAATCTTTGAAGCACCTAAGATAAAGGAAATACCTTTAATCCTTCTTATGCCCTTCTTTTCTCTAAAAAGATTTTCCAATTCACGGTTTTGGTCAAATAAAGCAGTGACTGAAGCGAAAAAAATCCCAATTCAAAAGAGTTCTCCAACGCCTTTTGAATCGTGGACGAAGGCCTTAAAAATTTCAACTGTAAATTGGTTAGCTGCCTTACAATATCGTTTTAAAAATAGAACGTCGGGGTTTACAGACAATTATAAAACATTAAGAAGATATCGATAGAAATTTTAAGTTCAAACTCTTGAGGTTGTTTTATATCTAACATAAAAATATGTTAGGGTTTGGGCTTTAATAAATATTGAGCCAACTGAAGAAAAGGTTTTTTCTTTTCCGACACGTCTTTTTTAATTCTTTTGATGCACTTGGCGCATAATTTCACTGATTTTTGTTTACTATTTTCAATAATAGTTGCCTTTTGAATGTTGGGTTTAAAAAGACGCGGAGTTTTAGGCGCTTTTTTCTTCCAGCGCCCACCGGCTACTCCCCGCTTGTGAGTATGAGAACGACCGTGCATAACACCTTTTTCGCAGTGATAACATATTGCCATAAGAAATTTATGATATCATATTATAATTGAGAAATCAATCAAAAATTTATCTAATTAATCTAATTATTCTAATTGACCTAAAAAATTACCAATGACTAATTTCCAATTCCTAATTTTGATCATTGGTTAATTAGAATTTGGGAGTTGATTAGGAATTAGGTTAATTAGAAATTAGAAATTTATGTTAAACTCTTTTCTCACCAATCCCATTTCAGCAATTGTTTTCATTATTTTACTTTTAATTACAATCGCTGTCCATGAATTTTCCCATGCCAAGATGGCTGATTATTTAGGCGACCCAACCGCAAGATTGGCCGGCCGCCTAACATTGAATCCTCTGGCTCACATTGATTTGGTCGGCCTTTTGTTTCTGTTCTTTTTTGGTTTTGGTTGGGGAAAACCAGTTCCCTTTGACCCTTTCAATTTAAAAAATCCAAGACGCGACGCCGCCTTAATCTCTTTGGCCGGTCCTTTATCGAATTTAATTATGGCAATTTTAGGCTCTATTTTATTAAAATTGTTTATATTATTTAAACTCTCATTTTTAATTATTATAGGTAATATTTTTATCCCTGTTTTTATTTTTTTAAATATTTTGCTTGGAATTTTTAACCTTTTGCCAATTGCTCCTCTTGACGGATTTAAAATAGTCGGTGGTATGCTTTCTCAAAAACAAGCGGAAGAATGGCTTCAATTAGAAAGATACGGTATGATTTTTCTTTTGCTTTTTATCTTTCCCTTGGGCCAAAAATCAATGCTTCAGATTTTTTTGTCACCTGTGATTAACTTTTTTTACAATCTTTTAGCATTTTAAGAATTTAACTCTTGAAACTTTCTTTTATTGTTCTATAATGTTTTTTAATGAAGACTTCTCTACAAAAAATTGTTATTATTTCTGGTTTGTTTTTTGTCTTTTTTTTTCTTATCGTTGATAATTCAAAAAGCCAAACCTGCGACCCGGAATGCTGTGGAAAACCCGACGGCTATGTTTATAATAATTATTTGAATGAATTTTGCGACGCCAAATATAAAGGCGGCCGCTGGGCGATAATTGAAGGAGTTTGTAAGGGAGAAAAAAAGGCGGAGCGAAGAGGCTGTACCACCTGCGACTCTTGCTTACCCAATCAACCAAGAACCAGCCCACCCAATCTTCAGATAAATGAATGTACGCCGGGTGGCTGCGGAGACGGTGAAGTCTCTGATCAAATAAAAGTCCCTCAAAATTCTCTGTTTTTTAAAAACACTACTCAAAACCCAATTAAACTGACCAGTGTCATTATCGCTGATAAAAAACGGATTGAGCTGCCTTTTGATTTAAATCCCAATGACGCTTATCGGTTTGATTACTCGCCTTATTGTGATATTTTTAAGAATATATTTAAATCAACCGTTGATATCTATGTTAGTTTTTATCAATTAGATTCAACGGAGTTAGAGAATTTAGTCAAAAACCAAGTCCAATGCGGTGGTAACGGCATTATCAGTTTCCGCTAATATTATGATCAAACGACGACTATTAATACTAGTTTCACTAATTTTGAGCTACGTTGTTTCTTCCGGGTTAAACGGCACTATCTTTTTGGCCGATACACCTCGAATAAGACCAAACTTAGATCAATATTTAATCGCCAAAGCCGCCTTTGTCGTTTATAATACCGGGCTGATCAATGAAGATGAGAACGCTCTTGCCTATAATCCAAACGAACAAGTCAACCAATTGTATCGTCAGCTGGCCGGAGCACCTTTTAAAAGATTGGGACAAGGCGTTTATTATGCTAAAAATAACAACATTACCGTGGTTGAATATAACGTGGACGAGCTTGACTGGATTGAATACAGTTACGAAATTGATGGCAAAATGTATAAATTTCGTGCTCCCAAAACGGATTAATATTTGAGATTTAAGATTTGACATTTAACATTTAACATTTAAAATTAAAATATGTATATCGGTCCATTTTATCTTGACACTAAAGAAATTTTTCTTATTTTGGCTGCCTTGTTTATCGCGGCTGCCTCTCTTTTTGGCTGGAGCCTTTATTGGTTTGATAAAAGAACCCTTTTGACCATTGTTATCCTAATGTTAATCACCAAAGGCCTTTTGCCCTCAATTCATAATGAAGCCTATTTTATCTTAGCCATTGTCACGATTTTCTTAACCTTATTTCTCTCAATTTTTCATGTCATTCTTTTTTATTTCTTAAGCTTCTTATTGTTCAGGATGCTAAAGGTAATCTAAAGCACCACGCCAATCCATTGGCAACCGAGGCGGTTGACTGGGAATTGGAACTTTAACTGTAATTACTAGCTTACCAATAAGGTTTGTCTAACTTCTGTAAGGCCGACGTTATATCCTTGCTTAAAAGATTCTATATTAACCGGTTGAGGAACTCCCATATTTTGCCATTCCTTGTTGACAGAAGTAATGATTTCTTCTTCTGGAATAATTGCTTCTCCCGCCGTTCTTTCATTAAAACCGACTATTAAACCATGGAATTTACCGGCGGCGCACGAGGCTTTTTGTGGCAGTTTAGCAACCACTTGCTCGAGAGGATTTTGGTCAAGTTCAGCTAAAATTCCTAAATAAGCACTAATCATTCCTATTTGGGCAGTGACGACATCATCGATCGTTCCTTGTGACTCTTGGGTTGCTTGATTCAAAATTTCCCACTGTTTGTCTAACATTTCTTTTAATTTAACAGCTATATTAGGGCCTTTTGACAAAAGTGTTAAAATATTAGCCAGGCCGTAAGCCCAGCCTTCTGTTTGATATCTTTGACGAATTAAGGTTTCCGGAATTGCTGGCCTAATCAGCGCTTTTCTACCTTCATGACTCATGATACCAATTGTATTAACAATAAAGGCTAATGTCAATATGAGGTGTACCCCGTATACTAAGAACATATTCTAAGAAAATTATTAATTAAAATTTATTAATATGTTCAAACGTGTACCGGTTGAGATTAAAAATGAGATTCTCCAAAAAGTTAAAGGAGGCTTATCAGTTTTAGAAGCGGCTAAACAATACGCTGTTTCCACAAAAACAATATACAACTGGTTATCAAATGAAACCAGACCGGCAATCTCCGTTCTTGAGTACAACAGACTAAAGAGAGAGAACGAAGAGCTTAAAAGAATAATTGGGATTGTTACTTTGGAGCTTGAAAGAGGAAAAAAAAATAGAAATCGTTAAAAAATCTGTCAATAAAAAATTAATCGCTCAATGTATGAGTCTTAATCACAAAAACATCTACCATCAAAGTCGAAAAGCAATTAAAGACCTTGTTGTTAAAGATAAAATTGAAAAAACATTTGTTGTCCATCCGGCGTATGGTCATAGACGATTAGCATTAGAGCTTGATATTAACCACAAAAAGATCTTAAGAATTATGCATAAGTTTAATCTCAAACCACCAAGACTTTGGTACCAGAAAAAGTTTATCACCCAATCTGATCCCGATTATCAAACACAATATACCAACTTGCTGGAAGATGTCAACATAACCCAATACACAATTGGCGGCATTTGGAGTAGTGATTTAACCTACATTAAATATCAAGGCAAGTTCATTTATCTAGTCATAATCCAGGATATCGTATCAAAGGAAGTGGTTGGTTTTAATCTTTCAGATAAACATGATTCAGCTTTAGTATTAAAGACTTTAAAAGAAGCTGTCTCCAATACGAAAAGTTACCCAAATATATTTCATTCAGATCGGGGTCGCGAATACTTATCTCAAAACTGTCTTGAGTTTCTTAAAAGTTCAAAAGTTAAAATATCAGTCAGTGATCCGGGTTCCCCTTGGCAAAATTGTTGGAATGAGTCTTTCTTCTCAAGATTTAAGTCAGAATCAGGAGATTTTAATAGATTTGACAATCTAGGAGAATTTATCGAATATATCTTTGGATATTTAAACTACTATAACAGCTTAAGAATTCATACAAAATTAAAAATGTCACCTTGTCAGTTTAAACAAAAATTCTTAGAAAGTGTTCTTGAAAAACGGGGTACTTGACAATATGCATAAGCCCCCGAGGCTTCACTGTCCTTGGATGACTGTAACAGGTAACTGACCGTAAGGACTATTAACTAAGTATCTTTCAAATATTTCTGTTGCTTGGTTAAAACGGACAAGAAAACCTTCAAGATCAACTGCCCAACCCATGACGGTACCGTTTGCTCTATCTAGAGTGGTAAGCCGCTGCCAATCTGTGCTAGAATTAATTTTTAAATAGAGTTGAACTTTATTGACGTTGTTTCCTTGAGCTTGCCAAAGTTGTTGAGCACCACTAGGTAATTGAACACGAACCGCATGACCAATGTTATTGGCCGAAGTTTTTTTTTCAACAAGAGTCACATTACCATTCTTAAACATAGTTAACTCATCTGGAAGAGGAACTGACCTATCTTTTATTCCCCATTCTTGTCTAATGGCATCTTCTCCTGAAAATGTGGCTCCTCCTCCTATTTCCTTACCAGCCTGCCATTTAGCCCAGGTGTTTTTCAAGTAACGCCAAGCAGATGCTACTTCGGCTGCGGCTACAGGAACAGAAAGCACCGCGGTGACCGCAGCGGAGGAAAAGAAAGCCATACCCACTACGAGCTGCTCAAATTCGCCCTGAGGACCATAACTATACGGATCATAATAACTAGGATCGGGGTTGTAGGAATCGTACCTAATGGTAGGATTTATTGGTGTCGTAGCGGAGATACCATACGATTTCATTGATGCACTAGTTACGGTAATCCCCAGACCGTTTCCTAATCTATTACTGTCTCCACCACCATCACCCGCATCAACCGCATGACCGCTGGGATCGGTAAACATCATGGGGTTGTTTTCGGCATAGGCATATCTGTTACCTCCACCAACAGTGTCAGCTGAGATAAAAGCACCAGTTCTGGGATTGTAGAGACGGGCGTTGTAGTTGTAGAGGTCGGATTCGGGGTCAGATTCTTGGCCGGTAAACAAGTAATTGCTAATTGTTAATTGTTCATTGCTTATTGAGGAGCCGTAAGGAAAGTACGAAAGAGAATTGGAGAGAGGTTGAGAGTTGGAATTTGTAGCCAGGACGGTTGATCCCAAGTGGTCTTGATGGAGAAAAACAAGATTGTCTCCAGTTCTTTGGGCTACCCTCCCGTTGGCAAAATAATACTTCGTTGCTGATGGCTGATTACTGATAACTGATTGCTGATAATATTGATTAACATAGATTGTTTCTCCCTCCTCTGATTTTTTGGCGATTCTCCCCCCGGAAGCGTCATAGAAGAATTCAACTGTCTTGCCACCTTTGACTATCTTTACGGGTAGATTGTCTTGGTTCCAGGTAATTGTTCTTTCACCATCATCAGTTAAGTTGCCGTTGGCATCGTATTGATAGGCAACACCATTAACTTCTTTGGGGGCGTGGAGATGATTTGGATCAGTATATTTCATCTTGATTGTTTCTGCTAAGACAGGAGGGACTAATGTTAGGGGTTGAAGGAGAAGAGAAATGATGAGTATCGTGCTTATTAGTCGCTTCATAACGATTAGTATAACTATAAAGTATCAGATGTTTAAAAGTCAAGCTCCTGTACACCGATGGGGTGAAGTTGGTATGGGATTTTTTTAAATTAGTTCTTGGTTAAAGAAATTTTTAAAACTTTGTCAACCGCGCTTCAAAGCCTTGTCATAACCCGTTACCGAACCTATCAGGTTCCCACGTTAGAGGTAGTTACCCGCCCCGATGGCCATCGGGGGTCAGCACGGCGAGGAAGTAAATGATAAAAAGCGGCATGACTTTTCTGAATCTCTTCATGGCAGGTAAACTCATTCTATCACACCCTCTGTTAAACACCAAACCCAACTGGTGAGTGGGAAATCTCCAAGATTTACCTATTCTTCTCGCCACCCCCCGCCCCCAGATGTTGCCAGTCGATATAGGCCGTAGTAATAACCATACATCGCTCCAGCACCTAACACACCACCCCCAGCCGCCCTATAAACCGTCATTCCACCAGTGAGTTCCGTACCTATGTTCGCCACATTAGCAGCACCCCCAAGTAAATCACCAGGGGTGGTTCCATATAGGGCAGATGCCTTCGCTCCGGCGTATGATGCTTTTACTTCGTAACCCATCCTCTCCCAACTAACAGGTTTACCTAGCGTGGCATCACGAGCTCCAGCCCAGTAATTATCAATTATCTGTCCTGCGTGACCGGCTGTAGTGTCTAGTTCATGAGCCATAACCCCAATGTTCTTTCCTTTTACCACTTCTACATCCCAGATTTGAGTACCTGGCTGGATTTCTGTACCTTTGGACCCTAAGGTTTTCACACATCCAGCCGCAGACCGTTGTCCTGGCGGAGCCCCTTCAGTTACCGTCATCCCGTATCCCCTAGCTTCCTTCGTAATACGCTCTACATAGGCCTCACCACGAGCCTGCCTATTAGCCCAGGTGTTTTTCAAGTAACGCCAAGCAGGTGCTGCTGCGATTGCAGCTACGGGGATAGAAAGCACCACGGTGACCGCCGCGGAGGAAAGGAAAGCCATACCCACTACGAGCTGCTCAAATTCGCCCTGAGGACCATAACTATACGGATCATAATAACTAGGATCGGGGTTGTATTGATCGTATCTAATGGTAGAATTTATTGGTGTCGTAGCGGAGATACCAGGCGATCTCATTGATGCACTAGTTACGGTAATCCCCAGACCATTTCCTAAGCTACTGCTGTTTCCACCTCCTCCCCCATCGGCAATTACCGCATGACCTGTTGGGTCAGTAAAGACCATTGGGTTGTTAGCAGCGTAGGCGTATCTATTCCCTCCGCCAACCGTGTCGGCGGAGATAAAAACGCCTGTTTTTGGGTTGTAGAGGCGGGCGTTGTAGTTGTAGAGGTCGGATTCGGAGTCTTTCTCTTGGCCAGTGTAAAGATAGTTGCTGATTACTGATTGCTGATTACTGATTACTTCTCCATAGGGGAAGTAAGAAAGGAAATTAGAAGTTGGTTGAGATTTGGAATCGGTGGCAAGAACGGTAGAGCCCAGATGGTCTTGGTGGAGAAAAACAAGATTGTCTCCAGTTTTTTGGGCTAATCTCCCGTTGGCAAAGTAATATTTAGTTTCGGCCAGAGGCCGACCGTCCACTGGACGGAATAGTTGATAGTATTGATTAACATAGATTGTTTCTCCCTCTTCTGATCTTTTGGCGATTCTTCGACCGGAAGCATCATAGAAGAATTCAACTGTTTTGCCACTTTTGACTATCTTTACGGGTAGATTGTCTTGGTTCCAGGTGATGATTCTTTCACCATCATCAGTTAGGTTGCCATTGGCATCGTATTGATAGGTAACACCATTAACTTGTTTGGGGGCGTGGAGATGACTGGGGTCGGTGTATTCCATCTTGACTTCTTCGGCCAATACAGAAGAAACCAAACCTAAAGGTTGGAGAAGAAGAGAAAAAACTAAAATAAAAATTAGAAACTTACGCAACATAAATTAATCAGGTCGCACTCCTATTATAGTTGGTGTGGGTTTTGAAGTTGGGGTAGGTGTTGGACAGAAACTGGAGTAACGTTTAGGATCAATTTTGCAAAGCTCCTCCGCCGTTCCACTGAATACCTTAATACATGGGCCATCAGGTCTACCGGGGTAATTTATTTTCTTATGGGATTCGACAACGACAAAACCTTCAAAATTAGGATAACGAGAACGGATGTCTGAAAGAACATCAACTAAAACAGGAACAAAACTCCTTTTACCAAGTTCGGTTGAATCATTTTTCGGTTTTACCGAATCTCCAACAAAGAATAGTGATTTTCCAGCATTGTTAAAGAAACTAAAAGTAATATGCCCGCTTTCCGTTTCTGAGAGATTCTCGGCTACAAGGGCGCTGTTACGGTTAACAGGGTAGACGGTGGTTTTATTGCACGGTTCTTCCCCTTCCTCTTGTTTGAAGTTCATCCTGCCCAACTCATCGTAAGTGTATCTGGTATAAAAAGTCTTCTTGGCGGCCTCGTCGATTAGTCCAGCCACTTGGCCCCCGGTTAGACGATTCAGTTCATCATAAGTATAATCAATTTTGAAGGGGAGGCCAGGCAGGTCTTTGCGGAGGGGGTAAGCAATTTCCTCAATGTTGCCCACCGGGTCATAACTCAAGTTTTGTGACCAAAGATCTTTCCCTCTTCCGTCTTTAACTATCTTCGATGCCAGACGGTAGGTCCGTGGCTCGTAGGTGTAGATGTTTTTTCCCTGATTGCCCAAGACCTCCTCCTCGGGCAGACCCAAAACATTGTATTTCACCGAAGAGAGGTAGGTCTGTTGGGAACTTGCTACATTATTCAGGAGACCAGCGTCGTTGTAGGAATAAGTGACTGTCTCGTGCGTCCCATCGGGGTAGGTAACCGTGCGCTGGCGGCCGGCGGCGTCGTAGGCAAATTGGGTGACAAAATTTTGGCCTTCAATCCTCTTTATCTCCGAGACTAAGCGGCCTTTAACATCATAGTTGTAGACGCTAGCCGTTTCAATAAAACCGTCTTCTGGGCGATTGGTGGCTACATCAGAGCAAAGCCGACCGATACCATTTTGGCAAGTGTTATCGTAAACAAAAAAGGCTACCGGTTCGGCATTGGCATCACCATAATACTTGAGTTTTATTCTGTTCAAATCATCATAGACAAAACTTTTAACCTTTCCTTTAGCGTCGGTAACAGTTTTTAGAGTCCCCGTCGGGTAATAAGTATAATTCCAGCGACCCAAATCCGGGTCTTTGGACCATTCTTTCTGGCCAAACTGATTGTAGGAAACCTCGGAAACAGCGGTTTTGGCAGGAGTGCCGTCGAGGTTGGTAGTAGTCGTTTTCTTTACTCGGTTTAAATGGTCATAGTCTAGTCGGGTCTTGACATAGTAATCAGTAGGTAGTTGCGCCCCATTTTGGGGCAAGCTATTTACCTGCTTGTTGAATACTAACGTCTCAAGCGTCCGACCCAGATTGTCAACTTCCGAAATGGCTAGATGATTCTTGGGATCAAAAACCGCTGTCTTGCGGCCATAATAACCAGTCTTAGTTTTATACCAACCACCGACGTTGGTAGGTGTACGGGACTCAATCGCCCGACCCAAAGAATCGTAATCCGCTTCGGTGCGCTCGGGCCGGTTGAAATCGGGTTGGATAAAAGTGCCACCGGCCGCGGCTTCGTAGGGCAAGAGAGTTTTTTCTGCCTGACCCAAAGTGTTGTAGCTCGTGGCAGTTAGGGCAATCTTTGCTCCATCGCCTTCCTTTTCAACTTGGGTTTCGATCACCTGACCTAAGCCGTTATAAAATTGCCAAGCATGTTGGTAGGTGACACCACTACTATCATCTTTGTCGTCTCGGCTTTGAGTGTGGACGATGAACGGATTAACCTCACCGGCAGCGTTGACATCATTGTAGTCAATTTTTGTTCGGGCTCTTTCTGGATTGACATCATCACCGGGAGAATAACTTTCCTTTGAACGCCCTAGGCTGTCAACAATGTTTGTCCACAACTGACCGTTTACATCTTTAACAACAGTTCTGTCCGCTAAGTAAGGGTGGTTGACAGTCATGGTGCCATTTTTGTAATAAGTCTCGGCAATATGATTTAAAGGGTTGATTACTTTATCCGGAAAAGTGTGGTAAGTATCTTCATATTCAATCGTTGACGTTCTTGTTGCCCCACCGCCCGAAGTGGCAGATGAGCTCTCGCCATAACCATCATAGGTTGTGGTCGCCTTCAGATTGCCGAAATCATAATATTCATATTTGGCGTCTACAGTATCTCGGTTGCCAATAGTAGCATCCACCTCTTCGGGAAATTTGTAGAAAGCTCTACTAAGAGTTAACAGACCCTTACTGCCCGGAGTTTGTTTGGGATCGTTCCCTCCTTTATCATCATAAATATTCCAGTTAAGCGTCATACGTTTTGCCTTGGGACAATCACCCAAAGAATCAACAAGGTCAGTGTTGCAGGCTAAAATTTCCGTTTCTGCCACTCTATTAGTAATGTGACTGTCTAAATTGGGAAAATAGGTGTTGTGAGTTGTTCTGTAAGGATTAACCCCGTTCAGAACAAGATCGAGAACGCCGTCTCCATTGAGATCTTCCATTTTACAACTATCGACTTTGTATATTGTTGCTTGGGTTAAATTTCCCCACTGTTCTGGTGTCGTCCCGCCCGTCTTTTGGTCATCTTTATTGTATTTGTAGGTTGCTTTGCTACCTAACGGATAGCCCATGTTAGGCTCCGCGCAGGCACGGGTTTCTTTGGCGGCGATGAAATGAGGTGTATTCCAAATATCATTTTGGGTGCCGCCCTTGTCATCAGGATCTCGCAAATAATCGGTTTCGGAAACCGACAGCAGCGTATCTTTATCATCAAGAACCTCAACTCTTGCTACTCTTCCCCGCTCAGGTGAAACATAAAACTTGTCTCCTTCCGTTTTCCCTTGAATAAAGTAGTATTTAGTTTCTTTTATCTTTGAACCATTATTTTTGTTAAAAACATTTTCTGTAACCAGATTGTGCCCGACCGACTCAAAGCCCGAATGATACCCATCATCAGAAATACCTACGGTAGACTTAGGATAGTTGTAAGTAGTTTTAAAAGAATTACCTCGCCCATCGTAGGCCGTTTTTTCCGTTACTCGGTGTAGACCAAACACCGATCCTTGAGTAACCCAGTCACCGCTCTTGGGATCATAATCCATCACGGTGTAAACTTCGTAGTTATACCCTACACTCCCCCCATAGCCGTTGCTGGCTTTCGTCAAAAGACGGTAGTTAGTAATGTTCCCAAGGCCGTCATTATGTACAGAATCATATTCAAAAGTGTAGGGTGGTAGAGCATCCGTCCCATCCTTTCCTCGAGCAGTGATCTTTGTCAATTTCGGATGCAGAGGACAAAGACTTGAAGAAGAATAACCTACACAAGTAGTATCGCCAGCACTTTCAAAATACTCCCCGTTGTTTAAATCGTACTGCCGAACAATTTTCCAAGTACCGGCCGTCTGCTTAACTTTGACATTGACCTCCATAATCCGGTTCACCGAGAAGAAAAACTGACTATCCGCCTTTTTGATCTTTCCACTCATCCAATTCGATGGTGAACCTACTGCGTAGGGAGCCCACCTTAAGGCCTTCCAATCTTCCCGGTTTGAAGTAATCGGATAAGTTGTTTCCGGATCAATATCAGGATCATACATCTCTCCATCAGGACCGGCAACTGGCCATTCAGGTTTAGTAGCTTCTGAAAAGGGCCGAAACTCAACCTTGGTATCAAAATCGCTCCCGCTCCCCGAATACTCAATTTTGTAGGGCCAGATAACACGAGGATAATATTCATTATCCTTCACCGCGGGGCCAAGCTTCTGCATCTCTTTGATGTAAGAAATACTAATCTCATTACCATGAACATCAGCAACACGGGTTAAAACCCATTTGATATAAAAGGCAGCCCATTTCTCTGGTTTGGTGGAATCATCGGCTTTGCAACCAAAATTTCGGTAATCACAACGCTTCCAGAAGTATCCTTTGGGCTCAAAAGTGTAGATAGTACCGTTAGTGTCTGTAATTCTAAAATTTTCGGGTATTTTCCCCGGGTCTGGCTCATCCCCATCAATCTTGCCAATAATACTATGTTCAATTTTTAAAAAACCTGTCGGGTCAGTGTGCCACTTCCCGGCGCACTCATTCCACTCGCCTGCAGGAACTGGCTTTGGTTGACCCTTGTCGTCTTCACCACAGAATTCTTCTGCCGTTCCCTTCTCTTTTAAGGTTTTGAACAAGCGGTATGATTGGCCGTTTAAAACCAAAGTATAGCGGTTGTTGGAGTCACGGAAGACAGAACCCAAACCGCTAAGATCCCAACCCAAGCCTATTTGCGAAGACTGGGTAAAAAGCTGATCTGTCCAATTCTGGTGCGTCCCGTCGGGCACGATATCATACGCATCATGTTTACCAGTGCCGTTAGCATCCCTTCCCAGCATGGGACCATAAACACTATTTGAAGAATAATTAAAAGAAAGAGATGGAGTTAACCCACCCCTGCCCGGAGGAAGATCAAGAGGATAACTGATCGTCGCTCCACCGGTAAAAAGATCGGAGGAAAATCCAGAAATGGTTGGGGCTTGAAGATTTTGGACGGTGCCCTCCGCATTAGCCGTCGCTGCCTGCGCCATTGTTGCGCTCAATGTACCATACTCGATAGGATCAACAAAGTTGAGATGGCCGGGACCGGCAATGGCCGTTTCCGTCTCCGCTCTTTTTCCTCTTTTGCGAAGATCTAATTTTGTCCCAACTAAAAAAACCATCAGAAAAACAACCAACGCCATGATAAAAACACCAACTTTAGTAAAATTCTTTCTGTTTAGTTTTATCTTAGGTAGGTTCTTGAGTAGATTTCTCATCGTATTAAAATTTTAATCCAATTTAATCCAAGCTTAGAAACCATAGAATTAATTTAAAGAATAAAATTTAAAAAAACAATTGTCAAGGAGTAAATGAAAAAATTCTTCTTGATTATTAATTTTTTTAATGTATAATGTTTTCATCTTGAAGATTACAGGTTGTCCTGACTTAGTCAAGGTTTAAAAATTTCCCTGTAAGAAAGATATTTATGCCCAGCTTAAAAAAAATTCAAATCGTCAATTCTTTAGTTGAAAAAATAAAGCAATCCCCTAACTTTATTTTAATTCATTTTGAAAACATTCCTCACCAAAAATTAGAACAATTAAGGCAAATTCTTCGTCCCGCAACTTCCTCTTTTCAAGTGGTCAAAAATTCATTACTTAAAGTTGCCGTTCAAAAAATTAATAAAAAAGAAATTGCCAGCGAAGAAGTTTTGACCGGAACATCGGCTTTATTAACTTTACCTGCTGATTGGACCACTGCCCTATCCACTTTTTGGAAGTTCGCTAAAACCGAAGGCCGGCTTTCATTTAAAATTGGGGTAATTGATAACCAAATTTACCAAAAAGACGACTTGACGAAATTAGCTCAATTACCTTCTAAAGAAGAATTGATGGGTAAAGTTGTCTTTTTAATAAAATCACCCTTGGCAAGAATTGTTCAAGGGTTAAAATCCTCACCGGAAAGAATGATAAGAGTTTTAAAGTTTAAAAGTTTGAAAGTTTATAAAGGTTAAAAGGAGGTGTTTAATATGAGTGACGAAAAAAAATTATCGGTAAAAGTAGAAAAAATAGCCAAAGAAATTGAGGCGTTAACTGCTCTGGAGCTTTCTGAACTTGCCTCACACCTTGAGAAAAAATTTGGCGTTTCCGCAATGCCAATGGCCGCATCGCCAGTGGCCGGACCAACCACGTCTGACGCGGCGGCCAAAGAGGAAAAAACTATTTTCACAGTTAATCTGGTTTCGGCCGGCGCCAACAAATTAGCCGTCATTAAAGCTGTTCGTGAGCTTCTCCCCAATTTGGGCTTGATGGATGCCAAAAAATTAGTGGAAAGCACGCCTAAAGAATTGTTAAAGGACGTAAAAAAAGAAGCGTCCGAAGAAGCCAAGAAAAAAATTGAAACCGCCGGAGGAAAAGTGGAATTAAAGTAATTGTTTGTTATATAAATATCTTACGTCATTCTGGTAAGTCCCAACGTAATCTCGGGACGCATCCAGAATCTATTTGCACTTCGGATTCTGGGGTCCCCCGACACAACGTCAGGGTCTCCAGAATAACTGTGTAACTTCTAATTATGGTGAAGGACTAACTTCTGAGGTTACTGCGCGGGCGTTGTTTGCAGGACTCGCCTGCCCATAAACGGATACAAGAAAGAAAGATCTTTTGCATTAACCTTGCCATCCCCGTTAATATCTCCTCGCTCGCCTTCTTTACCATAGTTGGCAATAACAATAAAATAGTCCCGAGCATTAATCACTCCATTTACCTCTTGATCATACGAGGCAGGGGCAAGACCGGTACCACCGATAGGTTCACACCTTGCATCACAGCCATTAGCCGGATTATTATCAAAGTCGAAATCACAGTAAAAGTCAAGATTACAGTTGTCAATAAGAGATGTGCAGCCCATCCCAACATGCGTAGCAGTACAGGTTCCAGCGTCACCTAGAATTGGTGTCGGCGTCGACGTGGCGGTGGGTTGATTAGGTTTTAACGTTGGCGTGGCGGTAGAAAGAGGAGGACAACAAGAACCAACACAGGTTCTGGAGCAAGCAGTTGCACAATTGGAGCCATAATTACTCCAACCAGGTGAACAGACAGGTGCCGGCGTGATGGTGGGAACGGTAGAACAAATCCAACAATTTCCATCAAGTATACAACTACCACAATTGAGCTTACATTCTCGTTCATCCCTAAAGTTACATTGTGGCGTCGGCGTAGGAGTACCAGGCCTTGACGTCGGTGTAGCGGTAGCTTGACCGGGCCTAGTGGTTGGCGTGACGGTGGAGTTAGGCGTTGAGGTTAAGGTTGGTTGACCAGGAGGAGTTGTTGGCGTTGGTTGATTTAGCGAACAATCAATATTGGAAATTCCATCCCAACCACAAGTGGCAGAACATCCCGGCGCTAAACTAATTTTTCCAAGACGACCGTCCCATGTTTGACATTGAACATGAACTCCGTCTTTATGAGCAGCGCAATTTTGACAAAGATAACGATCACAGCTTGTACTAACGGTCTGAGAACTGGTATTAGTAAAAGTAGTGTTGTGATCGCTTCCGTCTCCTTGACTACAATTATAACCGTCTCCTCCCCCACCTTCATGGCCTCTTAGATTACAACTGGAATCAGCCCAAGCCACCCAACATTTACCTTCGTCGTTAATTACCCAATCAAGCTGAAAACTTTTTCCTGTTGGTGAAACGCTTTGTTTTAAAATCCAGCCGTAGTCAACGTCTGTGCCGCAATTCACTGAAAAACCATCAAGTTTGGCAACTACTTGACCTGCGTTTGAGGGACAACCTAAACCTTTACAAAATGAACCTGTAATTTGCCAATCTGATATTAAATTGAGAGCAACAGAAGCCTGTTTACCCCTTTGGTTTTCAGTTAAATTAGTGGTGTGGAAATTTATTGTACCACCATTAAAAGTACTGGTGCCGCTGGTAATTTCAGCTTTGGTCACTGGATCGTAAATTACATAAT
Organism: uncultured Gammaproteobacteria bacterium; assembly: GCA_964476245.1. Taxonomy (GTDB): domain Bacteria; phylum Patescibacteriota; class Microgenomatia; order UBA1406; family HO2-37-13b; genus CAYYYW01. The sequence continues at coordinate 47,852 of CAYYYW010000008.1, forward strand.
TAGAAGAAAAACCCGATTGAACAATTAATTCGTTACTTTCACATTCCCCATTACTATTGTTATCAACACATATGTAGGCATCCGCATCATAAAGACATAGTGTGGGAGTTACCGTTGGTGTTGGTGTGGTAGTAGCACCAGGAGTTAATGTTAAAGTTGGAGTTATTGTCACCCCCGGACACCAAATTTTAAAAGGGACACGGTCGTGATGGCTTAATGAAAAAGCTCCATCAGCCCAAATATAAAGCTCTTTTTCATCCCCGGGTTTTAATGGATACGTAAATTGGGCTGGTTTGATTGTCAAGGTTATATTAAACCATTGATTATAAGGCATTGTTCCAATCCAATTTGGATCAACGCTTCCCACATTTTCTGGTTTATTAAAATAGTCTTTTGGAGTTAACCAAATCCGAACATTTTTAGCATCCTGTGGGTCTCCTCTTTCCGGCTGATTACGGATATTTCTAATCCGCGACGGGATAGATGTTTCTTCGCACGCTTCGATTTTAGCCGGAAGATCAAACTCAAAATCTCCATTTTCTGTTCTTGGGGCGGGAGCTGAAGGTTCACTCTTAATCGTAAGGTCCGTTGATAAGCTCTGCATGCTTCCATTCTCTTTTAGCTCGCATTGGACAAACAATTTTGCCTGAATGAAAGGATATTCGCGCGCCCACCAACCGTAAGGAATAGTATACTGAACATCGCGATTTTCATTAATGCAATTTCCACTTCTTTCGGCCGCCGAAGACGAGCAAATAGTCATAGGGACATTATGCAATTTTTCCCAACCAACCCCAGGCCTTTCTCCTTCAAAACGATACGTAAGTCTGCTAAAAGAGAGTGAAGTACCTGCTTGACGCCTTAAACCAATATTTAGCGTCTCTCCGGGGGCAACTTGAACTTTATCAAGAACGATTGCTTCAAAACCGCACGTATACTCATTTAATTGAGAAGCCCGGCTTTTAACCCTTCGGGTTCCCATTTCAACACCCAAAGTGGCCGTTATTAAGCCTAAACTTATTAAGGTTAAAATTAAGGTAACTTCACCCCTTTGATTTTTCATATTTAATATATTTCAAAATTAGCTCCTTTAGTTTCTCCCAAAACGTTCTCTCCTTCATTAACGACTAAAGAGTTTTGGTCAAAATCAACTGTGGTTGAGCCTTTGCCTTTGGCTTTGAAAGTAATGGTGCCTAAGGCTCCTTCGCCTTTGGCTCCACCAACTTGTTTATCTTCAGCTCCGATGGTCCCAGTGAGCATGATTTTACCATCTTCAGATTTTTTAATTGGGTAGTCGGCAAAAAACATGCCGGGAGAGATTTTTTCAACGGTTAATACTTTTGGATCAAAAGTTAAAACAGCATCAACTGTGTCTGTTTTATAATCTCCGGTGTTTAAATTAATAGTTACTAAAAAAGTTTGATCAACTTTGATAGTTTGTTGTTCCGGAATAAGGGTTAGACTGGCTAAAATAGGAAC